>DBQI01000018.1 GCA_002305165.1 Armatimonadetes bacterium UBA1398
ATGCAAAACAACGAAAAGACCCTGGGCGGGGGCCGAGTTCGCCTTGCCCCCTGGAATGGGTCAGACTACAATGATGAGCATGGTTGCCCAGGTCGACAAGCTTGTCTATCGCGATCCCAGCATCTACGCCGGACTCGCCCGCTGTCGGGAGTTCCCCAGCCTCGGCGACCTGCTCGCCGCCAGGGATGTCAAGCGCGTCCTCGACGTTGGGTGCGGGGATGGACGGCACCTCGCCTACCTTCGGAGTCTCTGCATCCTCGGCGCCGGGGTCGATGCCGCGCCGGCCCTCTGTGTCGAGGCCAGAGCGGTGAACCCGGATGCCACGATCCTCGAGGGCGATGCCCTCGAAGCGGAACTCGGGTCAGGCTACGACGCGGTGCTCTGCCTGGGGTCCACGCTGCAGTACTGGACCACCAACGAGGAGCTTGATCTGATTCTCGGTCGTATGCGCGATGCCTTGAGTCCGGGAGGCCTCCTCGTTCTCGATCTCAACAACTTCGGTGAGCTGCTTGAGGCACGCGTGTTCCGGCGCGTCTCGGTCAAGAACCATACGGTCGACTGCCGGCAGCTGAAGGAGAAGCTCGAGCTTCAGATCGATGCTCACCAGCAGGTCGTCCTCGCCGAGTGGCAGTGGCTACTCGAGGGTGAGGAGCAGCCGTTCAGAGACCGTAGCGCGTACCGGATCCTCTTGCCTCAAGAGACGAGGAAGTTTCTGGAGTCTCAGGGCTACACGGATGTCACCTTCCCTGACATCGAGTTCGCTGCGGGGTTCAGGGAGATCGACGGTTCCAGACTGGTGGTCACCGCACGGAAGCGTTAGGGCAGCCTCAGAGCTGGCCAGCGCCCGCTGGCACCAGATCAGCACCCCACTGTGATTCAGTGACCCGCGACACTCGCCGCGCCCTCGCCCTGAAGGACACGGACTTCGCCTGGCCGGCGGGCAGGTCACCCAGCAGCATGCGCAGGACGTTGCCGTCTGCCACGTAGGCCTTGATGGCGCCCGTGGCGAGGGCGTCCTCCAGGTCGGGCGCGTACGCGTCTACCCCCGCCGGGAGTGTGAGTCGCATCTCCACGCATCGGAGGGCGTCCCTCCCGCCATTCGTGGCCGTCGCGCGTACCTGCCCCACCGCACCGTCGCCCACGGGCTTCAGTGAAGCGACGGCCCCCGCGAGGCGCGGCTCCCCGGCCGGGGCCAGGACGACATAGTGGACCAGTTCCCCTCCGGCCGAGCGGATGGTGGCATCCGGGCCCCCCACCGGCACTGACATCCAGCGGTCAGGAGGCAGGTCGACGACAGTCTGGGCGCCGAGGGACTCCATGGTGACCCGGACGTCTCCGCCAGCCGCGTCGCGCATCATCTCTAAAAGCGCCAGCGAGCAGACTCCGGTAGTTGACGAGCCGCCGAAGACCTGGTCGCCCGCCCGAAGCTCCGCGAGTCGCTGGATAAGCCACTGGCGCGTTGGCCTCGAGGGGGACTTGGGGTCGACACGTTCGAGCGCCAGGGCGCAGAGCGCCGTCACCTCGGCCTCAGCCATAGCGCCGCCGCAACCGAACACCGAGACTCCCTGGGGCACGGCCTCCTCACCCGCCAGGGGCTCCGCCACTCGCGCCAGCCTCTCCGCCACCTCGCGAGCTTGATCTTCCAGGCCGAGAGCATGGAAGGCGAGAGCGGCGATGGCGAGACGCTCCGGACCAACGGGAGCGCCCTGTTCCGACTGCCGAACGGCGATCGCGAGCAGTGGAAGGGCGGAGTCGGGCGATGCCCCCGCTTCGGCCAGGGCCCAGGCAGCCAGGGCGCGTTGTGAGTCAGTCATCGTCTCGGAAGCCTCGAAGCAGATCTGCATGAGCCCATCGCGCGCCGCGGGCAAGGCAGCCTCGGCCTCGGGGGACCACGGCGCGGCAGCCGCGAGGGCAAGCACGGCCAGGGCGGAGGATCGGGGATCCGGCGCGGCGCCGACCGTTTGACCGAAGGCGGCGCCCGAACGGTGAGCCAGCACGGCCTTCGCGCCCGCGACGATACGTTGTCCGGCCTGGAGTCTCGCATCCCGGCTGCTCGCATCGGAGCCGCTCCACGCCTCCATGGCGCGGTCGGCGATGAGCACGGCCCAGACGGCTCCGTCGATGGTCAACCAAGGTGGCTTCAGCGCGTCCATCGCTTGGTTGAGAAGGGCTTTCCTACCGTGGGCCAGCATGAGTCGCCCCCGGGCGCCGACCTGGGCTCCGACGGGTATCTCCGTCCCACCGCGTCCCGCGACGCCCGCGGCCAGGACGATCCTCTCCGGCGCCTCCCTGGCGATCACGGTCCGTGAGGCAGCCCAGGTCTCGCCGCTCCCGACAACCGCGGAGGCCTCGATCAGCACGGTTCCAGGGTCGGATGGGACGATGACCGCGTAAGAGACGGCGGAGGACTGGGGGGCAACCTCGAGGGTAGACTCGCCCCCCTCCACCACGCGCGCGCCGGTTGCCGATAGCGCGACGGTAGCGCGCAAGATCGCGCGCCCTCGGTTCACCACTCGCACGGCGGCGGCAAGTGGCTCACCAACCTGCGCCCCGGCATCCACGTCGAGGGAGAACCAGTGCGGCGGGCGCACGGCGATGGGCCATTCCGCGAACCCTAGGCTCCCGTCGTTACCGACCGCCAACACCGCGCATCGGAAGTCCGAGGCACGTTCGGGCATCCGTACGATCAGGGTAGGGTCCTCGCCCGCGTCATCTACGGACCGAGGGCTGGCAGTGGCAGCGGGCAGGTGAGCGGTGACCTGGGAGATCGGCGCGACGAGCATCCCGTTGCTCGGGGAGACGGGCGCCTCCTCGCGGGCCCCATCAGGGAGGGCGGGCCCGCTCGGCGACTGGGGATAGGCCAGTTCCTGGTGCGGCCAGACGGCGCCCACGACTGCGAGCGCGATAGCGAGGCCGCAGAGGACCATGTCAGTCCTAAGCCGTCGCACGTAGTCGGCGGCGGCCTCCTCCTCGCCCACGCCGAGAGCCCCCCGGACGCGCAGCCTACCGCCGATAAGAAGTCCGACGAAGACGATGCCGAAGAGCAGCGCGAGGCTTGCCGCCGATGCGCGGAACACCCGAACCTGACGGGCCCTCATCTGCGACTGCTGCAGTGGCGGTCCATCAACGGTCACCTGCGGATCGGCGGCGTTCACTCCCGCAGCCGTGAGGAAGACGCGTGAGGGCCTGCGAACCTGTGACGGTCGATCGCCTCGCACCCACGAGAGAGCGAGCCGGTCGAGGTCTCGCTGCCTGACGATATCGAGCGCCCGAAGGCTCAGGCAGAGGTAGTCTAGCGCGGGGTGCACGTCCGGCGGCGCGGCCGAGCGATCCGTTGGAGTCAGCGCCCCGAACACTCGCCCCTGCCATCGGCCGCCCGCCTGACCGACTCGGATCGAAGCTCTGTTCTCTCCGGGTTCAGAGGGGCTGTTGCTCCAGGACAAGGTCAAGCGACGGGTGGGGTCGATCAGAACCGCGGGCACCGTTCCAGGCACGGGTTGGCCGGGCCAGCGCGCGCAGATGCCCACTGTCCCCGCCATCGTGGCATCCACGGGCACGTAGAGCCGCGCCTCCCCGCCGCGCAGCTCCACGGCCGTGCCGGAGACCGGCTGACCATCCCGCAGGAGGTCGACGAGAGCGAGGCCATCGACATCGGAGTAGAGATCGATGGACAGGGTCTCCCCCGGCCGAGCCAGTCCTCGATCGGGCACTGCCACCAGAGAGCCGGGCTCGGCGGGCGTGAACGACAGCCGGAGGGTGCCGTAGCGGCCCCGATCGTCGGTCGCGCTCAGGCGCAGATCAACACGGCTGTCCGGGGTCACCGTTCCTGCCCACAGCTCAGCCACCCCGTCGGGGCCCGTGGCCAAGGCAACCGGGCTGCCACGGAGCGAGCCGCTCAGACGAGCGGGGGCGGGCAGACCGAGGTCATCGAACACGAACACCTCGATGACGCCATTGCGGCCCGGAACGAGGACGCCGCCCTGGGGGACAGCGAGCAGGCGGAGGGATCGTCCCAGCAGAGGGGCGCGCATGGCGCCTCGGCCCTCTTCGAGGTGCGGTCCCTCGAACCGCGCGCTCACGTCGAGGGTGCCAGCATCGCCGCCCGTTGGGGCGGTAAGCCAGGCCGTTGCCCTTCCCTCCGAGTCGCTCGATCGGGCCTGCCGCAGCCTCTGGGCCGTGCGGCCCAGGCCGGTGGCCAACTGGGCCGAAGCGCCAACGGCGGGGGCGCCCGACGGCAAGCGTCCCACCGCGGTAACCCGAACCGAGTCCCCCGGCGCCGCGGGCGACGGCTCCACGCTTAGGGCCACATCGATGTCGGAGCCGCGGCGCCGCTCCGCGTGGAAAGGGTACTCGCGTCGCACGAGGTCGTGTTCGAGCACGGCGCGGTAGGTTCCGGCCGGGAGGTCGGAGGGAAGCGAGGCGCTGGCACGCACGTGCCCCGAGTCGTCCGTGCGGGCAGTGCGGATCAGGTAGGGGGTGCCGTCCGCGGCCAGGATAGAGAGTCGAACTTCCTCATCCCGGGCTGGCCGCGAGCTGGCGCGGTGCAGAACCAGACCTGCCACGGTGAAGGCGTCACCAGGCGCTACCGGGGCCCGGTCTATCCACAGGAACGCGCGACGCCTCGGCACGATGCGCAGCCCACGCTCAGCCTCTGTCGCACCGATGCCGTCGCCAGCTCGGACCTCCAGCACGACGTCCATGGGTTCGACTGCGGCTGGGGCCCGGAGCACGCCGTGGAAGTAGCCGGAAGCATCCGTGAAGCCCGTGGCCACCGATACGGGGCCATGCGCCCGCCGCCCCGACAACGTCAGTGACAGCGAGACCGGCTCCCTAACGAGAGGGCCATCGGTCGAGACATCGGTGCAACGCACCCGAACGGCCAGGGCGCCGTCGTCGGCAGCCGTTCCGGGCCACTGCAGCTCAAGCTGCCGGTGCGCAGCGTACAAGGGGCCGAGTAGGGTGGGCACAGTAACGAGGACCAGTGCCCCCAGGATCACCGCCGCTCCCAGCAGGACAGTCGTCCTCAGCCTGACGGCGGGCCGCGTGCCCGCCCGTAGCCGGCGTGCCCGGGTTACTCCCGAGCGGATACGCCGCAAGGCCTCGGTATCGCCAGCCTCGACCTCGCCCAAGGCCACATCGACGGCGCGTTCGGTGGCGCGGACCCGCTCGAGCTCGGCGCGGCACTCCTCGCACTCAGCGAGGTGCGCCTCGAGTTCGTCCCGGTCGGCGTCGCCCAGATCCCCATCCAGGTAGAGGAGCAACCGCCACTTGGCGTCATCGCACCGCAAGGCAAGACCTCGAGTCCCGGCCAGTCGCCCGGTCAGTTAGCGCGTAGGTGAGGAGAAAGGATAGGCGCTCAGTCGGGGAGGCTCAGCCCGCAGGCCTCGAGCCGCTCCCGAAGCATCGTCATGCCGCGAGCAAGCCGCTTGGCCGTGGCCTCCACGGAGATCCCCAGGACCTCGGCGATCTCCCGGGTCGACATGCCCTGCAAGCACCTGCAGGAGACGGCCGCGCGGTATGTGGACGGCATCCCCGCCAGCACCCGCCGGATCACGCGGGCGCTGTCCGCTTGCTCGACGAGTCGGTCCGGCGTCGGTGCGGGATCCTTGACCGTATCCAGCACACGGGGCACTCGCTCGGCCATCCGGCCCCGTCTACGGTGCCACATGCGGCACTGGTTCGAGGCGATCCCATACAGCCAGGGACCGAAGGGCCGGTCGGCGTTGTAGCTGCCCAGGCACTCGAAAGCAGCCAGGAAGGTGGCCTGAGTCAAGTCCTCCGCATCGGCCGGCGAGCCCGTCGCCCTCATGCAAAAGGCATGAATCCGCGCGGCGTAGCGGTCGACGAGAGCATCGAAGTCCACCGAGGCGCCCGACTGGGCGCGAAGGGCGAGCACTTCATCTTTAGCTAGCAGCAAAGCACTCCCCCCATCGCTCTCTACCTCCGTCAGAACATCCTTGGTCCGGAGGCCTGATGTCGGGACAGCCATACATGCGTACAGCCGCGGGAATCTCCTGCCACACGGCACGCGAGCGGCAATCGTCCGCCGCGCTCCATGCGCGATTCCAACAGGTATTGTAGGGCTGGAAGACCCGTCCGGCAAGAACGGCGACGCGGTACCTCGGTCACGCAGGGGCGCCGTGACCGGTCAGTCTACCGCCAGCCATACGAGAAGTTGCCGCCACCGGACCCGCCGTAGCCATAGCCGCTGTAGCCGCCGACGCTCCCGCGACCGCCGTACCCGTAGCCGCCTCGATACCCACCGGCGCCCTGGTTGCCGTAGCCGCCGTAGCCTCCATACCCCCCGTAGCCGCCCCAGCCCTGATTACCGTACCCGCCTCGGCCGCCGAAGCCTCTGCCGCCGCCCATGAGGTCCTCATTCAGGTGAATGACGCTGCCCCCGAGCAACTGGGCGAGCGCGGGAGCACCGACGAACTGAGGTTCATAGACGACAGTGATCAGGTCATCGGGGTCGACTGGACCGTCGTTCGTGCCCAAGAGGCCGCCTCCCACTCCCTGGGCCACCGCGGAGCCTGCGAGCAAGGACAGCGCGCCGACGAGCAAGAGCGCGTAGCGTAGCCGCATGGTCATCACCTCGACTCGGTTAGGACGACGCGCCACAAACCGCGCCGGTCCCTCACATGTTGGACCTCGACGTCGGCTCGGTGATTCGGTCGCCCGCTGGGTCTACTCCACGGGGCGGATGTGCAACTCGCGCAGCTGAGCGTCATCAACGGGGCCCGGCGCGCCCATCATGAGGTCGGCGCCCGTGGCCGTCTTCGGGAAGGCGATGACCTCGCGAATCGACTTCACGCCCACAATCTGGGAGACGAGCCGGTCGATGCCCAAGGCAATGCCACCGTGGGGCGGAGCGCCGTAGCGGAAGGCGCGCAGCAGGTAACTGAACTTGCGTTCCGCCTCTTCCTCGCTGATGCCGACAATGCGAAACACGCGCTGCTGAATGGAGGGGTCGTGTATGCGGATGGACCCCGAGCCCAGCTCGGCGCCGTTGATCACGAGATCGTATAGCTGGCCGATCACCGCGCCGGGGTTCTCCTCCATGGTGTCGAGGAACTCGCGCTTCGGCATGGTGAAGGGATGGTGCATCGCCTGCCAGCCACCCGTCTCGCTGTCACGCTCAAACACGGGGAAGTCCGTCACCCAGAGAGGCCTGATGTCGTCGGTCTCGCCGGGGAGCCCCACCAATCCGGCCAGGTGGAGCCGCAGCCGGCCCATGAAGGGGGCCAGTGCCTCGGGTTCGTCGGCGCCGAACACGAACAGGTCGCCCGGTTCTCCGCCAAGGAGGCTACGAAGCTCCTCAAGCACGTCCTCGGGGAAGTACTTCAGAAGGGGCGAGCGCCAGGTTCCATCAGGCTCATAGATGATGTAGGCCGCACCCTTGCCACCGAGCTCCCTCGCCGTCGGCTGTAGGTTGTCGAGTTGGCTGCGCGACAGGCAGGCGCCAGCCTTGACGTTGATCCCACGTACCTGCCCACCGTTCGCCAGCGTCTCCGTGAACACTCGGAACTCGGACTTGGCCACCACCGGGGAGACGTCAATGATCTCCAGCCCGAAGCGGAGCTCGGGCTTGTCGGAGCCGTACCGGAGCATCGCCTCGGCGTAGGTCATGCGGGGGAAGGGATCGGGCAGGTCTACTCCCTTGGCTACACGGTAGATGTGCCGGACGAGGCCCTCAACCGTCTCCAACACTTGCTCCTCGTCCACGAAGGACATCTCGATATCGATCTGTGTGTGCTCCGGCTGGCGATCGGCGCGGAGGTCCTCATCGCGAAGGCAGCGAGCCATCTGGAAGTAGCGATCGACGCCCGACGCCATCAGCGTCTGCTTCATGAGCTGAGGCGACTGGGGCAGGGCGTAGAAGTGACCAGGATTCATGCGGCTGGGCACGAGGAAGTCCCGGGCCCCCTCGGGACTGGAGTTGATGAGCAGGGGGGTCTCGATCTCCCAGAAGCCCCTCTCGCTCAAGTAGTTGCGCGCCGAGAGCACGACCTCGTGCCGTCGGCGGAGGCGATCCAGCATCTGAGGGCGGCGAAGGTCAATGAAACGCCACTTGAGGCGCAGGCTCTCGTCCATCTCCTCGGCGGCGTCCACGGGGAAGGGGGGCGTCTCGGCCTCGGTCAAGATCACGATGCGATCGGTGATGATCTCAACCTCGCCCGTCGCCAGCTTGGGGTTGATGGACTCGGCGGACCTGGGCCGCACCCGGCCGACCGCGGCTACCACCCACTCGCTCCGTACCCGCTCGGCAGCGGCGTGAGCACCCGGGCTGGTCGACGGGTCCGCGACGATCTGCACCAATCCGCTCCGGTCTCGGAGGTCGATGAAGATGACCCCTCCGTGGTCTCGGTAGGAGTGGACCCAACCCATTACGCAGCACTCCTGGCCGACATGCTCGGTGCGGAAGTCACCGCAGCACCTCGAGCGCCTCGGCAGCTCGGCCTGACCGGACACGGCAAACGCCTCCTAGATGGTGCCCTAGGCACCGGGGGTTACGGCGCCGGGGATTCTATCATATGGGCAAGGGGGGCAACCGGGGGCCTCACCACCCCAGCAGCCACTGCTTCCACTCCGCGTCGGGGGCCGAGGCCTGGCGCCAGCCATCGGGATCATCTGGCCCAAACCCGTAGACGGCGAGCCAGGGCTGAGGCGGGTCCCACCGCTCCCCGGGCTCGAGGACCACGTCGGCGGCGCGCCTCACGTCGGCGTGGTGTCCACCAGGCTCCCCAATCCACAGGTGGACCTGGAAGTCGGTGGGATTCACCGCCGCCACGCCCAGCCATCCGCCCGCCTCGGGGTCGTGCCAGGAAGCGCTCGGGAAGTAGTAGTTGGGCACGTCGGGCCCTCCAGGCACGTCCCCCTCAGGCGATCCGCCGATCATGGGCAATGGGTAGTGGAAGGTCTCACGCAGGTTCAGAGGACGGTCGTCGGTGTTCTCGACCCAGAGGATCCTGGCCACCAGCACGGGCGAGCCGACCCGTGCGGCGACGCGATAGCCGACCCGGTAGGAGCGCTCCATGCCACGCTGACCGGGGTGACTGAACACGAAGTCCGCGAGGAACTCCTCCCCATCGTCCCAGATCCTGATCGACTCCGTGCGGTTCGGCGAGACCCAGCGGTCGCCGGCCTCGGTGACCTGGTGCATCAGTGGGTAGAGCGTGCCAAGGGTGAGGTCGCCCGCCCTCAGGGTCAGGCCGGCGTTGGGCAGTGGCTCGTGGGAGAGGGTGAGAGGCCCCAGCTCCTTGGTGAACTGCCCCACGACCGTGCCTTCGTCCGGGAAGCGGTCGGGTGTCGGGCCGACTGCGAGCTCGAGTTCCTCCACAGCGGGAGGCTGCCAATCGGGGTCGCTCTCGGCATGGATGGCCTGTACCCGTCCGTTCACGGCGGTGGCCACGTCGGTGAGCACCGTGTAGGGCTCATCGTTCACGTCCACCAAGCCGTAGTTGGAGTCCTCGGGGAAGGTGGAGGAGATTCCGAGTTCGGGCTCGTCCACCCACATGAAGTAGTTGTACCCGACCATAAAGGGCATGCTCGCTATGGTCTCGGCGAAGATGCGGTAGCACTCGGCCTTCTGCTCCTGGGTATCGACGCGCATGCCAGCCCCGTACTTGCAGGGCAGGCCGGAGTCGAGCGCGGGGAAGCTCCACTCGGTGATGATCATCGGCAGATTCATGCGCTCATAGAGGCTCAGCAGCATGGCGGGCGTCTCGATCACCAGATCGGCGTCCATGTCCACCCGCGGATAGGTGTTGATCGTGAAAACATCGAGATGGCGGGCCGCCGCGTCAAGCACCGCCGCGGGCGTCTGGCCGGCGAAGCGGCAGCCGATGACCATGTGATCAGGATCGGCGGCCTTGAGCGCATCGCAGGTGGCGGCGAAATACCGTTCGGCGATCCTCGCCAGGAACGCCTCACGCACGGCAGCGAGGGCCTCGGAGGGAGGCGGGGGCTCAACGTGGGCCAGCAAGGCATCGAAGTCGGCGTGGTCACTGCCGAAGGCGGCGTTCAGCGAATCGATGTCGCCGTACTCCTCCCTCAGGTGCGCCACGAGGGCCTGCTTCGCCGGCGCCTGAGCGGGCAGCTTGTAGACATCGTCGACGAGGAAGCCGCCCTTGCCGTACCACTCCAGCTCGTTGTCCAGGAAGTAGCCAACGAGCCACGGGTCGCCCAGGAACTCCTGGACATGGCTCTTGGCGGCGAACTGGCAGTACGGCTCCCAGTTGGGGTGGAAGACGTCGGGGAAGCCCGTCCAGTTGATGGGCTCGGCGATCCATGCGCTGCGAGCGAAGCTGCTCCCGAAGGCGACGAAGGCCTTGTGCGCCAGCCCGTGGCCCCGCGTCTCGGGGCTGTGGTTGGCGGCGAGGACGTTGAAGTTCCAGGATGCCAACCGTTCGGTGGCGCTCGCGGCCCATGCCTCAGCACTACCGTACTTGGCTACCATGTTGCGGTTGTAGGGGGCATATCCAAGGGCCTCGCAGTGATGGACGTTGAAGTTGCAGTGGTCGGTGCCCACGAGGAACACAGGACGGCCCTCGGGATCGACGATCCACCACCGGCCCTCGGCCTGTTGCGTGCGGAAGAACCCCGTGGCCTCGAATATCGCCTCGGCGGCAGGAGCGATAGGTTCGTAGGGGCGATGCTCGAGGGGCTCAGCTACAGGGGGTTCCGCTGCCACGGCGACATCGATAACGAGGTCCTCCACGCGCATGGCGAGGTGGCCGCAACTGACTCCGCCCCAGCCCGCTCGCACGGCATCCCCGGCTAGGGCGAAGGTATGGCGAGCGAGGAGCTCCCCCTCCGCGCTCTCGATGGCGCCCGTCACTCGGCTGGCGCCCGAGTCCAAGGTCAAAGCCATGCGGTAAGGCGTCCCCCACTCCCAGGTCCAGCCCTCTCGGGTCCACCCCTCGAGGTGTGGGCAGAGGCTCTCCTGGTCGGACTCCGCGAGCCACATCCCATGCCGCGACATGTGCAGCTCCGTCAGATGGCGGTAGTCCAGAGCCTCGGGCGCTCGAACCAGATTCAGACGCCACGCGTCGCCGTGGCTGGATCCGATGGTCACCCCACAGACCGGCCAGTCGGACGCCTCCTCGGCGAGAGGGGTGATGACGGCAGAGACGGTCACGGTGGACCCGAAGCCTGCGCCCTCGTGGAAAAGGGAGCCATTGGTCCCGGACGTCTCGAGGGCCCCTTCGTTGATGGTCCAGCCGAAGGACTCGACCCGCCACGGTTGATCGACGACCAGTCCTGGCGGGTAATCCTCAAAGTGGATCTCCACGGCCTCAGCGCGGGACAGGCTCGCCACAACCGCGAGGCACAGGACAGCAGCAATACGCATCGGCGGCACCTCCAGAGCACGGTGGTGTCAGGTTCGGCCCGCCTCTCCCGATAGACCTCCCCCGGCGGCCGGCGCCCAGCGGCTGCACACCATGGCTGCTACAATGTCCACAGATGACCGACGCGCTCGAGAAGAGACTGAAGGAGCTTCCCTCACGGCCCGGCTGTTACCGGTTCCTGGCGGAGGATGGGCGAGTGCTGTACGTCGGCAAGGCGACCCATCTGCGCTCACGGGTCCGCTCCTACTTCAGCCCCGACGGACCTCGCGGCCGAAGCCGCTGGGTCGAGCGCATGATGCCCTTGGTGGCAGACGTCGAGTTCATGGTGACAACGTCACCCCTCGAGGCCCTGCTGCTGGAGAACACACTCATCAAGCAACATCGGCCCCCGTTCAACAGCCGGCTCACCGATGACAAGCACTATCCCTATATATGCCTGACGTGGACCGATGAGTTCCCGCGCCTGGTGGTGGTTCGGCGCGTGAAGCAGGATGGCAACCAGTACTTCGGGCCCTACACGAACTCCAAGGCGATGCACCGGACCCTCAACCTGGTCAGACGCCTGTTCGGGATCTGCACCTCCAAGCCTACCGCCAGACGACCCGACGGGGCATGTCTCCAGTACCACATCGGGTACTGCTCCGGCGTATGCGCCGGGGTGATCTCACAAGAGGAGTACCGAGCGAACCTCCGCCAGGCCGCCCGCTTCCTGCGCGGCCAGACGGATGACGTCGTGCGCGAACTGCGAGACGGCATGCAGGCAGCTTCGCAGGAGATGCAGTACGAGAAGGCGGCGGAACTCCGAGACAGGTTGCAGGCCATCGAGGAGACGATCCAGCGACAGGTGGTCGTGGACACCGACCTCGGCGAGCACGACGCCATCGGCATCGCCATGCCCCCCGAGGGCGAAGACACGGCCACCGTTGCCGTGCAGTTCATCCGCGCTGGTCGGCTCACTGACCAGCGACACTTCACGGTGCGCCAGGCCTCTGAGCGGGCCCTCGGGGAGCTGGTCGGGGAGTTCCTGACCCAGTACTACGATCAGGCTTCCCTGGTCCCAAAGGAAGTGCTGGTCCCCGCAGAGCCGCCTGACCGCGAGCTTCTCGAGGACTGGCTGCAGGTCAAGCGCGGGTCGAAGGTCTCCGTGCATCACCCCCTGAGGGGCGACAAGAAGCGCCTCGTGGAGATGGCGATCGAGAACGCGGAGCTCGCTGCCAAGCAGGCCACTGAAGCGGCCCATGCTGAGGCCGAGCGCGGTCGGGCGCGCATGGAGTCCCTCATGGAGGCGTTGCGCCTCTCGGCGCTGCCCCGTCGGATCGAGTGCTACGACATCTCGACGCTCCACGGCAAGGAGTCGGTGGGCTCCATGGTCGTTTTCGAGGATGGTATGCCCGCGCCCAGTCAGTACCGCCTGTTCCGCATCCGCGAGGATGCGGGTAAGGCGGACGATTACGCGATGCTACACGAGGTGCTCCAGCGCCGGGTCCTCCGGAGTCTGAGCGACGACGAGTTCGGCGGTGAGCCGGACCTGCTCGTCATCGACGGAGGCAAGGGCCAGTTGAACGCCGCGCTCGCCGCGCTGGGCGAGATTGGGACTTCGTACTCGGTGATCTCGCTGGCGAAGCGGAATGAGGAGGTCTTCGTTCCTGGGCGTGCGAGCCCCGTCATTCTGAGCGACCGAAGCCCGGCACTGCAGCTACTGATGCACATTCGAGACGAGGCCCACCGCTTCGCCATCACCTTCCACCGGAAGCGGCGGGGCAAGGCGGTAATCCGCTCGCTCCTGGACGAGATCCCCGGCGTGGGACCCAAGCGTAAGCAGGCGCTGCTGGAGCGTTTCCCCACCGTCGGCGCACTGTGCCAGGCTACCGTGGATGACCTCGCCTCGGTGCCGGGGGTATCGTCGAACCTCGCGGCGGAGATTCATAGGCGGCTCAAGACACCCGGCACCGGGTCGGCCCGGCGTGAAGACAGGGCGCCCGTGCCCTCAGGGGAGTGGATCGATGTTGGGGATGAATCCGACTGAAGCGGCAGTTCGAGAGGTCCAGGGGCAGTGGCTGGCCGTGTCTGGGCGCAGGGAGGGGATCCTGGCGGCGACCTGCGGCCGACCGACACGGGAGGATGCTCTGTCCGATGTGCGCGGGGAAGGTCTCCCGGAGGGGCGGCTCACGAAGCGGGCCGCCGACGCCTGCGTCCGCTATCTTCAGCAGGGCAAGCCAATCCCCGAGCTGCCGCTCGACCTGAGCCGCTTCCCCGAGTTTACAGCGGCGGTGCTCCTGGCGGTCTCCCGCATCCCCAAAGGCGAGGTGCGAACCTACGGCGAGATCGCCGCGATGGCGGGCAGCCCACGGGCGGCGAGGGCGGTGGGCCAGGTGATGGCACACAACCCCCTCGCCCCCATCGTCCCCTGTCATCGCGTGGTGGGGGTCAACGGCCTCGTTGGGTTCGGTGGGGGGCAGGAGGGCCTACCGCGGAAGCGCGCCATGCTGGAGTGGGAGGGCGCGACGCTCCCCTTCGACACGTGAGCCCTGGCTGACCGCCATCACTCTCAGGGGTCGTATTCACCCTCGGCCTGCTCCGTGGAGGGATGCCCTTGCCCCACTTGCCGCCCAAGGGAACGTCCCTGGCGGGTCAGGGCCCGGCGTTCCTCGCCGGTCAAACTGAAGGGATGACCCTCGAGAGCAAACGCAAGCCAGACCGTTGCGGACAGCGAGGGAGCGCGAGTGTGCCAGGATAGGCCCTGGGAGACCCGCCGGTCTGAGTGGGGCACAGAGCCATCCGCGTTCTGGGCGTCCAGGAGCGTCCGAACGAACATCCCGGCGTCGAGACCCTCTGCGGCTACATACTGTGCAGTGCCCTCGTACCACACCCCTACAGGCCCCGATATGCCCATCCCGGGTTGGCCGTTCACTCCGCGTATGAAGAGGTAGCTTCGAACCTGGATGAGGGCGGCGGCGGCCATCGCATACTGCCGGTTCGCCGAGAGCAGCAGCGACGCCATGGTGTTCACGTCGCAGACGAGCGTTCGGTTGCCAGGCTCCGGCAGGAACCAGTAGTCGGAGCGCTCATAGGGCTTCCCCGTGAGGTACAGGCTCAGCTTCCGTGCCTCCGCGCCGAAGCCGGTGGAGACCAGTCCCCACCATGCGCCGATGTTCGCAAGGGTCGAGGAGGAGACGGAGCCATCCGCTCCTTGCCGCTCAGCCAGCCAGTCGGCCGCGGCGCGGGCGGCCTCTGCGGCCGCTTCATCGGCCAACCATGAGCCGTAGCGTGAGAGCGCGAAGGCCATCAGCCCTGTGGAGCCGACATGAGGCTCGGCAACCATTGCGAGGCCGGTGTCCGGATCCACGCAGGCCGGGAAGGAGCCGTCGGCGTTCTGTGCCTCCACAACGGCGTCCATGAGCAGCCCCGCCGCCTCCGGGTGCGTGTGGCCGAGGGCCAGCAAGGCCAGGGCCTGGTCCCAGAGCCAGCTTTGGCGTGGCTCAGGAGAACCCAGGGAGGGGATCCAGCCAGCATCCGTCTGACTCGTCGCGATCCAGGCCAAAGCCCGCTCAGCAGCCTCGAGTCGATCCGGTTGCGCAGTGGGCGCGATCAGGCCCGCAATCAGTAGCGCGATGAGGCTTGGCACACAGGACCTCCAGAGCCGCTGCCCAGGTCGCCGCCGGCCGGCACGGCAGATGCTATCCTACCAGTTACAGCTTCCGCGTGGGGAGGACGCGACGATGGCTTGGTACGAGAGCTTCTTCGACGAATCGTACTTCGCGGAGTACGCCGGCTTCATTACACCAGAGCGCACGGCGAGGGACCTGGCGGCCGTAGCAGCGTACCTTGAGCTTGAACCCGGCGCCCGCATCCTGGACCTGTGCTGCGGACACGGGCGCCACGCCATCGAGTTGGCTCTGCGCGGGTACCGCGTCTGCGGCCAGGACCTCAGCGAGGTGTTCCTAGAAAGGACCAGACGCGAGGCCGAGGAGCGCGGCGCCAAAGTGGAGTGGGCCCGGGGCGACATGAGACGCATCGTGCCCCCGCCACCCTTCGACGCCGTGATCAGCATGTTCACCGCCTTCGGTTACCTCGAGAACGATCAGGAGGAGCGGAGCGTACTCCGTGAGGTGTACCGGGTGCTCCGTCCCGGAGGCCGCTTCTTGATCGACGTGGTCAACCGGGACTTCCTGATGGCTCAGTTCGGACAACGCGACTGGCGCGAACGAGCCGATGGGGTACGCGTGCTCTATGAGCGGGAGCTCGACGCGCTCACGGGCGTGAACCACGAGCGACAGATATGGATCGACCCTGACGGACAGGCGATCCAACACGAGATCCATGTGCGGCTGTTCTGCGCTTCCGAACTGCGCCTGATGCTAGAGTCCGCGGGGCTCGAGGTTGAGGCCGCGTACGGCGGGTATGAGGGAGAGCCCCTGACGCGGACGTCCCACCGGATCGTTATAGTCGCGAGGCGGCCGGCGGGCACACCCAGCTAGCTCCGTGTTGCCGCGCCGCGCGGAGCCTGAACCAACAGACCGTTGAGGGGAGTCTCTCCTATATGCTATGCGCAACGCTCTCCCTTCTGATCTCGGTCCTCCCCTTTGGCGCCGTGCCCGAACCCGGCGGCTCCGTGCCCCTGCCTCGGCTCGAGCGTGAGTCGTCGCTTAGCCAGTCTTTCGTCGTCGCCGGAGAAGGGGCTCTGGTGGTGGGCAACGAGTCGGGGGAGCTCGAGGTCTGGATTTGGCCGTTCAAAGTAGCGGAACGAATCAAGCCCTGGATCCGCCTTCAGGGAGAGGAACCCATCCCGCTAGACGCCCATCGTGTTGCCTTCGCCCAGCGCCCAGAGAGCGCCACCGCCCTGTACCGGCTCCCGTCGGGGGCCGAGGTGGCGATGCACGTCTTCGTCCCGCGTGAGCGGCGAGCGGCGAGCCTCATGTTCGAGGCGCCGGGCCTAGGACAGCACGCGGTGATCGAGCTTCATCTCTCCCCATCCCTCCGCATGGTCTGGCCAGCCAGCAGCGACGGCATCTCGCCTTACATGCAAGTGCTCGGAGAGGAGGCCGTCGTCATCCACAACGCCGTGGCGAGCGGGCCAACGGTGTTCGCGGCGGTGACCGGAACCCATCCCCTGCGTGAACGGGTCCTGCCCGAGGGCGGAACGTCCATCGCGGAGCCAATGCCGCCCGGAGAGACCGTAGTGGTGGGGTTCGGGCTCGACGAGGAGCAGTGGGGGAGAGCAGCGGATCAAGCTCGCGAGTTGGTGCGCCACCACGACTTCGAGGTCCGGAGGGCTGGCGAGTGGTACCGTCAGGCGCTGGACGGAACGCGGGTGCGAACAGGTGACTCGGCCCTCGATCAGGCGTTCATCTGGAGCCAGCTGTCCCTGATGCGGGCCCAGATGCGCTCCACTGGAAACGTCCGCGTACTCGCTGCGGGGTTTGGCCCCTCAGCGGGAGGCAACGCGCCGGGACCGGCGTGGACTTCGCTGCCCGACCTCAGGCATATCGCGCGACTCGCCCTCCCCCTGGGTATGGGAGATCAGCTAACCTCGGTTCTGGATGAGTTGACGCGACGCGACCTAAGGCCGGCAGACGGCGGTCGGCTGATCCCCAGCCTGCTCTCATTGTCCGACCAGGCACTACGTGAGACGAGCTACCGGTACGAGCCTGACGACGCGCCCGCCCACCTACTGCTGACCCTCACGGAGTTCACTCGGTGGACGGGCGACGCCGGCCTCCTCAGGAAGCATACGCCGCTTCTCAGTGACTCCCTAACGGGGAGGACTCCCGACGGGCTGGATAGCGCGACCAGCCTGCAACGCGCGGCTCTCTGGTGGGAGGCGTCCGTTGCGGCGGAAGCCGCACTTGCCGCGGCGGGAGGCACGGCGCCGGGTCTGGAAGCCTTGCGCGGGGCTCGGAGCGACCTGGAGCAACGGCTGTCCGACGCATGGAACAGCGAGATAGGTTGGTTCCTCGATGCTGGCGATCTCGCTCCCCTCTCGCCGGAAGGCATCCGTTTCCTGGCTTCAGACCCGGACCGAATCCCTCCCTTCGCGCGGTTCCTGGAGCAGCAGGGGTTGGTGGCTCCGTGGGGCGTGCGGACCCTCGCCCCGCGGGCGAGCGGGTACTCGCCTTATCGATCGGGCAGTGGCGCAGTGGACCCGCTGGTCACCGCGGAGGCGGCGATCGCGGTGAGATACGCGGATAGCGATCTGGCGTGGCGGCTGCTCTCGGCCAACGCGGGTCTGATGACCGAACTCGCTCCAGGGTACGTCCCGCGAGCCGTGAGGTCCGATGAGCTTGCCGCCGTGGACCACCCGTACCATACAGCAGGCGCCTGCATGGTGGGCGCAGGCGTGCTCGAGGCGCTCCTCGGGGTTGACCCAGATGGCGCCCACGGGCGGTTCATGGTAGCGCCACTGCATGTTGCTACGGGTACCGGCATCGAGATAGACGGGCTCCGGGTGGGACGTGGCCAAGTGGATCTCCGTCTGGACGAAGCCGGCAACTTGCACTCGACCTACCGAGGACCCGGCGAGCTGGAGGTCGCCTATCGGTCTGGAGGCTCAGAGCGTGTGGGTGCCCTCCGAGAATCGGAGCCGCTTTCACTCCGTCCATAGAAGCCCCCGGCCCAACGCGAGTGGAACTGAACCGCCTGCCAAGCTCAGCCGTTACATGGATAAACGCGAAAAGCCTCCGATGTAATGAAGGGGGCGGAGGATGAATCGCGAATACGGTCAATGCAGGACAGTAGATTCTCGGTCGTGGCATTGAGCCTCCGGGAATGTCCGAGGAGCCTTGCTCACATCCGAGTCGTATGCTAAGCTTTCGGCTTAGCATGGTTTATTGGCAGTAGCGTAGACTGCGCGGACGGGAGGGTAGACAAGCGGAAGAGCAAGACGTGGCCGGCATGGATGCCACCCGATGTGTGAGGAAACATGGATACTCATACACACGAGACATCCCGCCACCCCACCGAGGGTTCTTCCCCCTACGAGCGCAAGCGTACACTGCCTACGTCGCACTGCAATTCGTAGGAGGACAACACACATGAAGAAGCTTACGCTCCTAGCGGCCCTAGCGGCCGTCTGTGGTCTCCTTGTGGTCCCGGCTACGGCCGATTGGGACACGGGCGTGACCATGGTTGCTGGTGGCCCCGTACCTCCGGATGTTCCGTGGGATCACTGGGCCTATGACGCGATCGCCGAGCTCTACGATGCGGGCCTCCTCGAGGGTTACCCGGACGGGACCTTCAAGGGCAAGAACAACCTCACCCGCTATGAGTTCGCGGTAGCGCTTGCTCGTCTGCTTTGGTACGTCGAGACGCTGCCCACCGGCGGCGGTGGCGCTGGCGCCGATGGCGCCGACGGCGCTCCCGGTCCCGCTGGCCCCGCCGGCCCTCCTGGCCCCCAGGGTCCTGCTGGCCCTGCTGGCGCCAAGGGTGACCCGGGTCCCCAGGGCCCCGCTGGGCCCGCTGGCCCCGCCGGCACCGTTGACTACGATCGCGTAGCTGACATGATCTCTGAGGAGATCGACGGCCGCGGTCTCGTCGACGAGGCTACGCTGAACCAGAAGATCCAGGAGCTCCGCGACTGGCTCGAGCCCGAGCTTGAGGAGATCACCAATCGCCTGGACGATCTGGCCGATGACATCGATGCCCTTGAGGCGCGCGTGAAGGCCCTCGAGGACGAGCCGGACGTCGTCACTGGCATCCTGACCGCCGACATGGGCGCGCAGGCGAACGTGACGGGCGACGCTGGGAACCTCTTCTCCGGCGGCGTGAACACCTTCAACTCGTTCTCGTCCATCGAGACGGTTCTCGTGTTCTACAAGCGCGTCAATGCCAAGACCACCGCCGCTGTCGTCCTCTTCGAGGACAACAATGGCATCCCCATGCGTGACTTCATGTATCCCGACGAGGCCTGGGTCAAGATCCGTGACACCGAGGTCTTCGGGCTTGAGATGGACGTCACCGTTGGTCGTCAGTACACCAAGTATGGCTATGGCCTGACCTGGGATACCGACAGTCTAGCGACCGATGGCATCTTGCTGCAGAACCGCGACTGGTCCATCAAGGAGGCCGAGCTCTTCGTCGGTGGCGGCCAGTCCCGTACCGGCGGCCAGGCGCACCTGGTCGCGCGCATCGGCGATGACATCGGCAGCGACTTCTATGCCGGTGCCACGTGGGTCTGGAATGACCACAACGGCTACGGCGGCCTCGCCCCGGGCAACCAGCTCGGTCGCGCTGGCATCGATGCCCGTTACGTGTGGGACGACAACAAGGAAGTACGTGCTGAGGTCTCGGCCCCGCTGAACTATCTCACGCAGCCCGGCCGCGTCGCCTGGTACGCTTCGGCCGACATCGTCCGCAGCAACGACTTCGACATCGAGATCGGCGCTGGCAGCGCGCCTGCGGGTTACCTCCCCGGCCCCATGGGCCCCGGCAACACCCGTATGACCTCGCTCAGCCCGTATCTCACGAACTATGATGAGGCGCCGAGCGCCCTCGGCTCTGGCTATGGCCCCGGCTTCTGGAGCCACCGTATGAACTCGGCCATCCCGATGGTTGTCGGAACCTCGGCCCAGTGGCTACGCCTCGTCTACCACGACGGCGACCGCGACTGGCGCTTCAACCTCATCCATGAGGGCGACGTCAACCAGTCCCGTTACACTGGTATCATCGGTACCGATATCAGCATCCACGGCGACTTCGATATCAACGTCGACCTCGGCCTGACCACCTGGTCGCGGGGCGCGCAGACCGAGACCGGTGCCCTGGCCCGTGCGTCCGCGAGCTGGTACTTCTAGGCTTCGCAGCACCTAGGTCAGTCTAGGTTAGGAACGACAGTGACGGCCCCGCAGCACCCGCTGCGGGGCCGTCTCACATCAGGGCTCGCAGGGTCTTTTCATTTTCGTTGA
>DBQI01000023.1 GCA_002305165.1 Armatimonadetes bacterium UBA1398
AACCTCATGAATAATACGGGCTAGAGGACACCACCGCCACGGAGGCCGACGTAGCCCAGGCTCTGATTCGCTGGGCCGAGACGGGTGAGCATGTTGGCCGTGCCCTAGTGGCCCAGGGTGCGATCCTAGAAGCCGAGCGGGTTCGCTGCCTCGGGCGCCAATGGGGGATCGATTTCATCGATCTATCGTCGACGGAGCCGGACAGCACGGCCGTGGGGCTCGTGCCCCGCTACCAGCTTGAGCGAGGGCCCGCCATACCGGTCCTCGTCGATGAGGAGAAGAAGGTACTCTACCTGGCGATGGCGGATCCGATGGACCTCTATCTCATCGACACGATCCAGGCCACCGTGAACTACCGTGTTCATCCGCTGGTGGCTGTCGAGGAGGACATACGGCGGAGGCTCCAGGACCTCGCTTCAGAGTAGCCCCGGAGCCGCTCGCCGCATCATCGCACGCGCAGTGTGACAATCTCCTTGGCGCCCACCTCGATCGCCAGCATGCCGGCATCCAAGGGTAGCGGCTCGCCTGCTGATTCATCTAGACGGGCTCGCCAGGCTTCACTCCCCAGGCCGCGGAGAGCGAGGGTCGCGCAGCATGGCTGAGGCGTTGGGTTGTGGAACCGCAACAGGAACGCGTCGCCATCCTCCGTTCGCTTCAGGGCGTCGAGGACCAGAGTATCCGGTTCCATGTGGACGAGGCTCTGCGGCAGGGACGCCGCGCCCTCCTGAGGCCCTGTCAGCGCGGTCAGCACCGGCGCGCGCATGGACGCAGCAACCTTCGACAGCCCTGCGCGGTAGACCGAGCCGCTGAAGGGGACGATGGCGAGTTCGATGGAGTGGTGTCCGAGGGACTGAGCGCCCTCCTCGCCCGCAGTGCCGACAGTGGCGCTGAACCCCCTCAGGAGTGTTACGGCGAGAGTCCGGGTGGGATCGTCACGCACGCACGATTCCTTCACGCCAGGAGCGACGACGGCGAGTCCACGCTCGTCATCAGAGATGGCGACGAAGGACTGCTGGGGTTGGATCTCTTGCGCAGGCTCGTTCCACCCCTGGGTGTCGGGCAGGGCGATGGGCCGCTCCACAATGTCGAATGCCATATCCGCGAACTGGGTGTGGGCGGCGACATCCGACGGGAAGAGGGCGCGCAGCCGGTGATCCCGTGCGACGTTGTCAACGTCAATGCGGCAGGCAGCGAAGGCCTGATCGCGCCTCAGAGTGATCCGAGTCGTGACGGGCAAGGCGATCCGCTCATCGGAGCGTCCCCGGCCTCCGCGAACCGCGGATCTGGGCACCAGGAAGCCAGTGTAATCGATCCGCAGTGTCGCCTGCAGGGGGCCGTCCGTCTCGAGGGTCACGGTACACCCTGACGCGACCGTAGTGGCCGCTTCATCCTCAAGCGGCGCGCGGTAGGTCCAGCCATCGCCTACATCGCCCGTA
Organism: Armatimonadetes bacterium UBA1398; assembly: GCA_002305165.1. Taxonomy (GTDB): domain Bacteria; phylum Armatimonadota; class Zipacnadia; order UBA1398; family UBA1398; genus UBA1398. The sequence goes on from DBQI01000023.1 coordinate 1,437, forward strand.
TCCTCAAGGGTGAGCAGGTTGGCGTAGACCTGGTCGGTACGGAGGTCCGTCAGTATCAGCGCCCCTCCCAGCCCGACTTCGATCCTGATCAGACCATTGTCCAGTACGCCCGGCGCTGGGGAGAGGCTGCCCAGGTGGCTGACGGGGCGGGGTTGCGGACGAACGGCGAGGGCGGTGAGACCCACGCTCGGAAGGCTGACTGGAACCGCCATCCGAAGCCGGTCCGTGAGGGTGGGGTGGGGTATCTCGCGGTGGTTGACGGCCATGCCGGGTATCGCGGGGGTCTCACGAATGATCTGATAGGGCAACTCCACGCCGGCCTCGCTATACAGCCGGAAGTGAGGCGGCCTTGGGTGCGGCCAAGCGATCTCGACCTTACATACCTCGTCGCAACGAGCGCCCGAGGCGTTCAGGAGCACGAGCCCCGTCGAGTCCTCCCCGATCCAGGCGGTATCAACCGCCTGGGCGAGCGAGCCCACGGCCCTTTGCAGCACTTCTTGGCCGATGAGGCGGCACTGGTCGAAGCGGTACTCCATGTCCTTGTGGACCTGGTCAACAGAGCAGCCGCAGATGGAATCGTGAGGATGGTTCTCCAGTAGGTACTGCCAGGCGCGGCGGAGGAGACCCGCCGGGTAGGGCGCGCCTGCCAGGCTCGCCGCCACAGACCACGGCTCGGCAGCCAGAGTCAGGAGCGACTCGCACTCGTCGTTCCACCTTTTGACCCGCGGGTGGCTTGAGTGGATCCCGTAGAAGAGGTTCGAGAGGGTGCCGCTGCGGTTCGGCTCGCGGATCTCGCCCCGCAACACGGGCAGTCGGTCGCGGTCCACGGCTTCGTGGATACGACCGAGGTATTCGGGCAGGGAGGCGTGGGACATCTCGCACAGTTCGCGAAGCTCGGGTCGGGCATTCCAGGCGTCTATGAGGTCCGGAAGCTCTGGGAGGATCTCGATGTGGTCCACGCCATCCATGAACAGCAGCTCGGCCGTTGTGGAGCGGTCTCGCTCGAACTCAACGAGCTCCTTGAGTCGTCCGAGTGCCTCGTCGATGTCGAAGGGCTTCCCTCTGGCAGGGTGTCGCACATAGTAGAAGAAGTCCGAGTACGCGACGTCGTTGGGCAGGCGGAGGAGTAGCAGTCGCGTGCCGTCGGTCCCCTCCCAGATCATCTCGGCGGGGTTCCCCTCGTCATTGACGCCTCGGAACAGCATCGCGGTCTCGATGCCAAAGCCACGGCAGATCTGGGGGAACTGGCTGATGTGGCCGAACATGTCCAGCTCGTAGCCGACGGCAAGGGGCTCACCCCCCCACGATCTCGCTGAGCGAGTGCCGCGGAGGAGGTTGCGCACGAGCGCCTCGCCCGATGGGAGCGTCTCGTCGGGCGCCACGAACCATGGGCCGGCGATCAGCCGCCCCGCCTCCATAAGAGCGCGCAGCCGCTCAGCGGCCTCCGGACGGATATCGAGGTAGTCGTCGATGACGATCGTCTGTCCGTCGAGATGGAAGAAGCGGTAGCGAGGGTCCGATTCCAGGGCATCGAGGACCTCGTCGAGCACATCCACCAACTTCGCGCGGAACACTTGGAAGGGACGGTACCACTCCCTATCCCAGTGGGTGTGGGAGATGATGTAGCCGCGGCAGGGACCTGTGTGCGCCATGGAGGACTCTCCTTCGTGTTGCGAGCTTGTCACAGATGGCTTCGTTTCGGGCAATCAGCTCCCTCCTGGCGTTAGCACTCTGGCGAGGTTGGGCAGGCGACCGCAATGGGTGAAGGTGTTTCGGGCACTTGTATACAAGCAAGACACACGCCGCAGGGAAGTCAGCCGAGCGAATAGGCGCTTCCATCAGATGAGCCGGTCAGGCCACTTAGGGCCTCGAAGCGGAGATCGTGAGACTGGTCTTCCTGGTGAGCGAAGCGGCGTGAGGGAAGAAGCCCTTTCCGGAGAGGAAGTGGTGACGGAGTAGTGACACAGCCCGGGTTTCTCACGCGGAGCCCGTAGCTCAACCGCCAAGCTGGCTAACCGCCTCGCCGTTCAGGCAGGCAATGCGAAGCACCGACAGTCCGCGCCAGTAGGCAGAAGGGTTGAGCGTGAACGGGCTCCGTGGCATGTACCGCCCCGTGAGCCCTTCACTCTTCAGTGGGCGAACACTCTTCCGAGTCCTCGCCTGGCCACTCGTAGCGCGTCACGGGGACGTCTCTCTTGCGGCCGATGTCCTCGCGCGTGTGATAGGCGTCCTCCAGACCGGCCCTCTCGCAGAGGATCCTCAGGAACAGCCCCCAACGCCCCAGGCCCAGGGTGCGAATGCGCACGCTCTGTCCACTGGTGAGGTCAAGGCGCAGCCAGTGTGGCCGCAGTCCTTCGAGGACTCGGTCGGTGGTCGCGGCGAGGACCTCGCTGTACGGGATGGTCGCCGTCTCGCCTCGCACCCCACGGTAACGGATCTCCTCCAGGCCGAGAACGATGCGTCCACGGGCCGACCACAGGGCATCGTTGATGGCTAGGACGAGGAATGGCAACGCTAGGATCGTCACGCCCGCGGCAATGAGCCAGAAAGTCCCGTAACCATAGTTCTCAGTGACATCCAGTCTCGCGGGGGCGCCGAAGCCAGCCACCGCCCAGAGCAGCAAGGCGACCGTTGCGCGCATCGTGAGCGTGTAGCGGAAGACCCGTGAGCGCTGAGGACGTGCCGCTAGAAGCCTTCGGAGATAGACCAAGCCGAGAGACCGCCAATCCGACCGTCGCGGACGTGCCGCTCCGCGCCCAACACTCTACGGGTCCAGCCAGGTAGCCCACAAGCCGAGATCGAGTGCCGGATCATCGGGGAGCCCTGCAAGGTGCTCCCATCGCGACTCGACGACCAGCACGCGCCCTTGGACCATGGAGGCGGACGGGGAATCCGCGTAGATGCGGTCGCTGAGCAGTTCGAGAGGCTCCGATGCCCCCCGGGCATCGACCCAGGCGAGGGCCAGGTTCTGGAACATCCGATCTCCCGCCGGAGTCAGCGGACCATCGTCATCCTGCCGCCATATCACTGCGAGGCGCTCGCCCACGCGAACGGCATGGGGCTGGCTCGCCCGCCCATCGGCAGTGATGAGCCTCGGGCCCGCGAAGGTCCTGCCGTCGAAGAACTGCAGGTAGAGCGGTGACGGTGCCCGCGTGGCGGAGTCGGCGCCGCTCAGCGCGATTTGCTGGTCCACGTAGAGTAGAGCCAGTTCGCCGTCGAGAGACCCGAGAGAGGGGTCAGAAGGCAGGTGCTCGGGATCGGTCGCCACGGGCACATCGTCACCAAGGGGATCCAGCGTCTCGGCGTCCAGTGGTCGAAGCCAGAGGCGCGCGGCGGCTCCGGCCGCCCCCTCGGTGGATTCGCTATACAGAACCCACAGAGCGCCCCAGCACTCCGCGACCGCCGCTGAGGCCGTCGTCCAGAGGGGGTCTGGCGAGCGGATGCTCTGAGGACCCACCACTGCGCCAGTGCGAAGATCCTTGGCTACGACCCGCACACTGCGGTTCTCCGGGCCCGGGCCGAGGCTCACGGCATAGGCGACAACGAGCTTCTCACCGACGGTGCAGCAGTGGATATCATCGATAGGCGCCGGGCTGCCGTCGACGGAGATGGCAGGCGCGATCTGGACCGGAGGGGCCAGCTCGCCAGTGGGCAGAACGGCGTGGGAGTAGACGCCTCCGCCGTGGCCGGCCACCAGCAACGCCCCCTCGCTGACTGGGGCAAGGCAGGGAGATGTCAGTCCAGGCGGAGCAAGGGGGACCGCTTCGGTGACACGGAGGCCGTCGGCAGCCGCGGTGTCCTCGTCCTGGGTGCGAAACTGCACCACCGGTGACTCCTCGAGAGGTCGACCAACAGCGGAGACCAGGCGCGCGCGAGCCTCGTACATGGTGCCAGGGAGCAGTCCGAGACACCGGAAGGTTGGCTCGCGGATGACCGCGGGGTTTCCTTGCCAGTCGGCGCCCGGCGCCTGGAGTCGGTGCTCGATCTGCCAGTAGGCGCCGCCCTCGAAGCCCCCGTCCCGAAGCAGGTTCTCCTCCGAGTTCACGGCCGCAAGATGGACGGCGTCCACGTACAGAGAGCCTCGCCCCCGCAAGCGCAGTCCGACGCGGACCTCCTGATGCCCATCGCGGCCGCGAAGCTGCCCGCTGGTATCGAGCCACTCGCCGCTCACATCGAGCACGAGGCGGAGCAGTTCCTCCCACGCGCCTCCGGGGCTGCGTCCCTCAACGTAGGCTTGGGCCTCCCCATCGGCGAGGACTCGGCCACGGGCCTGCAGGCTGAGTTGGTAGGCTCCCCCGGCCTCGAGCCGAGTCGCGAGCACCTGAACCGTCTCGACTCTGCCCGCGGGGGACGGGTCGTGGTTCACCAGCGCGACGGCGCGGTCTCCTTGGGCCGATAGCTCTACGAGGGACACATCCTGGCGCGATGGGTCTTCGATAAGAGCCTGCCAGGGCGAGGCGGCAACCACGCTGCCAGCGGTCGTGGAGTCCACTGCCAGGAGCGCAGACCGGCCGCGGGTGTCCTCCACGGATAGAGTGATGGCCGTGGCGGGCCGCCCTATGAGGAGCAGCCCCACCAGCGCAAGCCGGGTCCAGATACGCGGTGCCAGCATCGAGAGCATGGTGTCCTTTCCGGTAGCATCCCCAGAGTGCTTTCCTCCCGCCGGCGGGTTGCCCTTCTGGACCGGTGCGAGAGGGGGAAGCAGCATGTAAGCGAATCCGACCCATGCTGGCCCGTCCAGGCTCATGGACGAGATTCGCGGGGAGGATGATCCCCGGCGGCCGAATGGAGACAGTGATGACGCGTACTCAGGCCTGGGAGCTCGTCTGCGAGTTCACCGAGAGCGATCGCTTGCGGAAGCATGCCCTGGCTGTAGAGGCGGCCATGCGTGGCTACGCCCGTTCCTTTGGAGAGGACGAAGAGGTCTGGGGAACCATCGGCCTGCTCCACGACTTCGACTGGGAGATCCACCCAACGCTGGAGGAGCATCCTGGCAAGGGTGCCGAGATCCTGCGCGACCGCGGGGCAGAGGAATGGGTGATCAAAGCGGTGCTCTCCCATGCCGAGCACACCGGTGTCACTCGGGACACGCTTCTCGAGAAGGCGCTCTTCGCGGTGGACGAGCTCTCGGGGTTTCTCGTCGCCTGCGCCCTCGTCCGGCCCAGCCGCAGCCTCACGGATATCACCCCGGAATCGGTCAAGAAGAAGATGAAGGACAAGACCTTCGCCGCCGCGGTGAACAGAGATGACATCACACGAGGGGCGGAGGAGCTGGGTGTGAGCCTCGATGAGCACATTGGGAACGTGGCGCGCTTCCTTGCCGAACGGGAGGACGATCTGGGGCTAGGCGCGCCCTAGGTGTCTGCTGCAGTGTCTTCTGGTTACCACTGACAGGCAGCCGTCAGGCCTCTTCCTCTCCCGAATGAGGCGGGTCAGACGGACCGGACGCTCTTGGGGCGCCCCACGGCCGTGTACGGCATGTCGCGCGGACCCTTGTGGGTAGACCCGTAAGCAATTCCGCGTTTCGTACATAAGACTTGCTGGTAGCTTCTGGAGGCTGACACCCTATGCGGTCGAAGCACGTACCCGCAACAGCCAGCGCCATGAGGGGACTGAGCAAGGTGACGCAGCCATGAGACGCAGAGGCTTCACACTGATCGAACTGCTCGTCGTTATCGCCATCATCGCCATTCTCGCCGCTATCCTATTCCCCGTCTTCGCCCGCGCAAGGGAGAGCGCTAGAAGAACGAGTTGCGTCAGCAACCTGTCGCAGCTTTGCAAGGCCGCCATGATGTACGGCAGCGACTACGATGAGTTCCTCCCGGTGGGGGTTACCCAGGGCAACCCGATGCCGAACGTGTCCTTTGGGCTCTACCCGTATGTGAAGAGCGAGGCGGCCTACTACTGCCCGTCCGTGGACATCCTATCCACGTACGATCCGACCCTCGCCCATACGCCCGACAACTGGGCTGCGGGCAACGTCGGTTACTACTTCTGGTCGATGGATGGGATCCACCCCCACACCGGCCCGTTCATCGTGCGGCACCCACCCCGGCGCCTGAGCTTGGCCTCAGAGCCTGATCTCTGGATGTGGAGCGATGTTTTCGGCCAGTTCTTTTGGAGCCAGGGCGCGCCGTTCGCCCATCAGATGCCGAAGTGGAGCTTCACGAACGTCGCCTTTATGGATGGACACGTCAAAGCCATCTCCGGGCGCCCCGTCGAGGTCTTCAAGTAGACTCCCCGTCCCTCCAGGGGCGCCGCCGTAGCGGCGCCCCTGTCTACGCAGGCGCTCCGTCGGGGGGCAGCGAACAGCGTGCGTGGCCCAGAGAGGAGGTCCCCGCCATGCCAACGGCCATCATCGTTGGGGTCGGATGCAGGAAGTGCCATGCTCTCAGGCAGCTGGTCGAGGAGATCATCGCCGAGCAAGGGATACCAGGCGTAACCGTGCAAAGCCTCAACCCCCTCGAAGCGGATCCACCCACGGACCAACTGGTCATGCCCCCAGCGCTGCTCCTGGATGGAGAGGTCATCGTCTCCGGGCGTGTGCCGAACCGGCAGCGGCTCGAGCGCGACCTAGTGGCGAGGCTGAAGGGCTCGGGGTAGCTCCCACGGCGCCCGGACCTTGTCCATCCATCGGCGGTAGGTGTCGCGGAGCATCACACCGGCGGGCTTGAGTGAATCGTCGGTGCGGATCACCCCGAAGTGCTGCTCCTCCACCCCCATCCAGTCGGGCACGAAGTCGAAGACGATCCAGTTGTAGACACCGGCGATCCTCGCGACCTCGGCACCGAGAAGGACCCCCTCGTATATCTCCAGTTGGCGCTGGTCGGAGGCGTCTGGCCGTGCGTCCGTACGGTGGGTCGTATAGCCAAACTCGCCCACGATGAGCGGTCGATGATCAATGAACTCCAGGATGTCCGTCAGGTCGTCGGCGACGTTGCGAACAGGCGGCTCGCCTTCTGGCTGCACCGCCACGGCGCCCGAGTAGTTGTGGAACTGGCCTACAGGCGGCTGGATCCCCAGGTCCCAGAGCTGATCGAACTGCCACGCGAGGCCCACCGTGATCATGTGCTCAGGCGCGAGATCCACTAGCTCCGGGTACATGACCTGAATCCAGCGCGCGAGCTCGGGCGTGGCCTTCGGGCCCTCCGAGCCGCCGGGCTCGTTGATGAGGTCCCACATGAGCACTCGGCCATCGTAGCGGAAGGGCTCCACGCCGGAGCGCATGAAGCGGCGGAAGGTGTCGTGGTCCTCCAGGGGCGGCAGCGCTCCTCCCAGACAGATCATGACATTCATTCCATGGGCCTCGGCCTCATCAAGGAGCACATCGATGCGGGCGAGGATCTCCGGCGTCATGAGCCCCTCCTGGGTGATCAGGCCGCTATCCGTGTCGAAGAAGTAGAAGGTCCGGAGGGTGTTGACGAAGAGCTCCTCCAGAGCGGCGAACTCCGCCTGGAACACTCGGCGGTCTGCCTCGCGCCAAAGCCCCGGCCAAGGCGTGAGCCGTGGCAGGTAGTTCGCTCCCCGGAGCATCAGGGGCTGGAGCTGCTCGATGGCTACCGTTGGCGAGGCCTCGATCCTCACGGCGTCGCCGGGCAGCGGGCCGACCTCCAGAAGACCCTCCCATCGCACCTCCTGCCCCACGAGCAGCGTCGCCTCGACGACATTCCTGTCTGCGGGCAGCCAGAGGGTGTCCATGCAGCCACCGGGGGGCACGGTGATGAGGTCGCGCCGGGCTCCGGCGCCCACCAGCGTGGCTCCGGTGAGCGGCTCATCCCCGGGATTCCCGATCCGCACATAGACGAGCCGTTCGTCACCGTCGGGCGTCTGCCTGACGATTGCGCGGGCGTCTCCCCACTCGACGATCGCCACGGCGTCTGCGGGGGCGCCGGTGGCGAAGAGCGTCAGCAAAGCAGCCAGTTCCACCATTGATCACCTCGGCACTAGTACGAGAGCGTCCAGACCCGCAACGAACCCGGCGCAAAGAACGAGCAGCCAGGCGCAGCGCGGGTGCATTCCCCTCGCCACCTTTCATCTGGAGTAGATCTGCGGGCGCATTCCGCTTGCATCGCTCCCGTTCCTTGCGCCACGGCCGGATGGGGTAGGAGCGCGCTGCCGCGCAACGAACCTACAGGAACCGACCTGACTGCATAGGAGACGAGGCACGTGTTCATCGGCGCGTGGGTGATCCTGCTGCCCCATGGCATGGTGCAGGCCGAGGCGCCTATCGCTCGCATCTACGATGAGTACCGCTCGCAGCTGCCACCTCTGGAGTTCATCGTGGAGCGGGACGAGATCGCGCCGTCCACTGAGAATCCAACCATCATGCTGCGGCATGTTGAGGACATCGCTCTGGGGGTGCATGGATATGTCACGAGCTGCCCTCAGGACGTCACCGGCCTGCCCACCCAGGAGCGCATCTCGCGTGGTTCCCGATCGCGCAACTGGAGTCCCGAGAAGTGACGGCAGGGACGCTGTGCTGATACAGTGCCCTATCCTGGAGAGGAACTGAACATGCTGAGCTGCCTTCTGGCGCTGGGTGCACACGTTGCCCTCGCGCCGCCCACCACGATCGCCTCCTTCGAGGAACCGACGGCGGAATGGCGTGTCGTGGACGCGTCCGCGACACCCGTCTCCGACCATGTCACCGAGGGCGAGTTCGCTCTGCGAGTCGAGTTTGAACAGTCGGACGGGTATCCGGCCCTGGCCCTAGGGGCTGAATGCCTGGCGCTCACGGACTGGACTGGCTACGGAGCCGTTGCTTTCGACGTCTTTGTCGAGGGCGACGCCGAGTTGGGGCTCAACGTACGGCTCGACACGAAGGCAGGCGGCGTAGAGGCGATGGAACAGACGGAGGTTCGGGTGCGTCCGAACCGTGCCACCACAGTCTCCATCGCTCTGCCGCGCGAACTGCCTCACATGTACTTCGGTCCGCCCGCCCTCTTGGGCGATGTGAACGGCGCCCTGCGCTCCGCGGACCTTGATCTCGCTGGCGTGACGGGTGTCCACATCTTCCTGCTGAGGCCGGAGACGGCTCGGACGATCTATATCGATAACGTGCGTCTCGCGCCGGAGGTCCCGATGCGCGACCTCGTCGATCGTTACGGCCAGTACGCCAACGCCGAATGGCCCGGCAAGATCACGCGGGACGAGGACCTGACCAAGGACAGGTCCCAAGAGACGGAGTGGTTGAGCCACAACGGACGCCCCGCCTCCTTCGACGAGTACGGCGCATGGGCCGATGGGCCCCAACTCGACGCGACCGGATGGTTTAGGACCGCCCAGGTGGATGGCAAGTGGTGGCTCGTGGCGCCCAACGGGAAGCTCTTCTGGTCATCGGGCCTCGACTGCGTGAACACGCAGAACGGCGGGCCAATCAGGGACCGTCAGTATCTCTTCTCCTGGTTGCCGGAGCCGGGCGATGCGCTCAGCCGTTTTGGGTCGGCTGAATCCGCGGAAGCCAACTTCTACGAGATGAACCTATACCGCAAGTACGGGCCCGACTTCTGGGAGCCCTGGCTCGCCCGCACCGGTGAGAGACTCGATGCCTGGGGGTTCAACACGATCGCGGCATGGTCAGACCAGACCTTCCACGAGGCTGGCAAGCCGTACACCTGCACCCTGTGGACGGGGAGCGGCCCCACGATCCAGGGGGTGTGGGCCACTATTCCCGATGTCTTCGACCCCGGGTGGCCTGGTCAGGCGCGCGCTGCCATTGCCGAAAGCATCACCCAGTTCCGCGACGACCCGCTGTGCATCGGATACTTCGTGGACAACGAGATCGCGTGGGGTTACTACTGGCACGGTCGGCTGACATACACGGCTCCCATCAACTGCCTCGCGATGTCCGGCCGCGCTCCCGCCAAGCGAGCTATGGTGGAGCTTCTCCAGGAGAGGCATGGCCCCATCACCGCTCTGAACGCGGCATGGGGTACTCGCTACAAGTCATGGAATGCGTTCTGCGCCGAGCCAGTTCTCCTCCGCGATGGCGACCTCGCCGCCCCGATCCGCTCCGACCTCTCCATGCTGCTCACGGCGTACGCGGAGCGTTACTTCAGCACCGTGGCTGCCGCGGTCAAGGAGCATGCTCCGCACCACCTCTACCTGGGCCAGCGGTTCGGCGGTATCGCGCCGGCTGAGGTGGTGGATGTGGCGGAGCGCTACTGCGATGTCGTATCCTTCAACATCTACGGCGATGCCGACAACCTCACCGCCCACGCTCGCCACGTGATGGATCTGAAGAAGCCCGGCATCATCGGGGAGTTCCATTTCGCAGCGATGGACCGGGGGATGTTCGGCCCCAATGTCGAATCCCAGGCCGTCCGTGCCGAGAAGTACATCGGCTACATCCAGCGAGCCCTGGACCTGAACTGGTGCGTAGGCGCCCATTGGTTCACCTACTGCGACCAGCCCTTGGTGGGGCGCTTCGATGGGGAGAACTCCAACATAGGGTTCGTGAGTCAGACGGACACACCGTACTACGAGCTGATAGAGGCTGCCCGCCAGGTGAACTCCACGATGTACGAGCGGAGAGGCGGGTAGTACGAGGGGAGCCCTGCCGTCGACGCGGCGCGGCGAGCATCCAGGTGTGGGCGGTCAACGCCACGAACTTCACCTGTGGCGCCACAGAGCGCCGGGAGGAGGCAGTGTCCAATGGCGAAGATCGCACTCATCGGTGCTGGTAGTGGGTTCGGCGGACGACTATCGGTCGACATTCTGAGTTTCCCCGAACTGCGGGAGTCCACCATCGCCCTTGTTGACATCAACCGGGACGCCGTCGACGCCGTAGGCGGGTTCGTCCGGAAGGTCGTTGATGCCCACGGCTGCGGCGCCAAGGTAGTGGCAACAACCGATCGGCGGGAGGCCCTAGATGGCGCCGACTATGTTGTCGTCGCCATCAGCGTGGGGGGGCCTGCCTACGACGGCGTGCCCTATCACTACGAGATCGAGATTCCGGCCAAGTACGGCGTGAGCCAGCGCGTCGGCGATACGGTTGGGCCGGGGGGCATCTTCCGGACCCTCCGCAGCGCCCCCGAGATGCTGGCGATCTGCGCGGACATGCAGGAGCTCTGCCCCGACGCGCTGCTCATCAACTACACGAACCCCATGGCCATGCTCACGTGGATCGTGAACGAGGGCACCACGATCCGCAATGTGGGCCTCTGTCACAGCGTTCAGGGGACGGCGCACCAACTCGCGGGGTACATCGGCGCCCCATTCAGCGAGATGACCTACTGGGTTGCGGGCATCAACCACATGTCCTGGTTCCTGGAGCTGAAGCGCAATGGCGAGGATGCCTACCCGGCCCTGTGGGAGGCGCTGGAGAACCCGGAGACCTTCGCCAAGGACACCGTTCGCTTCGAGATCATGCGTCACTTCGGGTACTTCGTGACCGAGTCGACGCCCCACATGTCGGAGTACGTTCCGTACTTCCGCAAGCGGCCCGACCTGCTGGAGCAGTACCACCTCGACTACCGGTCTCCGAGCGCCGAAGCGCCCCAGCACCGACGGTGGGAGAGCGAGGAGCGTTTCGGCGACGAGGCCGCGCGCAAGGCCGCGCAGGAGGGGCCCTCGAACGAGTACGCTAGCCGCATCATCCACTCCATCGAGACGAACACCCTCTATCGCTTCAACGGCAACGTCGCCAATGACGGGCTGATCATGAACCTGGAACCGGGGTGCTGCGTGGAGGTGCCGTGCATGACCGATGCTACCGGCATCCGGCCCTGTGCCATCGGTGAGCTACCGCCCCAGCTGGCGGGGCTGAACCAATCCAACGTCGTCGTACAGCGGCTCGTTGCCGAGGCAGTACTGGAGCGCGACCTCGAAAAGGCCTTCATGGCCACCGCCCTGGACCCCTTGACCGCCGCTGTCTGCTCTCTGCCTGAGATACGAGCCATGTTCGATGAGATGGTCGCCGCTGAGGAACGATGGCTCGCTCCGCACTTCGGAGGGGGAGAGTAGGGTGGCTGGTCAGGGGCTCGTCGACTTCCATGTGCATATCGGCCGCATGTTCCGGGAAGAGCACCCCGCCCGCGCGCCGCTCACGGCGCACCAACTCGTCGATCGCATGAACCGCGAGGGGATCGAGATCGCGGTGCTCCTCGCCCTCGAGAGCCCTGAGGGGCTGTGGGGATACTCGCTTACCGAGGAGGTCCTCGCAGCCCGGGATATGTACCCCGAGCGCCTCATCGCCTTCTGTGCCGTCGATCCGCGCTATCCAATGGTGGGCGAGTTCATCGATCACGCCGTTCACAACCATGGCTGCCAAGGGTTCGGCGAGCACGTGTGCGGCCTGCGCATCGACGATGAACTGTGCCACATCGTCTACCAGAAGTGCGACGAGCTGGGGCTGCCCCTCGTGATCGAGATCGCGGGCGATCTCTGCTACGACGAGCCCGGACTCCCCGGCCTCGAGTGCTGCCTGCGCCAGTACCCGAACATCAGGTGGGTTGGGCATGGCCCTGGGTTCTGGAGCGCGATCAGCGCGGATGACCCGCGTGCGGGTTACCCGTCTGGTCCCATCGCGCCGGGAGGGGCCCTCGAACGGCTCCTGGAGTCGTACCCGAACCTCTATGCGGATATCTCGGCTGGATCGGGGTATAACGCGCTGACGCGCGATCCGGACTTCACCGTCGGGTTCGTCGAGCGCCATTGGAGGCGGATGCTGTTCGGCACGGACTACCTCAGCCCGGGCGATGAGTTGCCGATCCAGAAGTGGCTACAGGAGCTCGACATGCCGGCACGCGTTCGTCGCGCCATCGGCGGTGACAACGCGCGCGAGCTACTGGGGATGGGGTAGGGGGCTGTCGGCGCACTGTTTGATGAACTGAGCCAACTCCTGGAACGCCGGATCCAAGCAGCGCTCGAGAGGGAGTCGACTCGCGAGGTTGGCTAGGAGTGCCGCGCTCTTGCGCTTGCGGGCTTTGCGCAGCAGCTCCTCCCAGGCGGACTTCGGATCAGCGAGCTTGCCCTCCTTGTCTGGGTCGTATCCCGCGCTGGCCAGTGTCGTGCGTACCCACCGACTGCTCTGGCCCAACTCCTTCTCGAGCCGCGCGTGAGTACAGATAACCCATCTCTCGAGCTCCGGGTCGATGCAGATGGCCTTCGCCCTATTCCTCCAACCGTTCTGCTCCATCAGCGCCTGGACCCTAGCTGCGGCCTGTTCCGTCGTGAGCTGATGCTCGGCCCCGCAGCCATGATAGTCGAAGACCGCAGCGGCGAAACGGTGCGTCCGACACAGTGGCCGAAGCGTCTCATGGGCGCGGAGGAGCACGCCTGCATCCTTGGTCGGACTAGTCAACAGGCTGTACGTCATCGGACTAACGCCTGGCTTGGTGAGCCAGTTCTCTATACCAGCAGAGACGACAAGTCTCATCGTGTCGTCGGCCACAAGAATGGCGAGGTCGCGCGTGCCGCAGCCTGCGCTCATGCGAGTATCCCTGACGCTGTGATATCGGCGAGATTCCAGTCGCTCTGCCAGTCCACAAGGCATGGGTGGCGCTCCCCCAGCGTGATGTCCGTTGCCCCGTCTGTACCGAGACCAAAGCAGAGCACCTGTCCGGGGCCGGCACCAGCGAGAAGCGCTAGGGAGTGAGTTGCAACAAGGACTTGGTCATCCCACATGCTACTGAGACTACCCATGAGTCCGTCGACAGCCGCGGGGTGAATGCCGTTCTCGGGCTCCTCGACGAGGTAGACCGATGGTCCGTGGGGGTAGTAGGCGAACAGGGTTAGCGCAAGCAGACGCAGCGTGCCATCGGAGACCAGCCAGCTGGGAACGGCTGCTCCGTTCGCGTAGTGCGCCCTGAGGACACAGTGTCGATCGAAGTCACGCACCTCCGTTGACACATCGACCAGGGCGGGTATCAGGGTGCCTACGTGCTGTAGCCACTCCCGAGCTACCGCCGGATGCTGCTCCAGGAGGTCGCGGGCCGCCCACGCCATGTTGGACCCATCGGGTAGAGGAGCACGCTCGGAGCTTGGTGGAGACGGCCGTCTCAGGGCTTCAATGTCCAGATGCAGGTCCACGATGCCGCGTGTCAGGAACTGGCGCACCCAGTCCGCTTTACGGAAGGGATCGTTCTCATCGCGCTCATCGACCGGTAGGTACGCCAAGGCCGCCCGCGAGCGCCCTAGGTAGACGCTCTGGTTCCAGGGCTGTTGGTCGCCGGATCGGACTCTCCACTGGTAGTAGTCCTTACCGTCCCTGGCCTTGCTGACTACCTTCTGCCTATTCCGTATCCGACCCTCATCTAGGTGCAGGATTCCCTCGGGCGGGCGGGCCGACTCAGGGAACAGAAGGCGCTGCTCACGGTCCCGGTCACGGCGCGGCATGCCCTCGCGGTACAGGAACAGCGCTTCGGCTGCGATCTCAGGATCGGCAGCCGCCTGAACGTTGATAGCAAGCTCATAGCGAAACGCCGCACTTGGATGCTCGGGCAAGAGGCCGGCGGGCGGAGCCAGTTCCACAGCAAGCTGCACCTCGGAGGGCTTTGCGAGCCATGCCAGTGCAAGAGGGTTGCCCTCCGATCGCTCGCTCATCGCCTTGGCTACCTGTATCTCTGGCGTGAGGACATCCCGAATCAGTGTGAGCACATCCATGAGCGTGCTCTTCCCGCTCGCATTGGGGCCCACCAGAAGGCGGAACCGATCAAGGGGCAGGGAGACGTACCGCAGGCAGCGGTAGTTCAGAACTTCAATGCGCGTGATCACGAGACCGCCCCCCTCCGCACTATCGCCGAAGCGGACATCGCCGCACATGCCTAGATCCCGGTAGCAAGGCCTCAGGCAACACGTGCTCACCTAACGCGTCTGGCAGAACGGTATCACCGTCACCCTCGAGTGCGAGTGAACGCCCGAAGACAAGACCGTCATAGCTGTCGCGTCGGGTCGGGCCCGACATACCCGCGCTCGGCTAGCCAGCCTGTGATGACAGAAGCTCGACGACTTCGGGGTCCTCGAGGTTGTCAGCGGTGACGACGGTGACACCGGTGTCGATCTTCGGCTCCACCGTCTCGCCCTTGATCGCCTTCACGACGGCCATGACACCCTCGTAGCCCATCCGGTAGGGGTCCTGCACGATCAGGGCTTGTATGGTGCCCGCCTCTAGACCGTCGATCTCAGGCTCCGCAGCGTCGAACCCCACCAAGGTCACCTGGCCCGCCAGACCTCGCTGCTCCAGGACGCGAGCCGCGCCCATCGCTCCGGGCTCATTGGCCGCAAAGATCCCCTTCACATCGGGGTGGGCGTTCAGGAGGTTCTCGACGACCTTGACGGCCTCTTGCAGAAGGCTGTTCGAGTAGAGAGGCGGGAGAAGCTCGAACTCGGGGTGCTTCTGGATCTCCTCGACGAAACCCCGCTCGCGCTCGTCAGAGCTCTGGGCGCCCTGGATGAAGGGTATGACCGCCACCTTGCCGCCCTGAGGACCGATCAACTCCATGAGCGCCTCGGCCGCCCGCTGACCGCCGAGCACATTGTCCGTCGCGGCGTAGGTTACCGGGATGGAGTCGTCATTGATGCCCGAGTCAATCACGGCGATGGGGATACCCGCGTCCTTCGCCCGCGCCAGGGGGGCGATGAGGTCGTCGGCGTCGCAGGCCGCCATCACGATGCCATCCACCTCGGCGCTCGTGAGGTTCTCGATGATGCTGATCTGGCCGATAATGTCCTCCTCGCTGGCCGGGCCCTTGAACTCAATGCGTGCGCCGACCTCAGCCGCCGCGTCTTCGGCGCCCTTCTTGACGGTCTGCCAGAAGACGTGGGTTGTGCCCTTCGGCACAAGGGCGATGGTCATGCCCTCCACAGCCCCTCCGCCTTCGGGCGTGGTAGACACTCCCGTCTGGGGTACCGGCGCCGGTTCAGGGGACGTCGCATCCCTCTGACAGGAGGTGAGAGCCAGGATCATTAGAGCCGCCGTAAGAAGCCCCGCATCCTTCAGACGTCGCGTCAAGTGACTCACCCTGTTTCCGTGGTGTGGTGCACCAACGTTCTCGCCCATCATCGCGGATTCCTGGCTCTATCCCTCGGCGAGTGCCGTGACGAGTTCACGCAGGAAGTACTCGCAATCTGTGACCAGACCCACCGCCTGATGGGTGCCACGATCGGCGAGCTTGATGACCGTATCGGCATCGGAGTCGACACAGACGACCCTGACCGGCGCCGGTAGGAGGTTACCGGTGGCAACGCTGTGGAGGGTCGTAGCCACAAGAAGCGCCATCCCGATGCCATCGATGAGCTCGCGCATGGCCCGCTGCGCATCAATCACGTCCGTGATCACGTCGGGGAGAGGGCCATCATCCCGTATGCTGCCGGCCAGCACGAAGGGCACTCCGCGCAGCACACAGGCGTGCATGATCCCGCCCTTCAGGATGCCCAGATCGACCGCGGCGCGTATCGAACCGGCCCGTCGAATCGTGTTGATTGCCCTCAAGTGGTGCTGGTGACCGTGGCGGAATGGGGTCCCATGCTCCAGCCCGACGCCCAGGCTCGTGCCAAACAACAGGGACTCGATGTCATGGGTCGCGAGCGCGTTGCCCGCGTGGAGACGGTTCACCCAGCCATCGTGAATCAACCTCTCCAGAAGTGGGCCCGCGCCCGAGTGCACGATGGCGGGCCCGCCGACGAAGAGGATGTCGCGCCCCGCGTCGCGCGTCGCCCGCATGCTTTCCGCCACGCGTCGGATGAGTGTGCGCTTCGGCCGCTCGGTGGAGATGCTGCTCGTCATGAAACCGAAGCCCTCGTCCGCCTTCTCCGGTTCCCAGCGGCTGGTGCGGAGCCCGTCATGGCCGACGATGAGCATGTCCCCAGCGCGCACATCCGCGAAGCTCACACACTCCGCCACGAGTCCAGAGTCGCCCTGGCGTATACGGACGGCACAGTCCATCTCGATGCCCTGCACCTCCAGCCACTGCCCGCTCACACGCACATGGGTGGGCAGATTGGTCGTGGAGTAGAAGCCTTCGGGATACACACCGTCCATGTCGACGGACGCTAGTTTCGCCTCGCCCTCGTCCGATGACGCGCCGTGACGCTCGACCTCTCGCAGGATCTCGTCGAGCTTGTCGCCATCGGCGGCGGAGACCCTCAGCACGGCCGTGCTCGGCTCCTCGCGGGTGCGCCCCATCTCGAAGCTCTCGACGTAGTACTCGCCGCCCAGTTCCAGGATCACATCCAGCACACGTGACAAGGTAAGGGAATCGATGATGTGCCCACGGATCGTGAGCGTCTCAGAGATCATGGCTTGGGCTCCTCTTCAAAAGTGGGGTGGAGCTAAGCGGGGCTGACGGCCCGTTCGATGGCCTCGATGACCTCCTGAGTGGTCCAGTCCGGCGTCGAGGCCCCTGCGGTAACGCCGGCAATGTCACTCGGAGCCAGGTCCCGGAACCAGTCGGGGTTCACGTCCCGAGCCGTCTCAATGTGGTACGTCGGCGTGCCAGTGGCGCTGCATATCTCGGCAAGACGGCGCGTGTTGCCACTATGGTACCCTCCGACGACGACCATGACGGCTACTTTCCGAGCCAACTCCGCCGCCGCGGACTGGCGCTGCACCGTCGCGTCGCAGAGCGTATTGCAGATGCGTATCTCCCGGCACCGACTGAGCAGTTCGCGCACGCAGTCCGCAAGGTTGTCTTCGGTCTGGGTCGTCTGAGCGACGATGCCTACCCGGCGCAGGGGGGGGAGCTTGGCTACATCCTCGGGCCGCTCCACGATGTGAGCCTGCCCATCCACCCAGCCCATGATCCCCGCGACCTCCGGATGGTCTCGCTCGCCCACGATCACGAGGTCGTAGCCCTCGGCACGCAACTCGCGGGCCCGCTCGTGCACCCGCTTCACGAAGGGGCACGTGGTATCGGCCACCTCGATGCCGAGAGCCTCAGCCTCCTTGATGATGCTCTCAGGCACTCCGTGCGCCCGGATGATCAGGACGCCTCCCAAGGCCTCGCTGACCGACTTCACCACCCGCACACCCATATCCTCGAGTTGTCCGACGACCTGGTTGTTGTGGATGAGAGGGCCGAGGGCGTAGACGGGCTTGCGCGACTCGGCCCGGGCCTTCTCCAGAGCCATCTCTAGAGCGCGCTGAACACCGAAGCAAAACCCTGCCGCCTCGGCGACCTTGACCCTGCCTGTGCCCTCTCTCACGTCGCTCTGTGCCCCTCCTCGGCCTACGCGAACTGCCTCAAGAAGCGGACGTCGTTGTCCAGGAATAGCCGGATATCGTCGATCCGGTGTTCGAGCATCGCCATCCGCTCGAGTCCCATGCCGAAGGCGAAGCCGGTGTAGCGCTCAGGATCGTACCCCACGGCCCGCAGCACGTTAGGATGGACCATACCAGCACCGCCGACCTCGATCCAGCCTGTGCCCTTGCACAGCGAGCAGCCAGCGCCACGGCAGGAGTGGCAGGTGTACGCCACCTCAGCGCCCGGTTCCACGAAGGGGAAGAAGTCCGGCCTGAACCGCATCTGAACGTCGTCGCCGAAGGCCTGCCGACCGTAGAGAGCGAGTACGCCCTTCAGCGTCGCCATAGAGATGCCCTCATCGACCATGAGCCCTTCCACCTGGTGGAAGGTGTGCATGTGCGTAGCATCCACCGTGTCCGGCCGGTAGCAGCGACCCGGGCAGAGGATGCGCACGGGAGGCGCCTGCTTCTCCATAGTCCGGATCTGTGCGGCAGAGGTCTCCGTGCGCAGCAGCCAGCGCGGGCCGAACCGGAAGCACTCCTTCTTCGCGGGGTGGTCCTCGGGAATGTTCAGCGCCGTGAAGTTGTGCCAGTCATCCTCGATCTCGGGCCCATCGACGATGGTGAAGCCCATGCCGATGAAGATCCGAGCGATACCCTCCAGGGTGCGAGTGAGAGGATGGGCGCCCCCGAGACGCTGCGCCCGTCCCGGGAGTGTGACATCTGTGGCGTCGACGGGAGCCCTCTGGGCGAACGCCGCCAGGGCCGCCTCGACCAGGGCCTGGATCTCGTCGCGAGCCTCATTGACGAGCTTGCCTATCCGTGGGCGCTCCTCCGCGCTGAGGGATCCCATGCCCCTCAAGAAGCCCGTCAGCCGGCCCTTCTTGCCGAGCATCTCGCGCCCCACAGCCTCGATGGTGTCGGGTGAGGTGGCGGACTGAATCCGCTGCCGCACCTCCTCGCGGAGGGCAGTGATCTCTCGGTCCATGGCTTATCGTCCTATCTCGCGCACCGGCGGACGCCGGCCTAGGGTCGGCAGAGCTGGAACAGGCACACCGCCGCCGCTGCCGACACGTTCAGCGATTCTACTCCCCGGGCCATGGGGATGGCGAGAAGCTCCTGGCATGCCGCGACGGCCCCCTCCGAGAGACCTCGCACCTCGCTGCCCAGCACCAAGGCGAACCGCTCTCTGGGTCCAGCCTGGTGGATGAGCACGGTGCCCGCCGCATCGGTGCCGATCCCCGGCAGATCCAGGGCTGCGAGCGCCTCTGCAACGCCCGCTGCTGAGGTCACTGGCAGAGCGAAGACGGTCCCCGCCGAGCCGCGGACGGTCTTCGGATTGGACCAATCGGCACAGTGCCCCGCCAGCACGACGCAGTCCGCCCCTGCCGCCGCAGCCGAGCGGATGCAGGAGCCAACGTTGCCCGGATCGCCAAGATCCTCGAGTATCAGAGCCCGGTGAACCTGCCCAGTCAGCGTCGGCAGAGGGTGCTCCGCGCGCCTGACGATGCCAACGGCATCGACCTGGCTCTGCACCGAGACAGCCCAGGCGAGCACCTCGCGGTCCACCTCCGTGATCTCGCAGGAGGGCCAACGCTCGGCACAGGCCGCGACTAAGGACCGGAGGGCGTCGGGGTCACGAGGCTCCGCCGCGGTGAGAAGGGCGGTCGGTTCCGCGCCGAAGGCAAGCGCCGTATCGAGGCAACGACTGCCCTCGACCACAAGCAATCCGGCCTCAACCCGTTCCCGGGCCGAGGCCGTGAGGCTTCGTAGGCTCTGTATGAGTGGGTTACGTCGGCTGGTGATCACGCCGTCGTGGCCGCGCCCTCACCGAGGGCCTGCCGTGCTTTGCTCACGATGTCAGCGAAGGCGTCAGGCTCACGCACCGCGATGTCGGCCAGAACCTTGCGATCGAGTTCAACACCGGCCTTCCGAAGGCCAGCGATGAACTGGCTGTACCGAAGGCCCTGCTGCTGACACGCGGCGCTGATGCGGGTGATCCATAGCCGCCGGAAGTCGCGCTTGCGCTGGCGCCGATCACGATAGGCGTACTGACCGGCGTGCATGACCGCCTCGTTGGCCGTTTTGTAGAGGGAATGGCGTCGGCCCCAGTACCCCTTGGCCAGCTTGATCACCTTGCGGTGACGCTGGTGGGCCGCCACACCCCGTTTGACTCTCGGCATTGCTCTGGTCCTGCCTTTCTCTGTGCCGGCCTAACTGCCCGGTAGCAGTCGCTTCACGAACTTGAGCTTGGCGCCATCAAGCTCCTTGTCCTGGCTCAGGCGCCGCTTGCGCGAGCCACTCTTGTGGAAGTTCAGATGGCCCTTATTCGTATGGCGGTGGAAGACCTTGCCGGTTCCCGTCTTGCGGAAACGCTTCCGAGCCGCCGAGTTCGTCTTCATCTTGGGCATAACCTATGCCCCCTCTCCTGGGGAAACCCCGTCGGTGCGAGGTAGCAGTCTACCAGAAACGGACCGAGAGGCAAGGCCTGGTACGCGACAAGACGCGGCAAGAGATCCGGTGCGACTGGGGGGCACACCCATCCACCGAGCCCTCTGATCCTCTGCCACAGAGCTATCCTCAGATAGGCGGCAGCGGCGGGACCGATCCCGGCGACGCGAACACCGCGCGAGGCGGGCTACTCGTCGTCGTCCTCATCGTCGAACTCGTCATCTTCATCGTCTTCGTCGATGAAGTCGTCCTCGAGTTCGTCGTCCTCCCCTGGGGCAATCACCGTCTCGGGCTCGCCGTCCGTGGGGGCGACAGTCTCTTCAGGCTTCGGCTGTCCCGCAGCCTCGGCTTCGGCATCAGCCTTGGCCTTGGCACGGCGACGCTCCTCCGCCGGCTTAGGGTTGATGATCATGGACATCTGGCGGCCTTCCATGCTCGGGCGCCGCTCGATGTCGCCGACATCGGTCAGCCGCTCCCCCATACGGAGGACCTTCTTTCGCGCGAGGTCCTGATGGGCCATCTCCCTGCCCCGGAAGAGCATCGAGACTCTGACCTTCCTGCCCTCTTCGAGGAACCTCCGGGCCTTGCGCTCCTTGGTGGCAAAGTCGTGCTCATCCGTATGCGGCCGTATCCGTACCGTCTTGAGTTCAACGGACTTGGTCTGCTTGTGGGTCTCCTTCTCCTTCTTGCGCTGCTCGAACTTCCACCGCCCGAAATCCATGATCCGGCATACGGGAGGATTCGCCTGCGGCGCCACCTCAATCAGATCGAGGTCGCGCTGCTGAGCTATCGCCAGCGCCTCGCGAGGGGTCATGATACCCAGCTGATCACCGTTGTCATCGATGACTCGGATCTCGCGCGCTCGGATTCTCTCGTTGGTTCTCTGTCGCCTATCCCTGTCCGTTCGGGTTCACTCCCCAATCTCACAAGTCAACTGACCGATGAAGTCCTCGACGCTCATGGCGCCCAGGTCTCCCTCGCCGCGCTTCCTCACGCCGACCTGGCCACCTGCTTCCTCGCGGTCACCCAAGACGACCATGTAGGGTACCCTGCTTCGCTCGGCGGCGCCAATCTTGTAGGAAACACGCTCATCAGATTCGTCGATCTCGGCCCTGTACCCTGCACCGATCAGTTGGTCACACACTCTTCGCGCGTACTCGTGATGCCGGTCGGCGATGGGCAGGATGGCCACCTGCACCGGCGCCAGCCACAGCGGGAACGCGCCCGCGTAGTGCTCGATGAGCAGGCCGATGAATCGCTCGATTCCCGCGAGCACCACCCGATGCAGCATGACAGGTCGGTGAGCGGCGCCGTCCTCGCCGATGTAAGTGAGCTCGAACCGCTCTGGCAGGTTGAGGTCGCACTGGAAGGTCGGGCCCTGCCAGGAGCGTCCGATCGCATCACGGAACTTCACGTCGATCTTGGGGCCATAGAAGGCACCCCCGCCCTCATCCACCTCGTAGGGAAGGCCGGCCTTGTCCAGCGCCTGCCTGAGCGACTCGGTTGCGCGCTCCCAGATCTCGTCACTGCCGACGGACTTCGCTGGCCGGGTGGCGAGGAACACCTCGCGATCCGTGAATCCGAACTTGCCCCAACAGTCCACAGAGAACTCGTACGCCCTGATGATCTCCTCCGCCATCTGCTCCGGTGTGCAGAAGATGTGCGCATCATCCTGGGTGAACCCACGCACGCGGAGTAGCCCATGGAGGACTCCGGCGCGCTCCTGGCGGTAGACCGTTCCCAGTTCAAAGAACCGGAGTGGCATGTCCCGGTAACTCCGTGTTTTCGACTGGTACAGCAAGATATGCCCCGGGCAATTCATGGGTCTCACGCCGTACTCCATCTTGTCGATCTCGGTGAGGAACATGTCGTACGTGCCGTAGTGCCCAGAGGTCTTCCAAAGGTCGACCTTGGTCACATGGGGCGTGCATACGAGTTGGTACCCACGTTGGAGATGCTCATTGAGGATCCACTGCTCCACGTGATGCTTCAGCAGTGCGCCCTTCGGTTGCCAGAAGGCCATGCCGGGTCCCGCCTCTTGCTCGAAGAAGGTGACCAAATCGAGTTCCCGGCCGAGGAGACGGTGGTCCCGTTGCCGCGCCTGCTCTTGCTGCTCCAGGAACTCGGCGAGCGCCGCCGCGTCAGCGAAGGCGGTGCCATAGACTCGCTGAAGCATGGGGTTGGTCTCAACGCCGCGCCAGTAGGCTCCGGCAAGAGACAGGAGCGCGATCCCCGACTTGTCCAGATGACCAGTGCTCGGCAGATGCGGGCCGCGGCAGAGGTCGACCCAGTCGCCTTGCCGGTAGAGGGTGACCACCTCATCGGGCGGCAGGTCCCGTACGAGCTCCACCTTGTAGGATTGCCCAAGTCCCTCGAACATAGCGATGGCATCATCCCGCGAGATCTCCTCGCGCGTGATCGGGAGGTCGCTGTCGATGATCTCGCACATGCGCTCGTGCAAGGCCTGCAGATCCCCGGTCGTTACCGGCTTAGGGAACTCCATGTCGTAGTAGAACCGGTCCTCGAGCGCGGGGCCGATGCCCAGCTTGGTGCCCGGGAAAAGCTGCATGGCGGCGTGGGCCAGCACGTGCGCCGCGGTGTGGCGGTAGATGCGGCGGCCTTCCTCGTCGCCAAAAGTAAGGATGCGCACCTCTGCGCCGTGGGGGACCCGCGTCGTGAGGCCCACAGGCTCCTTATCCACAGCGCCGCCAACGGCGGCTCTGGCAAGTCTCGGGCCGATGCTCTCGGCGACGCTCAGGACGGTTGCGTCCGGCGCGACGTCGAGCTTCGACCCGTCAGGCAGGTATACCCAAGCCCCGGCCTCGCTCATCGCGGATTCCTCCCTCGTCAAGGTTATGGGGGAGCGCAGGCTCCTCCGTCTGCCGTATGTTACCCGATTCAGATACCGAAAGAGCGGTCGACCCAACAGTCGACCGCTCTCTAACTACCAATCTGCTTCGCTGCTTCGGATACTGGAGTGGTGGGCGGTGCTGGAATCGAACCAGCGACCTCTTCCGCGTCAAGGAAGCATTCTAGCCCCTGAACTAACCGCCCACCGGGGCAGCGGTTCATCGAAGCAGCACTATACCATGGGGGGGGCCCGGAGTGCAAACCGCGG
Organism: Armatimonadetes bacterium UBA1398; assembly: GCA_002305165.1. Taxonomy (GTDB): domain Bacteria; phylum Armatimonadota; class Zipacnadia; order UBA1398; family UBA1398; genus UBA1398. The sequence goes on from DBQI01000023.1 coordinate 25,187, forward strand.
GCGGAACAACGCGCACATGGGTCTGCCACAGAAGGGATTCATGGATAAGCGTGCTAAGAGAAGATATGATCGTGGGGCCCATTGAGGCAACCCGGGCGGCCCCTAGGTCGTCCATGTACGGGACATGAGCAGGTCATCGCTTACCCGTATCTCGCAAGACGAAAAGGACGCAATCGACGATGGTTCGGACACCCTGTACCGTACTGATCCTAGGTCTCCTGGGCTGCATAGCCGTGGGGGCGGCCGCCGCCCCACTGTATTTCGTGAGCCCCGGCGAGGCTGAGGGGCAGGTTGTCGTCAAGGCCACGGACTCCGAGGCGCCGCAGGTGCGCACCCTAATAGCCCTTCAGCAAGCGCGCGCCATCGGATGGTCACCCGACGGTCGATACTTCTCCTTCGTCCAACTCGACCCCGTCGACGACCCGAACGGCGCCCGCCGACTTTTCGCGTACGACTGCGTCGAGGCGAAGGCGCTCAACATCAGCCCACGAGGTCAGGATGTGGCTGGCTACTGGTGGGCCGAGAACTCCAGCGGGATCGCCTACCTGGTCCACATCGGGGCAGAGGACTCGAACACCTACGATGTCTACTGCCACGACCTGACCCCAGGCTCCCAGGCCAGCAAACTCAATGGGAGCATACCCTCGGCGGGCGCTGCCTCCGTGTTCTCCGCGGACGGCCGGTACCTCGCCTTCCCTGTGGCTGATCCCACCCACTCCGGGCAGGTGGCCGTCGCGGACCGCACCACTGGCGAGGCATGGATCGCTACGGGTTCACTGCATGTGCGTGGGCACCAGTGGAGCCTCTCTGGTGCTAAGTTGGCCCTTCAGACAGCCGACGAAGAGGCCGGCATCCAGACCCTACACGTCGCCGACGCGGCGAAGCGGACGATCACCCGGGTATCCGGCGATAACGAGTCCGTCGAGGGGTTCTCGTGGCGACCGGGCTCCACCGACATGGCGTACCTGATTGCCGCCACGGGCCGAATCGGCGATGGTGTGGAGGGCCAGGAGCCCGTGCGCTTCAAGAGGGTCCTCGTGAAGCTGGCTAACACGGATACCGGCGAGAATCGGCGAGTCAGCAACGTCTACAACGCGAGTCAGTTCCTCTGGAATGCCGATGGCAGCTACTACGCCGTGAGCGACATGGCCGTGGATCCCCTCTCCGGAGCCGCTCAGCCTTCCATCAAGGTGGGCAGCTTCAGTGGGCAGATGGCCACGCCGCAGCTCGTCGCGAACAGCTCCGGGTCAGCGATCTTCGCCTGGAGCCCTGACTCCAAGTCCCTAGCATTCATCATGGGCCAGTATCTCTACCGCTACGATGTTGCGGACCGGAAAACCAGCGTGGTGGTCGATTCGCTCACCGTTCGGGACCTCACCTGGTCGCCCGATGGGCGCCATCTGGCCGTCCTGACCCCCTATGCTGAGGGCGGCATCGTGGTGTGGAACGTCGATGTATTCGGGGGCACGGGGCGCGTCATCTCCCACGCCTTCCGCGGGGCAGGCATGGTGGACTGGTCGCCCCAGGGCGACAGCTTGTTGCTCTACATGCCGCGCGGGGCGGATACGGGGATGCTGAACCTCCTGAACCCCACGGGGACCCCTGACGACGCGGTCCTGGTGGCCGAGGATGCGACCACCGCGACGTGGTATCCCGCGAACGACTAGATCACCGCATTCACCGAAGGAGCCGTCGTACCGTGATTCTCCGACACTCACCCGCGTGCCGGGCCATGGGCATCGCCCTTGGCGCTTGGCTACTGGCTCTGGCAGGCGGCGCTCTCGCTCAGGACGGCCTCCCTCCGACGGACCTGCGCTACATGGGACTCGCGTCCGAGGCACAGGGATGCTTCGAAGCCTCGGACAGCGAGTTCGTCAACCCGCTCAACCTGGAGAACAACGTTCTCGGCTTCAACGGGACCCCCGATAATCCGCGGCCCACAATCAAGTACGTCTTCGAGATCCCCGACGGGTCTCAGGTCGGTGAGCCCATCACCGTCTCCATACAGGTGCGGTTCATCCAGAACGAGGGGTGGGAGCCGGCGGAGGCCTCTGCCGTCGTGAAGCATGAGGACCGAGGGGCGCCCTTGGCCGACTCCAGCTACGTCCCGACCAGCACCCGGCGGGACGTGTGGAGCGTCGACTTCCCCTCCAAGGGGCCTGGTGTGTACACCGTATCCGTGCGCGTGGGCGCCGCTCGCTACTTCCACGGCCAGTTCTCACGCACCCTCGTCGCGCGTCCGAACAGCGCGGAGCCGGCAACCCGAGATGACTGGTTCGCGGCCTATGGGCTGGACGAGACCGAGGCGCTCGCTTTCGAGGCTACCCGAGTGTCGGCCCCCGGCGGGACCGAGGAGACGCGGGACGACGGGTTCCCCCAGGCCTCACTGGGCAATCAGGTCACCAACGCTATCCGCTGGAACTACAACAACTACTCGCCGCGCCTCAACGCCGTCTACTTTCCCATCACCATCGGGCCCGAGGACGTCAATACCGAGATGAAGCTCGGTGTCCTGCTGCGCTACCTGGTAGGCGAGGGCAGGCTGCAAGTGCGCGATGCCACGGATGACGCCGTCATCTACCTGGACATGCCCGTCTATCCCTCACCGGAGGTGAAGGCCCTGTGGGCTCCGGTCCGATTCGACAAGCCAGGCGTCTACAGCGTCCTCTTCATCGACAAGGGCGTGGGCCGGGCGGAGGCGAGCGTCTACCGGATCTGCTACCTCAGGCGCGCCGCCACCGATGCCACTGAGTAGCCCGTCGCTCCGCTAGCGCGAGCACTTCTCCCCGAGCATCGCGAAGAAGTCAGCGGGCGCGATTACCTCGATATCGAGGTCCGGCCTCAGCCGCCGAAGCGCATCCAGGGTTGCCACGATCTCCGTCGGCGTCGTCCAGACGATTCGGAAGAAGTGGAATGACGGCGCCGACGTTCCCTCTCGATCCATGGCGGCGCTCATCACCGCTGCCGTCGACTCGGGATCGCTGAAGTTGCAGGCGTCGTTGATGAGGTTCGTGACGGTCATGCCTCGCCAGACGTGGGGCTCTGGGGACCTGCCGCCCTGCTGGTGCAGGTCCATAACGATGGTGGCGAACCCATCCGGCGCGAACTCCACGAAGGCATCCTTCACCGCCGCCGTTGGCTCACCCCAATCCAGCACCATCGGGGCCATCGTCATGTCCGCTTCCTCGAAGTACGCGCGGTTGTGGCGCACAAAGAGGGGCAGGCTCTCCGGCGCGATTCGGTTCGGGTTCATGTAACCCGCCGCACTCGCATCGCTCGTGAAGGTGTCCGCCGGCGTGGCGGTGCTGTAGAGGTACGCGATGATGTCCGGGTAGGTGTCCAGAAGGTTCGGATTGATGCCCCATGCCAGGGGAAGCGTGCCTCGGGCTGGATCATGCCAGATCCTCGGGATGAAGTCGTATATCGTCGTCGCTGAGTCGTAGTCCGCCATCAGGATGCAGAGGTAGTTGCGATCCCCCACCAACCGAGGTCCCGCCGCGGGGTCTTGCTGGAGCGGAGCACGGGGCGCCTGGGCGTGGAGCGACTGGTTGAAGCAATCGCTCGAGATGGTGTTCTGGAAGCAGTTGTACGGCGACATCAGCCACACCGACTCCCACTCGGTGGGAACGGGCTCGTGGGCGCTCGGATGCCCCGGCATGTTGCTGTACTTGGTAAAGTTGAAGAAACCCGTGAGTTCCGTCATGTGCTCGCCGCCGGCCTGGCGATGCACGCGAGACAGGATCATCTCGTAGGTCTCTTTGTCCAGACCCAGCGCCTGAGAGGGGTCATCCTCGGGCGCTTCGTCGCCCCACGGGGAGAGGTCGAAGACGAAGGCGCGGTGCCACACCGCCCAGTCTCGCGTCAGCACGTACTTGATGTCTCCCGCGTCGCGAGTGCCTAAGGAGTCCTCGTAGAGGCAGAGCATCCGGGTGGAGCAGTGGCCCGGATCGAGGTACTCGCGGATCGCCCACCGGTACGCGTCGTTCTTCGCGCTGCCCGTCTCGGCGCCCGTGAACATTCCCCGCAGGTCGAGCAGCACCGGCAGGTCCCACTCGGCGAGGCGCGCGTCCGCGAGTTCGGGACCGAGTACAACTCCATCGAGGACTCCCGCCGCAGTCGTCGCTACGTTCACGGTGGCGGGCACCGCCGGGTCCCAGATGACGGCGCCCTTGAGGGCATCACCGGCGAGTGCGACCAACTCCGAGAGGTCCGTAAGGGGACGCGGGTCACGCCCCTCCAGCCAGCGACCCCCGGAGGACATCAGGTCGAGCCAGTACCGAGGTCGTTCGCTGCCCCGCGATAGCACGTACAGGCTGGGCCCGTCGCGGTTCACGAGTCCCTGCAGGCATGCCACGGCTAGCGACTCGTCATACGCTTCCGGCGTGCCGTCCTGACGGAGCGTGAAGGTGTGGAGAGGCGCAGCATGACTCTGGGCCGTGAGGGGGGCGAGGAGCGAGGCGAGCGCGGTGAACGTAGCCATAGGTCAGTATCCCCTCAGAATGAGCTCGATCGGGCCGAGCGACGGTCCCTTCGTCGGTCTGGGCCCAATGCCTTGCGCCTCGCGAAGGATGTGCAGGCCAGGCCCCGAAGCTACCGTCGCGATGACGGCCTCCAGCCTGCTAGCCGTCACACGCAACCGGCGAGAGGCGGATCCCCATGACCCCCAGGCAGCGGCTCCAGACCCTCCTCGATGGTGGCACGCCCGATGCGCCGCCACACTGGGAGCTCGTCTTCCAGATCCCCAAGGAGTTCTTCGGCCTCGATCCCACCCCCGTCCACGAGGCCTCCTACTCCTCCGATGCCGACCGCGCGCAGGCCTTCTATGGCTTCCACAACGAGGTCGGCGCTCGGCTTATCCAGGAGTGCCACTGGGCCGCGATGCCCGCGGCCGACGCCTACAGCCCCGCCTCCCTGCGCGCCACGAAGGAGGCTCTCGGCGACCTCGCCCTCATCCCGGGCTACGAGGGATCCGGGGTTTTCTGGATGCTCCCGGGCTCTGAGGTGATGGAGTTCGTCGTGAAGCTCTTCGAGCGGCCCGAGGAGCTTCACGCCGAGGCGCGGCAGAAGTGCGACGCCGCCAAGGAGCGCCTCCGGGCCCTCGCCGATGCTGGGGCGGACTTCTTCGTCGGGACCTACGACTTCGGCTTCAACGATGCGCCCTTCATCTCGCCCGACCACTTCCGCCAGTTCGTCACGCCGTACCTGACCGAGATCGTGGAGACAGCTCACGACCTCGGCAAGGCGATGATCCTGCACTCCGACGGATGCCTGACGCAGATCCTCGACCAGATCCACGCCACGGGCATCGACGGCTACCAGTCCGTTGACCCCCAGGGTCACATGGATATCGGCATCGTCCGGGAGCAGTACCCGGACTGGCTGCTTATGGGCAATGTCAACTGCGCCATGATGCAGGAGGGGCCGGAGGAGGAGATCCGCCGCTCTGTTCGCGCCTGCATGGACGAGGGGGGCGTGGGCAGACGCTACATCCTCTCTACCTCCAACTGCATCTTCCACGGGATGCCGCCGGAGAACTACCGCATCATGCTCGATGAGTACCGCGCGTGTCTCAAGCGGGTGGGTGCGCAGCCGTAGCTGGGTCGGGCCCGCGGGCTACCTGAGGGAGCCAGCGGTCTGGCCTGGGATGAAGTGTCGCTGGACTTTCAGACACAGCGCGGTCACCAGCGCTGTGAGGCTCACGACGCCGGCGGACATGACGTCCCCGTTCCTCACGTACTTGTCCGACATGCAGCTGCACAGCCCCACGGAGGTCCGCTGTCGGCCCACTACAAGGCCCCACCGAACCACCCGCAGCGGGCTCGCCATGCGGCTCGCGGACCCCTCACTCTTCGGTAGGCACGGCCGGCTCCGCGGGCCCGAGGAACTCGAAGCTGACCTCACACTGCGCCGCCGCGGCGCCCGCCACGAGGGAGCTGAACTCCACGCGGCTCGCGCCCTTGGGCAGCTCAGGCGGCGTCGTCGCGATTTCGACCGTCCGCAGCGGGTTCCAGTTCGGGTCCAGGAGCGTCGCCGAAGGGCCGGGCCCGATGGACAGGCTGTGCCCCACAGGAACCTCGACCGGCACATGAAGCGCCACGCCGCGCACCGTCAGAACCGGCTCGCTGAGGGTCGCGGGCGAGGTGGGACTCACATCGACGCGGATAGCGGGGACCTGCGCATCAAAGGGATTGGCTATCTCCCCCTCCGAGATGATCGGTTGCCCCGGCTGGAGTGCGACCTGCGAGGTGGAGAACCGGGCCCACGACACGGGCTGCAGGCGCCAGCCACCCTCAGCCGCCTCGAGGTGCCACTCTGACGCCAGCGCACGGGGGCCGTGCGCTGGCGAGGACCTAGGGCTTGAGGGACTGGACGAACTCGAGGACGGCCTGGGCATGGCCGGCGATCTTGACCTTCGGGTAGATCCTGCAGATCCTGCCGTCGGGGTCGATGACGAAGGTCGTGCGCTCGATGCCCATGTAAGTGCGGCCGTACATGCTGCGCTCTTTCCAGACGCCGTACTTGCTGGCGACCTTGGCGCCTGAGTCGCTGAGGAGGGGGAAGCTGAGTCCGCGCTTCTCGGCGAACTTGGCGTGGGCGGCGAGATCGTCGGGGCTGATGCCGAGAACGGCGGCGCCAGCACGCTCGAAGTCCTCGAGGAGCGCCTGGAAGCTCACAGCCTCGTTCGTGCAGCCGGGAGTGTTGCCCTTCGAGTAAAAGAAGAGCACGACGTGCTGCTTGCCCTTGTAGTCCTCAAGGGCGACCTTCCCCTCAGGGTGGGCCGAGAGCCTGAACTTGGGAGCAACCTGACCTTCCTTGAGCGCTGCCATGAGGAGTTCCCCCTGTCGTGGACTGGCGTCAGCGATCTGTGGGGATTCTACGCCGGGGCGTGGGATTGGGCTAGATGACCGAAGCGCGGCCCCGCACCGAGGCGGGGCCGCTCGACAAGAGGCGTGAAGCACTGTGCAGGCTAAGGTTTGAAGGCGTAGAGTCTTCCGTTCGCGCCCCCGACGTAGACGGTGCCGTTTGAGCTGATTGCGGAGCTATCGCTAACGTCGTCCGGCGTGTCCCGAGCCCGCTCTGCTGGCACATCACCCACAGCATAGAAGCGCGCCAGATCGTCGTTGGCAGAGCCCATGTGGATTCGTTCGCCCTCAGGCGGTGCAGGTTCCTGGCGAGGAGGTACGGTGGCGGGGTGCGAACCACACTTGGCACGTTAGGCGCGGCGACGAGCCGGCTTGCGCCAACCCCGGAGCAGAGAGGACGTAGGGATGCCGCTGATCGGCCTCCTGGCTATACTGAACGGCCTGGTCGCACAGGCTCCGGCGCACGAAGCCGGCGAAACCTCGCTTGGCGACCGCGCCGCGAGCCTCCGGGCCGAACTGCTACCCCTCGGCGCCGCTCTGCCACTGGACCCCGTGGGCTCGTCCCTGGCCCTCGCCAAGCTACACCTGGAGCGGGCGGAGCGGATACTGCTGGGCGAGATGCACGACTTCGACCTCACGGCAGAGTCGGAGCTGGACGCCGCGGAGCGGGCGCTGCGGTGGTTCCGTGAGGCCCAGCCGCCGCACCCCGGGGTGTATGGCGAGAGCCTGACCTTGGCGTACGAGGCGACGAACGACGGCTCCTGCCAGCCCTACTGGGTCTATGTGCCATCGAACTACGACCCGCAGCGCCCGTGGCCGCTTATCGTGTACCTCCACGGTTGGGTGCCCGAGACCTCGAAGCTGATCCCCTGGACTGTGCCCGGGCTTGTGGGGGATCTATGCGATGAGTACGGCTTCATCTTCATGCAGCCCCACGGCCGGGGGAATACGGACTTCCAGGGCCCGGGCGAGGGCGATGTTATGCGGGCTCTGGAGGAGACGATGGCGCGGTACCATGTGGACCCCGACCGGGTCCACATGACGGGCAACTCCATGGGCGGCTATGGCGCGGCGTGCATAGGTCTGCACGCTCCCGACCGGTTCGCGTCCATCGCCGCCGCGTGCGGCCAGTGGGACTACTACGAGTGGTACGGTATCGATCGCGACACGGTTCCGGCGAGCAAGCGGTATCTATACTCGCTCTCGAACCCGGTGGACTGGCTGGAGAACGCGCTGCACCTGCCGGTGCTGCTCCAGCACGGTGAGCGAGACAGCCTGGTGCCCCCAAGGCAGTCGGCGATCGGGGCGGCGCGGCTCGCGGATCTGGGTTACGAGCACACCCACCATGTGGTCCCCAACGGCTACCACCAGATCTACCTCGAGGAGCCCTACTTCCGCCGACTCATGGAGTTCTGCCTCCCTCGGCGGCGCGCCTCCGAGCCCGCCGAGGTGCGGTTCGTGACCTACAACCTGGACTACGACAGCGCCCATTGGGTGCGCATTACAGGCATCGAGCACTGGGGCGAACGGGCCGAGGTGACAGCCCGAGGGGAGCCGGGGCGGGTCGCCGTCAGCGCTCGCAACGTGAGCGGGCTGGAGCTGAGCCCGCCGCGCTCGGTGGTGGGAGAGGGGCCCGTGGCCGTGGAGGTCAACGGTGAGCTGCTCACGTGGGAGGGCGAGGCGCCCCTGGTGTGGGGCGAGCCCGTGAGGCCCGACGCGAAGCGGCCGCAGGCGTGTGGACCGATCCGCGCGGTCTTCGACGGGCCTTTCGTGTGCGTCTACGGCGCGGGCTCGGCGGGGAGCGAGAGCCTCTGCGCGGGTTTCACCCGGGAGTGGTGGAGCTACGCGGAGGGGCTGCCGTGGGTGTATGAGCAAACTCAGCCTTGGCCTCCCGGCTGGGCCGTGGCGGATGCTGATGTCGACGAGGGGCTCCTAGCGCAGCGCAACCTGATCCTCTTCGGTCGGCCGGAGGAGAACCAGGTGCTGGCGCGGATCGCGGACCAGCTGCCGCTTGGGTTCATCGAGGGCGGCTACCGCGTGGCGGGTCGGGAGTTTGTGGGCGACGACCTGGGACTGTGGTTCTGTGCGCGCAATCCGTTCAATACCGAGCGGATGATCCTGAGCGTGTCGGGCTATCCATGGGGCGCGGGCTTCGGCTCGATCGCGCGGGCGGACCACAAGTTCGACCTCATGCCGGACTTCATCCTGTTCAACTCCGAGATCGATGCGGATGACGGGAACCGGATGCTGGCAGGCGGCGTGTTCGGCTCGGGCTGGGAGATTCAGACGCTGGATCTCTCGACCGACACGCCAGGAGAGCAGGGGATGGAGGCCCAGCCTTGGGGGAGCGGACCCTCGCAATAGTGAAACCTGGCTGCTTGGCCGAGGACCATGCCGGGGAAGTGATACAGGCCTATGAGGCTGCGGGTCTGCGCCTCGCCGCCGCGCGGGTGGAGCGGATAAGTGCGGAGAGGGCTGGAGAACTGTACGCTGAACACGTCCAGAAGCCGTTCTTCGGTGAGCTTGTGGAGTACATGACCTCGAATCCGGTGCTGGTGATCGCGCTGGAGGGCGAGGATGCCATCGCGGCGGTGCGGGCAGTGAACGGGGCCACGGACCCAGCGGAGGCGGAGCCGGGGACGCTGCGGTACCGCCTGGGAGACTCAGTGCGGCGGAACGCGGTCCACGGCTCGGCGACGGCGGAGGACGCGAGGCGCGAACTGGCGCTCTTCTTCCCGGAGCTGGCGAGAGGGTAGATGCGCGACAACCGACAGGCCGGGCGCCGTGAGCAACGAGGCGCCTGACCGGATCCTGGGGGGATCGCATGCGTACGCATTGGCAGTTGGTGCTCGTGGCGGCGATCGTGGCCGCTGCTGTCGTGTCCGCGGTGGCCGATGATGACAATAGCGCGGCCTTCACGGACATTCTGGACTACTACGACAACGCGAATGTGGGGCCCCAGCCCGACGGCCGCGTCGTTGTCACCACGAACCAGGTGCTCGATCCGACCGGGACGCATGTGGAGTTCCCCGGACGGCCCAACGATTGCGCCTTCAGCCCCGACGGTAGCATCATCGCCGTCGCGGATGCGTGGGGTGGCCGGGTCCTCATTGTCGATGGCGCGACGGGAGCCGAGCGGCAGAGCATCGCGCTGGAGGGCGACGTGCCCGGCTACAGCGGGATCGTGTTCTCAGCTGACGGCCAGCGCCTGTTCGTGTCGGGCTCGCGCAACCTCATCTGGCGCCTGGTCCGCGGCGCGGACGGGTCCTGGGCGTTGGAGGAGGCGATGTACCTGGGCGACCACGTCACGCCCGTAGGGATCTCCTGGAGTCGCGATGACGAGCGGCTCCTGGTCTGCTTCAACCGGCTGAACCAAGTGGTGGCGATTGATCCAGCCTCGGGAGAGGTACTGCAGACGGCCGAGGTGGGCGTAGCGCCCTTCGCGGCGGTGGAGGGCCCGGGCGGGAAGATCTACGTGACGAACTGGGGCGGCCGGCTGCCGGCGGCGGGGGACGTGACGGAGCCATCGGGCAACGCGGGTCGGGTCGTGGTGGACCCGTTCACCCGCGTGGCCTCTCTGGGCAGCGTGAGCATTGTCGACAGCGCCAGGTTCGAGGAGACGGGGCAGATCGAGGTTGGCCTGCACCCCTGCGAGATGGCCCTCAGCCCCGATGACAAGACCCTCTATGTAGCCTGCGCGAACTCCGATGTGATCCACGTCATCGACACCGCGACGGACGATGTTCGCGACACGATCGATGTGAAGCCGATCAGGGAGCTGCCCTTCGGCTGCGCCCCCAACGCGGTGGCTCTTGCGCCGAACGGAGCGACGCTCTACGCCTCCCTGGGCACGAACAACGCCATCGCGGTCATCTCGACGCGGACAGGCGTCGTGCGCGGCTATGTGCCGGTTGGCTGGTACCCGGGCGGGCTCGATGTGAGCCCCGACGGGCGCTCGATCGCGGTGTGCAACATCAAGGGCATCGGGTCGCGGAACCCCGCGGATCCGAAGGGCTTCAACAGCCACCACTACCTGGGCTCACTATCGCTTCTGGAGACCACCTCAGTGGTCCGAACCTTGGGGTCACTCACGCGACGAACGCTGGAGAACAACCGCATGACGGCGGCCCTGGCCCACCTCGGGCCGCCCAGACCCGGCATCGCGCCCGTTCCGCTGCCCGAGCGGCACGGGGAGCCGTCGACGCTCGAACACGTCATCTACATCATCAAGGAGAACCGGACGTATGACCAGGTGCTGGGCGATATGCCCGAGGGCAACGGGGACCCGGCACTCTGTCAGTACGGTGAGGAGATCTCGCCGAACCATCACGCCCTGGCACGGGAGTTCGCGCTTCTGGACAACTTCTACTGCTGCGGAACCCTGTCTGCGGACGGACACCAGTGGACGGACTCGGGCTACGCGACAGACTACATTGAGAAGGGGTTCCGGGGCTGGCCCCGGTCGTATCCCTACGATGGCGGAGACGCGATGGCCTATTCGCCGGGAGGGTTCATTTGGGACAACGCCTTGTCCCACGGCAAGACGGTGAGGGTCTACGGCGAGTTCGTGCAGGCCCACATCCAGAGCGGCGCGACGTGGAGCGACTTCTACAAGGATTGGCTGGAGGGAACGAGCGAGTTCGAGGTCACGGCGACCCCGAAGATCGATAGCCTGGAGGGGCTCATCTGCCCCACCTTCATCGGGTTCCCGCAGACGGTGCCCGACGTGTACCGCGTCAGGGAGTTCCTCAAGGAGTACCACCAGTTCCTGGCGGAGGATCGCCTGCCGAACCTCATGATCCTGCTGCTCCCGTGCGATCATTTCTCGGGCTCCGCGACCCTCCCGACCATCCCGGCCCAGATGGCGGATAACGACTACGCCCTGGGGCAGATTGTGGAGGCGGTATCGCGCTCGAAGGCGTGGCCGAAGACGGCGATCTTCGTCACTGAGGATGACCCTCAGAACGGGATCGATCATGTGGACGGCCGCCGAACCTTGGGCTACGTGATCTCGCCGTACACGCCCCGAGGTACGGTGGTCTCGAAGAACTACAACCAGACCTCGATGCTCAAGACGATGGAGCTGATCCTTGGACTGCCGCCGATGACCCAACTCGATCTTCTGGCCTCGCCCATGGAGGCGTGCTTCGGTGATCGAGCGGACCTGCGACCGTACCGCGCGAAGGAACCGAACATTCCCCTTGATACCATGCCTGAGGCCACAGCGATGGATCCTCGAACCCGTGCGTGGTGGGATCTCTACTGCGCCCAGCCCTTCGATCAGGAGGACATCGGGGACGAGATGACCCTGAACCTGTGCCTGTGGCATCTGACCCACGGGCCTGATGTCCCGTACCCCATCTACGAGTACGGCCGTGTGGACCAGATCGAGGAGTACGAGCAGTTCGTGGAGGCGCATCCACACCTATTCGAGCCCATCACCTAGAGGACGAGGGAGGCGACAGGTGGAGCCGCGCTTCGTCGGCGAGGACATCGAACCAGTCCCGTGCACCGCGGACGTCACGTTGCTGGCCCGCGGCCAGCCTGGCGTGCCTCGGCGCTTCGTGTGGCGTGGCACGGAGTACGCCGTGGTGAGGCTGCTCGATGAGTCGCGGCGGGTCGGTCCCTGCACGAGCGGGAGCGATGAGCAGTACGTCCGCAAGCACATCTACATCGTAGAGACCGCCTGCGGACTGACCATGAAGCTATCGTGCGACCGACACGCGCGCCGGGGCGCCGCGCGCTGGAGGCTGATCTCGATCGAGAGGCAGGAGGGTGAGGACGGGCATGGCGATTGAGCGGCCGCTACGGCGTCACCCGACCGCCCCCGAAGCTCTTCGAACTTCAGGGGCGGCGAGGTCGCGATCCCATTCCCGCCGTTCACACATGACATGACGCTTCGGATCGATCCCACAGAAGAGCGTCGATGATAGGCCGGGTCCGACGGATGGCCGGACGCCTGTGCGGTTCGCTTCTGCGCTCCCCAGGTCCTGAACCTCGAGGCGCGGCGGCTGGATGACATGGGCGAGTGACTCTGGAGGAACAGCGACTATGGATGGTCGTCTGAGTGTGACGCGCCGGCGGTTCATCGCTCTCGCGGGAGCGACTGCGGCGGGGCTCGTTCGCGGCAGAGGCGCGTGGGCGGCGGATGCGGGGACCGGGACTTCCGAGAGCCTGATGGAGCAAGCGGCCGCCTGCAAGGGCCAGGGCGACTTCGCGGGCATGGCCGCGGCGATCCGCGGGGCCCTTCGCCTCGGCCCGGGAAACGAGTACGCCTGGCGTAGTCTAGCTTGGGCGCTCGCGCGAGCGGGGGAGTTCGAGGAGTCGCTCGTGGTGGCCCGGGAGAACGTTCGACGCCACGGCGAGGGCGCGTGGCCCCTGGCCCAGCTTGCAGATTCAGCGCTTAGTGTTCACAACCCCGACCTGACATGGTGGGCGCTGAGCCGCGCGAAGGCTCGCCATCGGTTCGTTCAGGGTGACGTGGTTCACGCGCTCCGCGACGCTCGCAAGCGCCGCCTGGGCATGTTCGGGACCAAGCGGATCTCCGTCACCTGGACCATCGACCCCAGAGCGACGTGGCTTCCCGATGAGGGGGGCGCCGTACTCATACGCCTGCCGCAGCTCAGGCACCCGAGGCAGGATGTGACCTACGAGATCGTGAGCGGAGCGGAGAACCTCGGCACCCTGCAGTCCCAGGACATCGACTACCTCAGGGTGCGCTATGACGCCCATGCGCCTATCGTGATCCGGACCGATGCTACCGTCAGGCCGGGCACGGTACCGATCAGCGTTCTGCGGCGCACCAGCTCACGCGGGGGGCCCAAGGAGGTACGCAGCCGGTTCCTCGGGGCATCCGAGGATGTGCCGATCCTTCCCGATGGTCCGGAGTGCCAGCGGCTCATCGGCGAACTGCGCGGCGCCACGGCCTATGACACCATCGACAACATCCTCAAGTGGTTCCGAGACAACTTCCACTACGAAGACAACCCTACCCAGGACTCGGAGGGGCTGCTGAAGGAGAAGTTCGGGGTCTGCCACCACTACAGCGTGGCCATCTGCGCCCTGTGTCGTGCCGCGGGGATACCCGCCCGCATAGTGGGTGGCGAGGTGATGGGCTGGAGCGGCGAGCACGATCGGTCCGTCGTCGGTGGGGGCTCCCACGGATGGGTGGAGGTGTACTTGCAGCCGGTCGGCTGGGTCGAGCTGGACGGCCTTGGCCACGACACCTTCGGGGCGATCCATCGAGAGGTGTCGGCGTACCTGCGGTTCCACACAGTGGGATGGCCACGGAACCCGATCTTGCCCAACGAGTTCTCGCTTCAAGGGTCGACGACGGTGGAGGCGAGGCTGCTCGAACTCACGCCGGATCGTCCACTGTAGGGCCGCCATCCTTGGCGGAGCGTCCGGCGATGCCCGTCATGGGAACGAATAGAACGGCCACGGAGCGGGTCTCGACGAGGGCGCCGTCGCGCTTCTCGAGTACGGTCAGCCATTGCACGGCGGACTGAGGGCCGAGTGGGATGACCATCCGTCCCCCCTCGGCAAGCTGGGCACACAGTGGCTCGGGAACATCCGTCGGCGCGCAGGTCACGATGATGCCGTCGAAGGGAGCTACCTCGGGCCAGCCGAGGTAGCCATCGCCCGAGCGCACCGTGACGTTCGAGTACCCGAGCTCGGCCAGCCGAGCGGCGGCTGTCTCGGCGAGTTCGGGCAGTATCTCGATGGTGTAGACATGCTGGACGACCTCCGCGAGCACGGCAGCTTGGTAGCCTGAGCCGGTCCCGACCTCGAGCACACGGTCGTCGACTGAGACATTGAGCAACTGAGTCATCCGGGCGACGACACCCGGCGCCGAGATGGCCTGGCCGGAACTCAGGGGCAGAGGCGTGTCGCGGTAAGCCACATGGCGGTGCTCATCGGGCACGAAGAGGTGCCGCGGCGTACGCTCCATGGCGTCGAGAACGTGCGGCTCCAGACCGAGCCCGCTGGCGGCAAGCGCACGGACCATCTGCTCACGCCGGGCGGCGTGGACGTCATCGTCAGAGGCGGGGCCCTTGCCAGGACCGAACATGGCGATCCCACCCGTCATGGTGAGGAGCACGCTGCAGGTCGTCATCGCGGCGATGGCTGCGAGAACCAAGAGCAGATAGCTTGCCCTGCGGGGCTCCATGGAGTTCTCCCCCAGAGGCTACGCGCCTTGATCTCCCTCAGTGGTCAGGTTAGCAGCATCGACGCGTCGTGTCACGGCACGCCAGCCCTTGCCCTTACAGGCCGAACGTCCAAGTGCCGCCCGGTGGCGAGGTGTCGGTGGACTTCTGGTTCGAGTAGCTCGGCGCTAGAGCCACTTCCGCAGGAAGGACCAGGCCGGCGGGCCGAACCACTCGTGGGTTCCCTCGGCGTCGATGAACTCGAACCGGTCGCCCAGCCCTAGCTCCTCCCAGTGGCGGCGTGCCTTGGGGGCCGCGGCCCGGGCGCCCTCGACGGGGAACAGGTCGTCGGACACGCCCACTTGAACCTGCAGCGCCCGCGGGCAGATCAATGCCGCCACGTCGGCGTCATCGATGAGCCGGCCTGCGCCAAGGTAGGACATATCCTCCCAGCCGTGGGGCTCCGCCGCGGCCAACACCGAGGCGCGGTCGTTGAAGAAGCAGGACGAGACCGCCACCTTGATGCGGGGCTCCAGGGCGGCCGTGTAGAGGGTGTAGAAGCCGCCGTAGGAGAGCCCGACCATGCCGACGCGCTCAGGATCGATCTCGGGCTGGCGGAGGACCGCGGTCAGCGCCGTGGTGATGGCGGTGATCTCGACAGCAGCGAGGGTGGTGCCGGCCCGCCGGGCGCGGGCGTCCAATAGCGACCGGATCCCCTGGGGCAGCAACTCACCGTCGCCAAAGGTGTTGAACACGAGGGCGGGCGCCCAGGCCACATAGCCCTCCGACACGGCGCCGCGCACCATGTCGTGGTAGTTCGCTCCACCCGCGAATGTCGCCACCTCGGGGGTGCCCCCGCCACCGTGCTGAGTGATGACAAGCGGCGCGGGACTGTCGATCCCCTTGGGCACGATGAACAGCGAGTAGAGCTCGACGCCCTCGAAGACCTGGATCCACATTCGGGAGTAGGTCGCCACGTCGTCCCCGGCCACTCGCTCGCGCCGAATCGACGGCTCTGCTAGGGCTCCGGGCGATGGGTAACCCATCCGCGCACGCAACTCGCCGACCAGAGGGGCGGTCGAGGCCGCATAGGCGTCGATCGAGCCGTATTCGGGCGTCCAGAGGGGACTCAGAGGAGTCTCGGCGGCGGCGAGGGAGTCCACATACCCGATGAGCTGGTGGTAAGCCTCCGCACGCACCGGCGCCGAGGCAGCGGGGTCCTCCTCGTAGAGGTCCTGGCCTTGGGCGCCAAGAGCGGACAGGGTGATGAGCAGCAGGCCGGTGACGTCAGGCGTCATGGGGTACCTCCACCTCCACCACCTCGGGCGGGTCGGACAGGGCCCACTCAGCCGCGATGGCATCGTCGGACTGGCGGCGGAACAGAGTGGCGAGTCTGAGCGGCCGATCGAGGATGAACCCGATGGCCGTTGTGATGTACAGCGCCGACAGGAAGATCCGCCCCAACTGACCCGCCTCTGGCAGACCGAAGACATGGGAGAGCGCGTTGAGCGCGCCAGGGGCGAGGAATTGGCCCACGAAGAGGGCCAGCAGCAGGACGCCGTGGCCAACACTGAGAGAGCCGCCCGCAACCACCACCACCGCGAGGACGGACTGAGCCGCGGTGAGGAGGATCTCCTGGTGCTGGAAGCTCTCCAGAGGAATGGGAGTCGCGAAGGTTCCGAGGGAGATTCCGTAGACGCCGGGGATCATCCCCACCAGGAGGGTCCACTGGTTGAGTTTGGCGGAGAGCATACTCCCTAGACCGAGGCTCGGTTTGCCCTGGAGGGTGAACATGGTCGCGAGAAGGAACTCGGGGGCCTCGGAGGCCAGGGGCGCGACCCACTGGACCAGCAGGAACTGATCGATGCCGAGTTGCGTGCCCGTTCCGACAAGGCCCTCGGAGAAGCGCTCGGCATTCGCGATGATGGCGCCGGCGGAGAGAAGGAGCAGGCCGATGAGGCTGATCCGCCGCTTCACCTTCGGCAGGCGCATGAGATAGGCGCCGGGACCCTCGACCTCGGGCTCCTCGACCTCACGCCGGGCGCTCGCGACGAGGTACACGATGAAGATGCTGACGAGCACAGCGCCGTCGATCCAGGTGAGGCTCCCCTTGAGCGGGATGACCAGGGCGTAGAGGGTGGCGATACCGAGAGAGCGGATCTCCAGCACTCGGTGGCTCTCCAGCGCGACGGTGCGGCGGTACTTGAGCCAGTAGAGGATCGCAACCACGGCCCAACCCACGCCGATGATAAGCCGGTTCGCCCCGGTCATGTTGGCGATGGCGAAGTGGGCGTAGCCGGACTCCGGGTGCTGACCCGCCTGCCACGTGAAGTACATGTCGACGGCGTACTCGGGCAGGACGGTGATGAGAGCGATGGCTGCGACGGCCAGAGCTTGGGAGACATCGGCCTGTCCGGCCTCACAGGCCCAGAGCAGAAGGAAGCTCGAAGCTAAGATAGCCATGCCGGCCGTTGCCGCAGCGAGGGCCGGAGCGGGGTGGGGCAGGACAAAGACGAATGCGATTCCAGCCATCGCGAAGGTCGTAGCGATGGCGATGGGCCAAAGGGGGTGCCTCAAAACACGACTCTCCTCGCGCGTACAAGCACCTTCGCAAACAGCGCGCCATGCGCACCGCTGCCAAAGGTCTCACACCCGCGAAACGGAGCCGGTCGGGCGGCCAGAAGGCATTGCCTGCGTGGTGTTGGCCACTCCCGAGGCGCCCGAGGACGCCTTGTTACTCCCCCTTGGCTTGCGAGGGGATTATAGCACGGCGACGGCCGGCGAGGCGCAGATAGCGAGTTGCGTACGTCAAGTTCAGCGAAATGGAGAGAGGTATCTTCGCGTGGTCGCCGGCGGAACGAGGCAGCAACATGGGCGGGGCCTCACATGGGGCCCCGCCTCCGCCGTACGGGGCGCCTCGGCGGAAGTGCTATACTGCGCGGCGAGTCGTAGGTTGGGCTTAGGGGCCCTAGTGAGGAGGGTGGGGCGGATGCTCCACGACAAGACCGCGTTCATCATCGACATGGACGGCGTGATCTACCACGGGAACCGGCTCCTGGAGGGCGCACGAGAGTTCGTGGAATGGCTCCAGCGCACGGAGAAGCGGTTCCTCTTCCTGACCAACTCCAGCCAGCGCTCCCCGCGCGAGCTGAGCCAGAAGCTGGCGCGTCTGGGCATCGAGGTAGATGAGACCCACTTCTACACGAGCGCCCTGGCGACCGCCGCCTTCCTCAAGAGCCAGAGCCCCGAGGGGAGTTGCTTCGTCATCGGGGATACGGGCCTGACGAACGCCCTCTACGATGCGGGCCTCACGATGAACGAGGTGAACCCCGACTACGTCGTCGTGGGGGAGAGCCACAACTACACCTATGCTCGGATCCAAGAGGCCGTCCACTTGGTCATGCGGGGCGCGAAGCTCATCGGGACCAATCCCGACGTGACGGGCCCCAGCAATGACGGGATCGTTCCCGCGACAGGGGCGCTCATGGCGCCCATCACCCTGGCTACGGGGCGTGAGCCCTACTATGTGGGGAAGCCGAACCCGCTGATCATGCGGCATGCCCTGAGGCGGCTGGGCGCTCGGCGCGAGGAGACGGCGATCGTGGGCGACCGGATGGACACGGACATCGCCGCCGGCACCGAGGCGGAGATCGAGACCGTACTCGTGCTCAGCGGCGTGACCGATGATGACGAACTCAAACGGTTCGCCTACCAGCCGAACCACGTGCTGCCGGGTGTAGGCGACATCGTGCGCCTGGTGGAGGGCCCCGACCCCGGCTAGACCGGGGCCGGGTGATGCGATCTCAAGCGTTGCTCGGAAACTCCTTCACGGGAGTTGCAGGGCTGCTCCCCGCGACCCCGCCGAGGGGTCTGCTCCCTCGGAACCCCTCAGGGAGTGGGCGGAGGGCCCTCTCGCGCGCGGCGAAAGGGCCCTCGGGAACCACTCTAGTCGTTGACGATCCGAACGAAGGCCGCGCGCCGGGGCATCGGCATCGGCGAGTCGGCTCCCATCACGGACTTCCAGATGATCTCGTTGAACAGCAGGTCGTCAGCGGCGTCCTCCCTGGCGAGGTCCAGCTCCAGGGACCGCTGGCTCCCCCACGCGTCAGCCGTGTTGATCTCGTCCAAGGGCCAGGTCGCGGGCTTGCAGACGTACGGCGTCAGATCAGGCTCACCCATGAAGCAGGAGTAGAGGGGACGGGCCGCGGCGTCGAACTGGCTCATGGGCGACAGCCCAAGGATCAGCTCCATGGTCCGGAGGATACCGCTCGTGGAGAGCATGTCGCTCACGACGGCGCCCCGCCGCACGTAGGGACTGGCCACGAAGGCGATGGATCGGTGGGCATCCACGTGATCCGGGCCGTTCTGCGCGTCATCCTCGACGACGAAGATGGCCATCGTGGGCCAGAAGCTGCTCCTGGAGAGCCCCTCGATCACCTGGCCCAGGGCGAGGTCATTGTCCGCCACCATCGCCCTCGGGGTAGGTGCTCCAGGTGCGGTGCCCGACGTGTGGTCGTTGGGGAGGCGGATGACGATGAACTGGGGCATCTCGCCCTCGGCCTCGAAGCGCGCGAGCTCCTCGAGGAAGCGCGCGGCCCGGTCCACATCGGGGTAGCTGAGGTCATAGGAGCGGAAGAAGGGGTCGAAGTGGTCCTGAAGGGCTTCAACGTCCGTGGTGCCCGGGTCCTCCGGCGTGCGTCCATTGTTGATGAACTCGCCGTAGCTGCGGTAGCTTACGCCCGCCTCGCGGCAGCGGTCCCACAGGTAGCCGCCCTTCGGAGTGGCGATGTCGAAGTTGCCCTCGGAGGGATAGCCCAGGCCCATGGAGCGGCCCTCGGGCGACCGTCCGGTGCCCCGTCCGCCATAGGTGACCGGCCAGGTGCGCTCGACGAAGTCCGTGGCGTAGGCGCCCATCGTCCACTCGTGCCCGTCAGCCGAGACCTCGGACTCGACGTAAAAGTTGTCCAGCAGCACAAACTCCTCGGCCAGGGCATGGTGGTTGGGCGTCACCTCGCGGCCGAAGATGCATAGTCGCGGGTCTCCATTGCCTCGCGGGTCATCACCGAGGACCTGGTCGTAGGTTCGGTTCTCCTTGACGATGTAGACACAGTACCGGATGGGGCTGGGGTCGCCCACGGTCGCGGGGATGGGCGAGTCGTCGGGCCGGAGCGAGGTCTCGCGCACGGCGGCCGCCGGCTGGAGGGGCGAGCACTGATAGGCCGTGGCCGAGAGTCGCGCCATGTCCACCGGACTAGGGAAGTCGAACACGGAGATGGATCCTCTGTAGAGCCCCCCGATATACTCGGCGATACCCAAGTTGCCCTCGCTGACAAGGAAGTCATCGGCGACCTCGGCGTTAGGCGAGGAGCCCACCGAGCCCTTGCCGTTGGCGACAAACACGCGGCCCTCGGGGGAGATCCGGACGGAAGTGGGATAGCAGCCGACCGGGATGAAGCCCAGGCTGCGGGCCTTCCCCCGCGATGACACGTCGATGACGGCACAGTTGTTGTTATCCGCGTTGGCGATGAGAAGCACTCGACCCTCAAAGCCCAGGCAGATGGAGTCGGGCGTGGAACCGGGCGGGACGACAGGGTAGAGGGATGAGGAGATCGTCTCCTCGATGGCGCCGGCTCGGGCATCGATGACGCTGACGGTGTTATCGTTGGCGTTGCTGACGAACAGCCGTCCTCCGTCGCTCGTCAGGGCCATCTCCGAGGGGTGTTGGTCCGTTCCCACCGTGAACCGAACGGCGCGGGTGGCCGTGTCGACGGCCCAGACCTCGGCAAGCCCCCACAGGGAAGCGTAGATCGTGCCCCCATCGGGAGCGATGCGGCACTCGAAGGGCATGGAGCCCTTGGGCAGCGGAACGGCCTCGGTCTCCCCGGTCTCCGTGTCCACAGCTAGAAGCTCCTCGCCCCGGTGGGTGACGACCCACAGTGTCCCGTCGGGTGCGACCTCCATGCCAGCCGGCACATCGAGCGCCTCGGGGTCACCGACGGGCAGGGCCGTCAGCTCCTCGGCCGCCGCGTTCTCCGGATCGAAGGAGAACACGTGAATCACGTCATCGACGCCACCGCTCACATAGAGCCGATTGCCGTCGGGGCTCCAGGCGAGGCCGCTCCACGTCTTCGGCACCGGTATGGTGGCCGCGACCGCGTTCTCCACGGTGTCGAAGATAAGCACCCGGTGGGCACGATAGCCGGCGTGCTGTATGGCGAGGTAACGGCCGGCCGGGTGCCACTCCATACGCACCGGCAGGTCGGGTTCGAGGGCGAGCTGGTCGCCATGGGGGCGGAGCGACCAGCCGTTAGGAAGCAAGGTGGCGCCGTCGGGGCGGATACCGGGAAGCTCCTGCCCGAGCGCGGGGATGGTCAGCAGTACCGCCGCAGCGACGAGGAACAGACATGGGGACATGCGCGAACGCATCGTATCCCTCCCTAGTGGAAGTGGCCTATCATTTAGGGGTACGTCGGGCGTACCTGAATACCTCCTGGGAAGGCTCGATATGGGCGGGTCCGACTTCCTGATCTGCGCACGCTGTGGTGGGCCGATCGACCCGGGCGTGCGGCGGTGCCCGTACTGCGGTGCGAGCGCCGCGGGCGCCCGATCTCCCGCTGAGGCAACGCCGGTGAGTCGTAGCGGGGACGCACCCGTGCTTGCAGCGCCGCCGCGAACCGTCCCGGTCTCCCTCGTCATCGCCTCTACATTTGGCAACGGCATGAGCGTCTTCGGTTGGATCCTCGCCGGTATCGGGATGATCCTCGTGCTCGCTCTCGGGTGTAACTCGGATCTGGGCCCGCTGATGTCCTGGGCGTACACGGGCCAGGCGCAGGGGATCACGGTGGGCCACCGAGAGACGAACTGGACGGTGGGGGGAGGCGAGGACGAGCCAGGAACCCCAATCTATGCCACCATCTACCAGTTTCGCACCCAGAAGGGAGAGGTCCAGTCCGGCGAAGCCTTCGCGACGGGTAAGATGCTGGATCCGGGGATCACGGTGGAGGTCCGGTACGTCCCGGGCAGACCGTCGATGTCACGGATCGAGGGGATGCGGAATGCGCCACTACCATTCGGGCTGCTCGCCGTGCTCCTGGCGCTGCTCCTGATCGGCTTGTACTGCTCGCGGATCGGATGCCAGAGGGGCTTGAAGACTCTCTACCTATTGCGCGAGGGGGTTCTGGGCGCCGCACGGCTGAAGTCCAAGGAGGCGACTAACGTGAGCATCAACGACCGGGTGGTCATGAAGCTGACCTTCGCCTACGTCGATGAGTCCGGCCTGGAGCACGAAGTCGCGACCAGGACATACCGTCCAGAGGACTTGGAGGACGATGAGGAGGAGGCGGTGGTCTATGACCCCGGCGATCCCGAGCGCGCCATCACCCTGGACAACCTGCCGGGCAGCGTGAGAATCGGTGAAGATGGGCGCTTCGCCGTCGAATCGCCGGGAAGGGCGTACCTGAGCCTGGTCATGCCATCGATCACCGTGGCGCTGATTCTACTGGGCCTGATTCTGTTCATCACGTGACCAGGCGATGATGTACTGCAATACGGCATCGTCATCGGAACGGCGTCTGCCGTCGGAAGGAATACGCGACTGCAATGACCGCCGCTGCGCTCACGCGATGCCTCGTGACCGGGGATCCTGCTGCTCAACGCGCGGGAGGGGCATCGAGGCGCCCCTCCCGCGCTGGGCGCTAGGCCAGTCCGGGACGGTGCCGGGCGACGATCTGCGCCATCGCCGACAGGTCCTCTTCCGTGAGGCGGGCGCCCCCGGCGGCGGCGTTCTCTCGCGCCTGGTCGGGGGTACGAGCACCGACCAGGACGTGGGTCAATCCAGGTTGGTGGAAGGTCCACGCGTTCACCAACTGGGCGATGGATAGCCCGTGGCCACTGGCGATGGGCACAAACTCCTGGAGCATCGCATTGACCTTGGCGATGTTCTCAGCGCTGAATCGAGGATTGTCCTTCCGCTGGTCATCACCGTCAAAGACACGTCCCGGAGCCATCTTCCCCGAGAGCAGGCCCAACTCCATGGGTGAGTACGCCAGCACCGCCACATTGTTCTCAAGACAGTAGGGAAGGATGGAGTCGTCGAGCCGGCGGTCCAGCATGCTGTACTTCTCCTGGGTGCTATCGAGGGGGCCGGTGGCTCGGTACGCGTCCAAATGGGGCACCTGGGCATTGCTGGAGCCGATCGCACCGACCTTGCCCTGGTCCTTGAGCTCCAGGAGCTTCGCCATGGTGTCCGCGACGGGGGTTGTCGTCTCCTGCCAATGAGTCTGGTAGAGGTCGATAGCATCCACGTCGAGGCGCCGGAGACTATCCTCGACCTCTTTCTGGATGCTCTCGGGACCCAGGTAGCGGTATACCGACCGGCCATCCCTGTCGAAGAAGTGATCGCCCTTGGTGTCCCACCAGACCAGTCCGCACTTCGTGGCGAGGACGATCTGGTCACGGTAGGGCTTGATCGCCTTGCCGACGATCTCCTCGGACAGCCCGCACCCGTACATGGGCGCCGTGTCGATGAGGGTGATGCCCGCTTCGATGCCCGCTCGGATCGCCGCGATAGAGTCGGCCTCGTCGGTGCCGCCCCACCATGATCCTCCTATGGCCCACGTTCCCAGGCCGATCACCGATGTCTGGATGCCGGATTGCCCCAACGGTCTGTGCTGCATGGATAGCGTGTTCCTCTCTCGTGTGGTATGGCGCGGCCGTAGGCAGCCCGCGCCGAAGGTCTAGTCACTGTACATGTCGCGATACCGCTCGAGCGCATTGCAGATCGCTTCGATGTTCTCTAGGGCCACATCGGGCCCGCACTCCGCCTTCACCCAGAGGCCACCCTCGGGAGAGCCGAGGGCTTCGATGCACTCCCGGATGTGCTCGTCGACCTGTTGCGGCGTGGCAAAGGGGAAGAGCTGCCGGTCGAGGTCGAGGTCGACGCACACCTTGCCCTTGCAGGTGTGGACCAAACCCTGGAGCCCATTGGCCCGGATCTGAGGGTTGACCACATCCACGCCACAATCGATCAGGTCCGGGATGATCGGCAGGATGTGCCCGTCGGTGTGCATGTAGATGGCGATGCCCTTGGCCTTGACCGGCGCATAGATGGCCGCGAAGGCAGGCTTCAGGTAGGTGCGCCACTTGGCGGGGCTGATGGCTAGGGCGTTCTGCATGCCTAGGTCGTCCCCGAAGTACATGATCTCCGGTCGGTTGCCATTCATGCCCGCGAGGATGCGGTCGACTTCGGAGACGTTGTAGTCGCGCACGATGTCGATGAGGCGCTGCAGCTCGGGCGGCTCCTCCGCGAAGTCCACCATGAGCTCCTCAAAGCCCCTCAGATCGGCGAGGCGGAGCCACATGAAGCCGTGGGGAACGCCCGCTCCGGGCGAGGGGGGAGCCAATGAACTGACCGCCTCTCGCGTCGGCACGGGATGTCCGGTGACGATCGCCTCGCAGCCCTCGTGGATGTTGCTCCAGACGCAGCCCCAGGCATCCACGTGGTCGCCCATGGCGTAGGTGCCCGAGACGGCGTCGTAGTCGCGATCTGTGACGTTCTGGGGGCCGAAGATCTCGGGATGCCGGGCGACCAGCTCATCGAGGTCGGCTCGGTACTTACGCCAGGTGGCGGGCAGGAAGTTGACCCCGACGGGGATCCGCTCCGGCCCCTCGAATTTCATTGCTCTGATGCGGTCCTCGTGCATGCCCACGGCAACCTTCGTCCTTCACCCTAGGGGCCTAGCTTTCGTGCTTGACCCGGGCGATGATGTGGTCCTGGAGATCCTTGTGGATGGAAGCGAAGCGCTGACTGAAGCCGGACACACGCACAACAATGTTCCCGTAGTGCTCGGGATCCTCCTGTGCCTGGATGAGCCGCTCGGCGGACACCACATTGAACTGCATCTGCCCCACACCCATCTCTACGGCGGCGCGAAGCAGTTGGACGAAGCGCGCGCGGCCGTTCCCCTCGAAGAACCGCGGTGACAGCTCGATGATAGCCGAACTGGACCCCGCTGCCTGCCGATGGGGCAATCGGGCCAGGCTGGCTATCAGCGCAGTGACCCCCTTCGCGTCGCGCCCCTGGCCCGGCGATAGGCTATACGCGAGGGGCTCGCCGGCCCGGCGGCCATCAGGGAGCGCTCCCGTGGTCTTCCCGAAGGGATCCACGTGCCACAAGAAGGAGAAGAGGTGGACATGGAAGCTGCCACCGTAGTGGGTCCGGTGGCTCGCCATGAGCTCGCAGTAGTCGCTCGCCGCTCGGGCCGCCCACTCGTCCACTTCCGGCAGATCGTTGCCGTACTTGGGGGCATGAAGAAGGTGCTGGCGCTCGGCCTCGGTGCCCTCGAAATCACCCAGGAGGAGCTCGCGGAGGTCAGACAGGGTCAGCCGGCCTTCGGCGAACACCACGCGATCGATGGCGGCGAGGGAGTCAGCCACGTTCGGGATCCCGATGGCGGAGCAAGAGTGGTAGTTATAGCGCGCGCCGCCTGCCGTGATGTCTCGGCCACGGTCTACGCACTCCGCGGTGAGGAGCGAACGGTAGGTGAGTGGGAAGCTATGAGTTTGGCTGTGCTGGCCGGCGTTAGAGATGAACACTCCGCACCGCGCGAAGTGCTCCACCTGGCGACAGTAGGCGGCGTAGACCTCCTCGGCACCGTTCATCGACTCTAACGGGCCGGTCTCCGGCCCTATGCGCTTGCCGGTGCGGGGGTCGAAGCCGTTATGCAGGGCCAGCTCGAGACACTTGGCGAGGTTGATGTTATGGCTCACAGCATGAGGGTTCGCGCGGCCGGGGATGGTGATCTCCACGCACCCGATGGCCGCGTAGTCTCGGGCGTCCTCCAGGCGGATCCCCTTCTCCACGAGCGCCGGAACGACGGCTTCATCGTTGAAGAAGAAGGGGATGCCACCCCCCGCCGCAACGAGGTCGGTGGCCCGCTCTAGCAGTTCGGTGGGGGAGTCCTGGTGGATACGCACGGAGAGGCAGCGCACCAGGCCGAGTCGCCGCGTCGCCTCCAACACGAGGTAGCTGAGCGGGTTCGTCGCATCCTCGCCACTCGCCGTACGGCCCCCCACCATCGCCTGCTGTACGTCGTAGTCGCGGAAGAGCTTCAGGTGGAGGTGCATCAGCAGTTCGATGGCCCGCTCCTCACTGGTTCGTCCGGCGGCCAGGTCCGCTTCGTAGTAGGGCCACAGGATCTGGTCGATGCGGCCTATGGAGTTCGCGTTGATATGGTCCTCGCAGCAGGTAATGGTGTGGGCTAGCCACAGGGCTTGGACCGCCTCGCGAAGGGTTCGGGCCGGCTGAGCGGGCACGCGCTCGCAGATGGCCGCCATCTCGTCCAGGCCCGCCGCGCGAGCGACCTCCGCGTAGCGCCGGCCCAGATCCGCCGCCGCGTGGGCCACAGCCGACGCGGCAGCGAGGAATGTCCGCGCCTCTAGCTGGTCCGGGGCGGCCATGTCCCAGGACGCGAGTCGGTCGTCGACGCTACGGGCGATGCCCTCGAACCCCACGGACAGCACCTTGGCATAGTCCCGCACACTGTGGTTCACCGTGCTGCCGCCGCCGATGATGACGCATGCCTCGTGGGTAAGCGCGACTTCCGGCGGGAGCGGGGGGCTGACGTGGTCACCCGCGAAGAGATGCACGGCGCCGATGCACTGCAGAACCTCGTCCCGTTCCGATTCCGCAAGATCGCTGTGCTCAAGGGCGGCCCGAAGCGCGTCGCCCGGCGGGTTGAAGAGGTGGGGCGCGAACTCTGGAAAGTCGAACCACCCGTCGCGCCCGGCCCGCTCACCGAAGAGATGGTGACCCGCGAGCAGACTGTCCTCATCGATGCTCAGGGGGAACTCCCGAAGCGTACGGGCCAGGGCATGGGATCGTCGAAGGATCAGGGGACTATCAGGCATGGCCGTGACGGTGCGGGCGTGGGCCAGGGCGCGGAAGCCGATTGGAGTATCCGGACCGGCGAGAGCGCGGTCGCGTAACCTCTCAAGGCGATCCAGATCGATGGCGCACTCCGTGGGACAACCGGCCATGCCGAGACCTCCAATACCAGACGCGCACACAGGAGAAGCCGCGCCACGGCGGCCTCATCGTATGGGTTCCGCCGATCAGTTGACCGTCCTTCTCGGTGCCCCAATGGCCCCCTGGATGACGGGACGGGGCATGGTCTCCTCGGCGAGCCAGAGCGCGGTGGCGACGGCATGGGCTAGAACCGGGTAGACAGATCGACCGTCCGGGTCCCACTCCTGAAGCTGCTGAACCGTCTCAGCCCACTCCTCCTGGTTGTCCAGGCTCCAGCGCTTGAAGACGTTCAGCGCTTCCTCAGTGGTGAAGGGCATGGCCCGGGGAGGCCGCACGATGAGTCCGCCCGGCAGAACGATCGCCTCCGGGGGGGCGCCGCTCGCCTCTTCATCAGGCTGGGCCTCGACCTCCGAGGGGATCTCCGCCGGCGGTCCTCCCTCGTTGTGGCGCATCACGATGACTCCGGCCACGACGCGGTTGGGAAGCAGGAAGACAGCCACCTGTATAGGCCCTGATGGGCCTGTCGCGTCAATGACGTAGATGGCCCCCGCCAAGTCGTCGCGCAACGTCCCGCGGGCATCGGTCCGGGCGACCACGAAGAAGGGCTGGCGCTCGTAAGGGGACAGCGGGCGCTCCAGCGCTGCAGAGACTCGGCCCTCCTCTCGCTCGGACAACACCGCCGAGGTGCTGCGGACACGCTTCACGTCGACGAGGAACTCGGGATAGGAGACCATCTCCAGGGGCCACTCGGCCGCGCGAACCTCGGCGAGTTCCTTGGGCGTCGGGGTGTCGTTTCGATCGGCTGGATGGCTGTCCACCCGGAGCTCGTCGATGTTCATGACGCCGTCACGATCCGAATCGCGCCAGTCCACCTGCAGCAGGGCTCTGCGGTCAGAACCTGCGGATTGGACGTCCTTGCCGTAGACGTTCAGCGCTCCGCCCTCCGCGCCTTGATGGCAGAGTGTGCAGCTCACGACCAGGCTGCCGCGGTGGAAGGGGTAGAGGACGCGCGCGGCACGGAGCAAGTCCTCGGATGCCCAGGTCGGGCTCGCGGTCGTCACCAGCAGAGACAGCGCCGCAACGATGCTCCCTAGGTACCGTCTCATGGCTCGCGTGCCCTCCCGCCTGGAAGCCTCAGACCCGAAGCAGAGGCAGTCCGCATACGAGCATGGGACACGCAGCGCAGCATCTTAGTTGCTGGCCTCCGCGCCGAGATCGGCCGACGATGCCGCAGACTCGTAAGGCGGAGCGCCCCGGGTGAGGGGCTCCCCCGTCGCCGGCTTGGCCTCAGCCGGCGGCTGGCTGGCCGGCTGAGCGGGCGAGGAGCCTTCTCTGGATCCTGACGTCGCGGATGACTTCCGACCCAGTAGCGCGCAGGTCAGGTAGCCGCCGTCGATCGTGGTGCGGACGATGATCGGGCCGCCGGTCGTGTTCTGGAAGCGGAAGTCGGCGCTTCCGTAGTCGATGGTGGCGTCTCGCCCCCGGGGAACGTAGTGGACCGGCAGGGAGTGTTGGTGCCGCTCTACGACCTTGAGGCCCGCCTCCAATACCGCATTGTAGATGGTGGTTGAGATCTGGCATACCCCACCACCGATGCCGTATATGACGTCCTGGCCGCTGTAGACGGGCGCCGCGAGGAAGCCCTTGTCGGAGGTCCGAGGCCCGGTGGTCTGGTTCACCGAGAAGATGGCCCCGGCGGGCACAACGGCGCCGTCGATGAGCGCCGATCCGATCCTGATGTTGGTCGCGCGGTTGACCTGCCCTGTGCTGAAGTGGGTCGTGAAGCTCGCGAGGAGCACGAGGTCCTCCAATGAGGATGTCAGCACCTCGGGGAGGATCTCGCGGACGCTGATGGTCACTGCCGGGTCGCCTCGGTGGGCTGCCTCGATCAGAGCCTCTGTCGTCGCCTGCACATCGGGCTCTACGCCGACGATATGGGGCTCGATGACGAGTTCGCCGTTAGCGACGGTCGCTCTGGCGTCCCGTGGCTCTCGTCGGACGTCGCTCAGGAGTCCCTCGGTGATGGTACGCGCTCGGGCCGGCTCAAGTATGATCGGAAGATCCACCTCGAAGGAGCCGAGGATGGTGTCAACCGCCTCTCGTAAGGCCGTGGGAACGGTCTGGCCTCGGCCCACGTCGAGAGCACGCGCCACAGCGTCCTCCAGGTCGGCGCGTCCACCAAGGTCACGGAGAGTAATGGCGAACTCATGGTCGGGTGCGCGGAGGGTGATCTCGCGCGAAAGCTCGTCCGCCACCTGCGTCGAGAGCACCTCCACCGCCTCACTCGCGGTGAGCCCACCGACATCCAGCCCCGCGATCGTCACATGGGGGAGGATTCGCGGCCCATCGGCAGAGGTCTGGGCCGTTGCGAGCAGCGCGATGGAGGGGGCGGCACAGGCGAACAGGAGGCAGGGGAGAGCGCCGAAGAGCCTAGATGATGTCCGAAATGCCAAGATCAGCCAACCTCCCAGGTGCCGTCGCACGCTCAGGGCTTGTAACAATTGTGGAATTGGTTCAGCATCCCCGTCAACCGTGCGACCCGTGCCACACTGAGCACGTGCCTTCATGCACGCGGGGCTGGTTCCTTCCCGCTGGAGTTGCGAAGTATGCGTGTGCTCCAGTCTGGAGGGTTGTCAGCCGTCGGGTGAGAAAGTATTACCAGTACTCTCGGGCATCGAGAGCTACCTCCAGGGGGTTTCCCTTATGCGAACACTAGCTAGTGCGCGTTGCATTGGCCTGCTGGGGCTCATAGCAACGCTCCTCGCAAGCATAGCCCTGGCACAGGATCCCCAACCGGCAGACACTCCCGCGGGACCGCCCGTCGGAGCCCCCGAGGGTGCGTCTGAGGTTCCTGCGCCTCTGGTGGGTCAACCTACGGCCACCCACACCGCCTTTGTTCGGGTGCCTCGAGTGACGCAATCACCGGTCATCGATGGGGCCCTGCGGGAGGGGGCGTGGGAGCAGGCGCCCGTCCTGGGCAACTTCATCCTCCTCTCCGGCGGCAAGCAGGCGCTATTCGACACCGAGGTCCGTTTGGTGCACGATGGCACGGCCCTCTATGTCGGGTTTCGCGCGAAGGATACCGAGCTGGCGAGTTCTCCGGCCGACAGGCACGAGCGCGACGATCCAGCCATCCTCACCCAGGACCACGTCTCCGTCCTGCTCGACGGGGACCGTGGACAGCGAGGCTACTACTACATCGCGCTGGGGCGCCGGGGTGGAATCTACGACAGCCTCGCCGCCCTGGGCCCGGAATCTGCGGACCTCGAGGGGCTGGAGGCACGGACAAGCGTCGTGGCCGGAGCTTGGGAGGCTGAACTCCGCATACCCCTGGCGGATGTCGGCATCGACGGCGCCGACGGTGAGACCTTCTCCGTCAACTTCTGCCGCTACCGCTCACTGACCGCGGAGGAGTCGAGCTGGAGTCCGGCGCGAGGGAGCATCCACGACCCCTACAACTTCGGCGAGGTGTCGCTCGTCACCGACCCCGTCCGCGTCGAGGTCTTCGACCTGGGCGACACCTATGGCGAGCTGCGCGGCGGAGCGAATGTGAAGATCCGCATGCTATCGGGCGGTCCGGTCTCCGTTGCCCCGTCGGTCACCCTCATCGGCGGAGGCTACTCGCGCGTGTTCCAAGTAGCCCCCATCGACGCCGAGCCTCAGCCGACCAACGCGGTGCCGAAGGCGATCCAGGTGGACGGTGGGCGACCCACAAAGGTGGAGATCCCCTACTACGTGCTCGGGACCGAGCTGAGCGTGGCGCAGGTCACGGTGTCAGACCCCACCGGGCGATCCATTCTCTTCCGGAGCCCCCGCGTCCCCCTGCGGGACACGTGGCTGAGGCCGCGCTACCAGCGGCTGGCGGACACGGTGAACGCCATCGCTGAGTACGCGAACTCCCTGGGGGCGAACGACTCGGCCAAGGCGCAGTTGCAGCAGGAGGTCGGGAAGGAACGGCCCAAGCTGCAGCAGATACGCGACATGATTGAGAGCCGCGACACCTGGGGAAGCGTCGCGCGCTGGGGGCAGGTCAGGGACCTGATCATCGCGGCGAGCCGCTCTGTGGACGGCCTGTCCACGGCCGCTTCGCTGGTGAAGGGCCGCACGCCCGCCGAGGCTACCGCGGGCAGCGTTCCCAAGTTCGTCCTGAGTGGGTCCAACTGGATGGAGCCGGCGACCTACAAGGCCGTGCCCCGCTTCGTGGACGTGAAGCCGAGGGCCTACTGCTTCGCCGCACCCGGGGAGACGGAGACAGTGGCGGTACTCGTCACCTCGTCCGTCGATCTCGTGGGTTGTGCCACAACGCTCACCGACTTCGTGGAGAACACGCCCACGACTCCCGCGACGGGTAGCTTCCCAGGCACCCAAGCATCGGTCCGCGTCCTGCACCAGTGGGAGCAGGCGGGGACCGGCTTCGCTCCCGCCCAGCCGGTCACGACCCCAGAGCTGCTCCTGAAGGATGACACGGCGCCGATCACTGGCCCCCTGCCTCAGGTGAGGCTAGATGGGCAAGCTACCTTCAATGTGGGCACCTGGGAGTCGCGGCAGCTCTGGGTCGATGTGACAGTGCCGGTCGGCACCCAGGAGGGGCTCTATGAGAGCACCCTCACGGTAACCCCGCAGAACGAGGCGGCGCGATCGATCACCATCCTCGTCAAGGTGCTGGATCTGGCGCTGGCGGAGCCACACCAGCAGTGGCACGTCTTCTTCCAGAACACCCTGGAGGGCACCGGTCCTCTCGCGGCGCCCATGGCCCGTTACCAGGCTTACCTCGCTGATATCGCGGCCCATGGCTTCGATCAGGCGACGGTGGCGGACCCAGGCGCCTCCCTCCTGGCGGCCCTGGAAGCACGCTGGCAGGCCGGTCTTCGCGCCCCGGCAACGACGTATCTCCACACGGTGCCGGTAGAGGAACTGGCGGGCTATGTCTCCACCGTGCAGCGCCTAGGTGAGGGGAAGACCCTGCCGGAGCTGTGGTATTTCACGGTGGCGAATCCCCGCGCGCCCGAGGATCTCGAGACGGCGATCGCCGCCGGTCAGGCCATCCAGCAGGCAGGCGGAAAGACCATCACCACCATAGAGCCGAGCATGGCCGACCTCCACGGCAGCACCCTTGATGTGCCCGTCTACAACCTGCAGCAGCCTGAGTTCGAGAACTACGTCCTGTCGGTGCTCAAGGGTGAGCGCCCTGCGGCCACGAGGTCGGAGTTCTACCACGTTATGGGGTCGGGGGAGGATCCGATGATCAACCGGCTCCTCTGCGGTCTCTACCTAGACAAGACGGGGATGGATGGCGTGTTCGTGTCGTCCTACCAGGACCCCGCTGGCGTGGAGAACGTCTTCGATGAGCTGACGGCAACGGGACGATTCCGCCCGCAGATGCTCACGTATCCCTCGGCGGACGGCCCGATCCCCACGGTTCAGTGGGTGGCCGCTCGGGAGGGCTACGATGACATGCGGTACCTCGCGACGCTGCAGAGGGCCATGGAGACGGCTCGCTCGTACGCGACGAACGCGGAGGTCCAGACCCGCCTGAGCGAGGCCCAAGGGGTGATCGACCGTATACGACGGACGATCCAGGTAGACTGGCGGTTCAACATGGTGGGGATCCCCCGGGGGTTCTACGACGAGATCCGGTGGGAGATCGCCGTGAAGACCCTACGGCTGCACGAGGCGCTGCGGGCGGCTGGCGCGACGATTGGCGCCGGCGCAGCAGTCTCCGCCCCTGTCGCACCGGTTGAGCCGTCCCCCGCGCCGTTGCCGGACGCCGCCTCGGCAGGACCGGCCCTCGACGCCACTCTCCCCGGCCTTGACTTGGCGGAGATCAGCGGCTAGCACTTCGCACGGCCTTGAATGGACCGCGCCGTGTGGGGCGGTCCATGCAGGGGGCACGGACTGGCTTCTCGCTTGGACACGCGGTGTGATAGCATCCCCGGCCCGCCAGAGCCTTGACGAGCCATCTGCGGGGCGCATAGCTTGCTGTTTCCCACCATCCAGTTCGGTGTCTTCTTCCTCATTGTGTTCGTGGGCAGTTGGGCTCTCCGGAGCCGCCACACCGCCCACAAGTGGTTTCTCATCGCTGCCAGCTACTACTTCTACGGTTGCTGGGACTGGCGATTCACGGCCCTCCTCGCATTCTGCTCGGTGTCCAACTACCTAGGCGGGCGCTGGCTGGCAGCCACGGAGCATCCAGGCAGGCGGAAGGCGATTCTGCTGGTAGGGCTGCTCGCGAATGGCGGAGTCCTGGGCTTCTTCAAGTACTACGGCTTCTTCGTCTCCTCGGCCCTGAACGTGCTCGCTGCCATGGGCTGGCGGCCGAACGTCACTCTGCTCGAGGTCGTCCTTCCCGTCGGTATCTCCTTCTTCACATTCCAGGGGATCAGCTACTTCGTAGACGTGTACCGCCGACAGCTCGAGGCCTCCAAGTCGCTGGCGGACATTCTGCTGTACATCAGCTTCTTCCCCCAGCTCGTGGCGGGCCCCATTGTGCGGGCTTCGACCTTCCTGCCGCAGCTACAGAAGCCCCCCGACCCCAATGCCATCGAGGGAAGCCGAGCCCTCACGCTCATCATGGGCGGCCTGATCAAGAAGACCGTTATCGCAAACTACATCGGCACCGAACTGGTCGATCCGTTCTTCCAATCTCCCAGTGACTACTCAGGACCCGACTCGCTGTTTGCCATCTATGGCTGGGCAGTGCAGGTGTACTGTGACTTCAGCGCGTACAGCGATATCGCCATCGGCGTAGCGGAGCTGCTGGGATACCGGTTTCCGCATAACTTCAATCAGCCGTACCGGGCAAGCTCGCTGCGCGAGTACTGGCGTCGATGGCATATCTCCCTCTCCACGTGGCTGCGCGACTACATCTACTACCCGCTGGGAGGCTCTCGGGCCGGCCGGCTGCGCACTTACGTGAACCTCTATCTGGTGTTCCTCTTCGGCGGCCTGTGGCATGGCGCAGACTGGACCTTCGTCATGTGGGGGTTGGTGCATGGCACCGGGCTGTGTGTCGAGAGGTTCGTGCGGCGCCGGATGCCCGCTCGGGAGTGGCCCAGGTGGACCTACATCATAGGCCTGCTCGCGACGTTCCACTTCGTCTGCGTCGCACGCATCTTCTTCCGATCACCGTCCTTCGATATCGCCTTGCAGTGCTTCCGCTCTCTGGGGGCCTGGAGCGAGCCACTGACCATGGCCACGCCCTTCGTGGTCGTCCTGGTTGTTGTTGGGCTGGGAATCCACTTCATCCCGCCGAAGTGGAGTGAAGCGGCGCAAACCGCCTTCGGGCGGATGCCCCTGGTCGCTCAGGGCGCCGCTCTCGGGCTGTTCCTTGTGCTACTGAGCGTAATGGCGCCGGAGGGTGTCGCACCATTCATCTACTTCCAGTTCTAGGGAGCGACCGTTGGAGAGCACGCAGGTCAGACGGTATACGGTGCGAGAGGTGACGATCATCCTCGGCGTGGCCTCGGCCGTGGTCGTGCTGCTCGATGCGGCGGGTCTCCGGGATTGGGCCTCGGGACTGGAGCTCGGGCCGGAGCGTCAGGTGGCCCTAGCCATCACCGAGCCCATCGCCGCGATCCAGGGGCGGGCGGGGCTCCAACGGCCGCACGATTTGGCCCGAGAGTGGTTCCTTTCCGCGGTGCACATCGAGCACGGCGGTGGATGGGATACGCAGGAGCTCCAGAGCCCTGTGTGGGCCGAGGAGCCAGCGGCCCCGACCGCCGACAGCGCCCAACCCGAGGAGTTGGCCGGACCGCCCTTGCCGCCACGCCCGAGACGGGTACTCCTCATCGGCGACTCCCTTATGGGGTGGGGACTTGGCACTTCCTTGGAGCGCCTGATCGCCCAACACCCCGGGATGGAGGTGAAGCGCCATGCCGTGGTCTCTTCGGGTCTCACTCGGCCGGACTTCTTCGATTGGTTTGATCTCGCCTCGGGGTTGTTGGACGAGCAGGAGTACGATGCCGTGGTCTGCATCATGGGCGGCAACGATATCCAGGCTATCTCGACGGAGGGCCGAGTGTACCGGCACGGCACCGACGAGTGGTACCGGGCGTACGCCCACAGGGCACGGAGCTTCGTCACGCTCCTCGCCTCGAAGGGAGGGCGCGCGTACTGGCTCTCGCTGCCTCCCATGCGGGACAAGCGGTTCCACGAGAATACCCGGCGCATCAACGCGATGTTCGAGGAGGGCTGCAGGCAGCGTCCCAGCGCCAAGTACGTAGACACGGGGCAGTGGATCGGCAATGAGGACGGCGAGTACACCAGCTACCTAGTCCTCGAAGGCAGACAGCGACAGGTGCGCGCGAGCGACGGAATCCACTTGACCACCGCTGGAGGGGAGATCCTGGCGAGCCGCGTCTATGACATGCTCGTGAAGGACCTGGAACCGCCCTCTCCCTGACGAACCGACCGGCACCCAAGGGGGCTCGAAGAGCTTAGCCAACAGACGCGAAATAGGGCAGAATACAGGGCGGTTCGGCTCCCGAGTCTATCCACTCCTATAGAACAGATGGGTCGCCCGGCCCGAGTGAAAGAAGGAAACCATGTCGAAGACCAGTTGGCAAGAGATGGCTGTATACCTGAACGGCGAGATCGTGAGTGGCAGTGAAGCGAAAGTCTCGGTATTCGATCATGGGTTTCTCTATGGCGATGGGGTGTTCGAGGGGATACGCGTCTACGACGGGTGCATCTTCAAGTGCAAGGAGCACATCGACCGCATCTACCGCTCGGCTACGGCCATCCGGCTGGACATCGGCATGTCGCCCGAGGATCTCACGTCGGCCACGGTGGATACCGTGCGCGCGTCGGGCCTGCGGGACGCCTATATCCGTCTCGTGGTCTCCCGCGGGATCGGTGATCTGGGCCTTGATCCGCGCAAGTGCTCGCAGCCGTCCATCGTGATCATCGTCGGGGGCATCGTCCTGTACCCCGAGGAGGTCTACCAGAAGGGTCTGTCGCTGTGCACCGTGAGCGTGAGGCGGAATAGCCCCACGGCGCTGCCGCCGGCGATCAAGTCGCTCAACTACCTCAATAACGTGCTGGCGAGGATCGAGGTGGCGGACGCGGGCTACCTCGAGGGAATCATGCTCAATCACGAGGGCTATGTCGCCGAGTGCACGGGCGACAACATCCTGGTGGTCACCGATGGGGCTATCCGCACCCCTGCCGACCACTGTAGCCTCCTTCCGGGCGTCACCAGAAACGCTGTTCGGGATCTCGCCGTCAAGCGGGGCATCCCGTACAGCGAGGCCATCCTCACGCTCCTCGACCTCTACTGGGCGGACGAGTGCTTCCTGACGGGCACGGCGGCCGAGCTGGTCCCTGTGGTGTCCATCGATGGGAGAACCATCGGCACCGGAGAGCCGGGGCCAGTCACTCAGGCACTCCTGAAGGATTTCCGGGAGATCGCCGGCCAGGACGGCGTGCCGGTCTACTGATCGCGAGGTGCAGGCCGGAGCACTCGAGGCGTCGAACCCGTCGGCAAAGGTAGTATGGCGGCAGGCGTGGCAAGAGGAAGCCGCTAGACGAGGAGTGGCTATGGATAGCATCAAGCCGAATCGGCGGGAGTTCCTGGGGATCGTTGGCGGACTTGCCGGTGCGACCATCGCCGCTAGGGCGTGGGCCGCGCCGACGGAGCCGGTGGGCCGCGTTCGCATCGGCGTGGCGGGAGGCAGCTTCGGGGCGGGCTTTCACTGGCACGAGGACCCTGGCTGCGAGGTCTACGGCGTCTCCGACCTACTGGAGGACCGGCTCCAGAACCTGGTCAACCGCTATGGGTGCGAGCGAACCTACCCGTCCCTCGAGGCGATGATCGACGATGAGAACATCGACGCGATCGCCGTGTTCACTGGCGCTCCGGACCACGTTCGCCACTGCGTGGCCGCCATGGAGGCGGGCAAGCACGTGATCAGCGCTGTGCCCGCAGCCCTCACCCTGGAGGGCTGCGCCGAACTCGTCGCCACGAAGGAGCGCACGGGCGCCAAGTACATGATGGCCGAGACGAGCTACTACCGCTGGCCCTGCATCACCGCTCGGCGACTCTTCGCGGATGGCGCCTTTGGAGTACTGAAGTACGTCGAGGGCGAGTACTACCACCCCATGATCGGCAGCGACTCAAGCGATCTCATGAGGATGCCCAAGCGAGAGGGTGGTGGCCCCACGTGGCGCTTCGGCCTGCCGCCCATGCTCTACCCGACGCACTCGAGCGGGTTCCTCGTCGGCGTTTCGGGAGAGCGGCTCATTGAAGTCTCCTGCATTGGCACTCTAGGCTGGGATGTTGGGTTCCTGGATAACATCTACGGGAACCCCTTCGACAACAGCGTGGCGCTGTTCACCACAACGTCGGGCAACATCTTCCGCTGCAATGTGATGTGGAACGCCTGGCACCATGGGGAGCGAGCCCAGTGGTTCGGCGACAAGCTCTCGCTCTTCATGGACTCATGGTCGGGGCAGCCCTACGCTCTGAAGCCGAGAGACGGGGGCGACGTGCTCGTCCAGCCGGACTACTGGCCCCTAGTCCCCGAAGCGATGCGCTATGACACCGGCCACGGCGCCTCGCACCCGTTCCTGAGCCATGAGTTCATCACAGCCATCCTGGAGGACCGCGAGCCAGCCGTGAACGTCTATGAGGCCGTAGCGATGACCGCCCCGGGCATCGTCGCCCAGGAATCCGCCCTCAGGGGTGGCGAGCATCTCCCGGTGCCTCAGTTCGACCCGGCTCCGGCATAGGGGCGAGGGGGACTGGTACGACCACACCGAGCGGCAAGCGCGGTACACTCCCGCTCGGTGTGGTTCGGGATTCCCGGGATTCACCGACTCAGCCGGTCGATGATGCTCTCACACACCAGCACCTTCTCCACCAGGTCAATGGGCACATAGTAGTACTGGTTCGTGGCCTCGAAGCCGATGCGGGAATCGGCGACCTGCAGCTGGTGGAGCTCACGAGCGGCCTGGATCTCGCGCTCGGCGATAGCGGCTAGGGTCTGCGCCCGCAGCGCGGGCTCGAGGTCGGCGCTGTCCCGAGCCATGATGAACCGGGCCTGGTTGGCGGAGCTGGCGAAGTGCAGGCGCGCCGCCTCGGCGACGCTCAACTCGTCGGCAAGGGCCTGAGCGTAGACGGGGTCGCCGGCAGCTCGAACGACCTCGGCTCTGAGCAGCGCACAGCCGTCTTCAAAGCCCTGGGCGACCTTCTCCATCTGGCTCGCCCAGATGTCGTGGGGGTAGATCGCGCACCAGGCGTTGAGGTCGTCGTAGGGGAAGCCCACCATCGTAGCCGCCCGGCCGGTGGGTTCCAGGAAGAGGTGGTTTGCAGGCCCCTGCTGCTGCGGTCCCGAGTACACCGTGCCGACGTGGTAGGGGAACTCGGCGAAGGCGTCACTGAAGGCCGCCCACGCGCGCACCACGGTCTCGGCATGACTGGCTCCGTACCGCCTCTCGGCGACAGTGCGCAGCGCGGCGTTCGGATCGGGCTGGTCCATGGCGCCGATCTCCGCCACGACCTCCAGGTTCGGCGACGGATAGCCCCCAAGGGTCCAGCCGAGCATCAGGCCGTCGACGCCCGCATTGCGGAGGTTCGTGGCGTGCTGGGCGACGAGCCGCACGGCGGGGATGTATGGCACGGCGGAGAGCTCCCAGGTGGCGCCGGCCTGAATCTTCGCGATCGTATGGAGACCCCTCGACCGCGCAGCCTCCCAATGGCGGGCAGCGCGCGGCCCCGGGCCCACGCTGGAGATGGAGTACTCGCCCACTGCGGACTGAATCCCCCCTCGTTCGATGGGGAGGCTCCACTCGCTGACACTTTGCAGCCAGACTCCATCGGGCAATCGGGCGATGAGGTCAGGCGCCCATTCGTCGGCCCAGCCCCAGTCCCAGCAGATGAAGCGGATGTCCGGGCGAGCCGCCCAGGCGCCCTCGGCCATGGCCGCATTCACCTCGGCGATAGTCTCGGCGGGTCCGCGCGCGGCGCAGCGCTCACACGAGGCGCCCTGGTAGTGCGACCAGCAGCTCGTGAGGTTTTCCGAGGCGGAGATCGTGAAGAAGCCGGCCAGCGAGGGCGCGGCCTCGGCGACACGGTGCACCGCCTCGGTCAGATACTCCAGAACCCCAGGCTGACTGCTGCACATGGTCGCGAAGTCACCCTCGGTGACCCCTTTGAGCTCCGGGTACCGCTCGAAGAAGCTCAGGGGCATGGATCTGGGTTCGTTCAGGTAGAGGTACACGTCGATGCCGTGCTCGGCCGCCCGATTGGTGAGGCGTCGCAGGCCCTCGAGGCGCTTCTCCCATCCCTCACTCAGGGACGGGTCCCAGGGGAACGGAGAGAGCTTGTACAGGACCGCTTGAAGCCACACGCCCGTGACGCCGGCCGCGGCGAGACGGTCCAGGAGCCCATCGGGATAGGGATCCAGGAACTCATCGAGCAGGGGGTCGCCGTAGGTCGCGAAGTACGAGTAGCAGTACCGCGGCTCGAAGGCGCTTGGTCTGGGGCCGCTGGTCTCCGTCGGGCTGGACAGGTCCTCCACGAACCCGAACAGGCTGCTCTTCGCGAGTCCCACGCCCTTGGGAAAGTGGCGCCGCACCGTGGCTGCGATCTCGCTCGCACGCTGGCTCTGCTCGACAGTCGGCTCGTGGTAGACCAGCGGCTCCAGTTGGGGCTTGCGCTGCCCCAGCTTGGCCCACAGGAAGTCGTCCTCTCGCAAGGTGAAGGCGAGTTCCGCGGCCGACCAGTCCAGGAGCCGCGTCAGCTGCTCGAAGGGAAGGAGTTCCCAGTTGCGCCGGATCACGGTGATGTAGCTTCGCCGCCATTGGCTTTCGCTGATCGCTGGCTGTGGCGGCAGTCCCATGGATCGCGCGATGCCATCCACTTCGGGCCTACTGCACCCCAGGACCTCGGCCATACGCTCCGTGGTAACGAGAGGATAGTTGCGCCACACGAAGGCATGGAGCCGACTGGGGAAGTGGGGCGTCGCGATCGGCTCGTAGTCAGACTCAGGCGGCAGTTCAAGCGCCCCGAGGGCAAGCAAGGACAGGGCAATCATCGTCATCGTCCGTCACTCCGCTCAGTGGTCCGCCTCGAAGGAGGCGCGCACCTCATCGGGCGTCAACGCCCGCTGGAATACCCGCACATCATCGACCTGCCCATCGAAGTGGTAATCGGGCGCCAGTTCGCTGTGGTGGCCGATACGCAGGGGGCCTGTGAAGGGCTTCAGACTCAGACTCGCCACGGCCCTGCGCGCGATCTCGCGCCGTTGACGTAGAGGACTGGGAGTGGCCGAAGCCCACGTCCGGGCAAGACATGACAGGGTACCCATCGCCTGCCTCGCGATGGGGGAACGCGCGGAGCCCCAGGGTGGGATTGCGGATGAAAGCCTCTTTGGGGCAGGTGGTCGGCCGGGGGCTGACGAGAGTAGGCGCGAGGACGCCGATCTGCCCCTGCCGGACGCGCTTCCAGAGTTCCTCCGCTCGATCGGGCCGCCGCGGGATGAAGGGCGCGATGAAGTCCGTAAAGGCATCGACGCAGAAGCGGAAGCCCGGGTCAGCCTGACAGAGGTCGAGGACCTCCTCGATCACCAGCGCGTAGCGCTCCTCGTGCCAGCGGCGGTGATGGGTCCAGGCATAGTCGGCGTGGCAGTAGGGAATGACGAGGAGCTCGCCCCCTGCGGTGAACTCGCAGAGATCATCGATCGTGCCTTCGGGCTGCGAGGGTCTCATTGCGGGACATCCTCTCCACGCCAGTGGAACCAGTGACGGGATGCTCCGTCCGGGAGGCGAATTCCTGTAAGAAGGTTCGCGTCGATCGGGGACATGGCTCTACCCGCTTATGACCTCGAGGCCCGCCCGACGCGAGACAGCCTCAAGTGCGGCCATCTCCTCGGGTTCCTGCGGCTGAGTTCCCGCGAGGGGATAGGGGCGCTGCAGCCAGCTGTACTTACCCGGGGTTGCGGGATTGTAGCGTAGCAGGGTGATCTTGCGGCAGCCGAGTCTGCGGACGGTGTCCGCTATGTGCCCAATGGTCTCCGGGCTAGCATTGCGGCCGGGGATGCACGGCACGCGCACGATGACATCAGCGCCGCGCGCGGCGAGGCGCCCGAGGTTCTCCAGGATGCGTTGGTTCGAGACGCCCGTATCTCGCCGGTGGAGCCCGTCGTCCGCATGCTTCACGTCGTAGAGGAACAGGTCCACGCTCTTAGCGATCTCGGCGAGGGGCTCCCAGGGGGCGAATCCGGTGGTCTCGACGGCGACATGGATGCCCTCCGCTTGCAGTAGCCTGCAGAGCGCGGAGGTGAACGAGGGCTGCATCAGCGGCTCTCCACCCGTCACCGTCACCCCTCCGCCGCTGGCGTCATAAAAGGCTCTCACCCGGATAGCGCGGTCGACGAGAGAGCCCGCGGTGACCGTCCGCCCTTTCACCTCCAACGCGCCCGCGTTACAGGCCTCGACGCAAGCCAGGCAGAGCTGGCACTTGCCGCTGTCGGGATAGCCCACACCGTCGAGATGTCGTAACCCCTGAGGGCATGCTTCAACGCAGGCGCCGCAGCCGACGCAGCGCGCCTGGTAGCGCACCACCTCGGGCGCGGGGAGGGCCGATTCCGGGCTGTGACACCAGAGGCACCGAAGGGGGCACCCCTTCAGGTAGACGGACATGCGCAGCCCGGGCCCATCGTGGGTCGCCGTCTCATCAGTATCGAAGATGAGCCCCGTGGCCCGCCGCAGTTCGCTCGCGAGGGCCTCGTTCAAAGGCCGAGCTCCGTCCGCTGGATGACATCTTCCTGAGCATGGGGCGGCAGGTACGTAAAGGGTACCAGGTATCCACCAATGCGAACGAAGAGGTCTCTGTAGTCATCCGGTGACTGCTGCGCGGCACGTAGCGTCTCTGTATTGACCATGTCGATCTGCAGCATGTACAGGCCGACCGTTCCCAGTGCTGTCTCCACGATGGCCTTGAGCCGATCAGGTCCGCCCTCGGCTGCCAGGTCGTCGCCGCTGAAGCGAACATTGTAGGTCGTGCCGCCGAGGCCTCTGGTGTTGTCGAACCCACCCGCTGAGAGGATCATCGAGGGCGTGCCCTTGAGGCGCGCGCCACTCCGCGGAGCCATGCTATTGGCAAGCGGCTCTCCCGCGCGGCGGCCGTCCGGTGTCGCGCCGGTCTGCTCGCCGAAGTGGATCCATACCGTCCACCCTAGAAAGCCAGGCAGGACGGGCCCTCCGTAGTAGTTCAGCTGCCCCTCGATGCCATCGCACCAGACCCCGGCGACCCGAGCGAACAGCTCGTTGATCCATGGATCATCGTTGCCGTAACTCGGCGCCTCAAGCCGCACCGCACGATGCAAGGCCTCGTGTCCCTCCCAGTTGTCCGTCAGAGCTTGCCGGAGTTCAGCGAGGGTGCAACGTCCCTCGTCGAACACGAGGTGCTTGATGACGGCCAGGGAGTCAACCACGGTCACGACTCCCACACCCTCGGGCTGCAGGAAGTTGTGGGTCGCGCCGCCGTGACTGATGTCGGTGGCGGACTCAATGCAGCCCTCGATGAAGCAGGATAGCAGGGGGAAGGGGCGGTTCACGGCGGCTACGGCCTGATCCGCGATGCCCCGTCGCACCGCCTCTCTGGCCGTCGCCGCGACGTGCCGATCGGTAGCTTCGAGCAACTGCTCCCAGGTGGCTCCATCGCCAGCATCGGCGAGCGCCGATAGGAAGGACTCTGCTAGGTTCATGTAGGGCCAGGCCACCCACGGGTTGCAGCGCCCCGCGATGGAGGTTTCCGTGCATGTACTCGGGAGGTGATCCACGGCGTGCTCATAGGGCACGCCGTGGCGCGCCAGCCCCTCGATGATCGCCTCATCGTTGAAGAAGGACGGCTGCCCCTTGCCATTGCGGAGCAACTGGCACGCCCGGCGCACGAAATCCTCGGGCATGTTCCTGTGCCACGAGATATCGATGCCAGGGAAGTACATCCGCACTCGGTCACTGCTCTCCAGCACCCGGTAGGAGAGCTCGTTCGTCGCGTCCTCGCCATCCGGCGTATGCCCGCCGATCACTACGATAAGCGCGCTCATTAGATCCTGGCCGTGGAACTCGTTGCACTTGATGAGGAGTTGGTCGAGTAGATCGTCCACCATGTCCTCATCGAGTCGTCCCGCGGCACGATCGGCCTCGAGATAGGGCAGCAGGTACTGATCCACGCGTCCAGGCCCGAAGCAGTGGTGTGTGTCACCGGGCTCCATCGCGGCAGCCAGGAACGTGAACCACATCAGCTGCATGGCCTGCCTGAATGTGCGCGCAGGGTGGTGGGCGATGTGGGCACAGTCCTCCGAGATAAGAGCCAACTCTCCGCGCCATACGGGGTCGGGTTCGACCTCGGCGAGTGACCGGGCTAAGTCGGCGTAACGCTCGATGAAGGCCTGAAAGGCCCTGAGGCTCGTCTCGCACGCGTCCGCAAACACCTCGGCGTGCGGCCGCCCCGCAGAGCACGGTGGGACGGCGTCCCGCGTGGCGCGAACCCGGGCGAGTATGCCATCCAGCCCCTCCGCGAGGATCCGCGGGTAGTCCAGGGCCATATGTCCCTCGGACGCTGGCACATAGAGCTGCTCTGACGCCAGATACTCGTGGGCTGCGCGGATTTCCGCCTGGAGAGTCTCATCGGCGTGGGTGCTTGGGTGCCAGCCGACCAACCGCTCACCAGAACGGATCTTGATGGGGCACTCCTGCAACAGCTTCGCTATCGCGGCCGCGCAGCGCTTCTGACGCCACGGCTCGCGCTCCGTCTCGCGGAAGGCCTCCGCAACCAGGATCGCGCGCGCGTAGTAAGGACTGGCATCGGCCAGAACCTCATCGCGGAGCGTGCGGGTTGCAGGGGTAAGATCGGCAGGCCCATTCGTCAGGGTGCCAGGTTCGGGCCGACGAGCAACATCAGACGTCATGTTGATCCTCCATGTGACGACCAGTGACCTTGTTGTTCAACGGTAACAAGAAGGTTCCTCGGGGGCGTGGGTGGCGGTCTTCACTCGTAGTCCGTCGACGTCGCCGAACCGGGCGGTCCCAGAAGACCCCGCCCTGCCGGAGGAGGCCCACAAGTTACGGGGAATGGGCCGCCAAACGAACCCATGTGAGGTGTGAGAAGACCCATGATGTGCAACCTGACCGTGCACGCGATGCTC
This sequence comes from Armatimonadetes bacterium UBA1398, assembly GCA_002305165.1. Taxonomy (GTDB): domain Bacteria; phylum Armatimonadota; class Zipacnadia; order UBA1398; family UBA1398; genus UBA1398. The sequence goes on from DBQI01000023.1 coordinate 69,372, forward strand.
GCCTGTCACTTGTTTGGCGCCCCGCTTACGGTGGAGGATCTGGTGAGCGGACCGGCTGACGCGCCGGACTGCGCGCCCGCCATCCAGCGGGCTATGGACGACTGCGGCGCCGCTGGCGGAGGTGTCGTTGAGCTTGCCTCGGGCCGCTTCGCAGTAAGGGGCCCTCTTGAGGTGCCCGACGGCGTGACGCTCCGCGGTCAGTGGCCCGGGCCGCACTACTCATCGCTGAACCTCGGAACAGTCATCGATGTCTACTGGGGCAGCGGACAGGAAGATGGTCCGCCCCAGTTCATGCTGGGCGAGAGTACAACTCTCCAGGGACTCACGGTCTTCTACCCCGAGCAGCGAGTGGAGGACATCCAGCCGTACCCGTGGACTGTACAGGGGGCGGGCACCCATCTCAATGTGATAGACTGCACCTTCTCCAACCCCTACCGCGCCATCGACTTCGGTTCCCACCATCACGAGATGCATTACGTCCGGAATGTCTACGGCTGCCCGCTCAACATCGGGGTCAGCGTGGACCAGTGCACGGACATCGGGCGCGTCGAGAACGTGCACTTCAACCCCAATGCTTGGACTCGCTGCGGGGAGCCCAACGCGCCTACGGGCGAGGGAACCGCGATGCTGATGGCCTACCTTCAGGAGAACCTCGTTGCCTTCGAGATCGGCCGTAGCGACTGGGAGATGATGGTCAATACCTTCAGCTACGGGGCCAAGGTCGGCTACCGCTTCTACGATAGCCCGCGCGGCATCCGCGGCGCTACCAACGGCGACTTCCTCGGGATCGCCGCTGACTGGGCAGTGACGGCGGTTCTCGTGGAGCAAACGCAGCCGGCGGGTCTGCTCATTACCAACGGGCAGTTTGTCGGGTCGCCGAACAGCCAGGCTGTGCTCGACATCGCCGAGGGCCACAGCGGCGTCGTTCAGCTCACCAACTGCGCCTTCTGGGGGCCCCATCGACGGGTTGTCCGGAACACCGGACCCGGTCAGGTGAGCCTCAACCAGTGCAACATGGTCCAGTGGGACATTCCCGGCGAGGGGGTGCCCGCAGTGGAGTTCACGGCTGGCGTTCTGTCCATGCAGTCGTGTGTCTTCCGCCAGGAGGGCACGCATATTGCTCTGGGCGAGCACTGTGTCGCGGCGACGGTGATGGGCTGCCAGAGCCCAACCCCTCTCGTGGTGGAGAGTCCCGACGGGGTACCCGTCGAGCTGATCGCGAACATCGTCACCCGGCGCTAGCGCTTGGGGGCGGGCTGGGGCTCCATGCTCGGGGCGCCCTCCGGTCGTCTCTGCAGGCCCAGCGTCGCCACCTCGTAGACATCCCATACCTGATCCATGGCTCGGTCCAAGGCTGCCGCCGTGACCGGGCCATGGACCCGGGCCCGCCTGTTCAGCGCTCCATCGGCGAGGATCGTTACCGGCGTATCACTGGCGCCCAAGGAAGCCAGCAGCCTCTCTCCCTCCGGAGTGGCATCCAGGACGGGAAAGCTGGGCGTGAGCCTTGCCAGCACACCGTCGAGCTCTCCCGAGGAGCGTGGAGCTCTCACCAGAACGGCAACCACTTCCGAACCTTCGCTACTGAGGACCTCGAGCTGCTGCAGACTGGCGCCTAGGTCCGCATCGTTGTCTGAGAAGTAGTGCACCAGCACAGGCCGATCACGCTCGGGGCGGTAGTGGACGGTGGCGCCCGTGACCAGGTCTCGGCCCATCGGAGGTGATAGGACGCCCCAGTCCAGATCCAGGTCGCTGAAGGTGAGGGAGGGAGGATCCACCGCCCCGGCCCAGGCGCCTGTGGTATCTGAGACCCGCCCGGTAGCTGGGTCGTAGCCCCAGTCGGGCTTGCTGGTCGATGGGTTCGTTGGAAGCTCGGACAGGTAGGGACCGCGATAGCCGCGAGGACCGGTGGGCGCGATGAGGTCTTCCAGGTTCTCAGGATAGACCCCCACATGCCTATGGTACTGAGCCAGAGCGGCCGCTAGCCCCTCAGCGCGGACGGCGTAGCGGTCATCGCTGGCGCGCGCTCGAAGCTTCGCGTACTCCTCCGGAACTGCCTGGGCGAGCCAGAACACAACCAGCCCGATGAGCAGCAGGAGAGCAACCAACCACACCCAGACTCGGAGACGGCCCAGATGGTCCCGGTCGCCCGTTCGATCGCTGGCGTCCCCAGATGCGGTCAGTAGCACGGCTACCTCAGCCTTCCGGACGCGTGGATGCCCCAGAGCAATCCGCCGGCGAGGACCGCGCTGACTGCCCAGGAGACGATAGCCATAAGCGGAAGCCCGCTATCGGCCCGGTTCACCTCAGCCGCGGTGAGGATGGACGAGCCGATGATGCTGGCGCCGACCATGAGGCTGTAGGCGATGCGGTTCGCCATCTTCCCGAGCTGGGCTTGGTGTTCATCGAGCCCACGGTGCTGGATCCGCATAGTGAGGTCACCGTGAGCCGCATCGCTCATGATCTGGTTGATGCCCCGGGGAACGGTGAGACCGACATCGAGCAACTCCCTGACAGAGGCCAGGGCTCGGGCGAGGGTCTCCTTGCTGAGCGCCTCCTCGATGACGCTCGGAACGATCATGCGGTTCACCACGTCGAGGACCTCAAAGTCGGGGTCCAGCCGCCGGCATACCCCCTCGAACTGCACGCAGGCCTTGACCACGATGCCCATATCGGCCGACAGGCTAAGGCCGTGCCTCACCACAAGGTCCATCGCGGCGCGCATGACTTGGCCGATGCGCCCCGTGTCGGGGATGGGCTGGCGGTAGGCCCGGAGCATAACGTCTACGCTTCGGATGAACTGGCGCCTATCAACCTCACCCGACCCTATGGTGAGGTCGAGCAATGCGTCCGCGTAGGTCAGCGCGTCCCCACGCTGCATCGCCAGCAACATGCGCAGCAGAAGCTGCCGCGATTGCTCATCGAGACAGGTGACGTTCCCGAAGTCCATGAAGCCGATGACTCCCCGGTCCTCCACGGTGAGGTTCCCCGGGTGTGGGTCGCCGTGGAAGGTCCCTTTGAGGAAGATCTGGCGGATCATCGTCTCCGCGAGGCGGCGGGCCGCGAGGACACCATCCACATCGGACTTGGCCAGCGCTATCCGATCAGAAAGCCGAACGCCTTCCAGCATCTCCATGACGAGCACGCGCCGAGTCGTCACATCCCACTCTATGCTGGGGATCTTGACATGGGGGTTATCACCAATGGCAGCCCGCAAGCTCTCGGTGTTGCGGGCTTCAGCCAGGTAGTCGAGTTCACGGCGCACGAAGTCACCCAGGTCCTGGACCACCTGCGCGACGCGGTACCGCCTAGCTGCTGGGATCGTCTGCTCCAGGCGTCGGGCCAAGGAGGTGATGATGTCGAGGTCGGTCTCAACGGTGTGTTCGACTCCAGGGCGGCGTACCTTGACGGCGACTCGCCGGCCCTGGTAGACGGCGGCGTGAACCTGCCCGATGGAGGCGGCAGCCATGCACTTCGGATCGAACTCATCGAAGACGTCCTCTAGCGGTTGACCTATGGAGTCCTCGATCACCTCTCGGATGACTTGGAAGGGCAGGGGAGGGGCGTCGTCCTGCAGCTTCTCAAGCTCGCGGATATACGCCTCGGGGAGCAGATCGGGCCGGGTGCTAAGGATCTGGCCCACCTTGACATACGTGGTGCCCAGGTCGGTGAGGATACCCCGGACGGCGGCAGGAGGCAGCAGCTCCTCGGTCTGTTCAGGGGAGACCTTCTTAGTGCGGGTGAACCGCTCGAGCCCGAGGTAGGCCAGTGCGTGCTGCCAGCCATATCGCGCCAGCACGGCCCCGATCTCGGCATACCGGTGAACGTGGCTCGCCAGCCTCATGGCGCATATCCTCCGTCAAGGCCGATCCTCATCTGAGCCCTCAGTCCCGAGCAGAGAGTAGGCACGCACCCTACCCGCCGCATCACACACATAGAGGATACCTGACGAGCTAACCGCGGGGCGAGATGCTATGCGCGCGCCACCCACGCGCTCCTCAGCAAGGGCACTCCCCTCCAGGTCGCAGGCATGAAGCACACCATCGTCCGAAGCCCAGTACACGACGCCCGCCGCATGCTCTGGCCGCGCGCGAACGGCCCCGCCTGCGGCCAGCTCGCGCATGGGCCCCGGAGGCCGCGATCGGAAGACCTGGAGGCTTCCATCGTTGCCGCCAACGTAGACGCGACCCGCCTGTTCGAGGAAGCCACCGCGGACGGGCTGGGGCAACCGGGCGACATGCTCGACAGCCAGTGTCTCGATCTCCACGACATAGACGTCTCCGAGGTCATTCCCCACCCAGACGTTCCCGCTTATGGTCACTGCGGGGCCCGAGCAGATGGGGCCGGGGACGTCCGCAAACTGGTGGTCGCCTGTGGCTGGATCCAGGAGGTACAGGCCTCCGGCCAAGGGGCAGAAGATGACCCGGTCCTCGTAGACGCATGGATCCCCCGCGATCGGACTACCGGCCGGGAAGGGCTCTGACGCAGGCTCCAAGGTGCCAACACGGAAGGTCCACACGTAACCATCGTCCGAACCGACCACCACGCGGTCGCCTACCACTACAGGGCTAGCGCGCACGGGGCCATTGGTCCGCGCGGAGGCGACCGTATCTCCCGTGTGAGGGTCCACGGCGTATATGCAATGGTCATCGGAGCCGAAGTAGATAAGCCCATCGTGCTCGACGAGGCCACCACCGATGCCCAGGACGGCCGGGGCGCGGCGGTACAGGCGTTGGCCCGATGCCGCATCGAGCCCCCACAGGGTGCCGTCCATGCTGCCTATGATCAGCATGTCGCCGATGACCAGGGGGTCCGCTTCGACTCCAGCGTGGAGACGTACGCCCCAGCGGAGGGGGATGGACGCAAGCAATGGATGCTTGGCGATCCATATCCCCAAGGCGATCATCGTGAGAACGCCGGTTACCATGAGGCCGATGGCGAAAGCACGGGGGCTTGGCAGCCATCTCCGCGGCGGGCGAGGCGGACGTGCCAGAGCTGTTGGATCGAATTCGACGACCATGGCGGCCTATTTCGGAGCAGGTGGCCATGGGCCCTTTGATAGACCATGCGAGCATCGCGACAAGGGAGCAGGCTTCAGTGGACGGCGCACAGGGCAGGGCGGCTGTGATCGTGAACCCGCAGGCCGGGCGGGGCGGGGCAGAGGAGTTCGCCAGGCGCGCGGCGCAGGTGCTCGCGGGTCGGGGCATGGCAGTCGAGGTCCTCTGCACCACCGCCCCTGGGCATGCCGTCACTATCGCTCGCGAGTTGGCAGCCCAGACGGACCTCGTCGTCGCCGTGGGTGGCGACGGCACGGCGAGCGAGGTAGCCAATGGCCTGATGGACCACCAGGACCGGCCCGTGATGGGTATCGTGCCTGCTGGCTCGGCCTGCGACCTGGCACTGAACCTGGGCGTAGGGAGCGCCGAGGAGGGGCTGGCCGTCCTTTCCAACCCCTCGACACGCCCCATGGACGTCGGCCGAGTAGACCTTATAGGGCCCTCTGGACCGACCAGCCGCTACTTCGTGCTGACGACCGGCACGGGGTACTCGCCGTGGGTCATTCGCTGCGCAACTCCGAGGCTGAAGCGGGTGTTCGGCTCCCGGAGCTACATGATCTCAGGTGTCCTGGGCGCGATGAGGCACCGCCCGCCTCGCATGCGATGGAGCGCTGACGGTGAAGAGGGAGAGGGCAGAGTCTTCAACATAGTGGTCGCCAACGGGGAGATGGAGGCAGGCGGGGCACGGATGTCGCCGGGCGCATCCCTCTTTGACGGCAGGTTGTGGGTAGGGATCTGGCATGGGAGCAGTTCCCTCGCCGGCCTGTGGCGCATGCGGCTCATCTACTCCGGCACACATGTGGGGCACCCGTTCATCACCTACAGGTCGGCCCAGTCGGTGTCATTAGAGAGCTACCCGCCCGTCGGCGTCCAGGTCGATGGCGAAGTGCCAGGAACGACGCCGGCGCGCTTCACGATCGTCCCCGGCGCGCTTCGCGTGATCGTGGGGCCGGGGATGGCTCAGGGGTAGTTTGCCAGGAAACGATGCGCATCGAGCAGGTGGTCGGGCTTATCCACATCGAAGGCGATGGCCGCATCAGGCGACTCTACACCCACACAGGCGCAACCCAGAAGACGCCCCACGCGTGCCTCAACGTCTCCCAGCGTGAGGCGACGCGTCGCGAACTTGACGGCGGCGGACAGACCGATGAGTCGCGCCATGCGCCATGGCTTCTTGCGCGCCGAGAAGGCGCGCTCGAAAAGGTCGCGGCGCCCCTGGAGGACGGATGTGCGGGCCAGATGGAGGGAGCCGAACACGATCCGGCCTCCTCGAAGCGGAAGCGCCAGGTAGGGGGAGCCTGGGAACTCCGCCTCGTAACGCTCCGCGGCGACGTAGCTAAAGCATAGGTCCGCCTCCGCGGGACATCGTTCGAGGAACTGCTCTCCCACATCCGCCGAGATGAAAGGCGTATCGCATCCGGCCAGGAGCACCCACGGTGGAAGGTCCAAGGCCTCGAGGCAGGCCTGTAGGTTCGCGGGCCCTGAACCGTGGTCCTCAACTGCCCGGTCCGCTAGGACGCCAATCTCCCTGAGAACAGGGGGAGGGGCCGCCAGCGCTATGCGATTCACGCGCGGCCACTGTCGCAGGTTGCGGATGGCCCGCTGGCTCAGGTATTCGTTGCCGAGTCTCGCAAGGGGCTTGTACTCGGTCCCCATGCCACGGACACGATCGGGACGTACCCGGCCGCCGGCAGGCATGGCAACGTCGAGCCTGCCGGCGGCCCAGGTTGAAGTCATGGCGTCGACTCGGTGGACGGTACAACCTCCGACTCCACGTCTGGCGCGGCTTCTGACTCCGTGGTCTCGGACTCGACGGGCTCCTCGGCAGGTAGCGCCGCGATGTCCGAGAGCACATCCGGGATGCTCTCCAGCCGGAAGCTGTCCACCGTAACAACCGCTTGGCTCAGGGATGAGCGGGCGTAGATGGATGCCGGGTCGCCGGGCACGGGGCCACCGAAGGTGATCGTCACAGGGTCACCGCGCTTGGGAATGATGGTCAACGTGGCGGCGGGGGCGTCCAGTCCGTACTGTTCGAGGTCCGTGGGCGCCTCATCCACGAACTTGCTGGCGGACAGAACGGCGGCCATATTCACAAGAGCGCTGGCCGCGAAGTCCTCGGTGTCAGTGCCGTCGGCTAGCACCCATCGCTCGGAGTCATCCTCGCTCGGTATAAGCTCAACCTCTAGCCCCGCGCGGGCTGTGCGGATCCTTGCGAGGTCCGACTTCTCGAAGTCGTGAAGCTGCTTGTTGCGCAGATCATCCAGCGACTTCTGGAGCGCATCGAAGTCAGTGTCCTTGAGCACCAGGATCTCGGGCCGCCAGGAGGCCATCACATATACGTGCCCCTCCGGCGTGTGGTCGCCGACGGAGATCGTCTCCGTTGTCTCCGCCTTCGCCTCCTTCCGGCTATCGGGGTCCTTGCGCCGACCGGCGATGACATAGGTCTGGCTCGGCTCGTCTAGCCCGCAGGCCGCCAGGTCCTCAGTTGTAGGGTGGTCCAGGTGGAAGCTCTCAGCCCGACGGTTCGTCAGGTCGGACACGAACATCCGGCACCCGTTCGGGTCTCCGCGTAGAGTGCTCGTCGACTCGAGCAGCCATTCAGGATCCTCACCGGCTCGCGTCGGCTCCTGGAAACGCACGGCGAAGCTATCTGAGGCGAGGGGGACATCCATGCCGGCGGTCGTGTCCTCCCAGGGCTCGGGCACGGCCTCGCTCTCGGAGGAAGCCTCTGCCTCATCATCGGGGGCATCGCTGGACTCCACCGGAGGTCGGAGGCGGCCAATCTGGACCGTCCGGACCTCGTCCGTGGAGAGCGTGGACAGGCGCTTATCGCGCAGCTCCTGCGGGTCGCGTGTCACATCGGTCACCAGGCTGGCGGCGACGACGACGGCCTCCTTCGCCCCCTCCAACATGGCGAAGCGCTCCCAGTCGGCGCTTGGATGCTTGCGGCCGACGAGGAGCGTCGTGCTGCGGCCCTTGGCATCCTCGATGGTGATAGTGAGGGCCGGCCGATCCAGCCCGTAGGTAGCGAGGTCCGGTTCACCCTCGATCCGACGCTCGCACTCGAGGAAGCTCAGGCGCTTGACGAGGTTGCTGGCGGTGGAGGGGTCGACGCGCAACCCCGCGAGTGGCTCTTCGAACACCCAATGGCTGCCCATGGGGTCGGACGGGTCGTCCTCGCGGGCCAGCACCAGACGCGTGGGCTCCGGTTCCTCAGCGCCCGCTCCATCGGACTCTGTGCCCTCGCTCTCGGCGGGGCTAGCACCAGCCGGCGGAGCAGACTCCGCCTCGGCGGGCGCGGATTCGGGGGCCTCGCCCAGCAGTTCGCTATCCTCGCTCGACTCGGACAAGAGGTCGGACGCCACATACTCGGCGTCCCGCCCCTCATCCCAGACGACGGAGATCCGGACGAGATCCGGCTCTGGTATCGCGACAAGCGTCGAATCCTCGGTCTTCTTCCCGCGTTGGGTCGTGAGAACGAAGGTGGCCAAAGCCGCCGCGACGAGAACGGTGCCGAGGGCTCGGTAGTGACGAGGTTTCATGGCCCGCTACGCCCTCCTCACGAACCAGATGGATACGCCGATCACGAGCGGCACCAGGGCGCTGAGCAGGCAAACGAGGCGGTTCCAGGACCGCTGCGACTTGGTCAACGTGATTGGCTGCGAGGTGTCCGTCTTGGGCGTGATCGTGATCAGGTCCTCCGACTCCGCCAACCAGTGGACGCAGTTGAGGACGAAGGCCCGTGAGGGTGATCGCTGGTAGACCCCTAGGGCAACCCTGATATCGCCGTTGGCCGCGAGCATCTCGTCACCGATGACGACGACCTTGGCGGTTGTCATCAGCTCTGCCTCGTCATCCATCCCGATCGTGCTCCCGATCTCCCTGGATGCGCAGACGGCCAGCGTCAGGGGCCCGGGGGTGTCACTGGCTTCCTTAGTGGCGCTCGTGAACTCCCTCGACGTCTTGCTATAGGCCAGGTTGTGAGTGCGGAGCAGCACGATGGGCTGCCCGGGTGGCGGTGGCTGCCCTGGCATCTCGGGAGCCTGTGAATCCACGCGGAGCGAGCAGGTGACCAGGGGGTCCAGAGGGACACTGGCCGACCGCGTGCGGAAGGGCTCCGTGATGGAGTGTTCACCGATGCCCGACCCACTCGCGACGGGTATGTAGCTGAACGCCGATGAGGAGTCCGGATCGAGCACGACATCGGCCCTGACTGTGATGCCCCAATCCGCGAGGATCGTGGCGAAGTCGGGCGCGTCGCCCTCCTCGTCGAGCAGACGGTTCGGGGCGAGGAGCAGGAGCTTGCCTCCGGCGTTCACCCAGTCCGCGATGGCCTTCTGATGCTCCTCGGGGAAGGGCTGGTTGCCGCCGGCGATGACCAGGACGTGAGCATCGGCGGGTATCTGGCCCTGTTCGGTCATCAGGTTCAGCGAGGCAACCTCATAGAGGTCGTCCTCGAGCAACTTCTTGAAGGTGGATAGGCCTGTCTCCCCCGTCTCCGATATGGAGTACTGGCCGTAGCCCTCGATGAAGTAGATCATGGGCTTACTCTCACGGGTGACGCCCATGATCGCGCTCGTGACCTTCTGCTCATTGGTCGCATCGTAGAGCTGGAGGGTCTGGCTCTGGCCACCCTCATCCAGCGACTTCACAACTACAACATCCACGGTCTTCCGGATCCCCAGCTCGTTCATCCGGTCGAAATGGCGATCCGGATTCAAGTGCTCCACCCGCACCCGGCCGCGGCCCGCGGACTCGTAGAGGCTGATGAGGTCTTTGGCTCGCTGGACCTCCTGAGCGAGTTCGGGCCGGGCGCTGGCACGCAGAGCCGTGACGATCTCCACCTGACCGCTGAGACCGTCGAGCACCGCCACGCTCTTGTCCGAAAGGCTGTAGAGGCGGTCCTTCGTGGCGTCGATGCGGTGGGAATACCGCTGCCCCATATAGACCCCGAAGATCACGATGGCCCATACGGCCACCGTGAAGGCGAGGCTGAGAAGGCCCTCCTGGGTCGCCCGAGTTCGGAACCAGCGGATCAGGTCGCGGTAGCCCATCACCATCGCCGCGAGGAAGCATACCCCCGCCGCGCCCGCGACGACGCGCACCCAGAGGACACGCGCCGAACCGGCGAGCATGATGTTCACTCCAAGGGCGCCCATGAGCAGCAGCACCCCGAGGATCATGAGTCCATTGGAGATCCAGAGAAGCCGGCGACCGGAGTCGGAGCGTGGCTCGTGTCCGCTGTGCCGCCTCGACTCGGACGCCTCGTCAGGCTCAGAACGCCGCTGCGCCCCCTTTGCGCGCATCTCCTGGATGTCCTTGTCCTTGCTCTTGTCAGGCATCCTCGTCTACCCCCAACTGCGGCTCTCGAGAGTCCGGACTGACATGAACAGGAACACGAAGGTGCCTAACAGGAAGTACACCACGTGTCCCGTGTCGAGTACGCCCCGCGCGAACTCATCGAAGTGGTATGTGGTTGAGACCTGCTGGAACACGTCCTGCCAGAAGCCAGTGCCCGAGGCCCCCAGGATGCGTACGAAGTACAGGCCGATGATGATGGTGAAGGTCACCAAGGCCGCGATAAGCTGGTTCTCCGTGATGGCCGAGCAAAAGACCCCGATGGCCACATAGAGCATCCCTGCCAGTAGCAGACCCAGATAGGCGGTGAGCACGGGCAAGTCATCGAGAGCCCCCTCGGTCCATAGGTGCATCAGGCCCCAGAACTGCATGGTGCCCACAAGCATGAGAGCGAGGAGTCCCACGCACGCCAGCCACTTGCCGAGGACGATCTCCCAGTCCCGAACCGGCTGCGTCACAAGGAGTTCGAGGGTTCGTGTCCGACGCTCATCGGCTATTGCGCGCATGGAGATGGCGGGGATGAAGAACAAGATGAACACGTGCATCTCATGGGCGAATAGCCGGTACTCGGCGGGGAACGTCTGGCTGGTGATGAGCCACCAGATCAGGCCCATGATCCCGAAGTAGAGAGCAAGGACGACGTAGGCTATGGGAGAGAGGAATAGAGCTTTGAGCTCCCTGCCCGCGATGACGAGGACCCTCACTGGGTCTCCACCTCCTCCTTCTCCTCCTCGGTGGTGAGTTCGACGAAGATCTCCTCCAGGGACATGGCCAGAGGCCGCAGCTCCAGTAGATCGAAGCCTCCCTGGACAATGGCTGAGGCTATCCGTGGTCGAGGGTCCGCGCCCGCATCGCTCTCGATGATGAAGGCACGCCCCTCGCCGGACGCCTCCCGATCAGGCCCCACCGCAGTGACTCCCTCGATCCCCGTGAGCGTGCCCGTCGGATCGGACTCGCCCCGGATGCGTACGTAGGTTCGCTCATGCTGGGCCATGGAGGCGATGAGCTCCTGGGGAGAGTCGACGGCGACGATCTGACCGCGGTTGATGATCGCTACACGCTCGCAGACCATCGAGACTTCAGGGAGTATATGGGTGGACAGAATGACCGTGTGGTCGCCGGCCAGGTCCTTGATCACCGACCGGGTCTCAGCGATCTGCCGAGGGTCGAGGCCGACGGTTGGCTCGTCCAGGATGAGCACCTCTGGGTCGTGCAGGATGGCCTGGGCGAGCCCAACACGCTGGCGATAGCCCTTGGAGAGCTTGCCAATGGCCTTATCCAGCACATCGTCGATGGCGACCTCGGCCGCCACCTGCTCGATCTTCGCCAGTCGGTCGGCTTTGTTCATGCCACGGAGCCTGCCGTAGTAGTGGAGTAGGCCTCGGGGTGTCATCTCGCGGTAAAGCGGTACCTGCTCCGGCAGGTACCCAATCCGCGAGCGAACCTGCATGGAGTCCTCTACAACATCGAAGCCCGCGATGCTGGCGCGGCCTGATGTTGGCCCCATGAAGCAGGTCAGGATGCGGAGTGTTGTCGTCTTTCCCGCGCCGTTCGGCCCCAGGAAGCCCAGGATCTCGCCCTTTTCGACCCCGAAGCTCACATCCCGAACGGCTTCGAAGTCGCCGTAGCGCTTGGTGAGGTTCTCAACCTCGATCACAGACCCCGTCCCCTCTCACGAAAGAAGGTGTCACATCCGTAGCTCTGTGCTGCCGCTGTGCCGTTGGTCTCGGCCGAGCCTGCCGGGTCGCATGGGTGTGGGCCGGCAGACGCTCGCGGCCGCTATGGTTGCCGACCTGTGATTCTAGTCGCCTTGCTTGGGGCCGGTCAAGAAGTCCGGAGCCGCGTGGCTGGATCCATCCACGCGCGCCAGGGGCGACATCGCTCGATCTGCGGGCGGTACCCAGATCCGCTCCATCGCCTGGCCATAGAGCCAACCACAGAGCCGGTCGGCAAGGATGCGGGAGCCCTCAATGATCCCTGCCGGAGTGACCGCCTCAGCGGACTCCATGCTGAGGATGCGCACCCCGCCGGTGCGCGGGTCCCGAAACTCGACGTACGGCACCACTACTGTGGGCGGCCCGAGGACGGATGCGCTGGCGCCCTTGGTCCACACCTCGACAGGCCAGATCCGCACGATCCACGATCGGGGTATCAGGAAGCCGCCTGCCTGCTTCCCCTTGGCCCACCAGACCTCGATCCCGTTGTCGGCTAGCTCGAGGAAGCCGATGAAGTCATGGAAGGATCCCGGCGGCTCCGACCGTTGGAGGCCATAACGGACGCCGATCTGCGTCATCGGGTCGCAGTTTCGGCCGAAGGCGCCCAGAATGAGATCCCGGCGCATCCGGCGGAGTCGCATGGCGCGCCGCCTGGCCCACGTCTCAGCCACCTGATCTCGGAACACCCACAGCAAGCAGAGGCAGACGGCCGATAGGAGCAGGACCAATCCCACGATGATCCAGGCGGTCTCGACCGCTCCCGGCGTGCTCCACAGCGGCATCGTCATCAGCGCGGGCAACAGAAACGGCCCGACGTAGAGCAGCACGACGGGCACTGCTAATGTTGCCATGAGTGGGATGGAGAGCCGCAGCGTGTTGTAGTGGCGGCTCGTCTCTTCACCGCCACCCGCCGTCGGCAAGCGCGCGGGCATGGCTCGAGGTCGCTTGAGGCGGTCCTGCAGGTTCTCCCTCTCCAGCTCCGCCCACCGCTCGTGGGGCAGCACGGCCTCCGCCTGTAGCTCCTCCACTGTCCTACCCTTCTCCGAGTTCTGGGGGTACGTCGACCGCCTCGACATCGCCCATCATCCAGGACTCCAGACGCTGGCGCAACACATCCGAATCCTTCGCGATCTCCTCGGGCGTGATGTCTGAGAGCCACTCCAGCGCCAAGCTCTTCGCGGCGCCTGACTCGGCTCGGTACTTCAGCGTGGGGGCAGCAAGGTCCGCGAGCACCAGTCCATGCCCGCGAGCGCCCATGTAGCGGGTCGGAGTCACACACTCGATCGCCTCACGCGGGAGCACCCAGGACTCGCCGAGACGATGCATGGCCAATGCCTCCGGGCGGCACTCAAGGAAGGCGAAGGCATCGGCGAAGCTTCCGGGCGGCCACTCCGGACGCTCGTCGTGGATGAGCGCTACCAAGGGCAGATGCGCGACACTGCGCCCGATGCGCCTGCCAACCGCCTCGGCCAGCTTCTCTGCGGCATAGACGCGCTCGATTCTCGCAAGAGGCAGGGCCAACGCGTCGAGAGCGCCGGTGAGAGCGGCCAGCAGGCCGAACCCGAACGCCAAGGCCGGCAGGTACCCCGCAGGCTTCATCCGGTACACGATCCAGATGAGCACAGCTAGGTTCAGTGAGACGATCCAGGCGAACCGCGACCAGCGCAGCACGGCGAGGGAACCCGTCCAACTGCCGCCCGGGCGCACCGGAGATTCACCGGTGGGATGCCACAGAGACCACACGAGCAGCGGCGCACGGCGGTCCAGCGAGGCTGCCCGAGGACGGTCAGGGGCCTCGTGAGGGAGCAGATCCTCGTGCGGGGGGAGGGGGGCCTCAGATGGCACACGGTCACCCATCGTGGTATCTCCCCAAGGGCGGTTGCCAGAGCTTCGTCTCCGTGAACCAGGTTCCGCAGGTCAGATCATGCGGCCTGCCTGCGCGCGCGTGCTGCGCCACACTCCTGAAGTATGGATCGGGGGCTGGGAGGGAGAGGAAGTAGACGCTCACTCGCTACTTGGTGGGCCTGCTGGGTGGCAGAAGGGGTGGTGGGGAGCAAGCGAGCGTCTACTGAGCTGTAGCTTACACCCATAGCCTCACCGCGGCTGAGTGGCTCCACAAACGGCTAGAAACCCGCCGGGATCGGCCGCTAACGTTCCGCGATCGGCGGGTCAGCGCCGGTGGAAGAAGCGCTCCAGTTCAGCCGCACCCAGACGCACCGTAGCAGGGCGCGAGTGGGGGCAGGTGAAGCGGTTCTCGGCTCCCTGGAGGTCGGCCACAAGGGCCTCCATCTCAGCCATGGTGAGCCGATCCCCTTGCTTGACCGCGGCCTTACATGCGGCCACGGCGCAGAGGCGCTCGCGCCGGTCGCGGATGCTGGCAAACTCGTTCGACTCGTCCATGAGATCGCCCAGGATCCCTCGCACGAAGGCCTCCGGATCACGCTGACGTTTCATTACGGGAACGCTTCGTATGATGAAGGCCCCCTTGCCGAAAGGCTCGACGGTTACGCCTACGGACGCGAGCTCCCGCAGGTTGGCGCTCAGGAGTGCCGCCTCGGCCGCTGGCAGTTCGAGGGTGAGTGGCGTCAGCAGGCCTTGGATGTCAAGGTCGCGCTCGGCATCGGCCCGCATGAAGCGCTCGAAGAGGACTCGCTCATGAGCGGCATGCTGGTCGATGAGCCAGAGCTCGCCGCCCCACTCAGCGATGATGTATGAGTCCATCGCCTGGCCCACAACCCGTACGGCGGGGGCGAGAGGCTCCCGGACAGGCGGCTCATCGGGTACGTCGGCTAGGCTCGCGCGTCGCGTCCGATCGACCACAGCCTCGAATACGGTCATCTCCGTCGGGGCACGGGGCGACGGCGTCTCGGGAAAGCGCATGCGCCTCTGCCCGGGCGAAGGCGCATGGGTCGCGGGGGCGCTACCGCTCACAGGCACGGGCGGACGTCGATCCACCTCGCGCGGTTGGACGTCGGGGATCAGGTCAGCCGCCAGCAGCGACTCACGGATCGCCGTGTGTACGAGCCGGAAGATATCGCCCTCGCGAGGGAAGCGTACCTCCTGCTTGGTGGGGTGGACGTTCGGGTCCACCAAGCGTGGGTCCATCTCCAGGAAGAGGACCGCCACAGGATGCCGACCGTGCGGCACAAGCCCATCGTACGCTCGCGTGAGCGACTGGGAGATGACGGGACTCCGCACTGCGCGCCCGTTCACGAACAGATACTGCTCCTGCCGGGTAGGCCGATGCAGCGTGAGGTTCGACGTCACGCCGTGGACGCGAGCGAGGGGAGGATTGGCCTCGAAGGGGATCAGCGCCCGCGCCTCCTCGCGCCCGATGACGAGAGCGATGCGCGCATCGAGGCCATCGGAAGGATCGACTCGGAAGATCTCCTCGCGCTCGTGGAGCACCTGGAACCCAACGCTCGGAAAGGCCAGTGCGAACCGTGCCGTCGTATCCACGCAGCGGGCCAGTTCCGTTCGGTTCTGCTTGAGGAACTTCAGTCGGGGCGGCGTGTTGAAGAAAAGGTGCCGTATGGCGACAGAGGTGCCCACGGGGCACCCAATAGACTCCGTTCGGGTCGCGGCGCCACCCTCGGTGGCGATCAGTGTGCCGGACTCGTCCTCGGCACGCCGGGTGATGAGCACGAAGTGGCTCACGGCGGCGATACTGGGCAGGGCCTCGCCGCGAAAGCCGAACGTCCCGATCTCGGCGAGGTCCTCGAGGGTCGCGATCTTGGATGTGGCATGCGGCAGGATGCTGAGCTTCGCGTCCTCGGCGCTCATGCCCGCGCCATCATCGACCACGCGGATCAGGTCGCGGCCCGCACCCATCAGCTCGACGACGATCCGCGACGCGCCAGCGTCGAGGGAGTTCTCGATCAGTTCCTTGACCACGGAGGCGGGGCGCTCCACCACTTCGCCCGCGGCGATCTTGTTGGCGATGCTGTCGTCCAGTACTCGAATGCCCCCCACGCCGCCTAGTCCCCCCCTCGCGATAGGTCACGAAGCTCCGCGCAAAGATCGTACAGCGCGTCCAATGCCTGCCGAGGAGTCAGGGCATCGGGGTCCAGGGCCTCGAGACGGTCCAGGACCGGCAGGCGGGGGTCGCCGGGCGGCGGCTCGAAGAGGGAAAGCTGCCCTCGCTCGCGCGCCGGGCGGGGTGGGGGAGAGGGTATGAGCTGTGGCCCTGGGTGCAGTTCCTGGCTCTCGAGGCTCCCAAGGATGATCTTGGCCCGCTCAACGACCTCACGCGGGAGCCCAGCGAGCCGGCCAACCTGGATGCCGTAGGAGCGGTCCGTGCCCCCTGCAGCGATGCGGCGGAGGAAGACCATGTTCTCTCCCTCCTCGCGCACGAGGACGCGGTAGTTGCGGACCCGTTCGAGAATCTCCTCCAGCGCGTTGAGCTGGTGATAGTGGGTGGCGAACAGGGTCTTCGCCCCGATCGCATCGTGCAGATGCTCGGTGACCGCCCATGCGATGGAGAGCCCGTCGAAGGTGCTCGTGCCTCGCCCGATCTCGTCCAGGATAACGAGTGACTGCTCGGTGGCGTTGTGCAGGATGTTGGCCGTCTCGGTCATCTCCACCATGAAGGTGGACTGGCCGCTAGCCAGGTCGTCGTGGGCGCCGACGCGGGTGAACACCCGGTCCAATACGCCGACGGTTGCCTGTCGCGCCGGGACGTACGATCCCATCTGGGCCATCACGACCACCAGTGCCACCTGTCGCAGATAGGTTGACTTCCCCGCCATGTTCGGCCCTGTGACAATACCGATCTGTGTTCCCTCGGATGAGAGGTCCGTATCGTTCGGGACGAACCCCCCTGCGGCGGCCAAGTCCTCCACAATGGGGTGTCTTCCATCGCGGATGACGATGGAAGACCCGTCGTTCACCTCAGGCCGGGTGTAGTCGCGCCGTACGGCTACCTCCCCGAGGCATGAAAGCACATCGACGGCCGCGCATGCGGCGGCGGTACGGAGCAAGCGATCCGCCGCGTCGGCCACGGTCCGACGGAGCTCCTGGAACAGCTCCGTCTCCAGTGAGACCTGGCGCTCCTCAGCAGCCAGGATCTTCTCCTCCATGGCTTTCAGCTCCGGCGTCACGTAGCGTTCCGCGTTTCGGAGGGTCTGTTTGCGGATGTAGGAGTCAGGTACCCGCTCCACGTTCGCGTGGGTGACTTCCAGGTAATAGCCGAAGACCGAGTTGAACCCCACTTTGAGGGTCTGTATTCCCGTCTTCGCCCGCTCCTCGGCCTCGAGCCTGGCGATCCAGGCCTTCCCTCCGCCCGCGAGATCCCTGAGTTCATCCAGTTCCGAGCTGTATCCAGCCCGAATAGCTCCGCCATCCTTGAGAGTGGCTGGGAGGTCGTCGTCCAGGCCCGATTGAAGCGCCTGGAGCACGTCCTCCAACGGGTCCAGTGCGTCCCTGAGCGTAGCGAGAAGAGTGGGAGCATCGCCAGGGAGGAGATCCCGCAACCTGGGCACGGCGGAGAGTGTGGCCCGCACAGCGCCGAGATCGCGGGGCCCAGCGGCTCCCGTGGTGACGCGCCCAGTCAGTCGCTCCAGGTCACGCACTTCGCCCAGCACGTCCCGGACGTCCTCCCTGAGCAGGGTATGCTCCACGAAGTGCTGCACGGCGTCCAGACGACGCGAGATGTCTGCAGGATCGCGAAGAGGTTCCAGGATCCATCGGCGGAGCAGGCGGCCCCCCGGTAGCGTCCTGGTGCGGTCCAGCACCCCCAGGAGCGTCCCTTGTGCGCCATCACCATGGAGGGGCCGCACGAGCTCCAGGTTGCGCTGGGTGGAGGCGTCGAGGATGAGGACGTCCGTAGGATGGCGGAGGCTGATCTGCCGGATGTGCCCTGCGAGATCGAGGCGTGTTTCGGCGAGGTACCGCAGAGCGAGGGCGGCCGCCTCGATGGCTGCGGAGCGGCCGTGAAGGCCGAAGCCTCTCAATGAGTCGGTCCCGAAGTGGCGGCACAACCGCTCCTCCGCTCCGTCGAACTGGGGTATATCCTCCAGTGTGGTGATCGCCGGAGCGTGGTTCCCGACCAGCCTCTCCTGAATGCCCAGTTCTGTGGCTAGAGGTTCGAGGAGCACGCACTCCGTGGGGCCGAGCCGGCGGATCTCGTCGACCAGGCGGTCGGGGCGTGCTGGCACCTCAGCCGCGCGGAACTCCCCCGTGGATACGTCGACCCAGGCGAGCCCATACCCCCGCTCCGGCGCCCCGTCCTGGGCGATCGCGAGAAGGTAGTTGCTGGAGCGGCCATCGAGCAGGAAGTCCTCCATCGCCGTTCCGCGAGTGATGACGCGCGTGATATCGCGGTCGACCAGCTTCGTCGATGCCTTGGGGTCGGACGTCTGCTCGCAGATGGCGGCTCGTAACCCGGCTTCGAGCAGCCGCGGCAGGTACCGGTCGACGGCGTGATAGGGGATGCCACACATGGGGATCTTGGCACCCCCACCGCATACCCGTGCCGTAAGGGTCAGATCGAGCACCTGAGAAGCAACTTCGGCATCCTCTCCGAACATCTCGTAGAAGTCACCCATGCGGAAGAGCAGTATGGCATCGGGCACCTGGCTCTTAGCCGCCTGCCACTGCTGGAACATCGGCGTGAGGTTGTTCGGACTAGGGATGGCGAGCCGCTCCCTTCGCTCACATTGCGCCGGCTATGACCGGCTTGCGCCCCATGGGGGATTGCACTACCCTGTAGGCGCTCTGGCGGGTGTGAATGCCACTCCTTGGGCCGCATGTTTGGCGGCCCCGGGCTAGTCTAGGAGCCCCCTATGCCTCGCGCACTCGTGACGGGTGGAGCCGGTTTCATCGGTTCGCACCTCGTCGATGCCCTCGTGCAACGCGGCGATGCCGTACTGATAGTGGACAACCTTATCACCGGAAAACGGGAGAACGTCAACCCGGCGGCGGAGTTCGCGGAGATGGACATCCGCGACCCGGCTCTGACGGACCTTGTTGCTCGCTTCCGGCCCGAGGTGGTGTTCCACTATGCGGCCCAGATGGATGTCCGAAAGTCCGTCGCGGACCCCCTCTACGATGCGGACGTCAACATACGCGGGCTCATCAACCTGCTTGAGGCTGCCTCTCAGGCGGGCACCGAGCAGGTGGTCTTCGCCAGCTCCGGCGGCACCGTGTACGGTGAGGCGGATGTCCTGCCCACTGACGAGTCGGCGCCCCTCAAGCCAGAGAGCCCCTACGGGGTCAGCAAACTCTCGTCGGAGTTCTACCTGGGCTACTACGCCAAGGCCAAAGGCCTGAGCTGTGTCTGCCTCCGTTACGGCAACGTCTACGGCCCGAGGCAGGACCCGCACGGTGAAGCCGGCGTTGTGGCGATCTTCACCACGCGGCTTCTCGATGGCGAGCGTTGCCGGATCTTCGGGGACGGTGAGCAGACGCGCGACTATGTGAATGTAGCCGACGTAGCCGCGGCGAACATGGCCGCGTTGGAGCGGCGACCCGATGGGATTACCCAGATCAACATCGGGACCTCTGTGGCAACCTCTGTGAACGCCCTTCACGCCCACTTGGCGGAGTTCACGGGGGGGGATCCCGAGGTCATCCGTGAGCCAGCACGAGAGGGTGAATTGCAGCACTCGGCCCTAGCGGCAGGGCGCGCGCTAGCCATGCTGGGCTGGCGCCCCGAGATTGACCTGCGCGAAGGCCTGCGGCGGTACGTCGCGTACGTCAGGGAGCGACGAGCCGCGCGGTAGCCCGGATCGGCGTCAGTGATGGAGGGGTAGTCATGCGCATCGGGATCATGACAAGCGGCGGCGATGCGCCGGGTATGAACGCGGCAGTGCGCGCGGTCGTGAGAACCGCTCTGCACAACGGCATCGAGCCCGTGGGCATCATGAGAGGGTTCCTCGGCATCGCCGGCGCGGCGCCCGACATGCGGGTCCTCGACACCTCTTCCGTCTCCAACATCCTGCAACTCGGGGGCACGATCCTGAAGAGCGGGCGGTGTGCGGAGACGCACACCCCCGAGGGGCGCGATCGAGCGGCCGGGCATCTCCGGGAGGCCGGGATCAGCGTTCTCCTCGCCATCGGCGGCAACGGCACCATGATGGGTCTCGTCGATATGCTCGACCACTGGGATGGAGGCCTAATACTCCTGCCCGGCACGATCGACAACGACTGCGGCGGGACCGACTACACGATCGGCTATGACACCGCGCTGAACACGGCGCTCGACTCCATTGACCGCATCCGTGACACGGCCGAGGCCTTCGACCGCGTGTTCCTGGTTGAGGTCATGGGCCGGCACTGCGGGGCTCTCGCCGTTGGCGCCGCTATCGCCGGGGGCGCCGAAGAGGTGATCGTTCCAGAGACGGCGACGGATCTGGAGGCCCTGGCCGACCGGCTCATCCAAGGTCAGCGTGCCGGCCGCGGCACCAGCATCGTTGTTGTGTCCGAGAACGATGAGGCGGGGTCGGCCACGGAGATCGCGGCATGGCTCAGTGAGCGGCACTCCATCGAGACGCGCGTCTGCGTGCTGGGCCACACCCAGCGCGGCGGCAGGCCAACAGCCAACGACCGCATCCTGGCCAGCCGCCTGGGCGTTTATGCTGTTCGCTTGGCCAAGGAGACCCAGGGCCGGGTCGCTGCCGTAGTCGGTATCCGCAACGACCGGGTCGGAACCACTCCGCTAGCTGAGGCGGCCAAGGAGGGAGGACGGGTCGACCCCTCCCTTGCCGAACTCGTGAACGAACTCGCCCGGTAACATCAGTGCAAATGGTGGCTCCAGAGTCGCCTCAGCCTCTCGCAGAAGTCGCCGATCGCTCCCTGCCAGATGCGTTCGCCCAACTCCGGGTCCGCGAGCGTGGGGTCGCCGATGGTGCCGTTGTCGGTGAGTTCGTGGGTCAGCCACTCCCAGTCGGGCTCTGAGTCGACCTTCAACCGAGGACGACCTATCCGCTCACGGCGAACCTTGGCCGGTCGATCGGCAAGGGCGAGGGACGTCTCGATGAGGTCGGCGTGTCCGCGGACGCCTCCCTCGTCTGGCAGCGCGCTGATGATCTCCTCGAACCAGGGCGGGACCTCGGACATGCGGTCGAGGCTGACGCGAACCGGGAGGCGTCTATGTTCGTCCGCGACCATCCGGCAGGCCACACTGAGGGCGGGGACATTGCCGCCGTGCCCACTGATCACCGCGATCTTCCTGAAGCCGTGCAGGATCACGCTGTTGAGGATCTGGCACACGAGACTGATGTAGGTCTGGGGATCGAGGGTGACCGTGCCTGCATAGTCCGTGTGATGCGCCGATACCCCGTAGTGCACGGTTGGCAGCACGAGGGAGCGCACACCATGCTGGTGCCAGACTCGCTCGGCCGCCGCCCAGGCGATCTTCTCAGCGATCCGGCTGTCCATGTCGAGGGTGATAGCGGGCCCGTGCTGCTCTGTGGCGCCACAGGGCAGGACCACGAGGGTACCGGCCTCCGCGAGTTGCGCGATCTCCTCCCAGGTGTGGTCGGCCCAGAGCATACTCACCGCATCCGACATTGTGAGTTCCTCCTGAGTCTCCGCCGCCCCGCACTCATGCGGCGCGCCATGCAGTCAGGCCACTTTGGCGATCCAACGGAGGCCTGGCGCCTACGGCGTAAGTGGTTCCAACACGGCAACGACGGCCGTAACGTTATCAGGGCCTCCCATCTCGAGGGCGGCAAGGATCAGCTGATTGGCGATCTCCCAAGCGGAGCCCTCACCGTCGAGTGACTCCGCGACCCGCGCATCGGAGACCGGGCCGGTGAGCCCATCGCTGGCGAGTAGGATCACGTCACCGGGTTCCAGCCCTACCTCGAACAGATCCGGAGGCTCCTCATCGGCGCTCACGCCAATGCAGCGGGTCAGCTGGTGCCCGAAGGGAGACGCCTCGAGTGCTACCGGATCAAGCCCCTCATCGCCGCTGGCCTGTTGCTGCTCGATCATCCTGCGTGCCACCGTGTGATCCTCGGTGATCCGGCGGAGTTGGCCACGGCGAAGCAGATAGCATCGACTATCGCCCACATTAGCGACGATCATCCGCGGCCCCAGGATGGCGGCGGCCACCAATGTCGTACCCATCCCGTGGGCCGCCGGCTGCTCGTCGGCGCAGGCGAGCACCGCTTGGTTGGCGGCTGCAAAGGCGTTCACGAGCACACGATCGGGCGGCTCATCGGGCGGGGCGGACGCGACGGCCTGCAGGAGTTCATGGGTGGCGATGTGGCTTGCCCGGGCGCCTGCGGCATGACCGCCCATGCCATCGGCGACTGCTAGCAGGAACCCTCTCGACCCCAGCGGTCGTGATTCACGGGGCGCCCAGATGATGAAATGATCCTCGTTCTCCGCTCGAGCCAGACCCAGGTGCGTACTGACTCCGACGTCGCAGCGCCAAGGGGCCCTCGAACCATCGCTCCGATGCCGCGCGGTCAAGCGCACGCCTCCCATCCGGTGCGGTACTCACGTGAAGACACGAAACCATGCCTCATCGGCACTCGTCAGTCTAGTAGGTAAACGCCTTGCATCCCTGGCCTTCGACGAACAGCGCCGCATAGGCGCTCCATGGGGAGGGATCGACATGACGAGACCCGCATTGCTGCTCTCCTTCACGATGGTTGTCTCGGCTCTAGTGCTCCTCGGCGCCGCCGGAGAGGCCCGTGGCGACTGGTACGATGTCAGCTTCCGCATTGGTGGGAGTGGGCCGGACCACCGCTACTCGGTTAGCCTGAACGCGGGCTCCGAGGGGCTCGGTTCCAGGGGCCGGTACTCTCTGAGCATCAACCTGGGATCCGATGACCGATACCGTCGTGACTACCGGCCGTCGACTCCATGGGGTCTCGCGCCCCCTGCGGGGTATGTCCCCTATGCCCCCAACGTCTACGTGCCGGTGGGTTTCGCCTACCGCCCGTACGCTCCCCGGACCGTCATCGTTGCCCCCCGTGGGCGCGCCTATGGCCCTCCCTACGGCATGGGAGCCTACATGAGGCATGAAGCGCGCCATCGAGGCCCTGGCTCCGGGTTTGTCGAGATGCGTGACGGCCGCGACAACCGTGGGAGGGAAGCGGACAGCTGGCGTCCGTACGATCTGCCCGGCAGGAGATAGACCGTGGGCGTGTCGAACCCCCGGGTACTGGCCGGGCGTTCGACCCCTGAGAACCGGGGCGGAGCGAGAGGTGTAAGCAATGCAGATTCGCATCCCGTTGTTCGTGCTCAGCGCTGCCATGGCGGCGCTGCTCTGCCACACGGGGTCAGCACAGGACAGTCTGGAGGACTACGGTGGCGGGTACGAGGGGGATGGCACGAATCTGCCGCTGATTGAGGACTCTAGCCCCTCGCAGTACTCCTACTCCTCGTCCTCTCGGGCGACCGCTCGCGGTGCGGGCTGGGGCGCAGTCGCGTCGCGGCTCGAGCACTCTCGCCTCGGTTCGGCGCCTAGTTGGCTAGCCGACCGGGCGAGGAACAACCGCGATCGTGACGATGACGTCATCGTGATCTATGAGCCTCGGTACTGCTACTACGACCCGGCCCCGCGCGTGCGCTACTCACCCCTCTGGGCCCCGCCGCATCGGTATTGCTCGGGCCCAGGGCTGCATTTCAGCGTCGGATGGGGTCGGCACGGAGGCCCCTCGTGGCGACTCAGTCTCGGCGGCCACTCCGGACCATGGCCGATGTTCCGCCATTGGTGTTGGTAGAGGGTAGCCGACGACGAAGGGACGATGCATGACCATGAAGCCCGATCTGATGATGAAGCTCCTACTCGCTGCGGTCGGCCTGCTACTCGGTCTGAACCTAGTGGCGTCAACCGCTGGACCGGCTCTGGCGGCGCGCGACGAGGGTCCTGTCGGGACCTACCAGATCAGCAGCTACGTGGTTCCTCCCACGGACACTCGCCCCAACTACATACGCGGCTACTTTATCGTGGACACCCGCACGGGTGAGGTGGACTACGAGGAGAAGACGGTATGGTGAGCCGCGCGGCGGCTGTCCTGGCCTTGCTCGGCGTGGGGGCCGTCGTTGCGGCAAGCGGCTGTGTCTCACACGGCCCATATGCCCTCACGGTCGTCGCGCCTGGCAAGGTCACGGTCGTGTCCGGCCCTGGGGGGACGCTCGTGTTCGGTCCGCAGTCTGTGGACCGGAGTGTTCATGTCACCATGCTCCCCGTCGATCCTGCCGGAATCTCCCTGGGAGACGGTTGCGGACTGGGGAACCCGGTCATCCGAGGCGCGCTGCGGTTTGAGGTGGTGGAGCATGTCGCCGTGCGCGAGGTCCAGGCCCGTGCGGATGTGGCTGGCGGTTCGCCCGGTGACCTGCTCTACGTCTACTATGAGCCGCCGCAGGGCGGAGGGTATGTCAACGCGGGCAGCTACGCCGTCGTATCCGCCGATGGCCGAGCCGCCGAGTTCAGTGAGGTAGACGCCGAGGGGACATGGCTGTTCGTTCAGCCAGGCGGTTGAGGGTAGGGAGTCCGCGCGCCGGTCGGCGCGCCCGCGTCCTCCGCCCCGGGTCATCCTCGCCCGCGGCAATCCCGACAGAGTGAGATTCCCCACTCGATTATGGTATTCTGCGGGCGTTCCAGCCTGCCGCGCCGCCCACGGAGGTTCGCTAGGGCCGATACGCCCAGGGCCCCCAGAGGGACTCCATCTCGTGGTTGCTTGGGACCGCAGATTGCCATGATGTACGATTCTGAAGGAGGAGCTCTCTTGTACCGTGTTATCGCGCGCGTCGCGGGTGTATGTGTCATCTCCGCACTACTGGTAGCGGGGTTGTGGGTGTCGGGGTGCTCTGGGTGCGCCGGGAAGAGCAAGGGCGGGCCGCTATTCGAGGTTGCGGGACAGCAGGTGACGGCGGAGGATGTACTGGAGTCCATGCCGGCAAGCCAGCAGATCCAGCTGTACAACCAGCTGCTGGGACGAGTGCTCATCGAGGCTGAGGCCAAGAAGCAGAACATCACCGTGGACGAGACTATCGTCGATCTGATGGTCGCCCAGATGGAGAACGTGAGTGGCGGGGCGGAAGCGCTGGACAAGCAGCTCTCCGTGCAGGGGCTGACGCGCGAGGCTCTGCGTGAGGATGCGCGGCGCCAGGTGCTCACCTACACCCTCGCTACGCAGAGAGTGGAGATCACGGACGAGGAAGTCCGTGAGTTCTTCGACCAGAACTCTGAGGCATTCGGCACCCCCGCATCCTACAAGTTCGAGGTGTTTCAGGACACCAGCAAGGACAAGATCGAGGAGCTTGTGCGGCGCGTCAATGGAGGAGAGAGCTTCCTGTCAGTCGCCGACGCATTGGTGCCCGGCACGACGCGCGCGTCGGAGGCCGAGATCCAGTTCATGTCGGCTCCGGAGGTCGCCCAGGTCGATCCCATGGGGCTCTCAGTCGTGCAGGGCCTCCAGCCCGGCCAGATGAGCGAGGTCCAGGAGATGCCCTTCTCCACGGGCGAGACCATGTATCGCGTCTACATGCTGTTCGACCGGACCGAGGCCGACGTTCCCCCCTTCGAGCAGGTGGAGCCCCTGGCCCGGCTGCTCGCGAAGATGAGCGCCCCGAACGCCTTGGACCCCAACCAGCTCGTGTCCACCTACCTGCTGGATGCGCAGGTAGACGTGCTGCGCGACGACCTCGCCCTTCCCCTGTTCGAGACGCAGCTCACCGAGTACAAGAGCCGCCAGACCACACCCAACGAGGGCGAGATCCCGCTACCTCCTGAGGCCGCCGGCGCCGAGATACCAGTGCCTCCAGCAGGAGAGCCCTCCGAAGCCGCGGCCGAGGATGCGCCGGCGAGCGAGGACGGCGGCGCCGGCCAGTGATGGACGAGGCGCGCGAGCAGTTCGCGCGGCTGATTGGGATCATGGAGCGGCTGCGTGCGCCCGACGGCTGCCCATGGGACCGTGAGCAGACGCCGTCTTCCATCCGGCGACAACTGGTGGAGGAGACCTTCGAGGTAGTCGAAGCCATCGATGAAGAGGATCCCGAGCTCCTGTGTGAGGAGCTCGGGGACCTGCTTCTCCATATCGTCTTCCAGGCCCAGATGGCGGCTGAAGCGGGACAGTTCACCATTGCTGATGTCGTGCGCGCTATCAACGAGAAGCTCATCCGGCGCCACCCCCACGTGTTCTCTGAGGCGCGGGTGGATGATGCGACTGGCGTGATCGAGCAATGGGACGCCATCAAGGCGGCCGAGAAGGCGGGGTCGGGCAGGGAACGCCAGAGCGCCCTCGACGGTATACCTGGCGACCTGCCCGCCCTAGCCCTCAGTGAGAGCCTCCAGCGCAGGGCCGCCAAGGTTGGCTTCGACTGGCCCGACGTTCGGGGCCCGCTCGAGAAGATCCGCGAGGAGGCCGCCGAGTTCGCGCGGGAGGCCGAGTCCGGTGGAGCGACGGAAGAGGAGCTGGGAGACCTGATCTTCTCCATAGTGAACGCTTCACGCTTCCTGGGTGTGTCGCCGGAGCTCGCCGTGAGGGCCTCGGCGCGCAAGTTCGACAGACGTTTCCGTAAGGTGGAGCGGCTGGCCAGGGAGCGTGGCAGGGAGCCGGGGGAGATGACGCTCGAGGAGCTGGACGCGCTGTGGGAGCGGGTGAAGGAACTAGAAGCGGAGGGCGCTAGATGCGGCTCGACAAGTTCCTGAAGGACACGGGACTCGTGCGGCGCCGCACTGTTGCGAAGGACCTGTCCGATGCGGGGCGCATCCAGGTCGATGGTCGCGTCGCGAGGGCATCGGCGACTGTCCGGCAGGGACAGATCATTACTCTGGACCTCGGTCGCAAGGTTGCCAGGTACGAGGTGATCACCGTGCCGGAGCGTACTCCCCGCAAGGAGGAGATGGACAGGTTTGTGCGCCTGCTGGATGAACAAATCAGAGAAGACTGGTAGAATATAGGCTGTCTGAGTCGTGGCACCGTTGCCCTGCGGCGCGTGTTGCGGCCTATTGTTGTGTGTCGCAGTCCCACCAACGTTCGACTTTGCGGCGAATCTTCCCACTCCCGGCCGGCGGCCGGGGTGCGACCGAGTGGGATGAGCATCATAAGCCCGGGATGCACGGGCGGAGAGATGAAGGGGAGCTATGGCAGAGAAGCGCGTATGGCTGTTTCGTGAGGGTAACAAGGACTTGAAGGACCTTCTCGGCGGGAAGGGAGCGAACCTCGCCGAGATGACCCGGGCGGGTCTGCCGGTTCCCTACGGCTTCACCGTCACCACCGCGACCTGTTGGGAGTACGTTGAGGCCGGCCACAAGTTCCCCAAGGGGCTTCTGGACGATGTCAAGAAGGCCCTGGCGGATGTGGAGAAGCGGTCGAAGAAGCAGTTCGGCAACCCCAAGAACCCGCTCCTGGTCTCCGTCCGCTCGGGAGCCAAGTTCTCCATGCCCGGCATGATGGACACGGTCCTGAATCTGGGTTTGAACGATGAGGTAGTGGAAGGCCTAGCCGAGCTCACTGCCAACCCCCGCTTCGCCTATGACTGTTATAGGCGTCTCATCATGATGTTCTCCGACGTTGTCAAGGGGACGGGTAAGGACGACTACGAGGAAGCCCTCGAGGCTATCAAGCATCGGCTCGGCGTGACATTCGACTACGACGTCCCGGCGGAGGCGCTCAAAGAGCTCGTCGACACCTCCAAGAAGATCTACAAGAAGCACCTGGGCGAGGACTTCCCCCAGGACCCCATGGTGCAGCTCGAGGCCGCGATCGGCGCCGTCTTCGAGTCTTGGGACACCCCCCGTGCTCGCACCTATCGCGACAGTGAGGGCATCCCCCACAACCTCGGCACGGCGGTCAATGTGCAGATGATGGTCTTCGGCAACACCGGCGAGGACAGCGGCACTGGCGTCGCCTTCACCCGCGACCCCAGCACTGGCGAGAAGAAGATCTTCGCCGAGTTCCTCCTGAACGCGCAGGGCGAGGACGTTGTCGCCGGCGTGCGCACCCCCCTGGACATCATGGCCATGGCGAAGCGCTGGCCGAGCATCTACCAGGAGTTCGTCGCGATCTGTAAGCAGCTCGAGACCCACTACCGTGATATGCAGGACATGGAGTTTACCGTCGAGCGCGGCAAGCTCTGGGTGCTCCAGACCCGTAACGGCAAGCGCACGGCGGGCTCGGCCGTGAAGATCGCTGTCGACATGGTCAAGGAGAAGCTCATCAGCGTGGAGGAGGCCCTCATGCGCGTCGGGCCTGCCACCCTGGACCAGCTCCTCCACAAGCGGGTCGACCGTGATCAGGTCAAGAAGCAGGGCACCAAGCCCGTTGCCGTCGGCCTCAATGCTAGCCCCGGGGCAGCTGCGGGCATTGCTGTCTTCGACGCTGACACCGCTGCGGCTCGCGGCGAGGCGGGCGAGGCGGTGATCCTCTGCCGCATCGAGACCACCCCGGATGACATCCACGGCATGCTCGTATCCAAGGCGGTCCTGACCTCCCGGGGAGGCAAGACCTCTCATGCGGCGGTCGTTGCACGCGGCAAGGGCCTTCCGTGCGTAGCGGGCTGCGAGTCACTGAAGATGGATCTGGCAGGCCGTAAGTTCACCGGTCCCGGCGGAGAGGTCGTCAAGGAAGGCGACTGGATCACCGTCGATGGCTCCAGCGGTGAGGTCTATGCCGGTCAGGTCCCGCTGGTCGATCCCGAGATCGGCAAGGACTTCCAGGCATTCCTGAAGATGGCCGACAAGGTGCGCCGTCTTGGCGTGCGCACCAATGCGGACGAGCCGGGCGATGCGGCGAAGGCCATTGAGATGGGCGCCGAGGGCATTGGGCTGTGCCGCACCGAGCACATGTTCATGGCGCCGGAGCGTCTGCCCGCCGTCCAGGAGATGATCCTGGCGGACGACGAGGAGACGACAGCCAAGGCCCTCGCCAAGCTGCTCCCGATGCAGCGCGAGGACTTCATCGGCATCTTCGAGGCCATGGGCGGCCGGCCGGTCACCATCCGCCTGCTCGACCCGCCCCTGCATGAGTTCCTCCCCCATAAGGAAGAGATCCTCGAGGAGTTCTTCACCCTGCGCGCCAAGGGCGAGAAGAAAGCCCGTCAGGCCGAGCTTGAGGCCATGCTCCGTCGCATCGAGCAGCTCGAGGAGTCCAATCCGATGCTCGGCGTGCGCGGCTGCCGCCTCGGCCTCCTCCGCCCGGGGATCAACGAGATGCAGGTCCGGGCCATCATCGAGGCCGCCTGTGACCTGAAGAAGCGCGGCAAGAAGGTCGCCCCGGAGATCATGATCCCGCTCATCGGCATCGTTACCGAGCTGTCGACCGTTCGCACCCAGCTCGAGGCCGTGGCCCAGCAGGTCATGAAGGAGCAGGGAGTCAAGGTCGCCTACAAGTTCGGCACCATGATTGAGATCCCGCGCGCGGCCCTCACCTCCGGCGAGATCGCTGAGCACGCTGAGTTCTTCAGCTTCGGCACCAATGACCTGACCCAGATGACGTTCGGCTACAGCCGTGACGATGCTGAGGGCAAGTTCATCGGCCGCTACCTCGACATGGGCATCCTTGCCGAGTCGCCCTTCAACTCCATCGATGAGGCCGGCGTGGGTCGGCTCGTGGAGCTCTCCGTCAAGGAGGGACGCGCGGCCCGGCCAGACCTCAAGTGCGGTATCTGCGGCGAGCATGGCGGCGATCCGGCTTCGGTCGAGTTCTGCCACCGCGTGGGGCTGAGCTACGTCTCCTGCTCCCCCTTCCGCGTGCCCATCGCCCGCCTTGCGGCGGCGCAGGCGGCTATCAAGGAGCAGGGTGGCGCTCAGCCTCCGGCAGTTGCGGCGAAGCCGGCGCCGGCGAAGAAGACCGCCACCAAGAAGGCAGCGCCGAAGAAGGCGACTGCCAAGAAGGCTACACCCAAGAAGACCGCCACGAAGCGCGCGCGTAGCAAGTAGTGACGAGCGCGCTTTCGGGCGGCGATAGCGGAAGACGGTGGGGCCCCGGAGTCAATCCGGGGCCCCGCTGCTTTCGTGGACGGTTGGAGGGCCGTCAGTAGGGGTTGGAGGGCATGAGTGGCCAAGCGTGTATCGAGACTACCCGCGCCGCTCCGCCGTTCGAAAACAGCCGCACGCCCTGGCCTCCCAGCGTCGGGTAGACCTGCCGTGCGATGGCCTGCCGCTCGTTGGCGTAGGCCTCCACAACGCCGCGATCTAGGAAGACCCTCAGCACAAGCGGCTCATCCGCCTCAAGGAGCAGGGGCGCACTCTCCACAACGCGCCGCCCGAACCCTACACTCGACCGGGTGGTATCGACCTCGAGCGCCCCGCGAGCCACATCATAGGCGATGACCGTCTCCTCCTCCCCCCTGGCTGAGCGGCAGACGCCCAGGCCCACGCGAGTAGCATCCTGCGGCTCGATCACGAGTTCGAGCTCCATCAACTCCCCGGGCAAGTCGGGCAACGGTAGTTCCTCGTCTGCGCGAAGCAACAGGTCGGTCCACTGCTGCTCGCCCTGCCGCAGTTGTGTGAGCTCCTCCGCCGGCCGCATCCCCAGAGTGCCATCGGGTCTGAGCCAGAGGCTCCGTGGCAAGCCATATACGCCCTGCCACCCCTGAGCGCGGATATGCTCCTCGGGTGGGTTGGCGGTGAGCCATGCCCACATGATGAGGCGGCCACGGTCATCGATGAGTGCCTCTGGGGCGAAGTACGCGTTGTCTACCCAGGTCATGCGCCCGTGGGTCTCGGGGAGGAACCGGTCCGTGTCCTCATCGTAGGTCCCGATGTAGTACTGGCAGCCCAGGTTGTGGCTTATGAATAGCAGCAGGTGCTTACCGGAGGGCTCTCCTCCGTTGGGGTCGGCTGGCAGAGGGAGGAACACGGGGCACATGTTGTCCTCGTCGGCCCGGGTCCATTCGCGGCGGCTCTCGTAGAACGGGTGGAGATACCGCCAGTTCAGCAGGTCATCCGACTCGAACAGGTAAGCGGTATCGCCCTGGTGCTGCGCGAGTCCCAGTTCCTTGCCGAAGCGGTTCAGGACTAGGAGATTGCCCGCGAGCATGTAGTAGCGGCCATCCTTCATCCATATGTTCGACGGGTCTGCCGATCCGTAGATGATCTCATTGCCCGCTTCGTCCTGGGTGACGGTGTAGCCCAGTTCCGTTGAAGGGATCACGGACTGCTCTGGCGGCTTGATCCAGTTGTCGAGGTGGGGGTCTCTGCTATACGCAATGCAGGCGCCGCGCCCCGCAGGGCCTCCCAGTCCCCAGTAGGTGATCCAGGCCGTCCCGGACGGGTCTGCGAATGCCCCGCCGCTGAAGATCCCCTCGTCGCCTTGGTCAGCCATGATCGAACGCGGATGGTGCCTCCAGTGCACCAGATCCTTGCTCGACACGTGGCCCCACTCAAACGCCTGGCCGTTGTGGAACAGGTACATCAGGTGGTAGCGGCCATTCCAGAAGACCGCGCCGTTGGGATCACCCGGCAGGCCGTTGTCTTCCGGCACCACAAAGTGGTAGGCGGGACGGTACGGGTCGTGCAGCAGATGCTCTCGGAGGTTCCTGGCGCCCTCGATCACCGAGCGAGGCACCGGCGCACCCGGGCGCCACGTGCTTAGGGTCTGCGCCGCTGGCCGCGCGATGAGAGTGGCGCCGTTCCCCCCCAACTCAAGGGCCCCCTCGCGCAGCCGCACGTCCCCCTCGATCGCGTATTGACCATAGCGGCCCGTTCGCTCAGCGAGCGAGCCATCGCCGAAGTACCACCACGCCCACGGTGTCTCGGGGGCTTCGCCGGGCCTTAGTGACCGCAGATCGCCGGGGTCCAGAGCCACGCTGTAGAGCCGCGCATCCAGGATTCGGCCGTGAAAGCTATCACCCGTCGTGGCATCGAGGTGGCGACGGCCGAAGAGCACGGCCGCGCCAGGCAGGAACTCAGCTGCCGGTTCGCCCGCCTCGTACTGCGCGTACTCCTCTCCATCCCGATACACCGCGATGGACGGACCCGAGTAGACGATGGCGATCTGCACGAATCCATCGGTGCGCGATTCCACGGGCCAGTCGGCCTGATCCTGCGGCGTGCGCCGGTAGTACTCGCTCCCCGGCATCCAGCGCCCGGGCTCGATCTCTCCCAGCACGACACCATCGAAACGGCCATCGAGGTTGTCGATCGTCAGCGCCGATCCACCGCGCTGCTCCAGGTCGAGGGGCGCGGCCCACACGACCAGGGTCTTGTCGCGCAATACCTCCTGGCCAGTTGCGCCCGAAGCGCACACGGCAAGAGCAACGGTAGGAAGGAGCACTAGGACATCGTTCACAGGATCACGTCCCCTCGCGCCGGAGTCGCAGCGGGATTCGTGGTAGGGGAGGGGATACCTGCGCCGCTCACGAGCGTAGGCTATAATGCGAAGGCTGTGTCGTGCGACGGGAGGCGCTTTGATGACTCGACTGGCCCAGGTTGTGATCGCTGTCCTCGCGTTCGCCGCCCCCTCCATCGCCCAGAACCCAGGAGGACAGACCACTGACATGACTGCAGAACCCATGTTCGTGCTGGTTGGGACCTACACCGGAACCGGCAGTGAAGGCGTATACACGCTGCGAATGGACCCAGAGACGGGTGTCCTCGAACCTGTCGCGGCAATGGGCGGGATCACAAACCCGTCGTTCCTCGCCGTCCATCCCTCGCTGAGCACCGTGTACGCCGTCCAAGAGACTGGCGAGGACAATGCCGTCTTCGCTCTCGCTCTGGACGGCAAGACCGGAGCGTTGAGCATCATCGGGAGCCAGGCCGCCCATGGAGCCCATCCCTGCCACGTAATGGTGGACCCGTCGGGCTCCGCCGTGGTCGTCGCGAACTACTCCGCGGGAAGCGTGGCCGCATTCGCCGTCGAGGAGGACGGCTCGCTTCGACCGGCCTCGCAAGTGATCCAGCACACGGGAAGCGGCCCTAACGCGGGAAGGCAGGAGGGGCCCCATGCCCATTCGGTCACTATCGATCCAACCGGCTCGACGGTGCTCGCCGCCGACCTGGGCATCGACCGGATCATGCTGTACGATCTGAACCCTGGCGACGCGATGCTCTCGCCAGCCGAGCCCGCCTATGCCAAGGTGTCCCCGGGGGCCGGCCCGCGGCACGTCGCGTTCCATCCGAGTGGACGATTCTGCTATGTAGTCACCGAGTTGGCGAATACCGTCGTCGGCTTCGCGTACGACTCCGCATCCGGCTCATTGGATCCGATCCAGACGGTCAGTACGCTTCCACAGGACTGGCAGGGACAGAGTAGCTGCGCCGACATCCACGTCCATCCCTCTGGGGCATTCCTCTACGCCTCCAACCGCGGTCATGACAGCATCGCGTGCTACCGTCTTGATCCGGAGACGGG
This sequence comes from Armatimonadetes bacterium UBA1398, assembly GCA_002305165.1. GTDB lineage: Bacteria > Armatimonadota > Zipacnadia > UBA1398 > UBA1398 > UBA1398. Next base: position 102,759 of record DBQI01000023.1, read on the forward strand.
CTTGCTGACACTGTTCGAGATCGAGCCGACGGGAGGCAAGACGCCTCGCAACTTCGGCATCGAGCCGACGGGCCGCTACCTCTACGCGGCGAACCAGGAGTCCGGAAACATCGTGCAGTTCAGTATCGACGCCAGCTCGGGCGAACTGACTCCCACCGGGCAGCAGATTGAGATTCCGGCTCCCGTGTGCCTCGTGTTCGTGCCTGTCGCCCAGGACTGACCCACGCACACCAAGGATGCTCGCAGGACCCAATCGTCTGGTAGGGGACGACCGTGGGCATGTCATTACGGCGAACCCAAACGGGGGCTCACGTCTTGTCGGGGCGCACAGAGACGAAACGCAACATAACATATATTATCGGCATCATGTGTCCAGCAGGCCGCCGGAAAGAACGAAGGCCCTGGGTGCGGTCCCGTGCCGCCCCAGGGCCCCTGGAATACTGGGCTTCGCGCCGCTACTCACCCGCGAGGATCAGGTCTACGCGGGCAGCGACATCCTTGAGGTACGCTTCGTCCCCGCCCGCAAGCTCGCAGGTGAAGTAGCCCTCATAGCCGATCTCCCTGAGCGCGCCCGTGACCCGCGGCCAGTTCACGTCGCCTTCGCGCAGATCCTTCCACCCATCGGCCCGGCTGTAGTCCTTGAGGTGGATCTTGTCGATCCGCTCCCCGAGGGTCAGAATCCAGTCCTCAGGCCACCCGAACTTCACTATGTTTCCACAGTCGAAGTAAGCTCGGACCCGTTCGCTGCCCATCTCATCGACATATCGAGCCATCTCGATTGGGCTGAGCAGGAAGTTGTTCCAGACGTTCTCGATGGAGATGTTGATGCCCAGCTCCTCCGCGATCGGGATGAGCGGACGGAGGTTCTCCTGTGAGCGGTCGTACGCCACGGCGTACCGGGTGTCCTCGCCCACGACGGCCGGCACGAGGAGCACGGTGGTCGCGCCGATAACCTTGGCCTCACAAATGGCCGCCTCAAGGGTGCGCTGCCCCTCCGCAACGGTGGCCTCGTCACCGCTGGACAGGGGCGCGTGCCAGCCCCCGTAGATGACCGAGTGCAGTTCGATCCCCTCCGCCGCCGCAGCCTCCGCGACGCGGGAACACTCTTCTAGGTCCTCGATCAGGGGCATCTCGACACCATCGAAGCCGCAGGCCTTGGCCAGGGCGAAACGTCCCGCCCAGTCCAAGTCGCCCGACAACATGCCAGATACAACAGCCTTGCGCCAGACCGGCCCTTCCTGGGCGAGCGCACTGCGGCCGAGGCTGCTGGCCGCAGCCACCCCGCCGATCGCGCCGGCCGTGAGGCGAACGAAATCCCGTCTATCCATCGTATCGTTCTCCCTTCGGTTGCTAACTACTCAACGTCAGCGGGCGGTAGCATGAGCCCCTCGCCCGACGGCCGCTCATCCGGTGGACCGCTCTCGGGCTGAACCTCGAACGGCTCCTCTGCGGGCGAGCTCTCTCCGGTCTCACCGACCGGCTCATCGTCCCTTGTCGGCGCAGTGGGCATCAGGCCCCAGTCCTCGATCGCTATCGTCCAGCCGCCGGAGCCAGGCCGCTCAGCAGTGACCTGGACCGTCTGCTCCCTCTTGGAACCCTTCAACTTATACGCAAGTATGTAGGTCTCACGGCCACTAAAACCATCTACGGAGACCCTCGGAGGCGGATACGAGAGGGCGGTGAACTCCGATAGTGGAAGGCCGATCCCCCTATCAACGGCATTGCGCACCGCATCAGGCGATACCCCCTCCCCCGCTTGCGCCGCAGCCGCCTCATAATCCTCGGCCCGGACCGACTCAAACCAGGGAGTCACCACTCCTTGGCGTATCTCGTTGGCCCCCACATTGAAGGCGAAACCAAGCATGCCGACCAGTCCGCCACATGAGCAGATCCCGACAACCCCCACGCCAATGACGACCAGAATGATGAGGGAGTTGCGTGCCCTCTTGGGGGGTGAGCCGTGGTACTGATCCGGTGGAGGTGGGAGTTCCAGCACACGCCCTCCGTTCCCTGGGCTACCTACTCGCCCCTATTCGCCGCGGTCTATGCGCTCCCTGCAGCCGCCGTACAGGCCACGGCCGCCCGGCAAGACGACGGGCGGCCGTAGGCGGAGCTAGGTTGGCGCTACTTCAGTTCGATGGTCGCGCCGCAGGCCTCGAGGGCCTCCTTGATCTTGTTGGCTTCCTCTTCGGTGCAGTTCTCCTTGACGGCCTTGGGGGCCGCGTCTACGAGCTCTTTGGCCTCTTTGAGGCCGATGCCAATGGCCTCCTTGACGGCCTTGATAACCTGGATCTTCTGCTGCCCCGCCTCGCTGATGATCACATCGTAGGTGCTCTTCTCGGGGGCCGCTTCGCCGTCGCCGGCGGCCATGGGCATACCCGCCATGGCCATCATGGGGGCCGCGGCGGTCACGTTGTACTTCTCCTTCAGGGCCTCCACGAGCTGGTGGAGATCCATGACGGTCATGCTGTCGATCGCTTCGAGAATCTCTTCCTTGGTCATCTGAGTTGTCTCCTTGGTTCAAGTCCCGGGAGGGCCGAACTAAGCGGCCTCCTCCTTCTGCGTCTTGATCTCATCCAGCGCGTATACGAGCTGTGAAACGACCCCATGGAGGGCATAGACGAGCCCTGAAATGGGTCCTTGTAGCCCTGCGACGAGCCCCGATAGCAGCTCCTCGCGCGTCGGCGCCTTCGACAGTGCCTCGACGCCAGCGCTATCCAGCGGTGCGCCGTCCAGCACACCCCCATGGAGCAGCAGAGCGGGCTTCTTCTTGGCGAACTCCGTAAGAGCCTTGGCGGCAGCCGAGGGCTCGCCGTCGAACACGATCGCGCACGGGCCATCCAGAATCTCGGATACAGGCTCCGCGGGCGTTCCCTTCGCGGCCAGCCGGAACAGAGTGTTCTTGATGATGCGCATGGACGCTCCAGGCGCCTTGAGTTGCGCTCTCAGCGTCTGAAGATCGGTCACTTTGAGGCCCCGGTAGCCCACGAGCAGCACCGTGTTGCGCTCCGAGAGGAGCGCATTCAGCTCTTCTACAGCCTTCTCTTTCGCGGCGGTCGGCATTCATTCACCTCCTGCCCGACCTCAACGATCTGGTGGGCGGGCAACTCGCGTCCTCTGGTGGGTGACATCCACCCAGAAACGTAATCGCGAGAGCCCAAGGGCGGGCTCCCGCGATGAGATCGTCGGGTTGCTCCGTCCTCGGCGGGGAGGATTATGGCCTCACGGCCCCCCGCTGTCTATGGCCGGCACGACCTCCAACCTAACTCGAGGCTGGAGATCGACTGGTTGCGTCGGTTGTACCCTACCCCGCGAGACTTCGCGCCGTACCCACGTCCCTGGCGTTCGCGACGTCGATCCTCAGCCCAGGGCTCATCGTGGTCGCGAGGTAGACCTGGCGAACATATACACCCTTCAGGCTCGCAGGCCTGGCTGCTAGCACGGCGGCCATTAGAGTCTGGAAGTTCTCCAGGAGCTTCTCCTTGTCGAACCCGATCTTGCCGAGCGGGACACTCATGTTCGACTGCCGATCGACCCGGTACTCGACCTTACCGGCCTTGAGTTGGGTGACAGCCTCGCCCACGTCCTCGGTGGCGGTGCCGGACTTCTTGTTCGGCATCCGAGGGCCCAGCGTTCTACCAAGCTTGCCGACATCCTTCATCATGTCCACATGCGCGACCAGTACGTCGAAGTCGCTCCAGCCGTTCTGGATGTCCTCGATGAGATCATCGTCGCCCACACGGTCCGCACCTGCCTGCTCGGCCTGAATGGCGGCCTCGCCCTTGGCGAAGACAGCGACCTTGACCGTCTTGCCCAAGCCATGAGGGAGCACGACCGTGCCGCGAATGTTCTCTTCGGCCTTCCGAGGGTCTACCCCGAGCCGCATGTTGAGGTCCAAGGTCTCCTCGAACTTGGTCGTTGCCAAGGACTTGAGTAGGTCCAGGGCCTCGCCTACCGTGTAGTAGCGGCCCTTGTCGACCTGTTCGAGTAGAGCCCGGTATCGCTTTGAGTGCTTGCGTGCCATCTCCAGTATCGCCCCTCTTCCGCGTGATACTCGGCGCTAGTCCACCACGATGACGCCCATGTTGCGGGCTGTCCCCTGGAGGGTGCGCATGGCCATCTCGACGTCATCCGTGTTCAGGTCGGGGAGTTTGCGTTCCGCAATCGCCCGAAGCTGCGCGCGGGTGATGCGGCCCACGATCTCCTTGCGCCCCGTCGGGGACCCCTTGTCGATCTTGGCCGCCTGCTTCACGAGGGCTGAGGCCGGCGATACCTTGGTGATGAAGGTGAACGAGCGGTCCTGGAAGATGGTGATCTCGACCGGCACGATCTCGCCGGCCATGCTGGCGGTCTTCTCGTTGTAGGCCTTGATGAACTCCATCATGTTGATGCCGTGCTGACCCAGAACGGGGCCAACAGGCGGCGCCGGCGTGGCCTGACCCGCCGGAAGCTGGAGTTTGACCAGTGCCATCACTTTCTTCAACCTACGTGCTCCCTTCACTCCCCCGCATGGTCCCTTGGTCGACCATCGAGGTTCGAACGTGTCGGGACGGGCCTGCTGCCCGTACACCGCAAACGGCCGGCACAATGCCGGCCATCTCACTGCCGCTTAGAGCTTCTCTACCTGCGCGTAGTCCAGCTCCACGGGCGTCTCACGACCGAAGATCTCGATCCGGACCCGGAGCTTCTCGCGCGATGGGTAGACCTCCTCAACCTTACCGTGGAACTCCGTGAAGGGCTCGGTGAGGACCATTACGGTATCGCCCTTCTCGAACCTCGGCTTGATCTTCATCGGCTCATCACCGATGGACTGCAGAATGGACTCAGCCTCCGCGGGAGTCAGCGGCACAGGCCGCCGCCCCCCTCCCACGAAGCCCGTCACACCAGCGGTATTGCGGAGGCTCGTCCAGGTCTCGTCATCAAGGACCATCTCCACAAGCACGTAGCCCGGGTAGACCTTCCGCCGGATGGTCTTCTTCCGGCCCTGGACCATGCGGGTCTCTTCCTCCATCGGTACCTCGACGCGGAAGACCCGATCATCCAGCCCCGACGCCTGGACCATGCGCTCGATGTTCGCCTTGACTTTGGACTCCTGGCCGGTGTGCGTGTAGATCACGTACCAGCCGCGTCGTCCTTGACCGAAGGAGCTCACACGAACTTCCCCCTCAGGGAAGAGCCGCTACATGATGGAACGGCCGTGGGTGCCGTAGAGATCAAGCCACCCATCGGCGACCCACTGGAAGATCGCCTGGAACACGGCAATGAACGCCGCTACACTAACAATGACCGTCAGCACGAGAATGGTGTAGTGCTTCACTTCCTCGGCCGAAGGCCAGACCACCTCACGCAACTCATGCATCGCTTCCCGGAGGAAGCGCCGCGCGGAGCGGTACCAACCCACTATAAAGAACGGCTTCGCTGTTCCGCTAGCCACGTGCCCGGTCCTAACCGCCGATAACGGCCGAGAGACTTGGGGGGACGAACCACGGCTCCAGGTGGAACCACACGAACAAGAACTGGCAGGCGAGACAGGACTTGAACCTGCAACCTACGGTTTTGGAGACCGTTGCTCTGCCAATTGAGCTACTCGCCTGCGGCCTCTAGTGACGCAACTTCGTCTCGACGTGATCCGTATGGCGCCGGTCCTTCTTGCAGAACTTCTTGAGCTTCAACTTGCTCTTGACGTTCTGCCGATTCTTCACCGTCACGTAATTGTACCGGCCACACTCACTGCAGGCAAGAACGATCTTCTCGGCAGGCATTCGCCGTCACCCAATCCCTTCGGGCGGCGTCTCCGCGTAATCCTCAACGATGGAGCCCTCGACCGGGCTTGAACCGGTGACCTCATCCTTACCAAGGATGCGCTCTACCGACTGAGCTACGAGGGCGTCACCGAACGCAGTCCATCCGCGAGACCGCCGGATGGGAGTTGGTGGAGGGGGAGGGATTCGAACCCCCGTAGGCATACGCCACTGGGTTTACAGCCCAGCTCCATTAACCACTCGGACACCCCTCCACGAGGCACCCATAGAAAAACTACGACCGCACAAAGGCGGCCGCAGCATGGCTATACTACCCATTCATCCCCGATGTGTAAAGCCCCTTTCGCAACTCTCGCGTCAGGGGCTATAGCGACTCCGCTGCAAGGCCATCTATAGCTACGATACTCGCCTTCCCCCGACGGGGCAACCGGCGCCTGGAGATGAATGAGCTGTCGAGGTTCGGGTATTGACCGCGAACGCGCGGACTGCTAACTTGGTCGTTGTTCTGGAGATCGCCGTGGCGAGCGTCGCCCAGTTGGTCAAGGCGCCAGATTGTGGATCTGGAGATCACGGGTTCGAGTCCCGTCGCTCGCCCCAAACCCCATCAGACATCGCGCCCCGGCTAGCACTTCCTACCCGGGGCGTTTGTGTGCAACCCCTTGTGTCGCAACCCGATTGAGATGGAGGGACACCGTGGCATCTAGAGACATCGGGGCGACCCAACTGACGCCCCCCAGAGGCACCATCGACTACCCGCCCCCCTCCCTAGCGGCCCTGTCAAGGGTCCTGGGTGCGCTTGAGAACGTGCTCGAACATGCTGGGTACCCGGCGGTCCGCACACCGATGTTCGAACGCTTCGGGCTCCTTGCCATGCGCGCCGGTGACGCAATTCGCCATTCCATGTTCACTTTCACCTCGGAGCGCGTGGAGTACGCGCTCCGGCCGGAGATGACCACGCCGATCGGTCGCATGGTGGCGTCTGGCCTGCTGACCGGCCCTCTGCCCCGTCGGGTCCGCTATGCCGCTCCCTGCTTCCGCTATGAGCGACCGGGCTCCCGCCGCCAGCGCGAATTCACCCAAGTCGGGGCGGAGCTGTTCGATTCACTCGCCCCCTGGGGCGACGTGGAGATGATCATCCTCGCGTCGGAGTGCGCTCGCGCCGTTGATGGCGACCGCATCCACCTGCGGGTCGGTGACATCCGGGTCTTCGGCTCGCAACTGGCGGGCCTGAACGCCGAGGCCAGGGGCGTTGCGGCGAACCTCCTGAATGACGCCCTTGCGGTAGAAGCCCGCTGCGCGGGGTTGCGAGAGGTCGAGCGGGTGGATGACGCCCTCGCGACGTGGCTGCGGGACCTTGCCGCTGGGGTCTTTCGTCTACAGCAGCGCGTTGGCTCCCCGACCGACGAGACCATCGCGCTTCCGTCAGCCTACACGCCGGATACCGTGGCTGCCCTCGCCAGGGAGCTGCCCCGCGCCTCGCGCGACGCGACCCGCCTCGCGCTGGTGAGCATGGCCGGGCTCGACGAGGTTGTGGCGTCGCGTCTGGTTCACGGAACGACCATTCAAGGCACGATCGGGGAGGTCGCTGAGGCCGGGCGGTCGCTGTTTGGTGACAGTGCTGCCGAGGCTCTGGAGTCGCTACAGCAGGTCTGCGCCCTCGCTGACGCCGCTGGGGCGCGCAACGTGGAGGCGAGCCTTGGGGTTGCCCGCGGCCTTGAGTTCTACACGGGCACCGTGTTCGCCGTTGTCGTGCCGGAGGCACCCGGTGCGCCCGTGGTGGGCGGCGGCGGTCGGTACGACCACCTCATCGAGGAGTTGGGCGGGCCAAGTACCCCTGCGGTGGGCTTTGCGGTCGAGGTGGAGCAGATCCTGGCGCTGTTGGGTCACGAAATGGAGCGCCCAGAACCGGCCACGGTGGTGGTTGTGGCGGCGGAGCCCTCGGCCTGGGTGCGCGCCGCCGAGCTCTCCGGACGCCTTCGCGCCGCGGGACTCCGCGCTCCCCTACCCCAGCCTCACTCTCCCACGACGGCCGATGGTCCCGCGATCGTCGTCGCCTCCGAGGGGCCCTACCGTCTGATGCTGCGGGGCGAGACCTCGGAGGCGGCCGACTTCATCGCCCTGTTGACGCAACTGCGCGCGGTCTGTGAGACGGAGGCGCCTGAGTGAGCGACGAGACTATCCGACTGGCCCTGCCCAAGGGCAGTCTGCAGAAAGACACCACGAGGTTCCTGGCGGGCGGGGGCATCGTCGCCGAGGGATATGAGGACGGGCGCGACTACCGGCCCAAGGTCGACATCCCTTGGCTTGAGGTCAAGGTGCTTCGGCCCCAGGAGATCCCCATGTATGTGAGTCAGGGCTACTACGACGCCGGAATCACTGGTCTGGACTGGATCCTGGAGACACGCTCGGGCGACGAGGCCGAGGTCATGCTCGACTGCAACTACGGCCGGGTGGATATCGTGACTGCGGTCCCCGACTCGTGGGAGCATGTGAACAGTTTCGATGACCTGATGAACCTGCCCGATGAGGTGAGGATCTCCACGGAGTACATCAATCTCACCCAGGATGCGGTCCTACGCACAACTGGGGTGGAGCCCACCGTGCTGACTCCGTGGTACTCCGTACGCCGGCACCGCTACTCCAATGTGGTGCTCATCCTGAGCTTCGGAGCCACGGAGGGCAAGCCGCCGGAGGACGCTGAGGCCGTCGTGGACAACACGGCCACGGGGAGCACCCTGCGCGCCAATCACCTGAAGATCATCGGCCATGTGCTGAGCGGATCGACGGCCCGTCTGGTCGCAAACCGGGGGAGTCTGCACGATCCGGCCAAGGCTGAACTGCTGGACCAGTTGGCGGCGATGCTGGAGCAGTCGGCGGCGTTACCTGCCGGCGAAGCATCGGCTAGTCTCGGCACACATCTCGTATAGGTGGGGGACCCTGCCGGGCAACTATAGGTGGCGGATCGCCTCCGCGGCCGTGCGGAGGCTAACAAGCGCGTCCGACTCCCTGAGCCGAGCGGTGGCGATGCAGTCACTCACTTGGTCGTGCGCCTCATCGTCCGGCAGCGTGGCGTGGAGCCGGGCGACACGGTGCATGGCCCCCGCTACCTCCAGGAACCGCTCGCGGGCCGTCGAGAAGCACGCCTGGGCTACCAGCCATTCGGTCTTGGTCTTCTCAAGGAACGCTCCCGCTCCGCAGCGCCGACGCGCCAGCCGCATGGCGACATCCACCAGGTCGCTCGATGCGACCTCACGGGGGTCTGTACGATCGTGCCACGCCTGCAGAGCCGCCCAGGCGTTCTCCCCAACCCTGTACCCGCTGAGTGTGCCAGCGGCAGAGGTGACCGCCGCCGCCATCCGGCGGATAGCTCGCCCCAGGGCTTCGCGGGTGGTGTGTGGGTAGGCAGGTTCCCGGCTCCTGGGCCCGATCGTCACGATCTCGAAGCAGAGCGGTCCGACATCGCTCACCTCGGCGATGTCGAGCCACGTGACCGCGTCACGCCAGACGCCCACAGTACGGCCGCCGGCGCGCAATCCGACGATCATGCCCCAATCGACTCCGCTGAGCCCGCGCGCCAGGACAGGTCGCTTCTCGGATAGCTCGGCCCATGCCACGTCCAGTGCCTCCTCGGGGCCCGTGCCGCAGAGGATGCTGGGTGTGTACCCAAGAGCATCGAAGCCCTGGTGCAGGCTCACCGCCGAGAAGGGGTCCGGAGCGGGGTCCTCGGGTCTATCGCGCATTTCGAACCGGAAGACCTCCCCGCTCAGACCGCCCAGACGCTCGACGCTGCATCGTCCTCCCAAGGCCTTCAGCATGACCATCGCCCAGGCCAGGTGAGGAGCGCCGGTGACGCGGTCAGCGTCCTGTCCCGCCATGGCGGGGAGGGAGTGCCATGCGACGTGCACCCAGCCCTTCATAGGAGCATCCCCCACATCCGCCCCGTCTGACTACGATCGCGACGGTGTGAGTAGAACAGGTCAGCACGGGAGAAGGTGCACGCGCCGCTGTCAATGATCATGGCTTCCGCTACCCCGGCCCGCTGGAGCGCGACATAAGCGGCCATCCCGAGATCGAGGCTGAGGCTCCCGCCGGCTCGGCGGAGCACTCCATCACGCGCCTTGCTCCAGTGTTCGAAGGCGTCGAAGACCTCGGGTCCTACTTCATACGAGGTGCTTCTCACGCAGGGCCCGATAGCTGCCATGAACTCGGACGGGCGCCTGCGCGTGAGTTGCTCAAGGGCCGCAACAGCCCTCTCGATGATGCCGGCTGCCGCTCCCCTCCACCCCGCATGCACCGCCGCGCCGGCGCCGGTCTCGGGGTCGGCGACGATGACGGGGGCGCAGTCCGCAACCTGGATTGCGAGGCAGGGGTAAGGCCCGGTCCTGAGCAGTGCGTCAGCCTCGCCCAAGACGTGTGCCTGAGCTCGGTCGCCGGACTCGAGGGCCTCGGGTGTAGCGACGAGCAGGCCCGTGCCGTGAACCTGGGAGCACAGGGCCACATCCCCTGGACGGCGCTCCAACGATGCACAGAAGAGCACGCGGTTCCGCTCGGCTATGGACGGGTCAGCTTCGAGGTGCGGGGCCAGGTTCATGCTATCGAGAGGCGGCGGCGATCCGCCCCCGATGCGCGTCGAGAACACCGCCCGGGTTCGCCCCAATGCAGCCTCCAGCCGTGGGATCCCGTCGTTCTCGCACATGGTGATTGTGGTGGTTGCCGCGAGCAAGCTGGTCCATCACCCTATAGGCACACAGAAGCGAACGCAGCAACCCCGAGTAGAAGCACCGTTGATCTGGTTCTGCTGTTCAGGCAGTCTCAACGAGCGGGACTAAGCCATCCTACAACAGCTGCGAGGAGGGTCGCTTCCCACGCAGCATAGGTTCCACTTCAATACCTGACTCGCGCAGGTACCGGAACCATTCCCCCGGGTTGCATCGCGCTCTGCCGGCGGACGCGGCGAGGGCATAGCCCATCTCGCGACGTCCACGCGCGAATGTCGTCTCCATTATGCCGTACCGGACGCTCCCCATACTGGGTTCTATGGGTGGGTTGCTGGAGCGCAGGGCTCGGTCGAGCCTGGCCAGATCCCGTCGCGTACAGTCGGGATCTGGGAACGCCTCATCGGCGAAGGGGGTATGAGGCTTGGGCACGAACGGGCCGGCACTGACAGTGACGCGAGCAGGGCGAACCTGCGAGGCCACGGCCTGGGCAAAGTCCGCGATAGCGCTGACCTCGTCCTCCCCTGCCCCCGGCAACCCCACGATGAAGTACAGTTTGATCGTGGACATGCCTAGCTGGGACGCGGTAACGGCCGTCTCTACCACACGGTCGAGTGACACGTTCTTCCCTATGGAGCGGCGGAGACCATCGTCAACCGTCTCCGGGGCCAGCGTCAGTGTGCGCTGGCCCCCCAGTGCCAGCAACTCGAGAGCCTCCGGGCGCAGAGCATCAGCGCGGCTGGCCGAGAGCGTAACCTCAAGGTGACAGACCTCAACCAACTCCCTTAGTAGTTCCACCAAACCTGGGTGATCGGCGGCGGCAGCGCCAAGAAGTCCGACCCGCTGGGCGCCATCGCTCAGCGCGAGCGTGCTGGCTACTGATCGTGCGCGGAACCTTCCATGCGCCGCCGGCACAATGCAGAAGCGACAGCCACGAGGGCAACCGCGCGAGATCTCGATGAGTCGGACGCCACCGAACTCGGTTCGGGTCGTCTCGATGTCCGTGGCCGTCTCTGCCTCATCGAGATCGTCAAGATGGGAGGGCGGTACCGTGTGCCCCTCCGGGTGTAGCCGCGGCAGGTAGAGGTGGGGCAGCTCCGCCAGAGCCTGGATGGCCTCCGACCGGCCTCGTGCTTCGGAGAGCGTATGCAGGAGAGACGGTAGAATCGGCTCTGCCTCCCCGATAGCGATGCAGTCCGCGAGAAGCGCGAAGGGCTCGGGGTTGAGGGATGCCGCCGCCCCACCGAGGAGCACGAACGGCGCGTCGTCCCCTCGGTCCTTGGCCAGCACTCCCACACCCGATCGGTAGAGGATTCGTGCCAGCGCCGGAGCATCCCACTCGCTCGACAGTGAGAAGGCCAGAACGTTCGCCACGGAGGGGTTGAGGCCCGACTCGAACGTCTCTAGGGGACCCCTGGTGGGTTGCGGTGAGGCGAAGAGGCGCTCCACCCGCCAGCCCGGGGTACGCTCCACCATCCGCCGGACCGCGAGGAAGCCCAGGTTGGACATACCCACTGAGTAGTCGTTCGGGTAGCCGATCACGAAGAGTCGATCGCCGCGATCATAGGATGGGGCCGGCGCGACACGCTTCTCGTCGCGAAGCAGGTCATGGCGCGTCAGCAGCCGGTGGCGGGAGCGTTTGCGCGTCCCCGCCGCTTGGCGGCGTCTCACAGGTCGTCACCTCACCCGACGGGTATACCCGGCTAATCGAGCGGCAAGGGGGGATTGCCCGACGAGTCATCGCCGCCGCGGCGGCGATGGTCCTTACGCTGCGGCTCTGAGAGGCTCTCTACCGTGGAGACGAAGCTCCGGACCTCATCAAACTCCTGGTAGACGGACGCGAATCGAACGTAAGCCACCTCGTCCAGTCTCTTGAGCCCAGCCATCACATAGTGCCCGATCTCCTGGCTGGAAACCTGCGCGACGCCCTGGTCGCGGAAGTGGTTCTCCGTGTCGAGCACCAGGTCGTCGATCTGCTTCGCTGTCACAGGGCGCTTCTCGCAGGCGATGGCGACCCCGGCTCGCAGCTTCCCCGCCTCAAAAGGCTCGGTCCGGCCCGATTTCTTCCGAACCGCCAGCATGGTGCCCTCCACGCGCTCGTAGGTCGTGAAGCGGCGGCCACACCAGGAGCACTCCCGGCGACGACGCGTCGCGGCGCCCTCGTCCGTGTCCCGGGAGTCTAGCACTCGGGTCTCCTCGTGCCGGCAGAAGGGGCATCGCATAGGCAGACAGTCCACTCCTTGCGGCGATTATACCAGCAGCGGTGTGACGGGGGCAGCCAGGTATCGCCCAGTTCGGGCCGAATGGTCAGCCCATCCTAGCATCCCAGGTGCGGCGCCGGGACCACAGGGGAGCAACATGCGTGCCGCAGGCAATACTCCAGCCGAAGCGGGGCCTGGGGCCTCGCTTACGCTTCGCTCGCTCGTTCTGGGCATCGCGCTGGCGTACGTCTCCGTTCTGTGGGTGCGAGAGGTCGAGATCGTCCGGCTACGTTGTCAGATCAGCGAGGCAGTTCCGCCCATACCCGCCGTCGCGGCTCTGCTCCTGCTTATCGCACTGAGCGCTCTGGGGCGTCGGATGGGCTGGTCCGCGCTGATCCCCAGGGCCGGCGAGGCCTTGGTCGTATACGTGTTCGTCGCCGTCGCGTGCGTCATGTCCTCTGTTGGTGTTGTACGCATGCTCCTTCCCTCGTTGACAGTGCCCGCCTACTTCGCAGATCCCGGCAACCAGTTCGGTCAGTTCGCCCAGAACCTCCCACCGTGGTACGCGCCCCGAGGCGAAGCGGTAGTTCAGGGGTTCTTCGAGGGTGCCGAAGGTACCCCGTGGCGGGTCTGGACGGGGCCGCTTCTCACGTGGATGGCGTTCGGTTGCGCTTACTTCGTCGGCTCCTTCACCCTCCTGGGCCTCTTGCGGCCTCATTGGAGCGAGCGTGAGCGCCTCGCGTTCCCGTTGTCCGACTTCCCCATACGGTTGCTCGGCGACACTCGCGCTGGTGGAGCGGCGCTCCGTGCCCGTGACCCGTGGCTCTGGATCGGCATCGGAGCCGCGAGCCTCCACAATCTGCTCAACATGCTCCACGCCTTCAACCCAAATGTGCCAGCACTCGGGACGTTCTACCCCATCGGCCAACACGTGTTCACAGAGCGGCCCCTCGACGCTCTGGCCGGCCTGTCCGTGTGGTACCGGCCGGCGATCCTGGGGCTAGCCTACTTCGTGCCCACAGACATCCTGGGATCATCCGCCCTCTTCTTCGTGCTCTCGCAGGTCAGTGCCGTCTGGGCTCGAGCGACGGGCACGGACGCCATCGGCGCTCCCTTTCTCTCGGAGCAGGCCATCGGGTGCTACCTCGTGCTGGGAGTCGTAGCCCTGTGGGGGGCGCGGGGCCGACTGATGGGCGCCGACGGGACCGGGCGGGCGAGCCTGCTGGTCATCGGCCTCTGCGCGTCCCTCCTGGTCGGCATCGTGACCCGCGCCGGCCTGCCCCTCCCCCTCGCTCTGGTGTACCTGGGCATGGGCCTGCTCGTCATGGTCGCGTATGCCCGTGTTCGCGCGGAGACGGGCGCTCCCAACGCATGGCTGTTCCCCTTTCAGGCACAGCGCTCCCTGATCATCAACGCGGTGGGGAGTGAGGCGCTTCGCGGGGGCGCGAACTACGAGGGGGCGACGATCTTCGCGCAGCTCTTCTTCCTAGACCGCGGGTACTTCGTCTCCGTCCCCGCTCTGCACATCGAGGGGCTGGAGTCCGCCGATCGCGCTGGCGCGCGCCCGCGGGAGATCGCTTGGTCCGCCTACCTAGCCGTTCCCGTGGGGTTGGCTCTGGCGTTCTGGTTGCACCTCACGACCTACTACAACTTGGGGGCCAACGTGCTCGAGGGCGGCAGTTCTGAGGGCGGGGTCCGCACCCTGCTGGCGCGCCAGCACTACCAGGCCCTCTCGGACTGCATCGCGGCACCCACGCCGCCGGACAGAACGAGACTGATGGCGAGCCTCGTGGGCGTGCTCGCGACGGTCGCCATCATCATCGCTCGCCGAACCATGGTGCGCTGCCCCATTCATCCCGTGGGCTTCGCCCTGCCCAGCGCCCTCGGACAGGTGCTGTGGGCGCCCTTCGGGCTGGCCTGGCTTCTCAAAGCCGCCTTCCTGCACATCGGGGGGATCGGTCTCTACCGCCGGATGCAGCCGGCATTCCTGGGCCTGGTCCTGGGCCACTACTTCACAGCGGGAATCGTGTGGGGGATCATCAGCATGCTCGGAGGCGAGGCCACCGAGGCCTATCAGGTCTGGTTCGGCTAGCGCAAGTATGGCCGGGATGGCGACTCCAGTACCTGTGTAGGTTCAGCGGCGGTCTCCCCGAGAACCCAGCTATTACACGCACAACGAAGGGCGGACTGCGAGTGACTGAGATGCGGGAGCTCATTGAGCGGTACACGGTAGACAAGGAGGCCCTCGATCAGTTCTACAACGTGCCCCACTCCACCATCTCGATGGACCGGCGACAGCGGTTCACCGAGTGCTGGCTTCGTCAACTCAGACAGGTTGCTTTCGATGACCTCGACGTCGAGGGACGCGTTGACTACCACCTGCTTCGTAACCATATCGAGGAGACCCTCACTCACATAGACCTTGAGCGCCACCGGCTCGATCAACTATCGCACACGCTGCCCTTCCTCCGTGAGTTGGTCGCCCTGGAGGAGGAGCGGCGAACTATGGTCCCAGCGTCCGCCGAGGAGCTGGCATCACGGCTCAAGGCGATCGCTGACGCCGCGCGCGGGGCCGGGGAGAAGCTCGAGGCCGCCGGCGAGGCTACCGACCGCCCTCCCCTGCCCCAACTGGAGCAGGCGCGCCAAGCGACCGAGGCTGTTCTGCCCGTGCTGAAGAGCTGGCATGCGCACTATGCAGGGTACATGCCGGAGTACGCATGGTGGCTGCGAGAGCCCTACAAGGAGGCCCGCGCCGCCATCAAGGCCTGTGGCAAGGCGCTAACCAAGGCGATTGGCGGCACTGACAAGCTCATCGGTGCTCCCATTGGGCGTGAGGCGCTCGAGGAAGCCATACGGCGGCAGTTCATCCCATATGGCCCGGAAGACCTCATCGCCATTGGTGAACGCGAGCTCGCTTGGTGTACGGAGCGCATGCTGGAGGCGTCGCATGAGCTAGGTTGTGGCGACGATTGGCGAGCGGCGATCGAGCTCGTCAAACAACGACACTGCCCCCTGGGCCAGCAGCACAGACTGGTTGAGGAACTGGCCTGTGAGGCCATCCGGTACGTGGACGAGCACGAACTGGTCACCATCGATGACCTGTGCCGTGAGACTTGGTACATAGACATGATCGATGAGAAGGGGCAGAAGCACCTGCCCTTCCTCGGCTACGGCGGCCAGAAGATCCTCGTCTCCTACCCGACAGACGGGATGGGTCACGAGGCCGCCAAGATGGCGGTCAGGGCCAACAACGAGCATATGGTGCGAGCGGTCACCCACCACGAGCTCATACCGGGCCACCATCTGCAGATCTACATGGGGGAGCGGCATCGGGCCTACCGCCGGATCTTCCACACCCCCTTCCTGTCCGAGGGATGGTGTCTCCATTGGGAGATGCTTCTCTGGGACCGCGGCTTCGCGCGCGGCCCTGAGGACCGGGTGGGAATGCTCTTCTGGCTGATGCACCGTTGCGCGCGAATCACCGTGTCATTGCGCTTCCACCTCGGCGAGATGACCCCGGAGCAGATGATCGAGTACCTGATAGAGCGCGTCGGTCACGAGAGAGGTTCGGCGACCAGCGAGGTCCGGCGTTACATCGGCGACGGGTACGGGCCACTGTATCAGTGCGCGTACATGATCGGAGCACTGCAGATGCGCGCGCTGTACCGTGAGATGGTGACCGACGGACCGATGACCGACCGGGAGTTCCATGACCGCGTACTTCGCGAAGGAGCGATACCCATTGAGGTTCTCCGCGCGGCGATTCGGGACGATTTGCTGGGCGCCGAGTTCCATCCGCAATGGCGTTTCGCCGGCTGATGGTTCAGCACCGGTCGGCTTGGTTCCGAATAGAGCCCATAAACATTCCGATGATCTCCTGGCCGAAATGTAACACTTGGGTTATATTGGGTCACATATCAATCGCAGTACACCGCCTCTAAGTGTGCTTGAGGTATCAGTATGCTGCTATTCCAGCAAGGTGCCTGCCCAAGTGCCCAGTAGTCTGATCAAGGTTGCCGCATCAGAACTGGGACGCAACAAGTGGGTGCAGCATGAAACTCAGTAAGGAGAGTGTTGATGTGAGATCACGCAGAGGCTTCACCCTGATCGAACTGCTCGTCGTCATCGCCATTATTGCCATTCTCGCTGCGATTCTGTTCCCCGTCTTCGCGAAGGCCCGGGAGAAGGCGCGCCAGACCTCGTGCCTGTCCAACGTGCGGCAGCTCAACACCGCGTTCTTGGCCTATGCTCAGGACTATGACGAGCGCTTCCCGACCGTGCGCTTCGGCCAAGGCGTCTACCCGGCATGGCCCTGGGAGACCTGGCCTGGCAGCGTTGACTGGTGTGGAGCCTACACCCACGCGGTCATGCCGTACATGAAGAGTGCCCAGATCCTGCAGTGCCCCAGTGACAATGAGGCGGATCGTTGGGCGGGCGCCAATGGCATGAGCTACGGCTACAACGAGTACATGTACAACGAGTACCAGAACTGGTCCAAGCTCGGCGCGACCCGTGAGCCCTCCTCTACGTACCTTCAGGGCGAGACTTTCGCTTCCGGCATCGTCAATGATTGGGACGGCGGCGGCCCCGCCCCCGTCCAGGGCATGGCCCGCATCAAGTACGGCGGCACCAACCCTTGGGCGGCCCACCACAACGACGGGCAAAACATCGGCTACGTCGATGGACATGCTAAGCTCGTGATGAAGGACTCGATGGTCAGCTATGCTTGGCTCTCGGAGTACACTGACCTGCGCCAGAACCCGATCGTTCACCCCGGCTGCACCACCCCGTAACCAGGGTGGTGACAGGCACAGCACTGGATCGGACTCTAGAAGGAGGAAAGCACAGTGAAGCCTAGGATCAGCCTAGCGCTCGCCGCCGTAGCGACCACCCTCGCCCTATGGGGCCTGGCTGGCTGCGGTGGGGACAAGAACATGACCGAAGAGGAGAAGTCCACGCCTCCCATCGACTTTGGAACCGCTTCGCCCGGCACCCCTGGGGCGACAGCTGAAACCGGCCCGGCTCCGGGTGCGAACGCGCCGAAGGCCGGCGAGTAGAGCACGTAGCGCCAAGTCGGCGCGGCACCAACCTGCGGCAACCACAGCGCCCCCTGCCCACCGGCGGGGGGCGCATCGCCGTACGCTCACCGTACGCGGTCCCAGGCAGGATGGCGCCCATCGGTCACGGAACGAACCTTCAGGAGCGCCTCGCTCGCGATTCCGCCTCGATTCGCCCGCGGGAGGTTGTGGGGTCACATGATGCGGACACCCATGCGCCACTGGCCGTTGCTGCTTGCAACGTTAGCTTGGGCGATGCTCTGGGCGCCGGCGAGCGCCGCCGTGGAGCAGAGCGGGCTCCGCACGGACATCGAGTTCCTCTCCTCCCTGGGCAGCCGAGTTGCCGGCTACCCCGGCGCACTACGCGCTGAACAGTACATCCGAGCTCGCCTCACCCAGATAGGCGTCCAGAATCTGCG
The DNA here is from genome assembly GCA_002305165.1 of Armatimonadetes bacterium UBA1398. Classification (GTDB taxonomy): domain Bacteria; phylum Armatimonadota; class Zipacnadia; order UBA1398; family UBA1398; genus UBA1398. The sequence continues at coordinate 120,913 of DBQI01000023.1, forward strand.
GGAGCAGGAGTTCGCCCTAGTGTCGCCCGTGGATCGCGGCTTCAAGCTCACTTTGAACAACGGCGATGAGACGCGACTGTATGGAGTGTGGCCCAATCTGGTCGCTACCGGGACCGCACTCCCGGGCGACGTACAGGGGCCCCTCATATACGGCGGCGATGGTGAGTTTACGGACTTCGCGGGTCTGCCCATCGACGGCGCTGTGGTGCTCATGGACTTCAACTGCGGCACCCGTTGGCTCAACGCCGCTATGCTGGGAGCCAGAGCTGTTGTGTTCGTCGAGCCGGAGGAGACAACACGCCATGATGCGCAGGAGAAGTACTCGCGCGTGCCGGTGGAGTTCCCTCGCTACTATCTGTCGAGGGCCGATGCGGGCACCCTGGTCGATCGAGCGGCGCGCGCCAAGGCTGGCTCCCTGACGTGTGAGATCACCGGGCGGATGGACTGGGAGGAGGCGCCGGTCCGGACTCTCATCGCCGAGATCCCGGGTAGCGACCCCACCCTCGCTCAAGAGGCCATCGTCCTGCAGGCCTACTATGACTCCATGTCGGTGGTCCCCGCCCTGGCGCCGGGAGCCGAGCAGGCCTGCGGAGTGGCTGCCTTTCTGCACATCGCTGAGCGGCTCATCGACGATCCGCCCGCACGATCGGTGATCCTGGTAGCGTCTCCTGGGCACTTCATGGGCCTATCTGGCATGCGGCACCTCGCCGACGTGTTCGGCCCCAAGGGCCGACGCCCACGGGAGCAGGCCGAGTTCTACGAACGCGGCGCCAAGGACCTAGCCAAGCTCATCGAGCGACTCGACGAGGCCATCGGTGATACCCAGGAGCGCCAGCGCCGCACGGAAGCCCTGGCGATGAGCGGTAGCGAGGAGGACAGGCAGCGGTACTTACTGCAACTGACGCCGCGGGGCGAGGTCGACTGGGGAGCCGAACTCGAGCGGATGCAAGCCCAGCGGCGGCGCATGGAGCAGGATCTCTCGCTGATGCACACGTACCGCGCCACGGAGCGCATCCCGCTCACCGTCTCGCTCGATCTCACGAGCCGGAGCCGGCAGTTTGGCTTGGTGTTCGCGGGCCACTACTACGGCGATTCCACCCCCATCCGGTTCCTGAGCCCCCTCGGGAAGGCGTGTTCGGCGATTGTGGAGGAGATCGCGGCCGAGGATGGCTGGGATGCCGAGCGGCTTTGGTTCGATGGAACCAACCCCAAACAGGACAAGAACTGGTGGGACTACTTCCCGGGGCGTGTAGCCTTCGAGTCGGAGATGATCCTGCAGGCTGGGCGGCCCGCCGTGACCTTCGCCACGGGGAACGACGCGCGCCTTCTGTTCGACACTCCCATGGACCGTGCTCAGTACGTGGATGTCGGAGCGGTCGCCTTCCAGGCCGACGCCATCGAGAAGACGCTGCGCCGTCTGCTGAACGATCCCAATCTCGACCAGACGGCGTTCAAGCGCACGAAGCGGCTGAAGCTGCCGTACCGCATGTACCCGCTGCTCGGGCGAACGCTGGAGTTCGTCCGGCGGGCCAGTTTCCTCCCTCAGACGCCCATCCCCGGCGCCCTCGTCGTGGTGAGAGGCGCCTCCAAGTGCCTCATGGGCGTCAGAACCGACGCATACGACTTCTCCAACGGTGACGGTGACTTCCGGATCCTGGGCCAGCAGAACGGAGCCAACGTCGATGCCTACTATCTCGACCCCACCTCAGGCAAGATCACATACGCGCCCGATTTGGGACCCGAAGGGGAGCGCAAGTTCACCCGCGCCATCTGGCAGAGGGGTCGCCAGGACCGTCCCCTGATCCTCTTCCCGAGCCGTTCCCTCGCCCTCTACGACCTGGTAGACCAGCGGTATCTGGAGACCTTGGAGCAGGTCTTCGTCTACAACGCCCAGACCGATGCGGAGCCCCACTCCTTCGGTTACGAGTTGCCCGTGTTCAACCCACCCGCCGGGGAGACCGGCCTGGCCGTGGAGCCATGCGCGGTTCTCTTCGCTGAGGAAGGCACAGCCGTCAAGGCGACTCTGGGGATGGGCCTGCTTGGCGCACGGATGCTCCTCCTGAACTCCAGCGAGGCGAACCCAACGGGTGCGGGCTTCGTGCCTGGGGAGCACGATCGGGTCCCCTTCACGGTCTATCAGGCGGCCCGCGACATGCACGTGCTCAATGGTCAACGTATATCGGACTTCGTCACCAAGGGGGTGAGGAACCCCCAGGTGGAAGGGCTCCACCGGGAAGCGGGCATGCGGCTCGGCCAAGTGCCGGACCTCCTCGAGAGCCGCCAGTATGACCGTGCGGTGGCGCTCGCGCGGGCAGCCTGGGCCTACGAGTCCAGTGCCTATCCCGATGTCCAGAAGACCGCGCGCGACGTGGTCTATGGCGTCGTGTTCTACCTGGCCTTGCTGCTGAGCTTCACGTACTTCGCCGAGCGCCTGGTGATCGCGGCGACGACGGTGGCTGGCCGGGTGTGCTGGTCGCTCGCCATCTTCCTCGCCGCGTTCACTATGCTCCGCTACTTCCATCCCGCCTTTGACCTGGCGGTCAACCCCTTCATCATCCTCCTCGCCTTCATCATTCTAGCCCTGGCGTTGCTCGTCATATCCATCGTGGTCGGCAAGTTCAACGAGCAGTTGGAGCAGCTGAAGCAGGAGCTAGGGGGCATCCACAGGGCCGACGTGAGCCGAATGAGCGCGGCGGCCATGGCCTTCAACCTCGGCGTGGCCAACATGAGACGTCGTGGGGTACGGACCACCCTCACGTGCATCACCCTGGTTCTGGTGACCTTCACGGTCTTGAGCTTCACCTCGGTTCGAACGGGCGTGAAGATCAACCGAGTCCCGCGGAACATCACGCCTGCCTACACCGGATTCCTCATGCGCGACAAGGTCTGGGTGCAGTTGGAGGACACCACCCCGGACGTCATGCGTAACGAGTGGGGGAGCCGGTTCGTTGTTGCTCCTCGCGCCTGGCACATCTCGGGGGACATCACCAAGCGCGCGAACTACGAGATCGGCGCCTACACCAACCCGTCGAAGACCTACACAGTCCACGCCATATTGGGCCTGTCTCCTCAGGAGACGCGCGTATCCGGCCTCGATGCGCACCTGCTGCCGGGGGGACGCTGGTTCCGTGAGGGTGAGGGTCAGGCCATTATCCTGCCGCAGTCTATTGCCGAAGCGCTCGGAATCACGCCCCAGGCTGTTGACCAGTGGAACTCCATGGAGGAAGCACTCCTCGCTCCAACCACGGTCAGCGGCGAGGATGCCGTGATTCGAGCCTACGCAACCATGATGGGGTCCGATGCCCCCGTGATCGGGCTCGGCGGAAGCGCCTACGCCGTCGTAGGTATCCTCCCCGACGGGGTTCTGGACCCGCGCTCCAGCGAAGGGCAAGCGGCCGGAGTCCAGGGTTTCCAGGACCTTGACGGGGAATCGCTCACGCCGGTCGACTTCAGCCAACTGAAGCCTGAGGTGCTTAATCAGGTCCGGGAGATGATGAGCCAGCGGTACAAGCTGGGACGCACGGGCGTGTCATCGCTCCTCCAGGATTACGAGCACTATGTGGCGAGCCAGACCATCGTGATGCCCTATGCTCAGGCCCTGCGGATCGGCGGCACGACCCGCTCGGTAGCCATGGGCATCGGCTCGGTCGAGGAGACCCAGGCCGTCGTCGATGAGTACATGGAGCGCCTAGCGATCAGCCTATATGCAACCGCGATCGACACAAAGACGGGCCAACCCGGCGTCTACCTCTTCTCATCGATAGGGAGCCGTTCGCTTCAGGATGTCGAGACAGTCCTGATTCCCCTGCTCATTGCCGCTCTCATCGTGCTGAACACCATGCTCGGCGCGGTCTGGGAGCGAGTGCGGGAGATACACATCTACAGCTCGGTCGGGCTCTCCCCCGCCCACGTGGGGGCGCTGTTCTTAGCGGAGTCCTGCGTCTACGCGAACCTGGGCGCCATCCTCGGCTACCTCCTTGGGCAGGGCGTCGCTAAGGTGCTCTTCCTCACCAACAGCCTGGGAGCGGTGGAGACCAACTACTCATCGCTCTCTGCGGTGTTCGCCACCGCCGTCGTGCTGGCGACCGTGCTGCTGTCGACGATCTGGCCGGCTCGGAAGGCGGCTCAGATCGCGGTGCCGGACATTGAGCGCCGCTGGCGTCTGCCCACCCCCGAGGGCGACGTCATGACCATCAAGATGCCATTCACCGTGACGGGACGCGACGCACCCGCATGCAACGCCTTCCTGGAGGAGTTCTTCCAGGCCTATGTGGGCTATGCGGGCGGCGACTTCTACGCGGAGGATGTCGCCATCGGAGGAGTGGAAAGCGAGCATGGCGAGGGTTTCCGGCTCACCCTCAAGGTCTGGCTCGCCCCGTACGACCTCGGTGTGAGCCAACTCGTGGATCTCCGCACCATGCCCACCGGTGAGTATAGGATCTACGAACTGGAGCTGAGACTCCACCGGCAAGCCGGCGACACGAGCTCGTGGCAGAAGACGAACTGGCTCTTCGTGAACATCATCCGGAAGCAGTTTCTCATATGGCGCACCGTTCCGGTGGAGCAGAAGGAAGCCTACGCCCGCCGCACATGGGCTGCCATAGACGGTTTAGACCAGGGCGCGCCCCAGGGATCGGTCCTGGCGAGCGAGCCCACCACCTAGCCGAGGCTACTCGAATGGGGAGGCACCGGAATGCGGATCTCACGCCGTAACGCTATCCAACTGGGGTGGATGGCGGCCTGGGGCCTCATTGGTTGCGGCAGGCAACATGGCGCTCAGGGCCAGTCTGTTGGGGAGAGGACCAAACCGATGCTGCCGGCGAGTGATGGTGTGCGGAACATGAAGTCGGTTCGGCTGGGTGTCGATGTGCTCATGGACGAGCGGCTGGAGCTGCTCGAGGGGCAGCGTGTTGGCCTGATCACGAATCACACGGGGTTCGACTCCTCGCGTAGGCCTACCATCGACCTGCTACATGAGGCTCCCGGTGTAGACCTCGCGTGCCTCATGGCGCCCGAGCACGGTATTCGGGGCGACCAGGACCGAGATGGCCTCGCCTCGGAGGTGGATGCCAAGACAGGTCTCCCCGTCCACAGCCTCTACGGTGACACGCGCGAGCCGACGCCGGAGATGCTGGAGGGGCTCGACTCCCTCGTTTTCGACATCCAGGATGTGGGAGCGCGGTTCTACACCTACATCGCGACACTGTCGAAGGCCATGGCGGCCGCGGGAAGACGAGGGATCCCGGTAGTGGTGCTCGACCGGCCGAACCCGGCCTCGGGCGCTATTGTTGAGGGGCCCATGTGCGATACGGAGCTGCTCTCCTTCGTGGGGCCCCACGAGATCGCCATGCGGCACGGCATGACGATCGGTGAACTGGCGCTGCTGTTCCACCGGCGCTTCGACGTCGGTGTGGAGCCCGTTGTTGTGCCGTGCGAGGGTTGGGAGCGGCGGATGTTCTGGGATGGCACGGGTCTGCCGTACGTGGGCCCCTCGCCGAACCTACACACTGTCGAGCAGGCCATCATCTACCCGGGCCCGTGCCTCATGGAGTCCTCGAATCTGTCCGTCGGACGCGGGACTGACTCGCCATTCGAGCTGCTTGGGGCTCCTTGGATGGACCCTGACGAGGTGCTGAAGCGGGTCCCGGCCGACTGCGCGGCGGGGATCGAGCTTCAGCCCGAGGACTTCACTCCATCCGCGGCCTCGAAGTACCCCTATGCCGGAGAGCAGTGCCATGGCATACGGATCAGGCTCACCCAGCGGGAGGTCTACCGAGCCATGCCCCTCGGATTGGCGCTGGCGGCGGCCATCCGTGACGTGTGCGACGAGTTCCGTATGTCGGAATCGGGCTTCGCGCGTCTGTGTGGACGTCAGGCCCTCGTGGACTCGTTCCTAGCGGGAGCCCCGCTCCCGGAGCTGCTGAGTATCGGAGCAGAGGGGCTCGACCTCTTCATGACGATCCGAGCCCCCTGCCTGCTCTATCCTGACGGTGGCGATGAGGCCTAGTTCTCCTTGCCCCGTAGGTTGAACGTCTCGCGGAGAACCTTCGCGGCGTCGCCCTCGCCGGCTCCGGGTGCGCTTCCAGCGGACCTCGCGAGCCTCAGGCGCGCTGACGGTCGCCGAGCCGGGCTCTCCCCAGGGCTCTCGAACTGCGGCAGCCATGGCGCTAATGCCTCGAACATGTCGTCGGTCATGGCCCAGATCTCATCGAGGTTGCACTTGCTCCCTGCGAGGGGATCGAGCGCCATCGCTTGGCGCACCAGGTCCTTGTCGCCCGTGAGCGCAGCCTCAACGGTGAGCTCCTGGACCGAGACCGTCTGCCTGCAGATCGCGGCGGGCCCCATGGGAAGCGCTCCGATGAAGGTCGGCTGGATGCCACTCCCATCCACCAGGCATGGTATCTCGATGATGCATCCCTCGGGCAGGTTGGTGATCAACCCCGTGTTCGGCACGTTCAGGTGCCCACGGTACGTGCGACCGGTCTCGAGCGCCTCGATGATGTGGGAGGCATGCTCCTGCGACCGGTCGCCGACCCGGATCGGCTCTTCCCCGGCCATCCAACGCGGGTACATGGAGCGGTAGTAGTCCGCGCCCTCGCGGCAGACACGGAGGTAGCCGCCGGTCTCCCCACCGATCCACACGTCGGGATGGATCCACTTCTGGATCTCCTCCGGGCGCTTCCGGTACCACATGAGGTACTCGGAGAGGTGCCCATTGGACTCGGTGGAGTAGTAACCGAACCGCCTCATGATGTCGATGCGAACCGGTTCCGAGTTCCGGAGGCTCTCATTCCCCTCGAACGCGTTGAGGAGATGCGGCAGCATGTCCTTGCCCTTGTGCCGGACCTGGATGTACCAGGTCTGGTGGTTCAGGCCCGCCGCGACGAACTCCACTTCCTCTGCGGGCACGCCCAACGCAATGGCGATTTGGTGGTGGCCGCCCTGGACCCCGTGGCACAGCCCCAACATGGCGATGCTCGTGGCCCGGTTGACCGCCCAGCAGTTCATCGCCATCGGGTTGGAGTAGTTGAGGAGTAGAGCCTGAGGGCAGATCTCCTCCATGTCCCTGGCAATGCCCACGAGTACCGGGATGGTCCTGAGGCCATAGAAGATACCCCCGGGTCCCAGGGTGTCCCCCACGCACTGGTCGACGCCATACCGCAGGGGCACCTCGATGTCATGAGCGAACGCTTCCAGGCCACCCACTCGGACGAAGGACAACACGTAGTCGGCGCCCTGCAAGGCAGCCCTTCGGTCTGTTGTCGCGGTGATAGTCGCGGGAAGGTCGTTGTCGGCGATCATCTTGCGGCACAGGTTGGTGGACATCTCGAGCCCCTCGGGGTCGATGTCCATGAAGCTGAACTCGGTGTTCCTGAACTCAGGGACAGCGAGCAGGTCCATCATGATTCGACGCGTGAAACCGATGCTTCCAGCGCCGATCATCGCTACGCGCACGGCCAATCCCCTCCCGAATCAGTGCGTGAGATCACGCAGCTCGATGGGGAGCGGCTGCCCACTCGCATCGAGGACTTGCGCAACTATGCCCCACTCGCCGTCGCCCTGGAGGACCTTTACGAGCAGCGTGTTGACTCCATCGCGCAGATCCACCTCGACTTGGTCATCGCCGGGGATAGCGGCGCGCGTAGCGTTCATCCGGTGGACGAGCTCGCCGTTCAGCCATACGTAGATGTCATCATCGCTGCCCAGAGAGAGGATCGCCCTGCCGGCATTGGCTGGCGTGAACTCAGCGTAACCGTAGACTCCGAGGTCCTCCTGGGAACCCAGTGCGCCGCGAAGGCTGAGATACCCCGTCTGGAGATCGTCCACTTGGACGTAGCGCCACGGCACTGGCTTGCCATCCACCATGACCGGCTTCGCGGTATCAATCGGGCCGGCCGAATCGACGACGTCGGCATCGCGTAGGCCCTGCTGGCTGCCTACACGGTCGGTAAACCACCACGCCCCGATGACACCACGCGCCTCAGCGATGCTGCGCGGTCCCTTCTGGGGCAGAACAAGCGGCTGGTCGTTCTCAGTGACACGCACACTCACGGACCACTGTGCGCCGCCCTGTGTGACCTTGCATAGGATCTGGTTGTCCCCTGCGCGAAGCTTGGCCGTGACCGTGTCCTGGTCCAGAGACCAAGCGCGATCCAGGAAGTTCCGGTGCACCTCCTCGCCGTTCACGTAGACGGCCAGCCCATCGTCACTGCCGATCCTGAGCACGACGTCGCGGTCGCGGTCACTGACGACGGTGGCGAGGGCGTAGGCCCCCACGTTGTCCTGCCGCGCGGAGGCCGTCTCGAGGTCGAGCACGCCGAGGGGATCCACCACCTGGTGGAAGGTCCATGGGAACGTCTGGTCCTTGTACTGGATGGGCTGGAGCGGATCGATGTGATCGGTGATCGTGAGTGGGTCGCCCTCCTCCATCGTGGTTCTGTCAGCTATAGGCGGGGTGACCCACCAGCCGGTGATGAAGCCGGCCGGACCCGCGATGTCGGCGGTTACGCCGAAGTCGCGGAGGGTAGCTGCGGCGGAGGTCAGCGTCGCACGGTCCTGCGAGACACGCAGGATCCGCTCGCAGATGCCAATGGCGCGCGCACGGTCGGTAACCCCAACCGCCTTAGCGATGGAAGCGAGAGCCGCGGCTACGTCATTGGCGACCTCGCCAGGCTCGTCGAGCATCGGCTCAACCAGCGGGAGGGATCTCGGGTTCCCGATCCGCGCGACCCCCTGGAGCGCGCGTCTCTTCGTCTGCATGCTTGCGGATGGGTCCGCGAGGGTGTCGTGGTAGGTGGCGAGGGCCACTTCATCCTGCGGATCTCGGCTCTCCGCAACGGTCAGTAGTCCGGCCTTGGCCGAGGCGCTGACGATCTCTCGACCGTCCTTGGCATAGCTAGACAGCAGAGCGATAACCCCGGGCGCGGGTATGTCCGCGAGCCCAGAGAGCGCTGCCGCAGCCACCCTCGCGTCAGCGTGTCGCGCGGCGACCGCGAAGGTCCCGCGCAGGGCCGGATCGCCGTAAGTCGCGAGAACACGCAGGACTGTCGCCGCTTCCGGCGCCGTTGCGGTTCCGAGAGCACGGAGTAACACCGGCTGAGCCTCGGCGTGGGGAACTGCAGCGATGGCCGCGACGGCCAGGGGCTGCTCGTCAGGCGCCAGAGCGTTGGCGAGTGACAGCAGCGGGGCGATCACGAGGGGATCGCGCAAGGCTGCCAGGGAGTTGAGGGCAGCCTTCCTGAGTTCCGCGTCATCGGAGCGTGCCGCCCAGACGAGGGGCTCAACCGCCTCCGAAGCCCGGCGGTGGCTCAGCGAGGTCGCCAGGGCGAGTCTGACATCGACAGGAGTGGTCGGCGACTTCAGATTGCGCTCGATGGCGCGGCTGACGGCGGGGCCTGGGGTCCGGTCGACCAGGGACAGGCTCTCGGCTCGCAGCGCTGGGTCATCGGCTGCTAATGCGTCGACGATACTGATCGCGGCACGAGCATCGGGGTTCTTGGCAACGGCCGTATACACTGCCCGACGGGTTGTTGGGTCCGGATGGCCCACGAGGCCGCGGAGCGCGCTGACCGCATCGCGCCCGCCAACCTCTCCCAGCATCCAGATGAGCCCCTCGCGCTCCGGCGAGAAGGCGGTGCGGACGCGATCGGCGATGGCGAGCGGGTCGGGCCCATAGGTGACTAACTCGCGCATGGCCATGCCAACGAGAGCCGGCTCGCCCGATCCCATCGCCTCCCATAGCAGAGCCTCGGCGTCGCCACCAGCACGGGAGTAGCCCGAGATTGCCCAGGCGCGCTCCTGGACACTCAGCGGAAGGCCGAGCGCCTTCGCGAAGAGATCCGCGGCGGCGCCCGTCTGCTCCGCAGCCAGCAGACCGCAGGCCAGCTCGAGAATGGCGCCCCGAGCGGCTTCAGCAACGGCGGGGCTCGGGCACAAGGCCATGCGCAGAATGTCGTCCGCTACGGCGGGATCTGCGGCTTTCGGCAGCGAGGCTAGAGCTGCGAGGGCTAGTGGCTCGGCGCCGTCCAGAGTCTTGATCGAGTTTGGGGTCGCGACACCCATGCGGCCGAGCCCCTCGACGAGGGCCACGGCCCTGGCCTCATCGCCCGTCTGAAGCGCTTGGCCGAGGGCGCCATCGACGACCAAGGCCGAGGCGGGGCCACCCACGCGCGTCAAGACGTAGAGCGCTGCCTCTCCAAGCTGGCGGTCATCGAGCAACTCGGCAAGGGCCGGCACTTGGTCATTGCTGGCGACCAGAGACAGGAGGTGCATGGTGTGATCGCGCACCCAGGGGCGTGATCCCGAGGTCGCGAATGCCGTCATGAGGCTCGATGCGGCGATGGGCGCATTGTACGTGCCCGCCGCCCCGTAGACGATGACCTCGGCGGCCGCGCGAGCGCCCTGTCTGACGGTGGGGTTTCCATCGTCCAGTGCCTCGAGCACAGAGGGTAGCGCCAAGACGCCTATACCACACAGTCGTTCGATGGCAGCCTGCCGTCCGGCTTCATCCGACGCGGAGAGCCCCGCGATGGTCGAGTCGAAATCGTAGCTCTGGGCCAGCCCTTGGCCGGCCAGAAGAGCGGTAACGAGGATCGTGCACAAGAGCGCCTGTATGGGCACCCGTCTCATCTCAGATCTCCTCCCGTATCCCTCGTCAATCGGCACCTGGCTCCTTGGCCCTAGGTAGGCAGTACCCAGGGCGCGCGATAGGGCCGCCCCGTCCAGCGTTCGAGGGACGTGTCGTTAGTGATCCGCTCCGCAACAGGATCCCACACGATCGGCTTGCCCGTGCGGATGGCGATGTTTCCAAGGTGGCAGACGGTGATGGACCGGTGGCCGATCTCCACATCGCAGATGGGCCGTTCACGGGTTTTGACGCACCGGAGGAAGTCGTCGTGGTGGCCCGGGCTCTCATACAGGTGCACGTCGTCGGGTTTGAGCGCCGTCTTGATAATGTCACCAGGGGTTGATTCCAGTACTCCACGGTCAACGTGGATCTCGCCGTCGGACCCCTCGAACACGATCCCGCTGCGGTTGGAGTCTCTGCAGATCATCTGGATGCCATTAGCGTAGGTGTAGATGACCTCGAAAGTCACGGCAGTGTTGAAGAGGCCGTCGGTGGGGAATGTGCCCTTGCCCTCGATCCGTACCGGGCCGCTGGTGTCCATCCCGAGGCCCCATTGCCCTATGTCGTTGTGGTGGGCGCCCCAGTCGGTCATCTTGCCGCCGGAGTAGTCGTAGAACCAACGGAAGGTGTAGTGGCACCGCTGTGGGTTATAAGGGACCTTCGGCGCCGGCCCAAGCCACATGTCCCAGTCCAATTCGTCGGGGACAGGCTCGTCGGGCTGCCAAGCGGATACGGGCCCGCCGCCAATGCCGGTGTGGACGGCCTGCAGCTTCCCGATGTAGCCGCTGCGCACAAGCTCACAGGCGTAGCGGAAGTTCCACTCGGACCGCTGCTGGCTACCTGTCTGGAAGACCCGGCCGTAGCGCCGCGCCGCCTTGACCATCGCCTTACCTTCATCGATGGTGAGGCTGAGGGGCTTCTCGCAGTAGACGTCCTTGCCGGCCTGGCAGGAGTAGATAGCCGTCAGAGCGTGCCAGTGGTCGGGGGTGGCGATCCAAACCGCGTCGATGTCATCGAGGTCCAGAAGGGCCCGGAAGTCCTTGAACCTGGCGCACTTGTCCCCCACCCTCGCCGCCGTCTCGTCGAGTCGCGCCGTGTCCACGTCGCACACCGCTACGATCTCGACGTCGCTGCGGCCGAGGATCCACCCCACGTGGGCGTTGTTCATCCCTCCCGCGCCGATCATCCCAACACGGACGCGCTCACTCGCTGCTGTGACCCCGTCCGCTCCCAGAGCGCGTCCGGGCACGATGGCCGGAATGCCGAAGGCAAGTCCAGCCCCCAGGGCGCTCGTGGCCGAGCGTCGCAGAAACTCCCGTCGGTGCATGCCCATGGGCAGTCGTCATCTCCTCTTAGCGAAGGTTCCTAGTCATGCCGTCTTCTTCGGGCGAGTTCATCGCCCCTCCGTGCATGCGCACACTCGGCCCGATCAGAGACCGATAGGCCCCTCCCAGGGGCCCGGTACTCGTAGATGAGCCAGTCGTTGAGTGCAGGCTCATCCGTGATGCGCTCCGGAACCAGGTCCCAGTTGATCGCGCTGCCGGCGCCCATGGCGGTGTTTCCGAGATGGCAAGCGGTCACGGGCCAGTGGTCCACCTTTGTCCGGACTACCTCGAAGAAGCTCCGCCGGCTCGTCGGCTCACACTTCAGTACGCCGCGATCGGCGGGGATCCTGCCCCACTTGCCCGCGAAGGTCCTGCCTACCGTGAGGCGTGACCGCACGAGCGTGGGGATCTCCTCCCGATGCGCCTCCTTTCCCGCCGCGGTACCGACCCTACCGGCTCTGGTCAAGCGCGTCCCCTCCTGCACAGGGCATTTCGGAGGCCATTTGAGCCCACCAGCCGAAAACAGCGACCATGCTGGTGTAGGCGCCTGGCGCGGAGCCAGACACGGAGTAGAAGTGGCAGGTGACCCACGTGCATGCTCGACACTAGGCGAGCCATCAACGCAATCCTGGGTAGGCTACAGTTCACGGCAACTCGATCCCTCGTGAGGGGGAGCCTCTGCCTCGCTTTCTCCCTCGGAGTGGCCTACCTCCCTAAGTGGCCCGACATGAGCCCTGGCGCAAACGCAGCGCTGTTCATCCTGCTGTTCGCAGCGTCGCTGTGGGTTACCGAGGCCATACCCGCTTTTGCCGTCGCGTTGCTCATCATCGGCCTGGAGATCGCCCTATTGGGTAAGCCGGATGGTATCTTCGCTCAGTCGGATCACGACTGGGAGATGTTCATCGAGCCATGGGCAAGCCCCCTGATCTGGCTCTTTCTCGGCGGGCTCGTCCTAGCCCACGGCGCCCAAAAGACCGGACTGGACCGATGGGTGGCCACTCGCGTCGCCACCGCTCTGGGCACCAGGCCCGGAGCGGTTCTGTTCGCGACCATGGGGGTCACCTTCCTGTTCTCGATGTTCATGTCCAACACGGCCACAGCAGCCATGATGGTTGCCGTCATCATGCCGGTTGTAGGCGCTCTGCGTGGCGATCAGTTCAGGAAGGCGTTGCTGCTAGGGGTTCCTTTCGCGGCGAACATCGGCGGGATGGGGACGATCATCGGCACTCCGCCCAATGCCATCGCCGTCGGCATGCTCGAGGGCCGCCAACCTATCCACTTCGCCCAGTGGATGGTCGTCGGCATGCCGCCGGCGATGGTTCTGGCACTCATCGCCGGGGTATACCTGCTGCTGCGCTACCCTAGCGAGCAGCGACATCTGGACCTGTCAGCCATCGTGGGGGGCCCGCCGGTGGGGAGCATCCTTCCTCTCTGGCAGAGGGCCGTTGTTATGGGCGTGTTCATCCTGACCGTGGCCCTCTGGTTGACAGACGGCCTGCACGGTATACCTACCTACGTTGTCTCCTTCATTCCCATCTGCGTTTTCGCGGCGGCCATGATCATCGGTCCCGAGGACATGCGGGCCCTCCCCTGGGACATCCTGATCCTCATAACCGGCGGCCTATCGTTGGGGGTAGCCATCTCTGAGACGGGGCTCGCCGACTGGATCGTCGCCCATATGCCCCTGGGTTCGACACACGGGCTCTGGTTGGCCGTGCTTGTGGGACTCTTCGCGGCCGCACTATCGACCTTCATGAGCCACACCGCCGCGGCGAACATCCTGATTCCGTTGGCCATCCCTCTTGCTCCCGATGCGCCCGCCATGATGGCCGTGTGCGCCGCGCTGGGGTCATCCACGGCCATGGCTCTGCCCATCTCAACGCCGCCTAACGCCATCGCCTACGCTGGTGGGCATCTCCAAGCGAGTGACTTCCTGGGCGGCGGCCTACTGCTGGGAATACTGGGACCGATACTGATCGCCCTCTGGTGCACCGTGGTGCTGTAGCGGCCCCCGTCGGGGAGAGGCGGGGGCCGCATCGGCGATCAGCGTGCCTCGATCGTTACACCCGGCCACTGGTCGGTCCGGAAGGGCGCGGCGGGAAGCCCCGCGGCGTTGTACAGGTTCGCGACGGGATTGTTGCTCCAGGCGTAGCGCACGGCGGTAGGCTCGGCGATCTCGGGACTCCAAACCTCGACGTGGCCATCAACGAGCCGGGCCTCGGCCCAGACGAACTTGCGGCGCTCATCGGCGATGGCGAAGCCGGTCAACTCCTCGCCATTGACGATGAGATCGGCCCCACCATCCCAGAAGTACAGCCTGGCTACACTCCCTGCGACCTCCATGCGTCGGAACATTGGCCCCTGGTAGACCACGTCCCGGCCGTGAATCTCGGCCAAGGCGTTGAGGGCTAGCCGCCGTCCCACCTCCTGCTTGTTGCGCGGATGGATGTCGTCGGCGTCACCGATGTCGATGGCGAGCGCTACGCCAGTCTGGGGCAGCTCGAGGGCCACGTTCTGGGCCTCGCGGAGCTCCGGCCACGGCGCGTCCGTGGGTGCCGCATCGACCGACATGAAGTTCGCCAACTGCACGAAGTAGAAGGGGAAGTCGCCCTGCTGCCAGTGGAGCCGCCAGTCCTTGATCAGATCCTTGAACAGGTGTCGGTACTGGTAGGCACGGTCGGCGTTGGATTCCCCCTGGTACCAGATGGCGCCCCGGATGCTGTAGGGCAGGATCGGCGAGATCATGCCGTTGAAGAGGCTGTAGGGTCTGTGTGGATGGTCGGGGCCTACGGGCGGCTGGGGCTGGCCGGGCGGGGTCTCGCCGGCGAGTTCGGCCTCCCTGACCGCCCTCTGCCACCTGGGCAGCACGAACTTGTTGTAGTTGTGGGTGGCCCGCGGGTAGGCAGCCAGGGTTGTCTCCCACCGCGCGACGAGCGGCGCGTACCACTCCTCGTAGTGCCTACTGCACTTGAGGCCGCGCTCGCTCATCCATGACTCTGCAGGCGTGCCGCCCCACGCGGCCTGTATGAGCCCGACGGGCACGCCTAACTCCTGGTGCAACTTGCGGCCGAAGAAGTAGCCCACGGCAGTGAAGTCAGGGATCGTCTCCGGCGTGCACACCTGCCACGAGCCGTTCGTGTCCCGCTTGGGCTCCTCAGCGGTTACCATCTCGACACGGAACAGCCGCATATCGGGGTAGTTCGCCTCGGCGACTTCACGTTCCGCGTCGTCGGAGGCGAAGACGGGCCACTGCATGTTCGACTGGCCGCTGCATACCCAGACTTCGCCGAAGAGCACGTTCTCCAGGGTGATCGTGTTACGCCCCTGAACGGTGATGGTGTAAGGTCCTCCCGCCGGCCGCGGCCGGATCTTGACCTTCCATGTGCCGTCGGCGGCGGCGCGGGCCTTCTCGGTATTCACGGGCCCGTCCGCGCTGATCACTGTCACGACGATGTCCTCATTCGCATCAGCCCACCCCCAGATGGGCACCCACCTGTCTCGCTGGAGAACCATGTGGCTTCCGATCACCGATGGAAGATCCACATCCGCACCGGCCGCCCCGGCGATGAGCGCCAGCGCGATAAGGGTGGACGCGGTTGCCACGCGCCATCGAGTCATTGTCATACGACTTCTCCTCTCGCCATGGACGATGCCATGGGCATGACGAGCACAAGGTCATGCCTCTATGAGTGGACCTTCGACGGCGGGGTGTCAGAGCACCTTCCCCATCGGCCCAGGCTCAGGTCTCCGAGACCTAGCGAACCAGGTCCTGATCGATCTGCGCCGCCGTTGACCAAACCCTCTGCGGCATCGTTCGGTCTCAGTCCGCAGCATCGAAAGCGGACCGGCGTCCGCGTCGATACTCGTGGCCATAGACCTTAGAGTCGCGAACCACGCAGCCGACCCGAGCGCCGTCACGCATGATCTGGGAGCAGGCGGAGCATGACACACAGCACTTCTCGGGATCCATGGATCCGCGGTGGAGGATGTCCAGCACGGAGTCTGGGTACGCCAGGGAGCCCCTGCCCTGCCCCACGAGCGTCACCCAACCCCGCTCCGCGGCCCCTGCCGCAACGTAGGGGAACAGATACCGCAGCCACCCGTACCCCGTGCCGATGAGGGGCAGATGCGGCAGGGCCCTCTGGAGCTGGGCCGTCACATCGATGAAGCGCCTGACGCCCTCCAGTGGATGTTCCGCTGGCGCCTGGGCCCCCGCGACAGGGAAGTCGTAGGGACGGCTAACATGGGGGTTGAAGTACGGATTGCCGAGGGTGATGTTCAC
The DNA here is from genome assembly GCA_002305165.1 of Armatimonadetes bacterium UBA1398. Taxonomy (GTDB): domain Bacteria; phylum Armatimonadota; class Zipacnadia; order UBA1398; family UBA1398; genus UBA1398. The sequence continues at coordinate 137,147 of DBQI01000023.1, forward strand.
GACCGGCACGCCAACCGACGCCAACTCCTCGAGCAGCCAGCGGGGCTCCTCGAGGTCGGGGACCGTGGGGTCCTCCTCGCTGACGCCCCAACCCCAGCGGCGATCGTAACCATCGTAGGCGTTCAGTCGGGAGGTGGGGAACGCGCCTGCCACCTCGGCGGATACCCGCGCGAGCACCTCGCGCAGGAGCCTCGTCCGGTTCTCGAGTGGCCCGCCATAGCGCCCATCGCGGCCGCGGGCCGCTAGGAGTTCCGCGATCAGGTACCCGTGGCATGCCTTGATGTCGATGCCGTCGAAGCCCGCCTGGGCGGCGAGCCGAGCGGCGTCGACGTAGGTGTCCTGGAGACGGTTCAGGTAGTCGTCGGTAACGACGGGGTAGTCGTCAGGAAGGCTGTGCGTGGGGTCGAGGACGCCGCTACGCTGAGCGATGATGGGCTGCGGTATGCCCTCGGGCTTGCTGTACCTCCCAGAGTGCGTGAGCTGCATGACCATGATCGGCTCGTGGCCGGTGGCATCAATCCCAGCCCGCTTCGTCTCGCGGACGATGCGTTCAAATGCCTTTACGTTGCCCTCGTGAAGCCAAAGCTGTCCGGGGTTCGAGCGGGCCTCGCGCAGAACGGCCGTCGCCTCGAACCAGATGAGCGCGGCTCCGCCCGACGCGAAACGATGGTAGCGGCGGAAGCTGAGGGGGCTAGGCGCGCCATCCGGGAGGGAGTCGAATCCCTCCATGGGATGCACGACGAGGCGATTCCACGCCGTCAGCCGACCCAACGGAACCTCGTCCGTCAGCACCGAGAGATCCTCAGACAACGGGATCTCAATGCCGAGGACCTGTAGCTTGTCCCTCAGGTCGTCCAGGGTTCTGAGGTTGAAGCGCTCATGAGTTGTCACCGTCATGGCCGCGCCTCCTGGGGCGCCAGGCACTCGCGCAGCGCGGTCACGGGCACCTCGCAGCGGAAGAGCTTCCAGGTGTGCGAGTCGTCCTTCCACCCGCGCCCCGAGCCGTAGTAGATCGAAACGCGCCCATTCCGCACGAGGATCTGCCCGTGCGGATCGGTCAGGAAGCGCGGGTATAGGACCTCGAGCCAATCATCGCCTCGGGGATCGCGGACCCGGATCTGCGGGAACACCTCGGTTGGCGCGACCGCATCGTTATCCGCCTGGAAGAGCCCACTCCGGCTCCCGAGGAGTCCAATGTGTCCGGTTCCATACGCGGGCCGCACGAGGTAGTAGGCGCCGCTCAGGGGCTTCACATCCATCTGCGCGAAGCGCGCGACAGCGCCGGCGGGCACGGTAGCCGGACTTCCCGCGGGTTGGAGTTGCCGTGCGAAGACAGTGGAGTCGTGGAAGTACGGATCTCCCGACTCCGTGCGGACGACGAAGTCACCAGGGCCAGTGCACGAGTCGACATAGTCGAGTACGAATCGACCGTTCTGGTAGAAGGCCGAGGGCTGACCGAAGCCGTAGCGCTGCTGACCGAGCTCGAGGTTGCTCTTGGGAGCGAGGATGATGGGCCTGGGATTCCGATCGATCGGCCGCTTGCGCCATGCCTTGCCGTCACGCGATGTCGCCACGAACACCTGGTTGTGGTACTCCCCCAAGCCGACAACCCTACCCTCAGCGTCTACGTCGACGCGATAGTCGGCACAGGCCTCGTAGTACATGAAGTAGATCCCGCGGACCTTGACCACCGACGGAGTGCCGATGTGGTTGATCTCCTGCCTGCTCTCCGCTGGTCCTAGCACCATCATAGGCCCCGGGCAGTCCGGACCGAACAGACGGAGATCGCCGGCATACTCGGGACCATCGAGGTTCCACGCTAGGCCATCGCGGCTCTCGGCGTAGTAGACACGATCACCCCAATCGGGATAGGTGAAAGAGAAGAGCTCCCCGGACGGAAGTCGAGCGGCAAAGGGGAACCGAAGCCCCTGACCCGTGCCTCCTAGCCGCACCCACCACATCTTGTAGAGCCCGTCGTCATCAAGCATGACCGAGGGACCCCAGTCATAGCGTCCGCTCTCAGGGGCGACCTCTTCGCACTGGAGGGGCAGCACACGGAGCGGCTCTATGACAGTAGGTCCAGATCGGTGCAAACAGCTCAACATGCATGCAGCGACGGCGAGGGGCATATCACGTTCACATTCCGGGGGAAGCGCGCGGGCTCGAGAACGAGGCCTCGAGCCCGCTACAGAGTGCCGTGGCTACCGCATGAACAGCTCGATAACGGGCACCGTAACATTGGGCCGGACAACGGGCAGATCCAGTGTCAAGGTGTTCTGACCCGCAGCGCCGTACTCGCTCTCGTGAGGCGCCGAGGTCGACATCGGGATCTCCGAGGCGTCGTTGAGGAGCTGGGCGTAGGCCACCCGATCTCCGAAACCATCCAGGTGGAGATGCCTGAAGGGCCAGGCGAACACGTGCACGTACATCCGGTTCGTCTTCGGGTTGTAGGTGAGTCGACAGTCCTGGGGCGCCGCGAACTCATCGGGTGCCTGGGTGCAGCCGTAGATCGACCGACCGTGCCGACGCATCCACTCGCCGATCCCTTGTAGCCTGCTCAGGGCCCGCTCGTCGAACTCGCCGCGTCCGGTGGGCCCCACATTCAGAAGCAGGTTTCCGCCCTTGCTAACTACCTCGATGAGCATCCTGATGAGTTGGTCAACGCTCTTCCAGGTCGACTCCTCACGGTGGTATCCCCATGAGCCCGAGAAGGTCTGGCAGGTCTCCCAGACCACCTTCTGGCCGTTGACTTCGACCCAGCGGCGCGGCATGAACTGCTCGGGCGTGCGGGTGTCCCAACCGCCATCGACATCATTCAGGTCGAGACGGTCGTTGAGAACAATGCCGGGTTGGAGGCTGCGGATCATCTGCACGAGACGCTCGCTCTCCCACTGGTTCCGCCCCTTCTCGGCATAGCTGAAGTCGAGGAAGAGGACATCGACCCTGCCGAACTTGGTGAGGATCTCCCTCACCTGCCCATGCAGGTAGTCGCGGTAGGTGCTGAGATCGCGGCTCTCGTTCAACGTCTCGCGGTCGGGGTGGTCACGGAGGGGGTGGATGCTCTGGATCGGGTAGGACGGATGATGCCAGTCGATCAGGCTGTGGTAGAAGCCCACGCGCATGTGATGGTTGCGGAACGACTCGACCATGGGACTGATCAGATCTCGCCCACACGGCGTGTTGAGGGCCGTGTAGCCAGTCAGTTTGGTGTCCCAGAGACAGAAGCCCTCATGATGCTTCGTCGTCACCACGAAGTACTTCATCCCAGCCGCCGCCGCGGCCCGGGCCCACATGTCCGGGTCGTACAGGTCGGGATCGAAGCGTCCGAAGTACCGAGCCTCATACTCCTCAGCGGGGGTTCGCTCGTGGAACTGGACCCACTCGTGTCGAGCAGGCAGCGCATAGAGCCCCCAATGGATGAACAAGCCAAAACGATCGTGGGTGAACCAACTCGTGTCGCCGACTGTGGGTTTGACGTCATGCATGGGGCGCCTCCCTGGTGTGTGAACTCGGGACCGGCTCTGCAGCCGATGCCACAGGGTGGTTCGGGATAGGCGACTTGGCTCCCTTCGAATCGCGGACGCGGCAAGACTCGGCACTGAAGACGGCGAAACTCAACGAGCGCACTATCGACCTGGAGGTGCCCCTCGCCATGCTTGCAGATCTCGGCACGCCCGATCCCCGCCTCAGGAGCTTCGTGTACCCCACACGGGTAGTCTGGACTACGCCCCAGGGCGTGGCTGACGCGGAGAACGTCCTCAGCCCCGGCGACGCGGGATGCACTATGTCTCCGTCGGCAGAGGGTGAACGGCCGGGTATCGTGCTCGACTATGGCCGCGAGTTGCACGGAGGCATACGCCTGCAGACGCCACTCACGCCCAAGCGCGGGCTCGCCACCGTACGGATACGTTTTGGTGAGTCTGTCTCCGAAGTGATGAGCCAACCTGACAATGATCACACTCCGCACGACTACACGGTACCCGTGCCCTGGTGGGGGCACATGGAGGTTGGCACCACGGGCTTTCGCTTCGTGCGTATAGATCTAGTGAACTCGGAGATCCCCGTGGTTATCAGTGAGGCGCCGGCGGTCTTCATCAGGCGTCCGCTCACCTACCACGGTGCCTTCAAGTGCAGCGACGACCGCCTCAATGAGATCTGGGAGGTCGGGGCCTACACCGTCCACCTCTGTATGCAGGATCACGTCTGGGATGGGATCAAACGCGACCGCCTCGTGTGGATAGGCGATCTGCATCCCGAGACCCGCGTCATCTGCGACGTGTTCGGCGACGTGGACGTCGTGCCCGCGAGCCTCGACTACGCGCGGGACCACTACCCCCTGCCGGGCTGGATGAACGGCATCTCCTCATACTCCCTGATGTGGCTCCTGTGTCACGCCGACTGGTACCTGTATCACGGCAACCTGGAGTATCTGGCCGAGCAGCGCGACTACCTCAGAGGCCTCATCGATCTGCTCATCAGTCGAGTCGGTGAGGATGGCATGGAGCGCCTGGACGGGCATCGCTTCCTGGAGTGGCCAACCAGTGAGGACCCCACGGCCATCGACTTCGGGCTGCAAGCGCTCATGGTCCTGGGTCTGGAGGCGGCCGCGCGGCTCTGCAATGCGCTCGGCGAGTCCGAGTACGCGGCCAAGGCTCGGTCCACAGCCGCCCTGGCCCGCGGGCGCCGTCGGGAGCCCACCGGAGCGAAGGTCGCCCATGCCCTCGCGGTGTTGGCGGGCATGGAGGACGCCCGGGAGACAAACGAGCGCGTGTTCCAGGCCGATCCCTACCGCGACCTATCCACCTTCTACGGGTACTACCTGTTAGAGGCGCGCGCCAAGGCCGGCGACTATCGTGGGGCGCTGGACCTGATACGGAACTACTGGGGCGGCATGCTGGATATGGGAGCCACGACGTTCTGGGAGGGCTTCAGCGTCGACTGGATGGAGAACTCTACTCGGATCGATGAGCTGCCTCAGCCGGGGAAGCGCGACATCCACGCGGATTTCGGCGCCTGGTGCTACGAGGGGCTGCGCCACAGTCTCTGCCATGGCTGGGCAGCGGGCCCGACCGCGTGGCTCATCGATCATGTCCTCGGTCTCCAGCCGTCGTCACCCGGCTTCGCGGCGATGACCATCGAGCCCCATCTCGGTGACCTGGAGTGGGCGGAGGGCTCCATCGCCACACCCCACGGGCCGGTATGGGTGCGCCATGAGCAGGGACAGACCTCGGTGCGGACGCATCTTCTGGAGAAGCCGGAGGGCGTGCGGATACTCGACTAGACTCCCGTGGCCAGGCGTTTCGCAAGCTCCTCGGGCAGGCCCGCACTCCGCATGGCTCGCTGGGTTGCGCCGACCTCGTATCGGATGCGATGTAGCGACGCCTCCTGCCTCGCGAAGTCTATCACCATGTAGGCAGCGCGCGAATCGTTGTCCCTGGGCTGCCCCACGCTACCGGGGTTGAAAAGGTACCGGTGGCCCTTCTCCAGAGGCACCACGTCCCCATCACACCAATGAAGCCATGTGCACTGGCGTCTGCCGTTGATGTCGCAGGCCATCGGGCGGTGAGTATGGCCGCAGAGTATGATGCCGCACGCGCTCGCCAGGAGCGCGTCCCGAGCGTCACGGGCCGTGAGAACGTAGTCGTCCGGCGCCCCCGGGGCGCCGTGGCAGCAGAGCGGGCCTTCGGCGTGGGGCGCCTCGGAAGGCAGCGCCAGCAGCCACTCCAGATCCTCATCGTCAAGGCGCTCTCTGGTCCATTCAAGAGCACTATCAGCAACTGGATTGAACCATCCTTGGACTTCGATGTCTCCGAGCGCCCTGTCGTGGTTCCCTGCGATGACTAAAGAGCAACTGCCCCGCACAATCTCCGAGCAGAGCCCTGGGTGGGGTCCGTAGCCGACCACGTCGCCGAGGCAGATGATCTCGTCTACTCCCGCGTCCTCCAGAGCGATGAGCACCTCCTGCAGGGCAACCGCGTTGCCATGGATGTCGGAGATGATCCCGAGCCTCATGCGGCGGTATCCCCCAGGCGGAAGAGACGCTCCGCGTTGTCATGCAGTATGGCACGCTTCGCATCGTCGCTGAGGTCAGCGAGGCAGACCGCGCCGAGTTTGGGGCGCGGGTCCAGGAAGGGCAAGTCGCTACCGAACAGCACCCGATCCACGCCCACCCCCTCGCACAGCCGCTCGAGGGCCCGCCACGGCTGGCTCGATCCGCTCGTCTCCACCCAGAGATTGGCATGCCGTTGGGCCAGCTGGATGACCCTCGCCATGCCCGCGTGCGCCCCCGCGGAGTGGGCCAGTATGACGGGCGCCCCGGGGTGCCTCGCGGCCGCCTGGGCAACCAGATCCGGGGACGAGAAACCGCAGGGCTCCCACGTGTGAACTAGGACGGGAATCTGGTACTCCTCGGCATACCGGAAGGCAATGTCATACCCGGGATCTGTGACAGGCGCCCTGTGGAGCGATGGGTGCAGTTTGATGCCCACGAACCATCCCGAGGCGACATACTCTTCCAGCATCCCGCGACTGACCGATTCAGGCTGATGGGGGCCTACGGTGCAGTAGGGCAACAGGCGGCTCGGATGGTCACGGTTCATCCGCCCGGCGATACGGTTGCCCTCCTCGGGGTCTGGCCCGATGGCCAAGTCGGGGGCGAACACGAGCCGCTCGATGCCAGCGGCATCCATCGTTCGCAGCATACCATCGGCCCATGCGGAGGGGATGGGCAGGCCATGAAACGGCCCCGCGTGGCCGTGGCAATCGATGATCGGGAATGACGGTAGCCTGCCCTCCCGTAGCTCGCTGAAGATGCTCACGATGCCACCACCCTCGTCCCGACCAGTTCCGAGAGATTGCCGTACGCGATCGCGTGCTTGTCCGCGTCCGACAGGCCAGCGAACAGGACCCGGCCGATGGGCGCGCTGGGAGTAGAGACGGGCAAGCCCGAGCCGAACAGGAGGCGATGCACCCCGAACCGGTCTGCGATGATCTCAAGCGCCCTATGGCCCACATACCGGGAGGTTTCAATCCGCAGGCCGGGGTGGCGTGCCATCAGAGGAAAGAGGGTGCGGTCATCGCGGTATCCGAGCCCCTCCAAGATGACAACCAGCTTCGGGAAGTCACCCAGAAGCTGATCGAGATCGCGCCAGCCTATCTCGGTATAGGCGACGATCAGCGGCATCTCGCGAGCGACAAGGACCTCGAGGACTTCACCCAGTACTGTCGGGATAGCCTCGAAGCCATGCAACCGTGGCGAGATGCGCGCCGCAAGCGCTTTCACCGCGTCGAGGTGGGCAGGCAAGTCGTCTACACCGGGGAACTGGTCGCTCGATCGAGGGAGCACGGAGGCGCAGACACCGAAGGCTGGGTGCTCTGCAGCGATCGCCTCCATGCGCAGGTTGCCCTCCAGGGCATCGTATTCCTCAGACCAGCTATGGGTGCACAGCCCCCACTCGACTCCGAAGCGACGGTACTGCTCCTCGAGCTGCTCCGGTTGCTGTGGCAATGTGCTGGGTACGCCCATCCGGGGCCCCATGCGGCAGTTGGCATCTAGAAAGGTCAGCATACTGCTCCATTCGCTGGTGACGGGCAGCGCCCTTTGCAGGGTTAGGGCGCAACACAGATGAAACTCGTTATCTACGTGAGGGGTTGATCGCATGAGGGACATCCTGCTGGCGGTCCGGGATACCGCGGCCGCCAAGGGCGTGAAGTTCGCCGATGCACGAGGCGTTACCACCGAACGCACCTACATCTCCCGTCAAGACGGTCGCGCGGACCGCATGTCCAAGCAGCAGTCCCAGGGCATAGGGGTCAGGGTCCTGAAGGGCGGCAGTTGGGGCTTCGCAGTGACGAATGTGGTCACACGTGACAGTGCTCTCGGCTGTCTCGATGAGGCTATCTCGGCAGCCAGCCTAACCACTCCGAAGGTCGACGTGGAGCTTGCCAAGGCGCCCGCTATCGAGGCCGTGGCACGGAGCGAGTACGAGAAGGACCCGCGCGAGATCTCCTCACAGGTGAAGATGGACGTTCTCCGTGCCCACGAATCGGAAGCCTTGCGAGTCGCGGGCAGCAAGGCAGCCAATACCATCGTCACCCTGAGCGACTCGGTGACGCGGACCCTCGTATGCAACACCGACGGGACCGTGGTTGACCATGAGCAGGTGCGGGTGAACATCGCCTGCCGGCTGGTCGCCGCTGAAGGCGGCGTGCGGCAGTCAGCCTACGAGATCAAGGCTCGGGTGGCGGGATGGGAGGCCATCGAGGCGGTCGAGCCCGATGAGCTTTCAGTCCTCGCCGCCACAAAGGCGCTCCGTCTGCTGTCGGCGCGCAAGGCGCCGGCTGGCGTCTTCCCGGTGGTCCTCCACCCGACGGTCGTTGGTGTCTTCATCCACGAGGCTTTCGGACACAATGCCGAGGCGGACTTGGTCCTTGCGGGGGAATCCATCCTAGAGGGAAAGCTCCAGTCACTGGTCGCTTCCCCTCTCGTGAATGTCGTGGATGACGCGACACTCCCGAAGCTCTGGGGCAGCTACGACTATGACTCCGAAGGCCTGCCCGCGGCGCGTCGCCAGATCATCAAGGACGGCGTCCTAGTCGGCTTCATGCACAACCTCGAGTCCGCTGGCCGTATGGGCGTGGAGCCAAACGGGAGCGGCCGGGCTGACGGCTACGCTGCCCGCCCCATCGTTCGCATGAGCAACACGATCATGGAGGCAGGAGAGACTCCTGTCGAGGAGATGATCGCGGGCATCGACCATGGCATCCTCATGGAGGATGGGCGTTGGGGCTACGTCTTCTGCCAGAAGGGCCAGTACACCCTCAATGCCGGCGGCGGCCGGATGATCCGGAACGGAGAGCTCGCGGAGCCCGTGCGCGACGTCTGCATGGTGGGTATGGTGCTGGAGACGCTGCACAACGTGGACGCGGTATCCCAGGAGTTCGAGTTGGCCTGGGGTGGCGGGACATGTGGGAAGAATGGCCAGGGGATGCCGGTGAGTGGTGGTGGCCCCTTCGTGCGGGTGGCCGACATGGTTGTCGGCGGACAGGATAGCTGACCGGCTGGAAGGACTCCGTGAATGCAGCATCTGATCGATATAGCCCAGGCTGCCTGTGAGGCCGCCCTCAAAGCGGGCGCCGACTGTGCCGACGTCAGCGTGCGCGAAGCAGCTAGTCGGAGTGTCGACTTGGAGATCGGTGAGGTCAAGAACTCGGAAGTCAGCATCTCCTCGGGCCTCTCCGTCCGCGCCTTCTCACGGGGCGCGTGCGGATGGGCGTCAGCGAGCAGGCTGGACTTGGCGGACGCGCGCGGGGCGGGCGAGGATGCCGCAGCCCTCGCGAGGGCCGCCGACCCTGACCCCGACTTCATCGATCTGCCAACAGGGGGCGCGGAGGCTGAGATTGCCGGCCTGTACGATGAGGCCGTGTCGGGTATCTCTCTCCACGACCTTGTGGAGTTCCTGGCCCCGGAGATCGACGCGATACGCGCGAAGGCCCCAGGGGCCATCATCAGCGGAGGCGCCGACGCTGGGTACGGGGCGTACGTGTACGTCAGTAGTAAAGGCCACGTCGTCACGAATCGGGGATCGAACGTCTCCTGTGGCATCGCCGCGGCGGTCCGCCGCGGCGATGACGTGGGCATGTACCACGACTGGGAGTTCGCCCGCACCCTCGATCGGTTCAATCCCGCTGGCATCGGCGATGCGGCGGTAGACGAGGCCCTGAACCTACTCGGCTCCCGCCCGGGACCATCAGCCGAACTCCCCATCGTTTTCGGGTATGACGCCAGCCGAGGGGCCCTCTCGTCCCTCATTGGGGCCATTGACGCCGAGGAGATCCAGCGCGGCCGGTCCTTCATGGCCGGCATGGTCGGTAAGCGCGTGGCTTCCGAGGCCATCACCCTCACTGACGATCCATTCATTCCGGGGGGCGCGGGCAGTTCAGCGACCGATGGCGAGGGCGTCCCCCATCGCAAATGGGTGCTCGTGGACCGCGGGATCCTCACTACGTACCTCCACGATTCGTACACGGCTGGCAAAGACGGCGTTGCCAACACGGCCCACTCCACGCGTGGCGGGCGCTCTGCCACGAACGTCATTCCCACCCTGGGGAGTCGCACACAGGCGGAGCTGATCGCGGAGATCGAAGAGGGCATCTTCGTGCGTTCGGCCCACATCGCCGTTAACGACGCGACGGGTGACTTCTCGCAGGTCATCGACTTCGGGTACAAGATCGAGCGCGGCGAGTTGGCCTATCCCCTCAAGGAGACCATGATCTCAGGGAGTTACCTGGATCTCCTCGCGGCTATAGACGCAGTGAGCTCTGACTACCGTGAGAAACCTGGCATGATCATGCCTGCGATTCGGGCGTCCAAGGTGCGGGTGATCGGGAGGTAGGTGGCGCGATGTCCATTCCGTTGCTGATCGGGTTCATGCTGTGCCTTCAGGCGTCGGCGCCGTACCCTCCCAGCGATGTCATCGCGGGGGTCGAGTTCGACTTCGCACTACTAGACGAGCGCGCCCCTGGCAGCGACAACTGGCCCTGTACCTGGTCGACGGACGGTCACCTATACACCACATGGGGCGACGGCGGCGGGTTCGGGGGGACCAACAGCGAGGGACGGGTGAGCCTTGGCGTGGCCCGAGTTGAGGGGCCCGCGGACCATTACACAGGGATCAACGTCTGGGGTGGCGTGGAAGCCGAGTCGCGAGCTACTTTCGGCGGGAAGAGCTACGGCATCCTGGCCGTCGGAAGTACCCTGTATCTCTGGGTGTCCCCGGGCTCTGGCCTGGAGAACAACCGAGAAGCGCGGCTGGCGATGTCTAGGGATGGCGGTCGCTCATGGGAGCTCGCCGACTGGGCTTTCACCGCCGACCAGCAGGTGGCGTTGCCCGCCTTCTGCCAGTTCGGCCCCGGCAATACGGGCGCGCCCGGTGAGTATGCCTACCTATACGCGCCGAAGCTTCTGGATGCCCAGGGTGATCTGCAGCGCCCTGGCGAGGTCTGGCTGATGCGGGTCCCCCGGGACCGGGTGATGGATCGGTCGGCGTATGAGTTCTACGGGGGCAGCGGCGCAGATGGCCCCAACTGGTCAGGCGAGATCGAGGCTCGGCAGCCCGTCTTCCAGGATCCCGAAGGCGTCCGGCTACTCAGTGTGAGCTACCACCCAGGACTGGAACGCTACCTCCTGTGTACTGAGCATACAGAGTCACACCGCTCGAATCTGGGCGTCTTCGACGCCCCTAGCCCGTGGGGACCCTGGACGACTGTGCTCTACGAGGAGCGGTGGGGCGGGTACGATACGGCCTTCTACTGGAACTTCCCCACCAAGTGGTTCGAGGCGGACGGTCTGGGCTTCACGCTGGTGTTCACAGGCACGCGGACCCTCGATGCCTGGAATGCGGTACCAGGCCGGTTCATCCTCCGCTGACACCCACCGGCAGGGGGATCTCGTCCGAGGTGCGAAGCCTCCTGCCGGGAGTGATCATCCATGTCCGCCTCGACCGTCATCGACCTATCCCATGCCGACTGGCGTGTGCGCCCATACCACCCCAACGAAGCCGACCACCAACAGGCCTGGAAACAACCGCCCACCGAGAGCATGGAGATACCTGCCAAGGTGCCGGGAGATGTCGTCACCGACGTCATCAGCGCAGAGAGCGGCCCTCACCCGTACGTGGACCGGAACAACCGGCAGTACGAGTGGATCGCGCAGCGGGACTGGCTCTACCGGCTTGACTTCGATGCCCCGACGCTCCATGGCCGCGATGCCCGTATCGAGTTCGAAGCCGTGGACTACCGATGCACGGTGTGGCTCAACGGGGTGCAAGTAGGTGGCCATCAGGGGGCCAGCGACGCTTTCGCGGTCGACGTGAGCCAGGCGATCCAACCAGGGCGCAACCGCCTTCATGTGTTAGTTCGGTGCGCTGAGCCGGAGCCAGGGCAGATCGGCCGCACGAGCGAGGTGCGCACCTGGAAGCCACGCTTCGCCTACGGCTGGGACTGGAATTGCCGCCTCATCCCCCTCGGCATCTGGGGCCCTGTGCGCCTGCGGCTATCCAGGGGCGTCCGGATCGATGATATGTGGTGGCGAAGCCGGATCGCCGATGACTTGGGCACTGCGGAAGTCATCCTCATCGGGTCCCTGCACTCCGACTCGTATCGATGGGTGAAGGCGCGTGGAACCCTGGCGGCGGATGGAGCGACCGTGGCGGAGTCGGCCGAGGACGTGTTCCTTGCGCCCGGCGCTAACGAGGTGCGTCTGACCCTGACTGTTCCCGAACCGCGACTGTGGTGGCCCAATGGCTACGGAGAGGCCTTCCTGCATGAGGCCACGCTGAGCGTTGAGGGACAGGATGTTGGCAAGGCGACTCGCTCGCTGCGGGTTGGCCTGCGACGGCTGGAGTGGACCCGGACCGAAGGCGCGCCCGAGGATTCCCTGCCCTACACGCCGGTGGTGAACGGGCAACGCGTCTACATCCAGGGGTTCAACTGGGTGCCGCCCGATAACCTCTACGGGTACGCGGCGGCGCGGCATGCCCCGTCGGTCAAGCTAGCCGCCGAGGCGCACTCGACGATGCTTCGCGTCTGGGGCGGCGCCCAGATCGCCGCGCCGGCGTTCTATGACGCCTGCGACGAGTACGGCCTCCTCGTGTGGCAGGAGTTCACCCAGTCCTCATCGGGTATCGACAACGAGCCGCCTGCTGACCCCGGGTACCTAGCCATGGCGACCCGCGAGGCGCGGGGGATCGTGCGGAAGCTGCGTCGTCACACCTGCCTAGCGGCCTGGTGTGGCGGCAACGAGCTGATGTACAGCGACTCGAAGCCCCTGGGCCTCGATCACCCGACCGTGGCGGCATTGGGCGAGGTCGTCAAGGAGATGGATCCCGACCGCTACTACCTGCCGACCTCGGCCTCGGGACCCCTGGCGGGGCCAGACCTAGAGCGCCGCGGCCAGATGCACGATATCCACGGGCCGTGGACGTACGGCGGACCGGTCGAGCACTACCGTCTCTGGGACGGCGTTGATGCGCTCCTCCACGCGGAGATGGGCTCCCCCGGCGCGGCGAACCTCGAGACGCTGCGCAAGTGGGTCTCGGAACCGTGCATCTGGCCACCGGATGAGACGAACCCGATGTGGATGCACAGAGGCGCATGGTGGATCGTGCGGCACCAGGTTGAGAGCCTGTTCGGGCCGTTCGAGACCATTGAGCCCTTCATCATCGCCTCTCAGTATCTCCATGGCGAGGCGCTGAGATATGCGGTCGAGGCGGCTCGGCGGCGGCAGTGGCTCTGCGCCGGTACCTTGATCTGGCAGCTCAACGAGGCGTACCCCAACAACTCCTGCACGAACGTCGTCGATTACGAGCTTCGGACGAAGCCGGCTTATGTCGCAGTGAGGAAGGCTCAGGCGCCGATCCACGCCTCGGCCAGCTACCGGGGCCTGGGCTGGAACGACAGCGACCATTTCGAGGCAGGCGTCTACCTCTCCAGCGCTGTTTGGTGCCTGGAGGACTGCCGCGTGGTGGCCGAGGTGCTGGGCCTGGATGGGACTATCCGGCACAGCCAGGATCTCGTTCTCTACAAGAAGCGTCCTGGCACCCGCCAGGCCTTTGACGTCTCCTGGCCGATAGCCGGTGAGGAGGTCTTCGTGCTCCGGGTTCGGGTGGAGCATCCATGGGTCACCCGCGACGCGACCACCGACATCCTGTTCAGCTCACGCCCGGCCCCGATCTTCGGCGGCGTGTTCGACCTGCCCAGAGCCGAGGTCGCGATCGAGCGCGATGGGAATGGGACGCGGGTCACTAACACCGGCTCCGTTCTCGCCCTACCCATTGCCGCGCACTGCGAGCCCCGAGAGCTGGGCGATAGCGCTCCGCTGGACAGCCTCTTCGCCCTATTGCCTGGCGAGACCGTAACGCTCCTACCGCCCGGCAGCGACCGTCGCGTCCGGCTGGCGGGCTTCAACATCGGTCAGGTGGTTGGGTAGCAAGAGCACTGAGGAGTATTCGCATTCTGGTGTTGCATGCTACGGGATGATACGTTATGATGCGCTATGGAGGTGTATTCCATGAAGCATCGTGCGTTCACCCTGATCGAGTTGCTCGTCGTTATTGCCATTATCGCGATACTCGCCGCCATCCTTTTCCCGGTCTTTGCACAGGCCAGAGAGAAGGCCCGATCGATCTCGTGTCTCAGCAACTTGCGGCAGTGGGGAACTGCATCGATGATGTATTCCGAGGACTATGACGAGATGATCACTCCTCACTGCTTGCGCGACTTCGACGACCTGTCCAAGCCAGTGGACGCGTTCTGGTACGAGCTTCTGCAGCCCTATGCGAAGAACGTGGAGCTTATCGTGTGCCCATCCCATCGGGGAGGGGGAGTCAAAGGGGGCCATGGCTACGTCGGGAGCTACGGGTATATCTGCGACGGGTTCACCCTGGATCCCAACAACGTGAACTACACTGGCCTGCCCTATCGCGGCCTAGGCAGCATAGCGGCGATCTATTACCCCGCGGAGATGATCATGCTGGGCGAGGTCGAAAAGGCCGTGTGCCGTGTATGCCCCCTGTACCACGATCACGGAGGACCCACGCTTCCGCCGATCTGGCCCGTCCAGCTGATTCACCAGGGAGGCAGCAACTACACCTTCTTCGACGGTCATGCGAAGTGGTCCACGTACGAGGGCACGATCAGTGGGCGCGATATGTGGAAGAACCTGCGGTAGGAGGCGAGCATGAGACCGGTTTACACGCTGACACTGGTAGGCGTGGCGGCTGTTGTGGCCGCAGGCACCATTTGGTACTACGCCACACGGTACCCGAGCATTCCCGAGGGTGCGACGCTCCTGAGGCTCTCCTGCGCCGACTGCAGCCCACCGGCATCGCAGGCCAACTCAAAGGAGCCCATGCCGGCGATACCCACGGGCTCGGGATTGCCGTGCCTAGTTCAGTTCGAGGTGCCCGGCAGCGCGGAGTGCGAGTCTGCGGGCGAGGCTCTGGAGGCGACGGGCTCCAAGCTGGAGGGCGCGCTGGACACGCTCCGCATCGACGCTGAGGAGTTCCCCCAGGCGGGAACTGAGTGGCGGCTACATATCGTGCCAACCCATGTCTTAGTCTCCCCTGAGGGTGAGGAGCTGTGGCGGCACGAGGGCGCGATCACCGAGGACGAGCTTCTCGAGGGAGTGTCCGGAGCCGTGGACGCCTCGGGCTCAGTCGAGAGTTGAGCTGAGGAGCAGAGAGAGGCGGCGACGCTATGGACCATCTGACGGTCACAAAGGTAGCGGAGATCCTGCACCTTAGCACCGCCACCGTGAAGCGCTACATCTACGATGGCCGTATCGCTTCGGTGAAGCTCCCGGGGGGACAGCATCGCATTCCGCGATCAGAGGTCGATCGGCTGCTCGCCGCGCAGACCGCGGACGCCCCGACGGAATCGCAGCAGCCGTGCGAGGATCTAGCGAGTCGAGTTGATGTCCTGGAGCGGTGGATCAGCGAGCAGGAGGCTGAGATCGAGCGGCTCAACTCCTCGCTGCAGGTGCTCGCGTCGTACGTGGGGCGGGCTGACGCGGCGGACACCGCCCTGCCCTCCTCCCAGGGACCCATGCCGCCTCGGATTCTGGTTCTGGGTCCTGGCTGCCGCCGGTGCCAGAACCTCTACGACCTTACCGCGAAGGCCCTCCGGACTCTGGGGCTGAGCACCGACTCGCTGGGCAAGGTCACGGACGTGGCCGCCATCGCCGAGTACGGACCGGTACTCACGCCCGCATTGGTGATCGACGGCGAACTGGTCGTGTCCGGCCGCATTCCATCGGAGGACAGCCTGCGGGATACGTTGTCGCGCCGCCTCAACTAGATGTGGCGGCGCGACAACGCCTGCTGCTAGTTGATCTTCCACTCCAGGATGCCGCCGGAGAAGTCCTCCTGAAGCCTGGCTGTAACGCGTAGCGCCTCTGTCTCCACCGGCCCAAACTCCACGCGGTTGTACTGGTCAGCGTCCACTCCGTACTCGCCGAGGGCTTGGACCGGTACCCACTGCCCTTCCCTCAGGTACTCCAAGCGCCACGAGGCGGGCACCCTACAGCGCCCCGCCGTGGTGGTGTCGTCGAACCAGTAGAGCGCCACGCTGCTGACGGTGCCCGGCTCGTCGAGTCGGTAGGTGATCCACTCTTCAGTGCCCCGATGATCCCACCACGTGAACCGCGGGATCGACTGGTCATTGCTGCTGCTGGGCTCGATCCCATCGCTCACAGCAGCGCGGCTGTCGTGGACATGGCTCGCTAGATGACGCGGCTCGGGAGGAGCCGCCCATACATGAGCATCGTTGTCAGTGCCGATGACGGGGAAGGCGCTTATGCGAAGGCGCGCGCACCCCATGGGCACCAGGACAATCTCCTCGACTGGCTCGTCCGAAGCCACGGGGCTGTCCTGCAGCTCATCTACAAGGTTCATCTGAGGAAGGAGCATCCAATTGGGGATGCGGCGACCCTTGGTGATGAGCCGAACTGGAGCGTCCTCCAAGGTGAAGGGCTGGCTCGCGACGGCTTCGGCCGACTCCAGAACCGTGAAGCCCGCAGCCGGGTCCTCGTCGCTCAGCACCAGGCCGTAGTTCCACGGGGACCTAGGGAAGACCTCAAGAGCCGGGAACTCGTCGGTGCCGCCGTACCGCTGCCACTCCTCGTCTATCGCGAGGGAGTAGGTCAGTGGTCCACGGCTGACGGAAGCTGCCTGGTGGTTCGCCAGCCAGCGATCGACCCGGATGGACATGGGCAGTGTGAGGGTTACCACATCGTTGGGCTCCCAGCGCCGCTCCAGCCGCACGTACGACCCCGGGGGCGGTGTCGTGCCGACCGCGCGACCGTTGATCTCTACCTTGGCCGACTCGCACCATCCGGGCACCCGGAGGAAGATAGGGAACTCAACGGCCCGCTCCGGGCTCAGGGTAAACTCGATGACCTCGCTGAAAGGGTAGCCGGTGGACTCAGTGATCCGGATCTGGACTCCATCGCCTACCGTAGCCGAGACGACGGACTCCGCGTACAGCATCGCGGCTAGCCCATTGCCCGGAGCCGCCATCCAGAGGTGCTCAGCGTAGTACGGCCACCCGTGGCTCACGTTGTGTTGGCAGCATCGGTACCCGTGCGGATCGTAACTGAGCATCGTGCCGCTGTTCTGAAGGCCGGGCGACTTGTCATCCTTGTCCAGTCGGGGCATGTTCGGCGCGGTCAGGTAGTGCAGCGACTTCAGGTCCGGCGTCTGCGAGGCCGGGAAGTCGTTGAATGCGACCTCCTCGCACCGATCAGCCCAGACGGGATCCCCAGTCATCGCTACGAGCATCTGGAAGCTATGCATGAACTCGACCATGCTGCATGTCTCCGCCGCCTGCCGCGGGTCATCATAGCCGGGTCGTGCATTCTCGTCCGCGCCGAACATCCCGCCAGGCACCTGCCCGTACTTGGCCATGACCTCGTCGTAGTTGCGCACCGTGGCGTCCAGATGGGCCGGATCATGACTCAGCACGTAGTATTCCGCCGGCTCGCGGAAGCCCTGGGTGATGTTCACGCCGTGCCAGTTGATGACGCCCTCGTCCCAGCGTGCCATGCATCGGTGGATCTTGTGGGCAAGCTCGATGAGGCGCCCATCGCGCGTCCGGTTGTAGAGCCAGTAGACGCTCTCCAGGTTGTCCCCGGCGCGAATGGCGGGCCAGTAGCCCCGCATGAACTGGTCCTCGGGCACGGCAAGCTGCCACTCGAAGTACCGAGTCATGAAGTCGATCACGCGCGGATCGCTGGTGTACTCGTGGTAGGACTGAAGGCAGTTGAGGGCGATCATGTTGGGCCAGAGGTCGGCCGCACCGTCTAGGGACTTCTCGTTCTCCAGGGGGCCGAACCAGCCGTCTGCCCGCTGGCTCCCCAGAATCCCCTCTATCCAGACCAGGGCTTCGGCGATCATGTCCTTATCATCGAGGATGTAGGCGAGGTCGCCGTAGCCTTTGAGCCAGTAAGGCAGCTCCTCCCATCCTGCCTTGCCCGTTCCCTCGGGATCCAGCCAGGCGTTGCCTTCCTTGACACACCAGGGGCTGATTCGCGGCAGCTGGCCGACCTGGCCATCGCGCATCAGGTCAAGCTGGTGTCCGAGCCATCCGCGCGGCTGTATGCTCCCGACAGGCAGCTTGTAGAAGGGACTGGGCAGCAGGGGCGCCGCATTGCCGACGTAGTGGTCATTACCCCGTTCCGTATCAGGCCGTGATACATACTCAATGCTCATGTTCTGGGCGGCCGCCATGCCGGTGAGAAGCAGAGCACCCGCCAGAGCGACCATCGCGGTGAATCCGCGCATAGGTTGATGCCTGCACCGCCCGACGGGCAGGCCTGACCTCCCTCGCGTGAGATGGGATCCGAACTCGTCTACGCCTCTGGCGGCTAAGCCGCCGTCTCGCTGGCCGCCCCGCTTTAGCGGGACCGTTCACTGGAAGCCTAGGCCGGCGTGGGCTCGTACCGATCCGAGCCGGCTAACGGAAGCGGAATCATCCAGAGGTTCCGGAACTGCACGGCATTGCCGTGGTCCTGTAGCAGAAGGGGCCCCGGTGCGGCGATATCCTGGTCGAGCGCGCCACCGGTCGGGCCCAGCGCCTCGACGTTGTTGTGAATCACGCAGCCGTTCAGAAGCAGCGTAACACGTGCCTGGCTCTCGACGGTTCCGTCGGGCGCTACGCGAGCCCCTCGGAACACGATATCGTAAGACTGCCACTCCTCGGGTGGTCGGCACGCGTTCGTCAGGGGGGCGAACTGGTCGTAGATGGCCCCGCAATCCCCCTTGCCAGGGATGCCGACGCCGAAGGAGTCGAGTACCTGGATCTCGTAGCGTCCCTGCAGGTACACGCCACTGTTGCCCCTGGCTTGCCCCGTAGCCTCGGGCATATGGGGGCACTTGAACTCCAGGTGGATGTAAGCATCGGAGAAGCGATGCTCGGTCATGATGTCGCCCCCACCGGAGGTCATTACCCCGTCCTCAACCCTCCAGACGGCGGGGGATCCATCGCGTTTCGTCCAGCCATCCATGTCAACACCGTTGAACAGGCGAACCGCGCCTTCAGGCGCGGCGAGATTGAGATGCATGTCGAGTTCCTCCTCTGTGAGCCAGCCGACGGATAACCACACGACACGCATTTCCCCTTCGTGGGCCCGTCACCTGCACCGAGCCCACCGCCAGGAGCTGCCTAGGGCCACATCCGCACGGCGTCCGCCGCGCGGTGCAGGGCTCCATCTATGTCGTCGTCCATGGGCTCGCCGTCGGGGCCGTAGCCACGATTGGCCAGGATGGCCCAGGTCAGTCCGTCGTGCCTACGCACCAGAAGCGATGTGGTCCCCGCCAGACGGCCCGCGTGCCAGTGGTTCGCCATGCCAGGCAGTCCCTCATCCGGGTCCCCGAGGCGGTCGCTGCGCGGTCGGACCATCCATCCGAGGGCGTAGTAGGCGTCAAGGGGCGTGCCGTCGGCCTCATACCCCGCGGCCCCGTCGGGTCGGGCGAACATGGCGCGGATGCTCTCCTCCGACAGCACGGGGCACTTCTCGGCATCATCGAAGGCGGCCCCGAACCGCACCAGATCACTCGCTGAGGCCAGCCAGCCGCCGTGCGCATCCATCGGTTCCAGGGCGAAGCCACCGTAGGGCGCCGGCGCCCACTCGCAGCCGTTACCGCCGTAGGGAAGATCGAAGACGCTCGGGGCGGCGCCGTCGTGATAGTAGGTGACCTCTCTACTCCGGCGCCCGTCAGTGAGGGTTGCCCCGATACGCATGCCGCGGATGCCGAGCGGCTCTAGCACCTCATCACGCACGAAGCGCTCATAGCTGGCGCCGGAGAGCGACTCGATGATCCGGCCCAGCAGGCAGTACCCGAAGTTGGAGTACGCGTACCTGGCCCCTGGAGCGAAGTCGAGTGGCTGCCCAAGCATGTAGCGGATCACCTCCTCGGGACCCGCCGGAGGGACGGTACCCAGTCGCTCGGCGATGGAGAAGGGAGGCAGCATAGGGTCGAAACTCACGTCGCGGTCCCAACCACCCGTGTGATGCAACAGGTGCCGGAGGGTGACTTGGCGCCAGCGAGGGTCTAGCGGCTCGCCCTCAAAGAGCGCCCCGTCAAGGATCGATATGATCGGCGAGTCCAGGGTCACGACCTCGCCGTTGCGGTCCACGGGCTTGCTCTCCAGCAGACGTAGCAACGCCACAGCCGTGATGGGCTTAGAGACGCTCGCGATGCGGAACAGCGAGCTTGGTTCCACGACGCGCCCCGACTGAATGTCCGCATATCCGTAGCCACGGGCCAGAACGATGCGACCGTTCCTCGCTACCGCAATTGCGGCCCCGGGTACCTGATGACGGCGCATCCAGGCGATTACCTCGTGGTCGAAGCTCTCAAAGCCGCTGGCTCCCGCGCGTGACAGGCTCGGAATAGCGGCATTCCCAACCCAGACGGGATCCATGGCACCCATGACAAGTGCTAACAGCACGGACATCAGCGCCCCCTCTCGGCGGTGTCGCAGGAGCGCGTGAGCGATCGGCGCGTGAATGCACAGTAATAGAACCTCAGTTGTGGCTCCTGTCAAACAGGCGTACTTCGCAGGAGGAGAAACAGCGGTACGGCGGAACCGGCGTAATACATTGACAGGCCACGCTTGCGTCCGCGCACATGGTGTAGAGGGGATCCCCGCTAAGATGCACATCCGGAAGAGTCTTGCCGCTCTCGTCTCCCTGGCAGCGATAGGCGGCGCCGCGCTCGTCGCCATGCTTCCCGTGAGCGCACAGGAGGATACGGAGTACGCCGCTGAGATGATGTGCCAGGTCTGCCACAAGCTCCCTCAGGCCGAGGGCGCCGTTCCCGCAGTAACGGGTCTCTACATGGAGACCAAACACGCCAAGGCCGAGGGGGAAGGTCCTCGCTTCATGTTGCCAGACGAGGAGCCGGGCGTTGGATGCCAGGCCTGCCATGGGCCGGGGCAAGGCCATGTGCTCGGCCATGGGGATGCTGAGCTCATCAGCAATCCTGAGGACCTCGAGGAGCGAGACGCGCGACTCTCCTTGTGCGGCCGGTGCCATGCCGCCTACGAAGAGGAGTGGGTCGAGGAGTATGCCTACGGCGACAACATCCTCGATAAGATCACACTCCTGGAGCCGACGGGCGAGAAGCTCCAGCAGCTCAATGAGATGAAGGGCAGCCTGCACTTCACCGACCCAACGGCGCCCACATGCGTCAACTGCCACACGGGCCACAAGGAGCTCTCAGACGACTTGCCGCACCAGACGCGCAAGCCGACTAACGAGCTCTGCCTCGAGTGCCACGCGGGCCAGGAGGACTATGCCCACTCGGGATGGGCGAAGATACCGGCCGACGCGACCTGCGCCACGTGCCACATGCCCGGCGGGAAACACGTGTTCATAGCCCCGGCTTCAGCGGACGCGCTCTAGACAGGTCTCAGACCGTTCGATGACATACATATACGCCGAATCTGTGAATGATTTCACAAAGCTGGGCCGAAGGGGAGGCTCGTGCCCCGCTGTGGGGCCCTTCGGCGTGTCCATGGTAGGTGGGCCGGGCGTGACGGCCGGTCACGATGCACCGAATGGTAGGAGGCGTCAATAGGCTGATGGCCAGTCCAGGAGTGCCGCTCAGCGGCGAGCTAGTCAAGGAACTCGAGCGCATACCCGATGGCGAGAAGATCAAGCAGTGCATCCAATGCGGCACCTGCAGCGCTTCCTGCCCGACCGCATATGCCATGGACTACACGCCGAGGGCGGTCATCGCGGCCATGCGGGCCGGGCAGTTGGAGAAGGTCCTGCGGAGTGACACGGCGTGGCTTTGCGCCTCCTGCTACAGCTGCACGGTCCGTTGTCCCGCGGGGATCCAGTTCACGGACATGATGTACGCGCTGAAGCGGCTCGGGATCAAGCATGGCATCACCCCGAAGGATGATCGAGGCCAGAAGCTGATGGCTACCTTCGTCGAGGATGTCGACGAGTCGGGCCGCAGCTCCGAGCTGTGGCTGATGGCCAAGTACTTCATGCGCACTGGCCCCCAGGCGGCGCTGCGCGACGCCGCCTTCGCCTTCAACATGTGGCGCAACCGACGCCTCAAGTTGGTGCCGGAGCGGGTGAAGGCGGCGGAGCAGCTCAAGGCCATCAAACGGGCGCTTGAGAGGAGACAAGGATGAACTACCTCTTCTATCCGGGATGCGCCCTCGAGGCGAGCTCGCCGCACTACTACAAGAGCTGTCGTCTCTCGTGCGAGAAGGTCGGGATCCAGCTCGATGAGCTCGAGGACTGGACCTGCTGTGGGGCCACGGCCTACGTGGGTACCGATGAGGTCAAGGCGACCGCCTACTCCGCGCGGAATCTCGCGCTGGCCGAGCGGGCGGGCGCGACCGACCTCGTGACCGCCTGCAACGCCTGTTACATCACGCTGCGCAAGTCGGATAAGTTCTTCACGAACGAGACGATGCGCCATGACGCGAGTGAGGCTCTCCAGGCCGCGGGCCTGGCATACGACGGAACGGTGCGCGTGCGTCACATCGCCGAGGTCCTGCTCAACGATGTGGGCCCCGCGCGCATCAAGGAGTCGATCACGACGCCGTTGGATGGCCTCAAGGTCGCCTGTTACCACGGCTGCCTCCTCACCCGGCCCTTCACGGACATTGGTGACCCCGAGCAGCCGGACATCATGGACCGTGTGTTGGCGCCGACGGGCGCCGAGATGGTCGACTTCCCCGCTACGGCGAAATGCTGCGGCGGCATGCTGATGACCACTCGGCGCGAGGTCGGCCTGGCCCTGGTCTATGAGATCCTCTCGTGTGCGCGCGCCATGAAGGCGGACGTGGTGGCGGTTGCGTGTCCGCTGTGCAGCGTCAATCTCGAGGCCTACCAGGACGCTATCGGGCAGGTCTATGACTGGGACCGACCGATGCCGATCGTCCTGTTCACGCAGTTGCTCGCCCTGGCGCAAGGCGCGTCAGCCGAGGATGTCGGCCTGGATCAGTGCATGATACGGCCTGAATTCCTCATGGAACGCTTCGCCTAGTGGCCTCAGAGCCGTTCTGATAGAGGGGAATGACCCAATGGACACCAGCAAGGGCAACGGGCACGGGGCCTCATCTAACGGCGAGATCCGGGTAGGCGTCTACGTCTGCCACTGCGGCACGAACATCGCGGCCACGGTGGATGTGGCCGAGGTCGTCCGCTTCGCTGAGGGTCTGCCGAACGTTGCGGTCGCTAAGGACTACCAGTTTATGTGCTCCGAGCCCGGCCAGGAGCTGATCCAGCAGGACATAACCGAGCACAAGCTCAACCGCGTTGTCGTGGCCGCCTGTTCGCCCCTGATGCACGAGCCGACCTTCCGTCGCGCGTGTGCCGAAGCGGGGCTGAACCCCTTCCTGTTCCAGATGGCCAACATCCGGGAGCAGTGCTCCTGGGTCACCACGGACAAACCACGGGCCACCGAGAAGGCCAAGCATATCGTCCGCGCCGCAGTCAGCCGCGTCGCGCTGCATGCCGAGCTGCAGGTTCGCGAGGTCCCCGTGAATGAGCGTGTGCTCATCATCGGCGGCGGTATCGCGGGCATAGAAGCCGCGCTACAGATCGCGGACGCGGGCAAGCCGGTGATACTCGTCGAACGCGAGCCGTCCATCGGCGGGCGTATGGCTACCTTCGACAAGACCTTCCCGACGCTTGACTGCGCCGCGTGCATCCTCACCCCCAAGATGGTCAGCGCGGGCCAGCACCGCAACATCGACATCCGTAGTTACGCCGAGGTGGCGTCGGTGTCAGGCCACGTCGGGCAGTTCCAGGTGAGCATCCGCCGGAACAGGCGCTACGTTGATGATAAGAAATGCAACGGGTGCGGGCTGTGCTACCAGGAGTGCCCGGCGATCGTGAGCCCGAAGTCGCGGAAGGTGTCCATCGAGGGGCAACCCTACTTCGTGGGTAGCTACGCCGAGGGCGGAGAGGCTCGCAAAGTCACCATTCGCCAGGGCGATCGGGAGCGTCGCAAGCCCATCAAGGACACCCCGACCGGCGACTGCATCTTCTGCGGCAAGTGCGCCACCGCATGCTCCGAGGTCGTGGGGGCGCACGCTATCGTGCTCCGTCGTGACGAGAGCGCTGAGGCGGGCAAGCAGCGCTCGCTGGAGTTCAACGGGAACTGCATCGGCTGCGGCGCCTGCGTGCGGGAGTGCCCCACCGGCGCGCTAACGGTAACCGACGCGCAGGACCGCCAGGTGCTGCACCACGAGATGATGCTAGGGCCCAACAAGGCGATCCGCGTGCCCACCCTGCAGGCAGTGCCAAACGTCCCCTTCATCGATGAGGAGACCTGCATCCACTTCAGGAACGGCGGATGCGGCCACTGCGCGGAGGTCTGTCCCCAAGAGGCCATCAGCTACGACATGGAAGAGGCGATCGAGGAGGTCGAAGTCGGGTCGATCCTGGTCGCCACGGGCTTCGACACCATCGACTTGGCGCCCATGGTGCAGTATGGCTGGGGCCGATACGACAATGTGATCTCAGGGCTCGAGTTCGAGATCCTGTGCCATGCGAGCGGTTCCACGGGCGGGAAGATCCTCAAAGCTGACGGCACGCCGCCGAAGTCCGTGGCCATCCTGCATTGCATCGGTAGCCGCGATGAGCACTACCACGAGCATTGCTCACGTGTGTGTTGCATGTACTCGCTGAAGTTCGCCCACCTTGTGCGCGAGAAGGTCGAGTGTGACGTCTACGAGTTCTACATCGACATCCGTGCCGGAGGTAAGGGCTACGAGGAGTTCTACAAGCGGCTCATGCGCGAGGATGTGACCTTCATCCGCGGCAAGGCGGCCGAGGTCACCAACTGGCCGATGAGCCCCGAGGAAGAGGGCAAGCTGGTCGTCAAGGCGGAGGATACCCTCCTCGGTCAGATTCGCAGGGTGCCGGTCGACATGGTGATCCTAAGCCCGGCCCTGCAGGCGCGTGAGGGTGCACAGACGCTGGCCCAAACACTGGGTATCGGCTGCGGCGGCGAGGGGTTCTTCCTGGAGCGTCACCCGAAGCTGGCGCCGGTCCAGACGGCAGCCGATGGGGTCTACGTCGCGGGCGCTTGCCAGAGCCCGAAGGATATTCCGGACAGTGTTGCGCAGGGGGCGGCCGCGGCCGCGAACATCCTGTCCCTGATCGACAAGGGGACGTTCTCCATCGAGCCGGTAGTCGCGGTGATCGACGAGACCCTCTGCGGAGGGTGCCGAACCTGCATCAACATGTGCCCCTACTCGGCTTTGAGCGCCGACGAGGAGCGCAATGTGGCGGTGTGCGAAAGCGCCCTCTGCAAGGGTTGCGGCACCTGCGTGGCGACCTGCCCCGCAGGGGCCATCCAGCAGCAAGGCTATACCGACGCGCAGATCAGGGCCGAGTTGGAGGGCGCCCTGGGTAGGCTTGCGGCCAGCTCGGCCGAGTGAGTGGCAGACAAGGAGTGCGATAGATGAGCGCCAGCGCGGACTTCGAACCCACCATCATCGGCTTCCTTTGCCGTTGGTGCAGCTACACGGGCGCGGACCTTGCCGGGACGAGCCGAGTCAAGTATCCGCCGAACATGATCCCCCTCAAGGTCATGTGTTCCGGTCGGGTGGACCCGAGCCTGGTCCTCAAGGCACTAGCTGATGGGGCGGATGGCGTCCTGATACTCGGCTGCCACCCCGGAGACTGCCACTACCACGAGGGCAACCACAAGACGATGCGTCGGGTTCCGATGCTGAAGTCCGTCCTCCAGCAGTACGGTATCGACCCCGCTCGGGTGCGGCTGGAGTGGGTGTCCGCGTCGGAGGGCGACCGTTTCGCCGAGGTCGTCCACGACTTCACCGAAGAGATCCGGGCCCTCGGTCCGCAGAAGCGCGTCGAGAGCGTCGCGTAGGGAGGATCGTCCCCATGGGGGAGAACGGCAAGCCTAAGTTCGCGATGTACTGGGCCGCGGGTTGCGGCGGTTGCGAGATCGGCGTTCTCGACATTCAGGAGGCGCTTCTGGATGTGGCGGACTTCTTCGAGATCGTCTTCTGGCCCGTCGCGATCGATGCGAAGTACAAGGACGTGGAGGCATTCGAGGACGGATACATCGACCTCTGCCTGTTCAACGGCAGCATTCGCAGCGATGAGAACCGCCACATGGCCCAGCTGCTGCGCGCCAAGTCCAAGATCCTGGTCGCCTTCGGGTCGTGCGCGCACGAGGGATGCATCCCAGGTCTTGGAAACCAGTACGGAACCGAGGCATTGATGGACTACGCGTACAGCCTCTCGCCATCGACGGAGAACCCTCAGGGACTCAGGCCGCAGGCGGTCTACGAGATGCCGGAGGGCGACCTCGAGATCCCCACGCTCCTGGACGTGTTGACTCCACTGGATGCCGTCGTGAACGTGGACTACTACGTTCCGGGCTGTCCGCCGCAGCCGCCCCAGATCCTTGCGGTCATGACCGCGATCATGCAGGGGGCGGAACTGCCGCCGCCTGGCTCCGTGATCGGGGCGGGCGTCAAAACGGTCTGCGATGAGTGCCCCCGGGAGCGCAAGGAGAAGAAGATCCGGGAGTTCAAGCGGCCCGGCACAGCGCAACCCAACCCCAACGAATGCCTGCTGGATCAGGGCTTCATCTGCCTCGGGCCGGCCACGCGCTCGGGCTGTGACGCGCTCTGCGTGAAGGCGAACGCTCCATGCCGAGGCTGCTATGGAGCGCCTCCGAACGTGGAGGATCAGGGCGCCAGAATGATGTCGGCTATAGCGTCGGTCATCGATTCGTCGGACCCGGAGGAGATTGAGCGCATCATCGCCTCGCTGGATGATCCTCTGGGCACATTCTACCGATTCAGTCTCGCCAAATCGTCGCTGAGGAGGCTGGCCAGGTGAAGCGTATCACCATTGATCCCATCACACGGCTTGAGGGGCACGGGAAGATAGAGATCTTTGTGGGTGACGACGGCCAGGTGGTGAACACGTACTTCCAGATCCCCGAGCTAAGGGGGTTCGAGAAGTTCGCCCAGGGCCGCCCGGTCGAAGAGCTCCCTCGCATCACCACCCGCATCTGTGGTGTCTGCCCGGAGGCGCACCACATGGCGGGGGCCAAGGCATGTGACGCTGTCTACCACGTTGAGCCGCCGCCGACAGGCCGGAAGCTGCGCGAGTTGCTCTATTCCACCTTCTTTGTGGCCGACCACTCTGTCCACTTTTACGTGCTCGCGGGACCGGACTTCGTGTGCGGGCCGAAGGCGCCCGTCGCCGAGCGCAACGTCCTCGGACTCATACAGAAGGTGGGCATCGATGCTGGCAAGCGGTTCTTCGGCATGCGTCGACAGGCTCACGAAGTCATCAAGCTCCTCGGCGGCAAGGCGATCCATCAGGTGACCGCCCTCCCAGGTGGCGTCTCGCGGGGCATCAACGAGGAGGAGCGCAAGCAGATCGAGGCGGTAGCCGAGGACTTCGTGGACTTCGGCCAGTTCACCCTGGACGTATTCGAGGATGTGGTCCTGGGCAATCAAGGATACGTGGATCTCGTCACTGGTTCGACCTTCCGGCACGAGACCTACTACGTCGGCCTCGTTGACGAGAACAACTGCCCCAACTTCTACGACGGCCAGATCCGTGTTGTCGACCAGGACGGGAAGGAGACCGCCAAGTTCCATCCCAGCGAGTATCTGGAGCACATTGCGGAGCACGTGGAGCCGTGGACCTACTTGAAGTACCCGTATCTCAAGGCTGTCGGCTGGAAGGGCTTCGTCGACGGCAAGGACAGCGGCGTCTATCGCTCCGCTCCGCTAGCCCGCCTCAACGTCGCGGACGGGATGAGCACTCCCAAGGCCCAAGCGGCCTATGAGAGGATGTACTCGGTCCTTGGGGGCAGACCCTGCCATCAGACCCTGGCGTACCATTGGGCTCGGGTGATCGAGATCCAGGCCGCCGCCGAGCGCATGCTCGAACTGGCTCGTGATCCCGATATCACCTCCGATGACTTCCGCACGGTTCCGACCGCGACTCCGACCGAGGGCGTCGGCTGCGTGGAGGCTCCGCGAGGCCTTCTGATCCATCACTACAAGACGGATGAACGCGGTGTCGTAACTGATGCGAACCTTGTAGTAGGGACCACGAACAACTATGCGCCGATGACGCTAAGCATCAAGAAGGCGGCCACAGATCTGATCTCGGGTCTAGAAGAGGTGGACGAGGGCTCTCTGAACATGGTCGAGATGGCATTCAGGGCCTACGATCCGTGCTTCGGTTGTGCCACTCACAACCTTGGTGATGAGGGCTCGTTGGAGATCAACATTCGCCGCAGAGATGGCACGCTGATTCACACCGCCCGTCGCTGAGGAAGCCAGCACTGATCACCGCTATCCACGAGGGGCTCCGGGTCGGATGACACGGAGCCCCTCTGGTCAGGGAACCCCCATGCCACGAGATGGCGCCTGCGAGCGAACCCTGGTCCTGGGTCTGGGCAATGACATCCTGACCGATGATCGAGTCGGGCTGCTGGCAAGCCGCGAGCTCGCGGCCCAGGCGCCGCTGGTCGCGGTCGAAGAGGCGTGCCTGTGCAATCTCGACCTGCTGCCCATCATTGAGGGCTACGACCGTGTCGTGATCCTCGACGCTATCTGGGGCCAAGCCTGGGAGGCTGGCCGAGTCTATCGTTTCACTCCAGCGGATCTCCCCCACTCCTTCGGCTACCGCTCGCCGCACACCATGGACCTCAGCGATATGCTGGCCATGGGACGCGATATGGGGTTGCAGATGCCCAAGCAGATCATCGTCCTCGCACTGGGCGTTGTGGATCCGTTCACTTTCGGGGAGGAACTCACGCCGGCTGTGCGCGAAGGACTTCCGGGGCTAGTTGATGCTGCTCGCAGTGAGCTCGGCGCCGGGGAGTGATCGTTCGTGCATCCAGTCATCATCGTCGCAGTGGTCACAGGCGTTGTCCTGGCTGGGGTGGCCCTGTCGCGCCTGCTCCGGCGGGGGCCGAGCGACTCGGCTCCGGACCTGAGCGCCGAGGCCGATGTGGAAGCGACCGAGAGGGAGGCCCTGGAGCTCCTGGCTCAGGGAGATGCCCGCGAAGCGCGGCGACGCCTGCAAGCACTGTTGAAGCGGGACCCCGAGCGCGCGGACATGTGGAAGCTCCTAGCGCGGATCTACCTGGAGGCGGGCGATCCCGATGAAGCGATAGAGGTCTACACCCACGCACTGTCCCGTATCCGGTCAGACCCCGATCTCCACTTGGCGCGCGCCGAGGCCCATATGGTAGCCGGACAGCCGGCACGAGCCTTCGATGACTACGACATGGTTCTGGACGAGAACGCCGAACGCATCGAAGCCTGGATCGGCAAGTCCCAGGCGCTGCTCGCGCAGAATCGACCGGAGGCGGCGCAGGCGCTGCTCGAGGATGCGGTGGAACAGTTCGGTGAGGACCCCGCTCTCAGCCGCCCCCTAGCCGAAGCCTACTTCGCATCGGGGGAGTTCGAGGGGGCCCTCGAGTGTTGGGAGGCGCACCTGCAGGAGGTCGAGGATGATCCCGAGGTACTGCGCCTGATGGCTGAGGCACACCGTCACCTCGGCAATTCCATCGCTGCCGCTGAGTGCCTACGCCGTGCTGACGAGGCGGCCCCTGAGAACCCACTGCTGAGTGAGGATGCGGCCCATGCCTTGCTAGAGGCCGGGCAGTTCGAGGAGGCCGCCAGGGCCTACGCGGAGGCTAGGACGGCCGGGCTCGAGTCCCCGATCGCCCTGCTGCGACACTCCGAGGCTCTGCAGGGGACGGGAAGACCGGAGGAGGCCTACGCGACGCTGGTGGACGTGCTGGATCTGGGGGTGGAGGCACCGGGTGACCGGAGCGTTCGCGCAACGGCGTTACTGCGTCTAGGTCTAGCCGATGCCGCTCTGGCTGAGGTAGAGGCGCTGGCGGCCGAGGGACCCCGTCACCGACTGGCGGCCATGCTCCTCAAGCTGGAGGCGCTTCACTCGGCGGGCAGGCGCAAAGAGGCCGCGCAGGTGTGGACAGAACTGGACCGCGGGCGGTTCACCGCCCCCAACGTCATGGGTCGGCTCTACTGGTGGGGTATGTGCCTAGGGGCGTCACCGCAAGGCGCCATGCCCCCATGGCTGGATGAGCACATCGAGCAGCGCCCAAACGACCGGTTCGCGCGGTTGGGTCGGGCCCAAGCGCTCCGCACGCAAGGGGACCTGGAAGGGGCACTGCGCGATGTGGGCTTGGTCCTCGACCGTAACCCCGCCGATGTGGTGGCCCTGCACGAGCGTGCGGCGATCCTGAAGGATCTTGGCCGTGATGACGACGCCGCTCGGGATCTGGCAGAGGCAGACCGGCTAGATGGCCTCCGCCGGGCCGCGGCCGATGAGGCGGCGCTTCGGCTCTCACAGGCCGCGACCAGCAGCGACTGAGGCAGCTACTCGAGGCCGTAGGCAGCGGCGACCTCCGCTACGGCCTCCTCGTCAACGGGCAACCGCCATCGCTCGAACAGAGGTACCAGATTCACACCGATCTCCCGAGAGAGGATCGCGCACATTAGGGCGATCTTACCCTCTGCGGACTCGGGCGGCCTGGCTCCGTTCGCCGCAAGCTCGCCATAGGTGCGGTACAGCGCCTTGAATGGCTCCCAGCCGTACGTGCGCTGGACCCTCATCAGCATCGAGTGCACGTCATCCGATGTCATGCTCTCCCAGCCTCGATCCGGGTCCGCCAGATACGCATCCCCGAACCGGACGAAGAAGCGCTCCACAAGCTCGCGCCCAGGCAGGAGGACCGAGGTGTCGGGCGCCGGGTAGTCGGGAGCCTGGAAGGTCCAGGCGATGCGCATGCCAGGGTCGTCGATGGTCTCCAGGGCATAACCAAGCTTGAAGTTCGCCTGGCACTCTGCCGCCGGCCCATTCCAGCAGTACCAGTCGCCGAGCACGTCGAAGTCATGGCCCATCTCATGTACCCAACCGAAGGAGACTATCCCACGCTCGAAGTCGTCCATGGTGCTACCGACGTAGTCGGAGTTGAGGATGATCGGGTTTCCGGCGTAGGCCCAGAACGGATGTGGTGGCGCCTCACGGAACGTGATCTTCTCGCCGTCGTAAGGCACCAGACCAGTCAGATCGGCCATTGCTTGGTAGCAGAGATCCAGGAGGCGGACCACGTTCTCGATGCTCCCGTTCTCCTCGAAGCGGGACTCCATGAGCTCCAGGGCAATGAACTCCCCCTCCTTTCGCAGTACGGGCTCTGGGAGCACAGCCGCCGGCACATCGAAGGCGAACGACACCTCATACTCCGTCTCGCCCGCGCGCACAGTCACGTGCCCGGCGTACTGAGGCACCTGATCGCCGGCTGCGGCGAATAGCTCCTCGGGAGCATACCCGATGCTGTCGTGGCGGGCGCTGCCGCCCGCAGGCACGGCAACGTCCAGAGACCCACCGAAGGGGTCGCCCCACTGGACACCGCCGATCATCCACGCGCCGCTCCATCCGACCACCCGCGCGCTCTCGCCATCAGGGTTCTCGAAGAGGAGCTGATAGCTACCCCAGCCGCCGGGCATCCAACCCAACTCCATCTGGTTCCGAGCCTCCACCTGCACCTGTGCGAGCCCTGGCGCGGACAACACCGCGCATGCCAATGCGACGTACGCTTGGTTCACTAATCTGTGCACGGTAGCATCTCCATTCTGCCGCAGTGCCTACCCACCCCGTGCCGCTTCGGACTGCCGCCGCCACACCATTCGCCCGCGATGGCGGTTTTCCTAGGGACCCTTGGCCCACCGCCGCTTTGCCCTCACTGTGAGAGGAGGGCGCGCCCTACCCCACGAAGGCACAAGCGTTCGCGACATCTCGGGTACACAGGCCCCGACGAGATTCCGCTGTCTATGAGGAGCAATGCGATGGCCGACGCCGCTAGAACAGATCGTCCGGGTCTGCCGCCTCTCTCACCCGAGGTGCTGGCCGATGGACGAGTGACCTTCAGAATCCACGCTCCCGCCGCGAGAGAGGTGCTGGTCTGGGGGGAGTGGGAGGGCCATGAGGTCCCCCTCACCAGGGATGAGGATGGTGTCTGGTTCGCCACCATCGGGCCCCTCGTGCCTGACCTCTACGGGTATGGCTTCAGGGTGGATGGCCTGAGCTTGCCCGACCCTGGGAACACATGGATGAAACCCATGCGGTCGCCCACGACAAGCGTGTTGGAGGTGCCTGGACGGGGCGACCTCCCCCACGACTTCCGCGACGTAGCCCATGGGGACCTCCGACTGCTGACCTACCGGTCCGGCGCGCTAGGACGGCTACGCCGCCTGCGCGTTTACACCCCACCCGGGTACGACGATAGCGCAGGTCGCTACCCAGTGCTCTATCTGCTGCACGGCGCTGGTGACAACGAGGCAACGTGGACCGATCTAGGCCGCGCCCATCTCATCGCTGACAACCTCATCGCCTCAGGCGCAGCCAAGCCGCTGATCATTGTCATGACGGATGGCCATGCCTACGTAGAGCGCGAGTGGAGCCCCGAGGGCCGCAGGAGGAACATTGACTCTCTGCGGAGAGACCTCATCGAGGATGTGATCCCTCTCGTTGAGGGGCGCTTCCGAGCCTGCGGCGAGCGGTCAAATCGAGCCATCGCCGGGCTGTCGATGGGTGGCGGGCAGGCGGTCTCCATCGGTCTCAACCACCTGGAGTTGTTCTCTCATGTCGCGGGATTCAGCTCCTACGTGGGTCCCCCAAGAGAGGCGGTGGCGGCTGCTCTGGACGCGCCCGAGGCGGTCAACGCCGCTTTGTCCTGCTTCTGGCTGGCCATCGGTGAGGACGACTTCCTACTTGACGACGCCGAGGCGTTCCATCAGGAGCTGCGTTCGGTAGGTATCGAGCATCACTATCACATTACCAGCGGCGACCATAGCTGGCGGGTATGGCGAAGGTATCTGGCTCAGTTGCTGCCGCTGCTCTTCGTGGAGGGCCCCGCCTGAGAGTTCCGAGGCTGTTTCTGGCGCCATCGACGGGGATCTCCCGGAGATGGGTAGCGAGGGAGCAGTGGTCGCCCTCTGCAACGTGTCGCTGGCGTCTTAGGCGCCGGTCTGATCGAAGGCGGAGACGAAGGCTACGGCGGTCTTCTCGTCGATATTGCAGAGCCTCACTTCCGTCACGCTTGGAGCCGGTTCGCGCTGCAGGAAGGACTCGGCCTCTCGTACGATGATCGCGGCGCAGCGGTCCTTGGGGAACCCGTAGATGCCCGAGCTGATGCCGGGGATCGAGATGGAACTCAGTCCGAGGCGGTCGGCGGCCTCCAGGGACGACCGCACCCCGGCGGCGAGGAGGTCATCCTCGTCACCGGTACCGCGGTACACCGGCCCCACGGCGTGGATCACATAGCGACAGGACAACTCGCCACCCGAAGTGACGGCACATGACCCCGTCGCCACATGGCCGATCGCGTCGGACTCGCGCTGGATACCGGGGCCGCCTGCTGCCGCGATGGCTCCCGCCACACCGCCACCGTGCTGCAACCACTCGTTGGCCGCGTTGACGATGGCGTCGACGGGCTCGCGGACCAGGTTTCCTCGAACCACGCGCAGCACGGCGCCAGAAGGGTACCGCCGCTCCCTAAGTATCGTTGCCACAAGCATCAACCTCCAGTCGAATGTCTATCGCCAGGGGCCTCCGCAGTCGGTCGGAGGACTCTCCCCGAGAGACCGTGAAACGACTCTGTAGTCCTCCATGTGGGGGTTCGCGTGACGCTGCTCGTACTCCTCAGCCTAGTCTGCGCCTTTCCCGGTGACCTTGAGACCCCGGGCGACCGCGACCGACTCGCGCTCGAAGGGCGAGCGGAATGGTTCCGGCCCCTGCCCTGGACGCGCATCGAGGCCCGGTTCGTGACCGGCCAGCACCTGGGTGTCGTCGTCAGACTGGTGCCTGACGGAGGGACCGCCTGGTTTCGGGGGCCGGTCGGAGGGCTTTCGGTTGGTAACCCCGGCCTCACCGCCGAGCGCGGCTCCACTCAAGTCAGTGGGTGGGGGAGCCATCATTGGGAAGCGGTCGAGATCGCCGAGGGGGGAGCCATTCGGCTCACGGACACAGGCCGTGGCAATCCGGCCGGCCTCTACCAGGTGGTGCCCGTGCCGGCAATGACAGAACAGTCCACCGCTGTCTGGGCCGCGTGTCTGGGCGTTGGGCATCGAGCCAGGCTCGAGGTGCTTCCCGCCACCGACGAGGAAGTGATCAGCGGCATGTGGGATGGGTCGGCGCGCCAGCCCCTAGCGTCCGTGGTGGCCCTTGGCCGCCCCCTGGACCAGACCCTCGGCGAAACCGCTCTGCGTCTATCGGGCGGCGCGATCGCGTCCACAGAGACCGTTGCGCCCGCCGGACGCGCTATCCAGGTCGGGTGCGTGGCCCGCAGCGACTCGGGCCGGGCCACCCTCACCCTCGCCGTGAGGTCGAGCGATGGTGCTCTGCTCGCCTCCCGCCGGGCGGTCTTGCAGCCTGAGTGGGGACGCGCTCCAGCCCTCGTCGCTTGGTTGCCTGAGGGCACGACCGGCGTGACGGTATCCTGGTCCTCGGGACAATCCCCGCTCTCGATCGACAACCTGTATGTGGGGCCCGTGCTCCGCGACTTCTCCCCTGCAGGATTCGCGGATCTGTCGGAGGGCATCGCCGTGGACGGCCCGTTGCGCATAGCGATCGATCAGGCTGTGGGAGGTGAGGCGATCGAGACCTACGCGCGGGAGTTGGCGCGAGACCTCGCCTGGGGAGCCCCGCTCGAGGGTCCGCTCGCCGAGGTGACCGTTCAAGCCGACCCGACGCTCCCCCCTCAGTCATACCGTGTCGTGAACGACGGGGCGGCCGCCATGCCGCAGATCATGGTGGCAGACTCAGCGGCGGCGGCCTACGCGTTGGATGACCTTCGCGGCCTGGTGGCGTTCCAGGGATCCCGTGCCATGCTCATGACCGCGGCATTCGAAGGTGGACCAATCATTCCCTGGCGAGGGGCCGTACTGTCTGAACCTGTGCCCACCCAGGTCTCCCGGTCCGTGGCAGCCCTCGCCTCGGCTCGCTTCTCTCACGTGCTGCTTGCGACGAGCCTGTGGGGGCGTCTGGGCGATGCCCAAGCCTTGCGGAGAGCCGGCGCGCTCGAAGCCGAGGTGGTCCGCCACGGCATGGCGCCCGTGCCCGTGCTGCGCATGTGGGGCGAGAGCTTGCTGCGCGACCGGCCAATGCTCGCCGTCACGTCCGAGGCTACTGAGACACTCCAGCTCCGGGAGCTCCGCCCCACCCTCCTGTCCCACTCCAACACCGTTATTACCGACCTCAAGGGCATCCGCGTCACTTCAGAGGACGAGCGAGTGATCTACGTCGATGGCGAGGACTACGTTGTGATCCCGGGCATCACCGCCTTCGGCGATGAGGGCTACCGTCCGACGAACGCGCCGTGGGGCATCGCACGGGCGGCCACGGGACGGATCGCGGATGGCCAGAAGGTGCGAGTGACGCACCAGTACGTGGCTGACGCGGGCACCCCGAGGGTGTCTCCGGATCTAGCTGAACCCGAGGTGCATCAAGCCCTGATGGACGACTTGCGTCGCATCCAGTTGCAGGCGGGACCCACCATGGTCGTCCTTGACGCTGGCCCCTTGGGCGCCACGGGCGACCCGTCCGATCTGCTCTCCTTGGTCCGCTCTCTCGCCCTCACCGCCGCCAAGGAGTGGCCTGGGATGCTGCTGGTGGCCCCGTCGGAAGTGATCCTGCGCCCAGGCAGCGACACGGCGTCGAAGCTGCGGCAGCTCCCTCGCACGTGCGTTATCCTCATGCGCGGGGATGACCCTGCGATGTTCCGTGAACTGTCCGCGCGCGGGCACCGGGTGCTCGTATCTGTCGGCGCAGACCCAGCCACGGTGGCGCGGGCCGCGTCACGGGTGCGCGCATGGGAGGAGGCCGGCGCAGGCGCCATGGGAGTGGCCGTTGATCTGCCCGAGGCGGGGCCGCCTCTAGTCGAGTTCGAAGCCGGTCGCGCGGCGTGGATCGGAGAGCCGTAGGGTCGCGTCAGTCCTGCGCCTCAGGCTCTGCCGGAGCGACACTCTCGTCCTCGGTGAGGCCTTCCTTCTTCAGATAGGCTCGGCGGGCTACGGTGGTATCCTCGAACAGGTAGTCACCCAGCGCCGCGATCTCGTCAGCAGTCCCCACCAGAGGAGGCATGTACCGGTTGTAGGGTGAGTCCTCCGGCCGTTCATGGAGCATCGTCAGAATGCTCTGGATGCCGTCGCGATCGCGGCTCGCAAGCAGCCTGCGCGTCGACCGGTACCCATCGCGTGTGTGGCATGCCAGGCACTGGCCGCGGTACATCAGCTCACCCCGCTCGAGTTGGTAGGACTCAGACGAGACGGGCGACGCCCAGGCCTGCGCCTCTGCCGGGCGGACCCAAGGAGAGTTGGCGAGGTAGGACGCCGTCCTCTCCTCCGGCGTATCGACTGCGGCCTCGAACAACCCGTTCGAGTACATGTAGCCGCGCACGATGTAGGGCTTGCGCAGCATCTCGCGGGCCATCTCCGACGCGCCCGTTGTCAGGAGGGCTAGCCCAATGACGGCGAGGGCATGGCTCAGTCTGAGATGCCGCGCATCGCGCCAGACGAGAAGCAGCACGATAGGGGCTATCGTGGCACTGCCCACCGCGGCGTAGAGTGCCGCCCGAGTCACTTGGGTGAATGCCCCGACCCCGGCGCCTCCCACCCCGAGCGCCAGGATCTCTCGAGCCCCTTCGGGCAGCGCGGCGACGAACCAGCCCATGGCGATGGGCATGAGGACGAACCCCGGAAGCACCCAGCGGGAGGACCAACGCGCGAAGCTCTCCTTCAGATCTGCATGCTTGGCGCCATCCAGTAGGCTGACGGTCACCAAGGCATAGGTTCCGGCCAGGGAGATGGCAACCAGGGCACGCGCGATGAGGCTGGGCCAGTACTCGGCATTGAAGAAGGCGGGCCAGAGCGTGCGGACCTCGTCACCGGTCCCCGCAGCATCGAGCCACGCGCCGGCGGGGGTGAGCATGAAGGCGAGGATCCCGTTGATGATGATGAGCGTCCACAGGGAGCTGACCGCGTACACCCATCCCACAGCGAGGTGCAGCTTGTCGGAGACACGATCCCACGTGTAGTAGTAGACGGCCGCTGCCGTGATCTCCACGAGGAAGAAGACCCACTCGATGGCCCAGACGAAGACGAAGTTGTGTATGAGCGCGCTCGTCCCAGCTGGGCTACCAAGGCCGATAGAGAACCAGATCCCGACGCCAGTGACGGTTCCAGCGGCCGCGGTCAGCACGAGGAAGAAGCGCGAGTGGCGCTTGAGCAGGGGCATCCACTCAGCGCGGCCCTGGGCCAAGGCCCTCCGCTCTGCCATGGGGAGAAAGAGCCCGCCGCCCACCGCAAAGTGCGAGATCAGGACGTGGATGATCGCGATGATCGCGATGACCCACGCCCCGCCTAAAACAGGAACGTCCCAGACCGGGTAGTTCATCGGTCATGCCCCTTCATGCGGCTCAGGGTCATAGCCCCGCATACCCCCAGATGGTCAGTGCCAGCAAGCCGATGAGCGCGATCAGAGCTAGCCATGTCGCGTGGCGAGCGCGGACACCACTCTGGCTGGTGTTGTCATAGAGCGGCAGCAGTCCCCACAGCACCCCACCCAGGGTGAATAGGCCGATGCCCAGGATCTCACCCAGGTACCCAGGTATCCACTCCCCCAGGACCTTCAAGACCTGGAACTGCGACATGAAGTACCACTCAGGGTGTATCCCCTCGGGCGCCGATGCGAGAGGATCTGCGGGCTTACCTAGCTGCCATGGGAAGACGAATGCCATGACACACAGCACGTTGAAGCAGATGAGCCACATCACGAGGTCCTGAGTGGCGAAGTTGGGGAAGAAGGGGATAGAGCGGCGCTCCCGCTCCGGCCGAGCCTCCTCGCTCGGAGGCACGGCGCTGCCGTGCTTCATGATGAGCGCCAGATGCACCCCCAGGATTCCCATGAACACGAGGGGGAGCACGAAGACATGCAGCGCGAAGAAGCGCTGCACCGTTACCGTGCTGACCTCGGGGCCCCCCTGCACAATGTTCGCGATCAGGGCGCCTACACCGGGCAGGCTCCGTGGTATCTCGAGTCCGACCGCTGTGGCGAAATAGGAGAGTTCGTCCCACGGTAGCAGGTAGCCACTGAAGCCGAAGACCAGCACGAGGCCCATCAAGGCGAGACCTGTCCACCAGCCGAACTCCCGCGGTCGGCGGTACGCCTTCATGAACGCCACGGAAAACATGTGCACGAACACGGCAAACACCATCAGGTTGGCGGCCCATGAGTGCAACGAACGCACGAACCAGCCAAACTGGATGTCGTAGGTGATGCTTCGGACGCTATCGTACGCTTCGGGCCCCGGCCGGTAGTAGATGAGCAGCAACACCCCGGTGATGGCCTGGACGATGAAGAGCAGAAGGGAGATGCCGCCCCAGAAGTACCAAAAGGTGTGCCGATGCAGCGGCACGGTCTTCTTCTCGGCGATCGCCCAGATCGAGCTCAGTGCGAGGCGCTCGTCACACCAGTTCCACACTCGAGCCCCCAGGGCGCTAAGCCCGGCGGATGACGACTTTGCCATCGAGCCTCTCCACATTGAACTCCTCCAGGGGCCTGGGCGGCGGGCCCGAGACATTCTGACCAGTCCGGGGATCGTAGACTCCTCCGTGGCACGCGCAATAGATGCGATCCTGGTCCGCCTGGTAGGCAACCGTGCAGCCCAGATGCGTGCATACGGCGCTGAAACAGACCATCGTGTCATCGTCGTGTCGAATGAGGATCGCCTTGCGGGCTCCGAACTGGAGAATCGTGGCGGATCCAGCGGCAGGAAGCTCCTCCTCCGGCAGTTCCATCTCCGTGACCTTCGCCAGCTCGGCGGCCTCCTCGGCGGGGTCAGCGAGATAGCGGTACACGGGGTAGCCCAAGGCGCCCGCGTAGGCAGCTGCCGCAGCGCCCAGGCCGCCCCAGATCAGCTTGCGCCGAGTCAGGTCGGCGGGCATAACGCCCTCTTCCGATCCCGCCTCAGGCGGCGTGGTTGGACTCTTCCTCTCGTCCTTTGGCATAGCCCCTATGCTCTCCCTCAGCCTTCAGCATGGTCCTGATCAGCCAGCCCACTGCCACCAACCCGCCGGCAAAGACCACCAGGAATGTCACCACGATGGACCAGTTCGGATTGACCTCGCGGGCCCACACGCTGTAACCGAACCGATTGAGACTCAGATCGCGGATACCGTCTCGCACGAGGACCCAGGACGCCACCTGGAGATAGACAAGTAACGATGCCAGGGCCGTGAGCTTCCAGCCCCCCGTTCGTTCCCTCCAGGAGGCATAGCCAGCCACGAAGGCGACCACCAGGATCAGCGCCAGCCACACCGTGCGTGCAGCCCCATAGAGCGCGCTGCCGCCGAGCGCCGCCGTCACCTCTGCTGGCTGCGTCGACAGCACCCATGCGGCGACAGGAAGGAGGAGACCCGCGAACAGGGCGCCCGCGAGCGCTCCCCACTGCTGCAGGAATGTTCCTACGGCACGGTCTCTCACCGCCGTTGCCCCCATGAGTGCGACAGCGACACCAGCGGCCATGAGCGAGGCGACAACCATGTAAGTCCAGCGCGGCCAGATTGTAGGATCGCCCGATGCAAGATGGGCGCCCAGCGGACTGAGCCGATACACCTCCAGCCAGGCATCCGGGCGTAGCATCAGCGTCATGTTGTTCACATATATCAGAGCGATCTTCGCGACGAGGCCAAGCCCGATCAGGGTTATCCACCAGTAGACGCGCCCCTCGGCGGAGCGGCGCTCGGCCGTGTAGAGCAACGAGTACAGAACCACCAGCAGCGCAATGACGCTGATCCAGAGAAGCCCGATGAGTACGCTGCTCGTGTACAGCGCTTGACCGTACAGCACCTGTGTGAAGAGCAGAGGGGGCACGCCTAGGTTGATGACATAGGCCATCACTACTGGCAGACGGCGGACCACTTGGCGAGCTGCCGGGACGAGGACGTCGGCGCCGCCCCTCCGTCGGCCGGCGATCCCCCACACCGTGCCGAGGACCAGCCCTCCGATCAGAAGGTGCACGGCTGTAAAGTGCAGACTGAGCGTGAGCAGTAGGAGCAGTTTGAAGAGCCAGATGGGTGCCAGAATGGGTATGGGCTCAACCGCGGGGAACTGGTCCATGGCCGACTCTCGCCTTCTCTGGTGCGGTCTCTCGCGGTCAGGGGTGTTGGTCCTGGTTCTGTAGGCCGCCCTCCCCACGCGACCCGGGATTCGCGGCCCCATACCGCCGTCCTCCATCCTGCGCAATCGGGTCGCGGCAGGATGACCAAGGCGCTACCGGGAACCCTCCGTCGGCGGGATGTGAGGTGCTCACGGAACTCGAGAAGCCCGAGCACCACCTGGTATTCCAGGGCAAGCCACGAGGCGTTCCTCGCACTCCCGAGGGCTTGGCCGGCGCAGAGCCAGGGGCCTGTGTGAACTGCCTCACCCGCCCGCGCACGGTATGGAGGAGGTCTCTTATGCGGAGTTGGCTCATCCCCCTCGTTGTCTACCCCCTCGTGGGGGTCGCTCTGGGCACCCCCTCTGCGGCAGGGGAGATCCTGCTGGACGGCTTCGAGTCCCTGGAACCGTGGGCCCCCAACGAGGATGGCGGCAATGCTCCCTCCATTGCCCTCGATCTGACCGACGTGGTGGAGGGGGCGGCCGCTATGCGCCTTGCCTACACCAACGAGTCGCCCAACTGGGGCAACCTGACCCGCGATGTGGACATCCCGAACGAGGTGACGGCGATCGGGATCGATATCCGGAAGCACTCCTCTGGGCCGGGCGCGGCAATGCACCTGTGGCTCATGGAGGAAGACGGTGACGCGTGGGTGGCACAGCTGCGCCCCGACGGGCGCTCCTTGGGGGCTGTCCCGGAGGCCCTCTATCGCGTCGTCGTCCCAGTCGCTTCGTTCCAGTTCGAGCCCCGCGGACCAGGCACGCGGGATATGCCCTCGACGAGCCGGATGCTGCTAGGCTGCAACTTCGACGACCTGGAGGTAACTGTGGACCGCCTTGTCCTGTTGACCAGGGATGCCGCAGCGACGGATCCCCTCCCCTGCGATCCCAAACTCCTGCCCGAGCATGGTTCGAAGGGCTGTGTCCTCATACTCGGGGGCGATATGCCCAAGACAGATGGCGCGTCCGACCCTGCCCGTCTTGCGGAACTGCTGCGCGGAGCCGGTTGGGGCGCTACTGTGGTCCAACCAGGGGATCTCTCACGACTTCTCGATCCGGCGACCGCGGACGTCCTCGTCGTGCCCGGAGGCCCTGCGTTCCCCGCGGAGGCTGTGGACTCACTGCGCCGGTACTTGGCTGGCGGCGGGAACCTGCTGACGATGGGCGGTTACGCCTTCGACGAGCCCCTCAGCTATTCCGGTGGGGACTGGCTCCCCGTCGGCTCCGAGCTTACGGCGGCCGAGGTCAGCGCGGGCGGCGAGGATGTCCAGGCGCGAGTGAACTCGCGGATTGGCGTCCACGGCGACACGATGGGGCTCGATCCAGAGCAGCTGCAGGTCTTCGATCCCTCCTTCCCGCTCAAACGCGTGGCCGGGGCGCGTTCGGCACCCGGCCAGAGCGTTATCGCGCCTGAGGTCCGCATCGCGCGGGAGTTGCACGGTTACGCGGCCGTGTCCACCCTGGGCTCGAACTCCCCCGTGTTCCCCGACCTTTGGGGCCGCCGCATCCCCTTGCTCGAGACCTACGACGCCTTCGGTCGTCCCCGAGGCGCGGCTGGCGCGCTGGTGCACTACTTCGACGGTCCGTATGCGGGGTCGAACTGGGCCTTCTTCGGTGTCACGAACCACGACCTCTTCACCGGTCAGGACGCGCCATTGGCCGCCGCCGTGCCCGCCCTGATGGACGCGTTGACTGCCCCCACATACCTGCGCCGCGTGGCGTCAGAGCATGCGTGTTACCATCGCGGCGAGGATGTGACGAT
Source organism: Armatimonadetes bacterium UBA1398 (assembly GCA_002305165.1). GTDB lineage: Bacteria > Armatimonadota > Zipacnadia > UBA1398 > UBA1398 > UBA1398. Next base: position 179,194 of record DBQI01000023.1, read on the forward strand.
AGAGGGCGAGGTGTGGCTAGATGGAGATGAGATCGACGCGCACGTCACCATTAGCTCACCAGTCCTAGGCGCCGTTCGCGCCGAGATCGGCGAGCCCACGGCAGGTACCGGACTGCGGGCCTTCTCCGTGACGGTTGCCGCGCCCACGCTCTTGAGCGACTACGATGAGGTGCGGGCCGAGTTGGTCGTCGATGGCTCCATCGTCGACACCATGGAGACCGCCTACGTCGTGTGGGACACGGCGGTCATTGAGGCCGGTCCCACCGTGGCCATAGAGGGCTCGCGGCTGATCATTGATGGGAACCCCCACGTCCGGCTGGGCACCAACCAGACAGGCTTCATGTGGTACTCGGAGCATGAGGACCCCAAAGTATGGGATGCGGACTTCCGGGCGATGCGGGATCACCAGATCCGCATCCTTCGAGTCCTGCACTTCTCGCCCTACTCGGAGGGCGGCTACGCCGGGCAGCCATCCAACCGACCAGAAGCCCTGCAGTACCGGCCTGAGCGGCTGTGCCGCCAGACTGACGCGATGGTGCAACTCGCCCAGAAACACGGCATCGTGCTGTTTCTGACCCTGCACGACTGGATGCAGGTAGGGCTTACCGAGGAGCAGTACCAGGCCCAGGCGGACTGGAATCGGTTCTGGACCGAGCGTTACCGCGACGTGCCGGGGATCATTTACGACATCCAGAACGAGCCCGACATCGGCGATCCGCCGGACTACCCCAATCTGGTTGACCTCTATAACGAAATGCTGGCCGATCGCTATGGCGATGAGGATGGCCTGAGATCGTCATGGGGAGTAGACGAGCTGCCGGGCCGCTGGGGCCAGGTGCCCATACAGCGCGGGGGCTCCGATTGGGCTGACGTCCGCGCCCATGACTACTGGCTCTTCAAGATGAGGGTTTACAACCACTGGGTGCAGCGCAACGCGGAAGGCATCCTGGCGGGCGACCCCGATGCCTTGTTCACCGTGGGACATCTCATCTCTAATGTCCACGCCGACAAGCAGCTGGGCGCGGCCCATGTGCCCTTCACCAACACCCATTACTACGGCGACCTATTCAGCTTCGGCGAGTACCTCAAGTTCAGCGATCGGCTGATGGCTGGCAAACCACTCACCATCGGCGAGTTTGGGGCGCAAGAGGCGCACGATGAGCGCACCAGGGGGGGCGACGCAACCCGCGACGCAGCCTCCGTCCAGCGCTTCGTGTGGTATGGCCACACGGCCCTGGGGCTGGACGCCACGTTCCTCTGCAACTGGAGTTGGAAGGACTTCGAGGGAGCCGTGTTCCCCTGGGGCATGCGCTACCTCCAGGACCCCGTCTCCAAGGATGTGCTGCTGGCTCAGCGCGCCCAGGGGCTCGCGCTGCTCGGTATCGAGTTGCCACCCGTGCGGGCACGCCAGCTGTACGTGGTCACCCCCGACTGCCACCGGTTCGGTCCTATGTTTGGCGAGATAGAGTCGGCGCTCCGCAGGGTCTTCGCGACGCTCTACGGTCTCGGGGTTCCCTTCGGCCTTCTCACTGAGGCCGATCTCGCGACCATACCCGAGGCGGCGGAAGCGCTGATATGGCCCGTACCGTACTGCGCCGACGAGACCACTCTCGACCGACTAGAGGAGTGGGTCACCGCTGGTGGCTCACTCTACCTCTCAGGCACGATCGCTTACGACGACTGCCGCCGGCTGACGGCCGATGGACGCGCAGGCCGTTTCGGGATCGAGCAGTTCCCCAAGGCGCGCCCAGGTCAGGCCGGTGAGGCCACCGAGGCTACCTCTGTCGCTCTGGGAGAGGGACTCGTCCACTTCGTGCCGACGCCCGTCGAGTTGTCCGCACGGGAGGCCTTATCCGACCTGTATCGGAGCTTCCTCGTGGACGCCGGGATTCCACACACGCCGGCCGAACAGCCTCTGCAGGCACTGAAGCCAACTGCCGACGGCCTCACGGTGCTTCTGAATCCTCAGAATGAGCCGACTCTAGCTGTGTATGGCGGGATCGAGGCTGAGATGCCAGCAGGGGCGGCGGTGATGGTTCATGCGGCCGCGAACGGGCGACCGAAGGTAGTGCACGGCTACGCCAGCCTGGCGCGTGCAGGTCGCCTCGTATTCGCCAGTGCAGGCGAGTTGTTCCTGATGGGCCTCTCGGATGACGCCCTCAACGATGGTCCGGGGGCTCTGCTGTGCGCTCTGACGCCGGGACCGTTGCGGTTGCCGGCGCTCGATAGGGCGGAGGTCCTCGTGGCCGAGGTCGGGGATCTCGTGGATGGCCGATGGACTGGCTATGAGACCCGGACCCTCAATCGAACCAGCGGCGGGCCGGGGCTCGATGTCCCCGAGGAGTGGGCCCTGAGCTTGGTGCTCGTGTACCCGACCGGGGCGAGAGAGGCTGCTGTGGAGGCGGTGGAGGCCCTGGCTCGCCGCTAGGAGGTCCTGAAGTGCCCAACGGCTACGCGCAGATACTCACCCGTCGCCGCAGCCTTGAAAGCGCCCTCGGCCTGCTCCAGCGCGAAGGGTGGGCTGACCACCGACTCGAAGGGGCTGGAGCGTCCGTGGGAGGCTAGGAACTCCATTGCGGCAACGAGATCGGTCGGGTGGTAGTTGTGGAGACCCCGGACGGTCAGGCACCGCCGCACGATGGTCTCGGCGTCCACGCTAACCGGAGGCGCAGGGTACGTGGCTCCGACCCAGACGGCCACGCCACCGAGGTCGAGGGCTTCCAGCGTCATCCGCGCCCCATCAGGCGAGCCCGTGAACTCGAACGCCGCATCCACGCCCCGACCACCCGTGTGAGCCATCACTGAACCCGGGACCTCGTTGCATTCCAGTGCACGAAGAGCCCCGAAACGCGTTGCTAGCGCACGCCGCCTGGGGTCTACGTCGACTCCCCACACGCACTCAGCTCCTGCCGCCCGCAGCATCGCGCAGGCCGTCAGCCCCAACATACCCAGCCCCACCACCAGGAATCTGCCCTGTGGCCGAGCCGCCGCGACGCGCAGCGCCCCAGCGACCGTGGCTGTCGCGCAGGCCGCCGGGCAGGCCACCGCGTTCGGCACGGAATCGGGCACACGGACGATCGCCGTCCCCCGCACCAACAGGCAGTGAGACGCGAGGCCTCCGCTCAGCTCGCGTCCCGGACGCAGCGCTTCGTGACCGTACTTGAACAGTGCCACGCACTTCTGCGGAAGGTCCCGGTGGCAGTAGTGGCACTCTCCGCAGGAGGCCGCCAAACCCCACACGACGCGATCGCCGACCGCCAGAGGACGACCACCGATGGCAGTGGGTGGCTCAGTGGGTAGCTCCTCGATCTCCCCCAGGATCTCATGCCCCAGGATCGTTGGAACGGGCGTGAGACGTCGGCCTTCGTAACTGTGCAGGTCGCTCCCGCACAGCGTAGTTCCGAGCACGCGAACGAGGCACTCACCCGGGGCCAGCTTCGGCCTGGCGAAGGTGGCGCAATTCAGCTTCCGGCCGGGCCCGTCGAACACCATTCCCCAGGGCGTCTCCGCCGTCATAGAGCACTCTCCCGCGATGCCGTGGCGGTCAGAAGGACCAATAGTTCGTCAGGTACAATCGCTGCTCGCTACGCTGGTATGCTAGCCCGCATCATTCATGAATGCTAGTTTGTGGTGTGCTTGGTGGCTGTGTAGCGGTCGCTTGTCCGTTGCGTTGGTGTTGGGTTGTTCAGCGGCAGGTGGCGGGCATGGAGGGGCGGCTCGCT
>DBQI01000008.1 GCA_002305165.1 Armatimonadetes bacterium UBA1398
GCGGGGAGTGAGACCAGGTAGCCACCGATGGGTTCTGCAACCCACCGATAAGTTGCGGGCCTGCCTGGGCGCATAGGCCTTGATACGAGGCGAACTACCCACTCCCATGCAACAACCTCTAAACACTCTCATGAATAAGGCGGGCTAGGGCAATCTGCGCCTTCCAGTCGTCCTCGATGAACCGCGTGTAACCAAGCCACGCGAGGGATACTCGGCTTCGCGGGTGCGAGGGACGACTGAGCCGCTCCAGACGGAGGGTCCAGAACTCGTCCCCCGAGCCGTCCTCGGGCCAGTATCCATACCGTGACGTGCCGTCCGGCCAGTAGATCCACTGCACGTAGCCTCCGGCACTATCCACGAGCTGGCCATCGCCTCGCGCCTGGCCCGCCGTCCACTCGGCCTCCAGCCAGTGCTTGGCGCCATGGTAGCAGTACTCGAGCCCCCAGGCCTGGAGGTGATCGCCCGGGGATCCGTCGTACTGCATCCCAGCGCGATAGGAAACTGCCGCTCTGTGCCGGCTGTCGGCACTTGAGTACTGGTACCGCAACACGATGTCCCTGTGGGAGTTCTCGTCCATCTTGTTGCGGCCAGCCCCACTGAAGACGGCCACTCGCAGCCGCCGGAAGCGCCCGCCGTTCACTCCGGTCGATGGCCCAAAGGCGTGGCGGTACTCCATGATCGTACTGCCCGACCAGTCGGAGGTCGGATAGCCAGACTCGGCCGGCCTGCTCACGGGCGGCATCTCCCCTTGTGCCGCCGCTTCGGCAGCAGCGTCCTCGGCGAAAGCCTGTTTGAGTTCCGCGAGCTCGCGCTCGAGATCGGCGACGCGTTGCTCGAGGGCATCGCGGTCGGTCTCCGCCCCTTCGGCCTGAGCCCAGACGGGAAGCGATACGAAGAGCCCCACCGCAACCCAAACCACTACAGGCGCCAGTTGACGCATCGTCCGGTCCTGCCTTCCGAAGAGCCACCGCATAGTGCGCACGCTGTCTTCGAATGGCCGGAGCCGGGTCCTTCGGCCCCAATGTCGTGGCCGTGTTAGCGGTTTGCCCGCGAACCACGGCGCGCCATGAACAGGCGCCTCGTGGTAGACTCAGCAGGCAGATCGAGGAGAGGTAGACACACATGGCCCTTGAGCGCTTCGGTGTCGGGATGGATGCCGGCTTACTCGCCGCTTTCGACCAGCTCCTAGACCGACAAGGCTACCCCAACCGCTCTGAGGCGATCCGTGACCTCGTGCGAGCCTCCCTTGCTGCCGATGCTCTCGCTGATGTGAACCAGCCCGCCTTCGGGGTGGTCGTGGTGATGTACGACCACCACAAGCCCGATCTCGTCGACCAGCTGATAAGCATCCAGCATGATGCGCCAATCGATGTGGTCTGCTCCACTCACGTCCATATCGACGCTCGCAATTGCGCCGAGGCCATATTCGCGGTGGGTACTGCCGGGGAGATCCGCGATCTCGGCCAGCGGCTGGCGGCGCTCAAGGGCGTCGCCAGGGGCGAATCCATCATCCTGGCTCGGCCAGGAGATCCCCAGTAGCCAACTGTCGACTCAGAACGCACCTCACCAGGAGTTCCTGCGCCGCGGCGGGAATGAGCCTAGTACGGGCTCAGCCCGTACCACCTAAGCGACCCAGGGGGAGCTACCCACCATGTCAGGTGAAGTGTTCGACCTTCACGGCCGTCTGGAGAGACTCGCGGCCGCACGCCAGCAGTTGGAGAGCCCTGCCGATCGTCTTCTTGCCGAGATCAGGTTCGCGACAGGACTCGCGCGCCAGACCGAGGGCAAGACAGAGGAATGGCTCGGCCTGATAGGCAGAGCTATGGACCTGCTCGAGGGCGCGCTGAACTCGGCCGGTACCCTGGACCTGGGTGCCGTCGTCGGTGAGGCAGAGGCCCTCCTTGCGCCTATTGGTGACGAGGCGAAGACCTATACGATCCACTGCTGCGGTCACGGCCACATAGACATGAACTGGCTCTGGAGCTGGCCCGAGACGGTAAGCGTCACCATGGACACCTTCGCGACCATGGACCAACTCATGGACGAGTTCCCGGAGTTCCACTACAGCCAGAGCCAGGTGTCCGTGTACCGGCTCACCCAGAAGTACAACCCCGAACTCTGGGAGCGCGTCAAGGCGCGTGTTCAGGAGGGACGGTGGGAGGTTACCGCCGCCCACTGGGTTGAGGGCGACAAGAACCTCGCGTCGGGCGAGATTCTATGCCGCCATCTGCTCTACAGCCGTCGGTGGCTCAGTGAGAACCTTGGGATCCCCTACGATGCAGTGAAGATTGACTGGGAGCCTGACACCTTCGGGCATGCGTGGACTGTGCCCGGAATCCTAAGGCGCGCCGGGATCGGTCGCTACTACCACCACAGGGCTGGCGCCGGCCATCGCCTCTACTGGTGGGAGGGCAAGGATGGAAGTCGCGTGCTGTCGTATGACGATTACCCCGTCGGGTACAACTGCGACATCGCACCCTACATGGCGGACCATCTGTTGAACTTCACCCGGGAGACGGGATTCCGGCACATGCTGTGGGTCTTCGGCGTGGGTGATCACGGCGGAGGCCCCACTCGCAACATGCTCCGGGTGGCCGCAGCCATGAAGGACTGGCCTATCTGGCCGGTTGTGAAGCTCGGCACGACGGACGAGTTCTACTCCATTGCCGAACGCGAGGCGCCGAGCCTGGATCTCCCCGTGGTCAAGAACGAGCTGAACTTCGTGTTCCGTGGCTGCTACACGGCCCAGAGCCAGATCAAGCGAGCCAACCGCCTCATGGAGAACCTGCTCGTCGAGGCGGAGGTCTGCGCCATCCTCGGTGGTAGCCTAGCGGGTCTACCCTACCCCTCCGAGGGGCTGTTCGAGTCTTGGGAGCGGGCGATGTTCAGCCAGTTCCACGACATCCTCCCCGGCTCCGGGGTCCGGGAGACGCGCGAGCACTGCATGGGGATGCTCCAGGAGACCCTCGCACAGACGCAGACCATACGTACGCGCGCTCTCCGCGCGGTGGCTAGCAAGATCGACACGGCGAGCGTGGCAGCCGAGCAGGCCGGCCCATCCCTCGGGTACGGCGTGGGACGGGGCTCCTACTGGGGTGGCCTCTCCGCTTCGGGCGCGGGCGCCGGGCCTTCGGAGCCTTTCGTGGTGTTCAACTCGATGGCGCACCCCGCCTCAGACGTGGTCATGGCGACCATCTGGGACCGGGCGATTCGACCCGAGGAACTGGTAGCGAGGGATCCCAGCGGCCAACGGGTGCGGGCTCAGGTTCTCAGCCAGGGCCAGCACTGGGCGCACCGCTATACCGAGGTCCTCTTCCCCGCCCGAGACGTGCCCGCCATGGGATACAAGACCTTCGTCATCGAGCATGATCCCGCGCCCGTGGACCCGGGACCGAATGTCACCATGAGCAGCGGGGCCCAAGTGGCGTACAGCTCCGAGGTCATGGGCGGCGCAACCATGGAGAACGACTACCTGCGAGTCTCCGTTGCGCCCGGTTCCGGAGCGATCCGGAGCCTCGTAGACAAGCGCACGGGCAAGGAGCTGGTCCCCCCCGGGAAGCTGCTCGGGCTGCTCGTGCATCAGATCGAGACTCCGCACCCTATGAGCTCCTGGGAGGTTGGCCAGGTCGGCGTTGAGACCCTTCTGGACTCAGGCGCCCATGTGCGCATCGTCGCTCGTGGGCCGCACCGTGCTTCTGTCGAGACCACCCGTGAGTTCAATGGCAACCACCTCAAGCTGACCATCAGCCTCTGCGCGGACTCCGATCAGGTGGAGTTTCAGCTCGACTACGACTGGCGCGAGTTCGGTGGCCCCGATAAGGGCGTCCCCGTGCTGAGGCTCGCGTTCCCCGTCGCGGTCGAGGATGGCAAGGCGACCTTCGAGATCCCGTGTGGGTTCATCGAGCGACCCGCCAACGGCGATGAGGTTCCCGCCCTGCGCTGGGCTGACCTCAGTGGCGCCGGTCAGGGCGTTGCCCTCCTGAACCGCAGCCGGTATGGGTACCAGGTCAGCGCGGACGAGATTCGGCTTACCATCCTGCGAGCCAGCTACGCCCCGGACATCCTGCCCGAGGTCGGGCCCCAGACGGTGGAGTGCGCGCTCGTCGTGCATCAGGGCGCGGACGCTGCCGAGCTCACGCGTAGGGCACAGAGCTACAACCACCCGTTGTCCGTGGTCGGCACTGACAGCCACCATGGCGAACTCCCCCTTACCGCCGGTTTCATGACGGTGGAGACGCCCAACGTGCTCGTGTCCGGCGTCAAGCGAGCGGAGGAGGACGGGAAGCTCGTGCTGCGGCTCTACGAGATCGCTGGCGAGGCGACGGAAGCACGAGTTTGGGTGTCGCCGGCTCTCAGCCCCGCAGGCGCGGCGGTGCAGGAGACCGATGTGCTGGAACAGCCGCTGGCTGAGAACGGCGCTCGTCGTGAGGGCGAGTACGTTGTGGTCGCCATCCCGGCGTACGGCATCGCGACCGTAATGCTGGACGTGTAGCGCTCGAGAGGGGCGGACCACGGCCCTCGCGGCCGGTGCGAGCTGGCTGGGCGAGGGGGTCCGCCCCTCCTGGGAGTTGTGGCGTCGGTGGCAACGGGGCGGGTGCGGGAGATGTGGCACAATCTCATACACAGGCCCCGCAGCGGCTCGGCCGCCCCCTGAATCGAGGGATGCGACGTGCCCGTCTTCGAGTTCACCAGCCGAGATCATGAGGGGCGGACCGTCAAGGGTACGCTCGAGGCCCCCGACCGCACTGCTGCGGTCCTTGAGTTGCGCGACCGTGGCATCCTCACCACCGATGTTCACCCGGTGGGACCCACGGCAGCCGAGCAAGCGGCGGCCGAGGAGCGACGGGCCGGGTTCTTCCGCCGTCACTTCATTGACCCGATCTTCTTCCGCGTGAGCTATCGCCGGCTTGCCTGGCTGTTCCACGAGCTCGCCTCACTCACCCACTCCGGTGTGAGCCTGCTGGAGGCCCTCGACCTCATAAGCCGGGATCTGCGGCCCCCGCGGCTGCATCAAGCCCTCCGTGACATCCACGGCCAAGTACTGCATGGCCGGCCCATGTCCGAGGCCATGGGGAAGTACCCCACCCTCTTCAACGAGCTGATGGTTGCCCTCGTGGCGGCAGGAGAGCGCTCGGGCCACATTCCCGAGATGTTCACCGCCATCGCCGAGTGGCTGGAGTACGAGGTCTCCATACGTACCAAGATGCTCACGACCACCCTCTACCCGAAGTTCGTCGCCGTCGTCGCCCTCTCGTTGGTCGTCGTCATAGCGAACGTGAACCTCATCCAGGAAGGCAAGGCCGCGTTGCTGCCGCTCCTCTGCGTGGGCACCGCGGCGGCTCTCATCGGCGGCTGGCTCCTCTACAAGGGCGGCGAGCGGCTGCTCGAACAGGTCGCGTCGTGGCGGCGGTCGTGGGACAGCATCAAGGCGTCGATGCCAGTCATCGGCAACATGATGCGGAAGTTCGCCCTGGCGCGCTTCTGTACCGTGTTGGGCACGATGTACCGCGCGGGCCTGCTCCTGCCGACGGCGGTTGGCATTGCCGCGGACGCGTGCGGGAACGCCTACCTGCGCGACCGTATCAGGACGGCTGTGCCAGTGCTCTACGAGGGGAACGGCCTAGCCGAGACTCTGACTCAGACGGGGGTCTTCCCGGCGACCGTGCTCCACATGATAGCGACTGGCGAGCAGACGGGTGACCTAGACACCCTGATGGGCAATGTGGCGCGGCATATGACCGAGGAAGCGGACGCGACCGCCCAGCGCATGGTGCCGGTGCTGTTCATCGTCACCTTCCTCGTGGTGGCCATCTTCGTTGCGTACTACGTTATCAGTAGCTGGGTCGGTCACTACACCCAGTTGCTGGAGTTCTAGGGAGGCGTTCTGCATGGCTAGACGCACGACGGCGGCTCAACTCGTCGCGAAGAGCCAGGGAGGCGAGAGGATCGTCTGCCTCACCTCGTACGATGCGCCCACAGCGGGCCTGGTGGAGGCGGCCGGCGCGGACCTGGTGCTCGTGGGTGACTCGGTCGGCAACGTTGTCCTGGGGTTTCCCGATACGCGCGCTGTGTCCCTGGACATGATGATTCACCACACCCAGGCGGTGATGCGCGGGACGCGCTCCGTCCATGTGTGCGCGGACCTGCCCTTCGGCAGCTACCAGGTATCTCCCTCGGAGGCGAAGCGAAACGTGAGCCGACTGGTGGCGGAGACGGGTTGCCAGTCTGTGAAGCTGGAGGGCGGCCAGCCCTGGTACGGGACGGTCGCCGCAATACGGGAGTTAGGCGTCGACGTCATGGGCCACCTCGGCCATACGCCTCAGAGCCTGGGGCTTCGCCCATCCCGGGCGCCCTGGACCCCAGCCGAACGGGACGGGATCATCGAGGAGGCGCGGGGGCTCGAGGCAGCGGGCTGCTTCGCCATTGTCCTGGAGATCGTGCCCACCCAGGTAGCCAAACTGGTGACAGAAGCGGTCAGCGTGCCCACGATCGGGATCGGCTCCGGACCGCACTGCGGCGGCCAGGTGCTCGTTCTGCACGACATCCTGGGGATGGGTCCCGCCCTCCCCCACGCCAGGCGGTACGGCGAGATCGGTGAGGCGATCCGGCGGGCGGCCGCAGAGTACGCCGAGGATGTGCGCGCGTGCCGCTTCCCAGGGGACGAGCACGGCTTCGACTAGGGCTCAGATGCACCGCCCGAGCCGGGCGGTGTGGTGTCAGGGAACTCCACGCCGTATTGGAAGTCGAGCACGATCACCGAACCGCGCACCGAGGTCTCGAGAAGCACGGGGAGCATGGTCTCCGAGTCGACGCGGAGCAGGATGGGCGCACCCGCCTGCTCCGCCCCAAGCCATCCGTCGCGAGGCGTTATCTGTATGCATCGGACCGTGCGGGGACCGAACTGCTCCAACCCGAGGTCGCGGACGGGCGCATCCAAGACCGTACGGCTCGCCAGCCACTCCTGTACCGAGAACAGCCCCTCCATATCCAGGCCTACCGCCTCGGACTCCAATGAGCCGCTCACCAGCCGGTGCGGGTCGAAAGAGAGGGTCTCGGCTCCGTCTCTGCTGAGCGCGTAGAGCGGCCCCGAGGGACCATCATCGACGCGCACGTGCAGCCGGTCGGGCCGAGCGAACCACACCTCGATGTGATTACACACGGAGCCCTCCGGTCCGCTCAGGAGAGGCGGCGTCGCGGTACCCTCAGCCTTCCACTGCTCGATGGAGTTGAACGCATGCCCGATCTCGGCGCTGATGCCCGGAATGCCCAGGCCGACGGGAGCGAGAACCATGATGAGCGCCGCCAAGGCGGCGACCAGTGCGACGTGCCAGCGTCGTGGAAGCAGCCACGGGCCGGCAACAACCTCACGAGGCGCGCTGAGTGTCCCGCCGCTGAGCATTCGGGCCACGCACGCCGCGCGCTGCTGGTCACCGACAGGGAGGTCGCCCCAGGCGCCCAACGCCTCGGCCACGAGCTGCACCCGGGAGAACTCCTCGCGGCAGGGCTCGCACGTCTCCATATGGACGGCCAGGCCCTGCCCGCCGCGCCGTCGCCGCTCCTCAGGCCTGTCCATCATGAGCACTCGTGCCTGATCGCACCTCACGAGCAATGGCCCCCTTCGGCCACATCGAACTCCTCACGGGCGTCACGGTCGGCATCAACGATCGCGTTGAGCTTCCTCATCGCGTAATGGAGCCGCGAGCCAACGGTCCCCACGCTGCACCCACAGATCTCAGCAATCTCCTGTAAGGAATGGTCGTGGTAGAAGCGCAGGATCACCGTCATACGGTGCGCCTCGGGCAACTGCAGCACCATGCGCCGAACCAGGGCGCTCCGAAGCGTCCTCACCGCGCGAACCTCAGGGCCCGCGTCTGGCGAGGGGTCCGGCGTCTCAGCGAGCTGCGACTCCTGAGCCTCGTCGGGAGTGACCTCCCTCTGTCTGCGGCGATGCCGGAGGGCATCCCGGGCCGCGTTCGCGGCGATAGTGAACAGCCACGTGCGCAGGGAGGAGCGGCCATCGAAGCGGTCGAGGGCGCCGAGGGCCTTCACGAAGACCTCCTGGGCCAGGTCCTGCGCTTCCTCGCGCACGCCCGTGAAGCGGTAGACGAAGTTGAGGACGGCACTGTAGTGCTCGTCGACGAGCTCTTCCAGGGCCGCAGGGTCACGTTCGGCGCAACGCCGAGCCAAGCTCATGTCCAGCTTGTGTGACACGGGTCTCCTCCGCCCAGGGTGCTTCATGTCGTATGACGTTCCACGACCAAGGCGCTTTCACTTCTCGGGCGGAGAAGGAGGAGATGGGCGACGAGCCAGCAGACTGGCAACGGCCCCTACCGCGAGGCCCACGGCAATGAACACCAGGAGGTTGGTCAGCAGCACGCTCACCCGATGCATGCCCGCGACGCCCGTCTCACTGTTGTAGGCGATACGGGCGCGGTAGAGCGCCCAGAGCCCCCAAAACAGGGGGCCGCACAAGGCAAGAAGCAGCCTAAGGGGCCCGCGTTGGCACGAACTGCGCCACGCGACGGCAGCAAGCACAAGCCACGCTAGGCTCCATAGTGCGCACAGCACCGCCCACAGAGCACCGAAGGTCTCCATGCTGATCAGCTCGGAAGGGACCTCCATCGGCGCTTACTCCTAGGTCTCGGCCGGCCCCCTGGCCAGGATCACGCAGCCCGTGCGAGCCGTCTCGGTGACGCCGAACGGCGCCAGCAGCCTCAGCAACGCTTCGATCTTGTCTCCGCGGCCGGTCACCTCGACGATGACCGAGGTCTCGCACACGTCCACAATGGTGGCGCGGAAGACGGTGCAGATCTGCATGATCTCCGGTCGATTGTGAGCGGTGCAGGAGACCTTGATGAGCGCGAGTTCCCTCTCGACCACATCATCGTCCACGTGGTCGTAGACCTTCACGACGTCGATGAGCTTATAGAGCTGCTTGACGATCTGCTCCAGGACGGTATGGGAGCCTGCCCGCACACGGATCGTCATGCGGGATATGTTCTCTTGGTGGGTGTGGTTGACCGAGAGGCTGGCGATGTTGTAGCCGCGCCGGGCGAAGAGGCCGGCGACCCGAGCCAGAACGCCTGCGCGGTCCTCGACCACGGCCGATATGGTATGCAGCCCCTCGGGTGGGGGCGCCGCGTTGCGGTGGTGTGCCATTCCTTTGCTCCTCCGACCAGGTCGCCGGTTGACCTGCCTGACCGTCTCCCGCTATTCGAGGCGCATCTCGTTGACCGAGCCGCCGGCGGGGATCATGGGGAATACGTTCTCTTCCCTGGAGACCCTGAAGTCGATGACCACGGGCCGCTCGCGCTCCTCGAGGGCTCGCTCGATCACGGCGTCGACCTCGTCCTCATTCGTCGCGCGCAGACCGAGGCAGTCATAGGCCTCGGCGAGCTTCACGAAATCGGGCGACACGCTGAGATCAACGCCCGAATAGCGGCGATCGAAGAACATGTCCTGCCATTGCCGCACCATTCCCAGATACTGGTTGTTGATGATCGCCAGGATGACATTCGCCCGCTGCTCGCGCGCTACGGCCAGCTCCTGGAAGGTCATCTGGACGCCGCCGTCGCCTGCGAAGGCGATGACGGGCATGTCGGGGCAAGCGACCTTCGCGCCGATAGCCGCCGGCAGCCCGAAACCCATCGTGCCGAGGCCCCCGGACGTGACCCAGCGCCTGGGCTCATCGAGCAGGTAGTACTGTGCGGCCCACATCTGATGCTGTCCCACGTCGGTCGCTACGATGGCATTGCCCGCGGTCATCTGGTAGACGCGCTGGATGACGTGCTGGGGCTTCAGCAGGGTCCCCGAACGCTTCCAGCGGAGGGGGTAGTCCCGCTTCCAATCGTCGCATCGGACGTTCCAGAAGTCGGGTTCCCGAGGCTCAACCAAGGGCACAAGCTCACGGAGCACCTCTGCCGCGTCGCCAACGATTGGTATGAACGGATCGATGACCTTGCCGATCTCGGCGGGATCCACGTCGATGTGGATGAACTGGGCTTTGGGGGCGAACTTGCTGGGATTGCCCGTTACCCGGTCGTCGATCCTCGTGCCAACCGCAAGGATGCAGTCCGCCTCATTGATCGCATAGTTCGCGTACGCTGTTCCGTGCATCCCCGCCATGCCGAGGGCGAGGGGATGGGTCTCCGGGAAAGCGCCCTTGCCAAGCAGTGTAGTGAAGACCGGGATGCTCGCCTTCTCAGCGAGCTCCCTCACGAGTGCTGCGGCCTCGGGGCTACGCACACCGCCCCCGACGTACAGGAGCGGGCGTCCGGCGTTCGACAGCACCTCGGCGGCCTTGCGAATCTGGCGCGCGTTACCTCGCACCGTCGGCTTGTAGCCTGGGAGGTCATGGCCCTCTGGCAGCACATCACGCTCGACCGTTCCCGCCATGACATCCTTGGGGATATCCACCAGCACTGGCCCCGGCCGGCCCGTGGTGGCGAGGTAGAAGGCATCGTGGATGCACTGTCGGATGTCCGAGCCCCTCTTCACGAGGTAGGAGTGCTTCACCACCGGCATGCTGATGCCGAAGATGTCGGCCTCTTGGAAGGCGTCGGTGCCAATCGCGGCCGTGACCACCTGGCCGGTGATGGCGACCAGCGGGATGGAGTCCATGCTGGCTGTGGTAAGGCCGGTCAGGAGGTTGGTAGCGCCTGGGCCCGACGTTCCTACGGCCACGCCGGCCCTGCCGGTCACCCGAGCGTACCCATCCGCCATGTGCCCGGCTCCCTGCTCGTGGCGCACCAGGATCGAGCGGATCCGGCTGTCCAATAGCTTGTCGTAAAACGGTATCAGGACGCCACCCGGGATCCCAAAGAGCACGTCGACGCCCTCTCGCGAGAGCTGATCGACGAGAATGTCGGCACCCGTCATGCTCAATTCATCAACTCCTCGGTCAGCGACAGCCCCTACTGCGGGGGCGAGACCACGGCCCCGGTGCTAGCGCTGCTGACGAGCGACGCGTAGCGCGCCAGGTAGCCCTTGCTGACCTTGGGTGGCCTGGGCTTCCACGTCTCGCGCCGCTTGGTGAGTTCCTCCTCCGAGACGAGCAGATCCAGCTTGCGGCTGGTGATGTCGATCAGGATGCGGTCTCCCTCACGGACCAGCCCAATCGGGCCTCCCGCCGCCGCCTCAGGGGATACATGGCCGATGCACGGCCCGCGCGTACCTCCGGAGAAGCGGCCATCGGTGATGAGTGCAACGGACGACGACAGGCCCATCCCCGCGATCGCGGCTGTCGGACCCAGCATCTCCCGCATCCCGGGGCCCCCTGTGGGGCCCTCATAGCGGACGATGACAACGTCGCCAGCCTCAATAGCCCTGGCAAGGATGGCCTGCATGGCCTCTTCCTCGGAATCGAAGACCCTTGCCCGCCCCTCCATGTAGCGCATCTCGGGCGGGACCGCCGTCTGTTTGACCACGGACCCATCCGGCGCGAGGCTGCCCCTCAGCACCGCGAGACCGCCCTCCTCGTGGTATGCCGTCTCCCGCGTCCGGATCACGTCGCTATCGACGACCCTGCTCCGGGCCGCGATGTCAGTGATACAGGGACCCGTCACCGTCGGCGCCGATTCGATCGCGTCAGCCAGGACCGAGAGGACAGCGGGGATGCCGCCGGCGCGCTCGAGGTCCTCCATGAAGTGATCCCCGCCGGGCCGCATCGAGGCCACATGTGGGGTTGCCCGGCTGATAGCGTCGAATGTGTCCAAGTCCAGCGCCACGCCCGCGTCGTGAGCTATGGCGGGGATATGAAGGGCCGTGTTCGTTGAGCCACCTAGGGCCATGTCGACACGAATGGCGTTACGGAATGCCGCCTCGCCCATGAAGTGGCGAGCCGTCAGACCCTCATGCGCCAGCTCGACCAAACGGCGGCCCGACTCGTAGGCGATACGCTTCTTCTTGCCCGAGACCGCAGGGGCAGTAGCGCAGCCTTGCAGACTCATGCCGAGGGCCTCGGTAACGCAGGCCATCGTGTTCGCGGTGAACATGCCGCTGCATGATCCCGCCCCCGGGCATGCCGCCTCCTCGAGGCAGTATAGATCATCGTCATCGATCTCTCCCGCAGCGTGCTGCCCCACGGCCTCGAAGGTATCTCGGACGAGGTCCAGCCGGCGCGACCCGAGGACGCCAGCGAGCATGGGGCCAGCTGTCACGACGATGCAGGGAATGTCGAGCCGCCCCGCGGCCATCAGCATGCCGGGGGTGATCTTGTCGCAGTTGGTGAGAAGAACGAGTCCGTCGAGCTGATGACCTTCGGCCACACACTCCACGGCATCGGCAATGACCTCGCGGCTCGGCAGGGAATAGCTCATGCCGATGTGGCCCATGGCAATACCATCGCAGATAGCAGGGACCCCAAAGACCCGAGGTGTCCCCCCGCCGGCGCAGACCCCGTGCTCGATCGCACGCTCCAGATCTCGCATGCCAGCGTGGCCTGGCACCAGGTCGGTGAAGCTGGAGGCTAGACCGATGATCGGCCCTTCCACCTGCCTACGGGCCATGCCGGTGGCGAACATGAGGCTTCGGCTCGGGGCTGCGGACACCCCGCGTGTGGTGCTATCGCTGCGCATTTCGTGCCTCCCACATATGCGAAAGCCCACCCCGAGAGAATGTTGACGGGAGGGCCATGGTGACCGGGGAATTGCGCGAGATGACTCCAGACGGAAACTAGCACATAAGGTGGCACCCGGTCAATGCGCGCACTCGGGCGACGGGCTCCCGACTCCTTAGCCTGACCGGCCGCTAGCGCGAGGGCCGAGCGGACGTGATCCAGCCCAGAACGCGTCGAACCAGGTCGGCGATCGCACCGTATCGACCGGAGGTGACGAGATCCCTGCGGATGAGCTTGCTCCCCATGCCCAGGCAGGCCGCGCCGGCGAGCATCCACTTCTCTACGCTCTCCTCCGTTGCGTCCACTCCGCCAGTAGGCAGCAGCCGCACCCACGGCATGGGACCCAGGATGGACTTGATGAAGCCGGGTCCGCCGAGCTCTCCAGCCGGGAAGATCTTCACGACCTCACAGCCAAGGGCCTCGGCGTTCGAGATCTCCGTCACGGTTCCGCAGCCCGGCAGGTACGGTACCTTTCGCCGGTTGCATGTGTCCGCGATGGCGGCATTCAGCGTCGGTCCGACAACGAAACGCGCGCCGCTGCTGATGTAGAGTGCCGCCGTCGCCGGCTCGATGATCGAGCCCACACCCAGGGCTACTTCAGGCGTGTGAGCGTCCGCCCACTCAGCGAGTTCCGAGAAGACCTGCCACGCCCGATCACCACGGTTCGTGAACTCAACGACCGTCGCTCCACCGTCAGCGCACGCTTGCAGCAGGGAACGGCAGACATCCACATCCCCTTGATAGAACAGCGGAACCAACCCGGTATCAAGCATCGAGTTCCACACGGTCAGGCGATCATGGCGTGGCATAGAGTGGCATCCCTTCTCTGGTTCGCAGGCCGCGGCGTCGGGTCGTGCGGCCCACCTCGTCCTAGCGGCTGACCCGGCCCGATGCGTCGCCGCCCATGAGCTTCTCAACCTCCGCGACGGTCACGAGGTTGAAGTCGCCCGGCACGCTGTGCTTGAGGCATGAGGCCGCGACGGCGAACTCCAGTGCGCGTTGCGGGTCGGGGAAGGTGCTGAGGCCGTAGATCAGGCCCCCGACGAAGCTGTCTCCGCCCCCCACTCGGTCCACGATCGGGACGATGTCGTAAGTGGGAGCCGTGTAGACGCGTCCCTCGTGGCGCATCATGCCGCTCCAGGTGTTGTGGCTCGCCGATAGCGATCCGCGGAGGGTGATGGCAACCGTGTTGAGCGACGGGAAGCGCTCCTGGATCTGGCGCGCTACCGACTCGTACGCCTTGGCGGCAACCTTCCCCGCTTTGACGTCTACCCCTTCGGGCTTGATGCCGAAGACCTTCTCCGCGTCCTCCTCGTTGCCAACCGCCACGTGGGATAGTGCCACAAGCTCGGGCATAACCTCGGACGCGGACCTGCCCCACT
Source organism: Armatimonadetes bacterium UBA1398 (assembly GCA_002305165.1). Lineage (GTDB taxonomy): Bacteria > Armatimonadota > Zipacnadia > UBA1398 > UBA1398 > UBA1398. Next base: position 13,999 of record DBQI01000008.1, read on the forward strand.
TCCACAGCTTGGCGCGGTAGTTCAGGTCGCATGACACCGTCAGCCCTGCCGCGCGAGCCGCTTGGACGGCCTCCAGGCAGACTGCCGCAGCCCCCTCGCTGATGGCGGGTGTGATGCCGGTCCAATGGAACCACTGGGCCCCCTCGAAGACCGTCGGCCAGTCGATCATGCCAGTCTGGATCTCGGCGAGAGCCGAGCCCGCTCGGTCGTAGATCACTTGGCTACCCCGCTGAGCCGCGCCCGTCTCAAGGAAGTAGATCCCTATGCGGTTGCCGCCGGTTGCGATGTGCCTCGTGCCCACCCCGTAGGATCTCAGGAAGGCCATGCAGGCCCTGCCGAGGTCGTTGGCAGGCAGTCGGGTGACGTATTCCACGGGGAGGCCGTAGTTGGCGACCGAGGCGGCCACGTTGGCCTCGCCGCCGCCGAAGGTAACCTCTAGCCTGGTAGCTTGCCGTAGCCTCTGGAAGCCAGGCGTGGCTAGTCGCAACATGATCTCCCCGAACGTAACGAGCATCGGACAACACTCCATTCCGTTAGCTATGACACGGGCCGGACGAGCGCCCGTGCCGGGGCGCCCTCCGCGCCGGGAATGAGCAAGGGAACGCACATTAGGTCATACTCGCCAGGGCCGACCCCCGAAAGGTCGAGCGACTCCAGAATGGGGATGCCGGCCCCAAGGATGATCTGGTGGACCTCCGCGCCCCATCGGCGGTAGTTCCCCGCCGACAGGTAGTCGATCCCCACTAGACGGACCCCTGCGTCTCTCAATGCGGCGGCGCCGCTCGGATCGAAGGCCACGGCCTCCTCATTGAAGACCGGCCGGCCCCATCCCTCGGAGTTTCGGGTCTTGAAGAGGAGTCTCTCTCCGGGCTGCGGATGGAAGGTATGCATCAGGTCAGCTGTAATCCAGTCTGCGTCACCGCAGTCGACGATGCGGCACCGGCCCGTGAACACCTCGAGAGGGACCTGGTCGATGGCTAGGCCGTCTTTGATGAAGTGAAGCGGCGCGTCGATGTGGGTGCCGCTATGTGCGCATATACTGACGACTGAAAGGTTCGCGACGGCGCCTGTGGCCATGTCGTGGAGGCGCTCAATCCGAATCGGCGGGTCGCCAGGCCAGACGGGTGTCGTATCATCAAGCGGAATAGAGAGGTCGATCCACGCCATGCTAGGTGCCTCCCGTAACGGATCCCGCACGAGCTTCGCCACAGGCCTCGCCCTCGCCTGCGTTCTCGCCGCCTCGTGCGTCCCTCACTCCGATGTCAGGCCGCCCATCTCCGGGCCCGACCCTGCGGACATCATCGCGGAGCAGGAGGTCTCGGTCGCCGCGCAGGACGGCGTCGTCTTCTCCGTCCGGGGCGCCGAGCTCACCGTTCCCGCTGGGTCGCTGGAGTTCGATGCCCTCGTGCGGATGGCTCTGGCGGAGCCGGCCGGGCTTCCCCCCAACGTCGCACTTCCCGATGGGAGGAAGGTCCTGGCGATCGTCTGGATCTACACGGATGTCCGGGTTGCGGGCCGCTGGCCGCTGGAGTTCCAGATACTCAGCAACTTCCAGGATCCCGACCCCTACGATCCGGACATGCAGGTGCATTGGCTCAATGCCAAGACGGGAACCCTGGAGCCCATTCAGGGGGCCACGATCAGCAGGACGTATGTCTCGGCTGACGTGCTGCCAGGCTACACCGTGGTCACGGTGCCCATCGCGACACCGCAGGCGATTGGCCTGACCGGCTCGCAAGCTGTGGGGCATATCGCCTTCCCCTCCACGGTAATGAGCCAGGTCGACAGCGCCTTCGGTATGCGTCCCACGGGCACGGATCTCCAGCGGCTCACAAACTCCTTGGCACCCGGCTTCCGCGATCGGCCGTACCTGTCCGCGAATGGGTACCGCGTGGCGATCGTCAGAGAGTCCCTCAGCGGCGCCGTACCGGACCGGATCTTCGGCACAACGCCCTCCAATCCCCTCGAGCACCTGACCCAGGTCGCCACGGCAGAAGCGGGCACGAAGATTGGTGATCTGTACTTCCGCCCCGACGGCGATTCCGTGGTCGTGGCTGGGCATCTCAGCGGCGGAGGAACCTATGGGGGTGGGGTGTTCCGTGTGCCGCTCGTTGGCGCCGCCAAGCCCGAGCTGATCTATCGTGACCCCGGACCAGGTCTGCCGCAATCCGTGGCTATCAGCCCTGATGGAGCATGGCTCGCGGTGACCACGGCGCGGTTCTTCGCGGGAGCGCCTGGCGGCGCCAACTACGACGTGATCGTTCTGCCCACCGCCGGGCCCCTCGAACCAATGGACGCCGAGGTGATCCGGCTTACCGCCGCTCTGCACGCGGGGGCGGCGGAGCCCGCGGCCGAGGTGGAGGCTGTGAGCATCTCTCCCGACGGAGGAACGGTGCACTTCGGAGCGTACGTCGAGGGTCAGTGGCGCGTCTACGCAGCGACCATTGATGGTTCGGCCGTCTGGGAGATGGAAGCGCTTCGCGGCTACCGCTGGCCGGCCCTCAGCCCCGATGCGTCCCAGATGATCGTCGGGCGCAACGATCGTCTCTACCTCTATGCAATCGTAACGGGCCAGATGGAGCCTCTTGGGCCGCCCGCGAATGGGTACGGGGCGGGGCTTCTGTCCCGGGGGACCACAAAGATCAGTTGGCGCGGGAGGTAGTACGGCCCGGCGCCGCAAACAGCGTGGGACAGGTGAGAGTCGAGGTGGGACGTTAGCGTCCATGGACGCCCTTGTGGCCGAACTCAACCTGATGGGGTACCGCATCGCTCTGACCGCGGTCTCCGTGGTTGTGGCTGTCTGGACGCCCCCACGAACCTCGCGGCTGCCCCGTATGCGCGCGATGGGGTGGACCTGCTTGGTTGTCGGACTCGCCCTGGCCGTGGCCTTCTACGCTTGGGACGCCGCCCATGGCCGCTCGGCCCCCTTCGAGTATATGGCGCCCCTCATCGCAGCGCTTCTCGGTGTGGCCGCGCTCGAGGAGACAGGGCGCTTCCGCCTAGCGCGCGCCTGGGCGGCCACGAGGGGCACAACCTGGCGGCATGGGCTTCAGTTCCTGCTCACCGGCGCGCGGGCGATCGGCTGGGTGCTGCTTGTGCCTGCCCTTGCCGCAGCAGTGCCGTGGTGGCTGGGGTTGCCCCCCTACATGCGCTCCTTCGGTCGTTTCATAGTCCTCTATGCGCTTTCCGGCGTGGCGTTCACGCTGGCTGGCATCGGTGAGGCGGCTCTGCGGCGTCGCATGGAGTGGCGCGAGGTCGCGAACCGTCCGGTCGGCGCACTCATCCTCAACATTGTTCTCTTCATTGCACTATGCCTGACCTTCGTAGCCCTCGATCCAGCCGACCCCTGGCCCGCCCAAGCCAGCGCGGCGGGGATGATAGCCGGCTTGGCGGCAATCATATGGTACGCCACCTACCGCTGGACTCGCTGTCGGATGGGACTGCCTCCGCTCGAGGTGCCGACTGTGGACTGGCTGTGGCGGCGATTAGTCACGGGCATCCGACGCAGGCGTTTCCGCCCGACTTTCCGTCTCGCCACAGAAGGGCCGTACGTGGTGGTTGAAGGCGATGTGCCGCATGTGCCTTTGGAGCACCTTCGGATCGAGGTGCTTCCGCGGCGCATTACCATCACTGTCGTGGAGCCCCTGGACGCCTACTCGCCCTGGGGGGGGTGGACCGGCGTCGCGCCGCTCCCACGAACCGTCGAGCCTAGCGAAGCTCGGGCGACCCTGGCGCGCGGCCGCCTCCGGGTGCGCGTGCCCCGCAAGTTCGGTGTAGACCTCTGGGACTGAGTCGAACGCCTAGCCCGTATTATTCATGAGG
>DBQI01000016.1 GCA_002305165.1 Armatimonadetes bacterium UBA1398
GCCCAGGAGATACAGGCCGTCCGCGCTGAAGCCCCAGCCGTTCCAATGCGGCTGGTTCGGAGCGCTGACGTACGGATGCCCGAGCCAGTGGCACCACCAAGCGTTGCTGCTCTCGAAGACCATGCCGTGCTGCGCGGGGTAGGTCAGCACAGCGTCGCTGAGCGGGCAGACATACGCCCCGCCGCCACTGCCGGTGTTCGTACCCTCAGGGAAATGCCATCCATGGCACATGTTCATGCTGTACCGGGTCCACTGCATGTTCGCGTGCGCGCCCGGATCGCTGGCGCTGCCTGACGGACACGCGAAAAGCTGCCGGTTCTTCACATAGGGCGTGATGATGTCGGCCCACATCCAGCGAGTCCCCGTGGTGTCGTTGTAAACCTGCGGGAAGCAGCCGTCATAGTCCTGGTTGTAGGCCAAAATGGCCGTAGCGATCTGGCGGGAGTTCGAGAGGCAGGAGGTCTGACGGGCCTTGGCGCGAGCCTTGGCGAAGACCGGAAACAGAATCGCGGCCAGGATGGCGATGATCGCGATCACCACGAGTAGCTCGATAAGCGTGAATCCTCTACGTTTCATAGCCGTCTCCCCAGTCGTATTCAGCGGTTGGTTACTTGTGCTCCGGCCCCCATCGCGAGGGGCCCCCCCGAGCCATGCCATATGCCGCCTACTCTCCCGGTGAACTCCGGTCCACACCCCTGGGCGATGGCGCTGCCCACATCGTGAACCGAAGACGCGACCGGGCTGCTTGTCGGGCATCCGCCTCCTTCCCATGTCCCCGTTGCGACGAGGGCGCGGGCGATCCGAGAGTGAGGAGGGCCGCAGCCCCGGCCCGTGCCCAATAGATACGACCGTCCCCCGACACGCGGCGTGGCCCGAGTCCCGCGCCGCCAATGGTCGACCTACAGCTCGGTTATTCCCTATCCGGCCTCCTAACCCTCGCGTGATCTGATAGGGAATCGGCGGAGATCAGCGGGCTCCGGGGGACGCGATCGGGCCCAGCCACCGCGCCGATGGCGAAGCACAGCGCCAGTGCCAGGGCCCTCATCGCGATCCCCTCCGACAGCCCAACCCTACTCGGGGTAGGCCATCACCTCCACAAGATGCCGGCCTATGTTGGCCGAGTTGTGTGTCTGGGTCACTCGGATGAAGCGAGCGGGCCGAGGCGCGAACCGGCAGTCGTACCCGTCACGGGTGGAAGGTTGGGTGTTGTCCCTCTCGTCCGCCACCATCTCCCACCGCGCGCCATCGACCGACGTCTCGACGGTGAACCCGTAGTGCCGCTCACCATAGTAGTAGCCCACCACCACGACCCGGCCCACCTGAGTCGGCTCCAGGAGATCCACCACCCACCAGGGCTCGGGGTCCTCCTCCGTCGCGTTCGTCGCCCAGTAGCTCTCCGTGTTGCCTCGCCGGCCGTCGTTCGCCAGCCGGGCGGGGTGCGCCGAGAGCACCGACGAGCTCGTGACCGGCTTGCCCGTGGTAAGGCTCGGCACATCGATGGGATAGTGAGCGGGAGGCGGATCGGACGCCTCGTACAGGGCGACGACGGTGGGGAAGTCCCACCGCTGGCTCTGATCGGGCCGCGTCACCACGTCGACCCCCTCGATCTCCCCGAGCAACGGACGAGAGGCCGGGAGACGCAGGACGATCCGACGCGGCGGGTTGCGCTTCGGCGGGTCGAGAGCGACCTCGACACCCTCTGCGGTCCCTCTCACCGTAAGCGCCATCTCCCCGAAGTGCGTGGGGAGCCGCTCCACCCGGATCGTCTGCCCCTCGTCGAGCCACCAGTCGGGGACCGCCGAAAGCAGCACCAACGACTCGCCGTCCTCGTGGACGAGCATGTGCCGCAGCAGCACCGCGTAGTTACAGGCGCCCGTCACGTGAGGGATCGTGTCGGCCCATGCGGTGCGGCGCTCGTAGAAGATGCCCTCGGGGAAGGCGTGCGCCTCTGTCGAATGGAGGAGCGTCCAATAGAAGTCCTGCACCACCCGCTCATCATTCCCCAGCGCCAGGTCGGCCATCGTCGTGTAGGCGCCCATGTAGGGGTGGATCGCCCCGGGCGCGCCTCGCCACTGGATCGTACCCTCGATGTATCCCCCGCCGAAATCCTCGCGCACGTGGTCGATGAGAGCCGCCACACGCGCGTCGTCTCGATCGAAGATCGGCGTCGGCCAGAGGGTCTCCGTGTTGCCCCAGTGTGTGCCGGCTCCCTCCCAGCTCGGAGGGAAGTGCGCGAGGCCCGTGCGGCGCCAAGCCGCGTCGATGGCCTCCCGGTAGGAGGCCGCCTCCGCGAGAAGCTCGGCGGCCTCGTCGTCCCGCCCCAGGGCCTGGGCCGCCTCCGCCGTGCAGAGGAGGCCGCGAAGGTTCCAGAAGTCGTAGCCCACGATGTGGTGCTCGCCATCCCATAGGAACTCGCCGTCCGCCACGGCCGCCGGCAGCAGCCCGGCATAGGGGGAGTCAGCCGGCGCCGAGCGGCGCGCCTCGCGGATCCACTCCGTCGCGCGCCGCATCCGAGGGTAGACCTCCTCCAACCAGGAGTGGTCCCGAGTCATCAGGGCGTACTGCCAGAGCACCCATATGGCCTGCCCGTTCGCATCGAGTTCGCCGATCTGGGACTCGAAGCGGCCATCCGGACGCTGCCGGTCCAGGTAGAGCCGCACGGCCAGGCGAGCCGCCTCGTGGAGCCCCGCCTCCTCGAGTTCCATCACCTGGTAGGCGCCGTCCCGGATGTAGAAAACGTCGTAGAACCCCTCCCCGCCGTGGACATCCCCGTGGTCGTTGGCGATGAGTTGGCACACGTGGGCGGCGAGGAGCGTCTGGTTGGCCTTCGCGCACGGGACCTCGATGTGGGCGGTGCCCTCCAGTACCAGATCCTGCCAGAACCGCCGCGTGCGACCCAGCCAGACGGTCGCGTCCTCATCATCATAGGCCGCCACATCCGCGATCGGAGCGAAGGGGTACCGAGCTACCCCCACGGCCGTCTCCCCGCCGGCCAAGCGCCAGCGCCACTGGAAGGTCCGTGGCGAAGGCGAGTCGGATGGCGCCGCAGCGGCGGTCGCTATGCTGTCCGGCCATTCGCCGGCTGGGGGAGGGCCCACCTCAGCGTAAGCGACGGCCGGCTCGCTCGAAGTGTTCGTCGCGGCCACTTGGATCCAGCACAGGAAGTTCTCGCCCTCGGTAGGCCACGCGAAGGCGGCTCGCCAGTCGGTCACATCGGGCAGCGGAGTCGCCCAGTAGGTGACGGTGAGGCGAATGGGGCCGTCGGTCTCCGTGACGAGGAGGATCGGCAGCCAGCCATCCATCGCCCGCTTGCCGTGGGCCCGACTCAGTGGAGTCCGCTCGGCGCCGAGGCGGACCTGGATGGCCGTCCCATCCGAGAGGAGCATCTCGTTCTCCGGCGTGATGCGGCTGCCGTCCTTGTAGTCCTTGAGGCCGATCACGTTCCAGTTGTTCGCGAAGTAGTCGAAGGCGAGGGCCTCCGAAGCCGCCTCATCGGGCTGCCCGGCGAGAGCGGGGACCGGTCCGAGGAGGAAGGCGAAGAGCAGGGAAACGATCACATACATGGTGAGACTCCTATCATGATCATGGCCAACGCGCTCCCGGGTTTCCCGGCAAGGCCGACCCTTCCTTTCCTTTGGGAGGACGTGGCGGGCCCGGCCGTGAACCGCCTGCAGGATCACCCCGAAGGGACGTGACACCGATGCGCGCGATGTCGCCCCGGACCATCCCCGTCACTGCCATAACCCTCCTCGTCCTGGCGGCGCCCAGCCTCTCCCAGCTCGACATGCGGCTGGGCTCGTGTGGAGAGATCGATGAGATCCTCGTGGGCGGCCGACCGTACTTCCGCGACTTCGGGGTCACCATCATCCGGCCCGGGTGGGAGGGCAACTACGGCGACCAGCGCGACGCCGATCCCTCGACGGCGCGCGCCACCGGAGCCGACGATCGGCTCACCTTCGAAGTGACCCTGGGCGAGGCCGGGGCATCGTGGAGCCTGCGCCAGGAGGTCCGGCGTGAGCCGGGGGCGGTGACCATCGCGTGGGAGATCACCCCCCTCACCGACATCCTGGCGGAGACGATCCTCGTCGGCGGGCTCATGCCGACGGATGAGCACGCGGGCCGCACCCGCTATGTGGCGGCATCGGCCGACGCCCTCATCGAGGGGCTCTGTCCGGCAGACCTGGATGCCGAGGCCTACGCCTTCCTCCGGACGGGCGCCATGGACTGGGTCGCCCTCGTCGGACCGGATGGCGAAGCTCTCCGTCTGCTGCCCAGGAACCTCGGGCTCGGGCTTCAAGACAACCGCACCTGGGACATCCCCGGCTTCCAGCTCATGGGCTCCGGCGACGGTGGGCTCCTCCCTGCCGGCCAGCCCATCCGGTTCGGCCTCCGCTTCGAGGCATCCACGGCGACGGACGTGGCCACGGCCGCCGAGACGGCCCGTAGGGAGACCCTCGTGGGCATGGACCTGACCGACGACCGTCCCCTGGAGATCCTGAGCGTGACCCTCGGTTCGCCAGGGCATGGCGCAGCGACGCCCGGCCGCGAGCGTACAGGGACCTACCAGGCCGTAGAGCTCGTAGCGGAAGTCGCCGCCCACTATGACAACCCCTTCGACCCCGAGCAGATCCTCGTGGATGGCATCATCACCCGGCCCGACGGCGACGAGGTGAGGGCGCCCGGCTTCTTCTATGTGCCCCTTGCCCTCTCCGAGGCGGAGGGCCGAGAGCAGCTCCGGCGCACGGGGCCCGCCGACTTCCGCGTGCGCTACACGCCCACGGTGGAGGGAGAGCACCGGATCGCCCTACTCGTCCGCGACCGCACGGGGGAACGCCGCTCGGAGGAGCTGCTCCTGACTGTCGAGCCCAGTCCCGAGCCCGGCTTCGTGCGCGCGCCCCATGGCTCGCGGTACTTCATCTATGACGACGGCCGTCCGTTCTTTGCCGTGGGTGAGAACCTATGCTGGGCGAATGGTCCTACGCCTGTGGCAACTTACCGCGAGTGGCTCCGAAGCCTCGGCGCGGCGGGCGGGAACTGGGCGAGGCTCTGGCTCAGCTTCAACGAGAAGGGGCAGGAGTGGATGCCCCATCCGACGCCCAAGCGCGGGGGCGGCGCCTACCTCGGGCTGGGCCGCTATGCCCTGGACTGCGCCTGGCGCCTCGATGACGTCTTCCGCGAGGCGGCCGCCGCGGGCGTGAGCCTCATGCCCGCCTTGGGCACGTACGGCGAGTTCACCGAGGGCGGTTACTTCGACGAGGGTTCGTGGGTGAGCAACCCCTATAGCGCGGCGAACGGGGGGCCGTGCGCCAGCCCCGCCGACTTCTGGACCCACCCCGAGGCCCGGCGGCTCTACAAGCAGAGGCTACGTTACCTCGTGGCGCGGTGGGGCTACGCCACCAACCTCTTCGCCTGGGAGTTCTGGAACGAGGTGCCCCCTACGCCCGAGCAGGTCGCGTGGGTCGCCGAGATGGCCGCCTACCTCAAGGAGATCGATCCGAACCGTCACATGGTCAGCACTACCTACGGCGACGCGAGCACCTGGGACTGCCCCGACATCGACTTCACCATGACCCACTTCTACGGTTCGGCGGGGAACATCGAGGACTTCACGCCGATCGTCCGCGAGGAGATCGCCCGGGCACGGGTCCACCCCAAGCCCTACCTCCTCGCCGAGTTCGGCATCGACTGGCAGACCGATGACGGCCGCTGGGACCCCACCGGCGCCGGCTTGAACATGCACAACGGCGCCTGGGCGGCCGCCTTGGGTGGCGCGGCGGGCACGTCGATGCTCTGGTACTGGGATGGGTACGTCCACCCCCACGATCTCTACCACCTCCTCACCCCCGTGCGCCGGTTCGCGGACACGGTGGATTGGCCCCGAGCGGGCCTCGAGCCACTGGCGGGCGTCGAGGTAAGCCAGCCCGAGGGCCACGCCGAGAGCTTCACCGAACTGAGCATCCCCGCAACCGTCGAGTGGGGCAAGTCCGACTCCTCCGAGTACACCCCGCGCCATGATGGGACGGTCCTCGGCGGGCCCGTCGCGCGCACCATCGGCAGCCCCAACCGCCACGATCCGGCCGAGCTCTTCCAGAAGCTCACTTGGCGGCTGGACATGCCCAGCCCGGGGGAGGTGTGCCTGCGCCTGGGCTTCGTGTCGGGCTCCGCCCGGCTACAGGTGCGCCTGGATGGCGAGCTCATCGTCGATCGGGACCTGACCACGGGGCCCGAGGGTGAGGGACCGTGGGCCGAGGCCCGGTGGTTCGAGCAGTGGGACGTGTGGCAGTGCCGGTACGATGAGGACATCCCCATCGCCGTGCCCGAGGGCGAGCACGTGCTGGAGATCTCCAACGCCGATGGCGACTGGTTGCAGATCCCGGAGATCCGGCTGCCGGGCTACCGCAGCAGCCGGTACCCCAAAGTGAACGTGGTGGCATCGTCAGGTCTGGACCTGGTGCTCCTATGGCTGCAGAACGGCGAGAGCACCTGGCGGACGGCGTATGAGGGCCGCCAGCCAACCCCGCTCGAGGGCTTGGGCATCGTCGTGCCCGTACCCGCCACCGGCCGGTGGCGGGCCGAGTGGTGGGACACCTGGACGGGCGAGGTCATGACGGAGGAGACGGTCACCGCGCGCGACGGCCGCGTGGCGCTTCAGGCGCCGGTCCTCCGCACCGACGTGGCCCTGCGCTTGGAGCGACGACCCTAGCGCCAACCCAGCGGCCTCGCCACTATCGCCACCTCGCCCGCTCGAGGGAAGCCTCGAAGATTCATGGAATATGGCCCGGGCTTGATCCGTCCTCACTACTGACAGCGCGGAAGCAGCCGCGCTCAGCGACACCGACTCACGAACTCGAAGGAGATGAGATACATGACCAAGAGCACCCTGCATATCGCTCTCGTGGCCTCCATCCTGAGTTTGGCCGCTTTCGCCGCGGTGGCCCAGGATGCGGGCGCAGGCAACACCGGCTGGCAGTGCACCTACGGTCCGCGCGGTATGGGCGGGTATGGCTGGCAGTCCCGACTGAGCGCGGTCGCTGATCCCGCTCTTGCAGCGGAGATCACCGAAGTCCATCAGTTGATCCGTGAGAAGCAGTGGAACCTGCGGGCCCTTCGTGCCCAGGGCGAGGATGTCACGGCCCTGCAGGCTGAGGTTGACTCCCTTCGGAGCCGGCTGAAGAGCCTGAACGAGCGGGCGGGGCTGTGCACGGGAACGGGCCCCCACGCCTTCGGGATGAACGGTCAGCCTGGCATGGGGAACGGCGCGGGATGGGATGGCCGCGGTTGGGGCGCCCGCCAGGGGTACTGCACCGGTCTCGGTAACGGCTACGGTCGAGGCGCTGGGCTCGGGATAGGTAACGGCTACGGCGGCCGAGGCGCTGGGCTCGGAATGGGCTACGGTTACGGCCGAGGTGGCGGCTTCGGGATGGGCTACGGCCCCCGCTTCTAGTCCGGACATCAGTGAGAGGTAACCGACGGGGGGCCATCCCAGGATGGCCCCCCGAACGCTGTCCGGCGCCTATCCCTGCCTCGCGTCCTGCCCTCGCGCTCCGACATCGGAGCCCTACCACCGGCGCAGCCCACCGTCTGCGTGTGCGGCGCAGATGAATCACGCCGCTTGCGGGCGAGACATTCCAGGTCCAAAGAAGGTGAACAGGATCGGGCCTGGAAGGAGTTTGAGGACTGGGAAGCAGAGCCTCGATGTGCTATGCTTCGCCGGTATCGCGTAGGGTGCGGATCAGCCCAGGGGGATGTTGGAGGGGGCTGCAGTGGGCGCCAACGGTAAGGTTGGTTGGTGCGCAAAGAATCGCCCGCACGGAGGAAAAGGGTCCGGGCGATGCGAAAACGCGAAGGTGATTCCGCGTGACTGACGGACTAGGCGTAACACCGGTGGGTGGACGCCATGCGTCCGTTGCGCGTTAGGAAGCCAGTCTAGACCCTGGCTGCGAGTCAACCGGTCTCTTCAGGAGGACGTGGGGATGACTATTCAGAGCGCTTCACGAGCTCGCGGAGTACTGCTGCTCACACTGGTCATGGGGGTCTTGGTCGCCTTCTCTGGCTCGGCCTCGGCCTACTGGCTGGAGACGCAGCTCGCGGGGATCCGTCTGGGGGATTCGGCATTCGTGCTGTACGAGAATCCCTACTACGGTGAGCCCGAGGCGATCGTCATCGCCACCAGCGGCGGCGGCGAAGGCCCTGCTACGAGCGAAGGCTTCCCCGGCGATAGCCTCGGTGGCGTCAGCTCGGGCGAGGGCGCTGTGGGCGGCGGGGGCGCTGCTGGCCCCGGCTTCTCCACGGGCGGCCCCGAGGGGCCCTTCGGCGGCCCCATGGGTGGTCCCATGGGCATGAGCGGCCCCCCCATGATGGGCGGCCAGGCCGGTGGCCCAATGATGGGCCCGATGATGCCCTCCATGGGCATGATGGGCTACGTCCCCGGTAATGGCGAGGGCACCCAGATCGTCATGAACCCCGGCGAGCCGGGCATGGCGAGCGGCTTCTGGGGCACCTCACGCCCGGGCACCCTGAACGTGCAGAGCGGCCCCATGGGGCCGATGATGGGCGGCAGCCGGCCGCCGACAGGCGGCGCTGGCACCGGCGGCGGTGGCGCGTTGGCAGGTCCGCCGATGATCCCCGGCGCTGAGGGTGGCATGATGATGGGCCCCGGCAGCCCCAGTCTCCCCAGTTCCGGCGGCTTCATGGGCTTCCAGGGCCCTGGCGCGGCCCCCGGCGCGGCAGCGGGCGGCTTCCCTGGCGCGGGTGGCGGCGGCAGTGTGAGCGGTTTCCCCGTATGGGCCCTCTCGGTCTGGTTCGACCTCCGGCAGAACGAGATGGAGTACTTCTACATGGTCAAGGACGTGGCCGTGGGCTTCGTCATCAACAAGATCGATGGCAAGATCGTAGCCATCTCCGTGGCTGGAGAGGCCTGCGACTTCGCCCGCTCGGCCATGTGGAAGCCCCACGAGTACGTTCAGCTCGGTGACTCCTTCAAGCAGGTCCAGTACCGCTATGGCTGGCCCCACGAGATCGAGACCTTCGCGGGCAGCGGGAACCCACTGGCGACCCCGCTGTCGGGCACCTCGGTCACTTTCGGCAACAACACCAACGAGTACCGCCGTGATTGCATCCTCTGGTACCACGAGGTTCGCGGCGAGAAGCAGTGCAACGTTGCCTTCACCCTGCATGACTTCCTGGTCACTCGGATGCACATCTGGATTCCAGAACCGATCTAGTCGACCGAGTGTCTACTGTGTAGGGAAGTTCCCGGGAGTTGTTAGATCACGGTCCGGGCGGACGCTCCGCCCGGACCGTTCCGTCTGTCACACGCCCGGACCGGATGTGCTGACTCCATGGGTCGCAGCCGCAGAGACGACAGCATCGAACTCAACGAGCTGAAGGAGCGAGCCGACATCGTTCAGATCGTGCTGTCGTACGTGCCCAGCCTGAAGAGGGCCGGCAAGGATTGGAAGGGGCTCTGTCCCTTCCACGGGGAGAAGACCCCGTCGTTCTACGTGATCCCCAACCAAAACCGTTACTACTGCTTCGGCTGCGGCGCCTCGGGAGACGCGATCAAGTTCGTGCAGGAGCGCGAGGGACTCACCTTCGTCGAAGCCGCCGATCGGGTGGCTCGAACGCTGGGACGGCGTTTCTACGGGCGCGAGACCCAGGGAGAGCGCAGTCAGAGGGACCTGATCTTCGAGGTGAACGGCATCGCGGCCAGCTACTACGCGGACATCCTCCGCGGCTCCGAGCGAGCCACGGGGGCGCGGGAGTACCTCGACAAGCGCGGCATCGATGGGGCGGCCAGGCGGGAGTTCGATCTGGGCTACAGCCTCCCTGAATGGGAGGCGCTCCGGGCGACGCTCATCGGCCGGGGCTACCCGGAGCCGCTGCTGGCGCAAGCGGGGCTGCTGAGGGAGCGGGAGTCGGGTTCTGGGGCCTACGACCGGTTCCGCGGCCGGCTGATGTTTCCGATCCGGTCGGCGCAGGGCGATGTCATCGGGTTCGGCGCTCGCGCCTTGGGTGACGATGAGCCCAAGTACCTGAACTCGCCCGCGACCCCGGTCTTCGACAAGAGCGCCACCTTCTACGGCATCAGCCAGGCCCGTGACGCGATCCGTGAGGCGGGCGGAGCTCTGGTGGTCGAGGGCTACACCGACGTCATCGCCTGCCACCAAGCCGGCATGAAGAACGTGATCGCGACCTTGGGCACCGCGCTGACCGCCGAGCACCTCACGGCGCTCAGGCGGTACACGGACCATGTCACGCTCGCCTATGACGCTGACTCGGCCGGTCTCTCCGCCATGTTGCGCGCCGCGGATCAGCTCGAGGCGTCGGATCTCGAGGTCCGTGTAATGGTACTGCCTCCCGGGGAGGACCCTGACTCTTTGGTGCGACGCGATGGCGGCGAAGCGCTGAAGCGGCTCGCCGAGGCCGCCAAGCCGCTCTACCACTTCGTGATCGATTCGCTGCTGCCTGAACCCGGGCAGAGTCCGAACCGTCAGGACTTGGAGGCCGTGTCCGACGCCCTCGCCAAGGTGAGGGCGCCCGCCGCGCGGGAGCAGTACGTGGTCTATGCCGCCGATCGGATCGCACCGGGCGATCCCAGCCGCATGACGAGCATGGCCGATGCCCTCCGACGGCAAGTGCGACAGCAGCGGAGTCGGACCAGACCGCAGGCTCAGAGGAGGGCGGCAGCGGAGGAGAGCGCGACGGACTCGACTCTGATCGAGGCCGCCCTTGCGGAGGTGCCGCTCGAGGTCAGTCGTAGAGAGGAGGCGGTGTTGCGGGCTCTGGCCCAAGAAACCGTCTCAGTGAAAGAGGTATTGGAAGTCGTTACCGATGAAGACTTCGTAGTAGAGACGAACCGCGAGATCATGAGAAGGATCTCGTTGGCCATCACCCGGGGGGAGGCGCTTAGTGGCATCGGTTTCCTGGAAGGTCTCTCGGAAGCCGCTCAAGCGCGTTGGACCTCGCTATCAATCAGGGAAATGCACTCGCCGCGCGATCTGGACTCGGTGAAGGACTGCGTTCAGAACCTAGTGGACTCGCGACAACGGAGGAGGCTAGCCGAACTGGAGGGGTTGGTCCCTCCTCTGCTGGCAAAAAACCAGCTATCAGACCCCGAGAGGGCCCTGTGCGAGGAGTGGATGCAGCTTCGGCGCTACTTCTCGGAGCGCACGGGCCGTGACGTATCGGGGGCTTTGTAGCGCGTGGGGCCTAGGATCGCGCAGTGGGTGCTGTTGGCCGGCCATCGGATATGCCGGGGAGGCACGGAACACTTTGGATAGGGATCTAATCAGGACAAGCAAGGAGATGCAGGCCCTCATCGCCCGAGGGCGCCAGGAGGGCGTGGTCACCCAGTCCGAGGTGACCGAGTCCCTCCGGGATCTGCTCGAGGACTCCGACCCGTCGGATATCGAGGACGTCCTCCAGTATCTGGAGGATGAGGGCGTCCGCGTTATCGAGGGCGATGACGGGGACGGAGCCGCTCATCCTCCCGCCCGGTCGCACCGGCCGTCGGGTCGCCGCAGCGCGCTCGATGACCGCGAGGATAGCTTCGATACCGTCGAGGGCATCCCTATCAGCGACTCCGTGAGGATGTACCTGAGGGACATCGGCAAGGTGCCCCTGCTGACGCCGGAGGAGGAGCGCGATCTCGCCGAGCGCATCCAGCGGGCCGAGAGTGACGTTGAGTATGATCGATCCACCGGGCAGATACTCGTCAACCCTCATCGCCGCAACCTCGAATGGGGCACCGTGTACACCCTCTCGATCGAGGGGGGGGAGGACGGCGTTCGGCCGGCGGGAGCGGAGACGACGCTCTCCCCCGATGCCACGGTCTACGGCCGCGATCTGACGGTCAAGTTCCGCACGGCCGATGGGCACCAGCGGTTCAGCATGTACCGCGGGCTGCTCTCCGATGAACCCACCATACCGGCGCCAGCCACCAAAGCGCTTGTGCTGCGCTTCTCGGCGACATTGGTCAAGGAGTCCTTGTCACCGGATACGATCCTGCTCACGGGGCCGCAGAGGTCCAAGGTGGAGTTCACCTTCGAGGTCGCTGACGACGCGGGCACCGGTGTGCTCACCATCAAGCCCAAGAAGAAGCTGCAGGAGGGCAAGGCCTACACCCTGTCACTGCGCGGCGGTACCCGCGGCGTCCACGGCATGAGGGCCGACACCCAAGGGTGCCACCTGGACATGGACCACAACCTCCGGTTCCACGTCGTGAAGCCTGGGCCGTTCGCCATCTCCCGCGTGGACCCAAGTCCCGAGGTTGGGCTGCAGCCCGCGTCCGTCGTCGCGGTCGTGTTCGACCGCCCCCTGAACCCCAAGTCAGTGACGGCCAAGGCCTTCCAGCTCCTCGGGGAGAACGGCAAACGGATCCAGGGGAAGCGGCATGTGACTCCCGACGGACGGATGCTCATGTTCATCCCGTCCAAGCTGCTCACCGCCGGCGAGGCGCTCACTCTGGAGATCCTCGGCGGATCAGGGGGGCTGAAGGACATCTACGGCTCGGAGCTGGCCGAGGACACCAAGGCGGAGCTTCGGGTGGTGGAGCGCCTCGAACCGCCGCAACTCCTCTGGCATTCGCCCCGGGATGGGGAGCGAGGTGTGCCGCTGGACCTCAGCCTGGAGCTCTACTTCGACCAGCGGCTGGATCCCATCACGGTGCACGAGGACACCATCAAGCTCAAGGACGAGGACGCCATCACGCGCCTGGCCGAGGCGAACTTCCGCCTCGTGGTGAGCATCGCCAAGAAGTACACGGGCCGCGGCGGACTGTCCTTCCTGGATCTGATCCAGGAGGGCAACATCGGCCTAATGCGGGCCGTGGAGAAGTTCGACTTCCGCAAGGGCTACAAGTTCTCCACCTACGCAACATGGTGGATCCGGCAGGCCATCAGCCGCGCCATCGCGGACCAGGGGCGCATCATCCGCATCCCGGTGCACATGGTCGAGACCATCAACAAAATGCACAAGATCCAGCGGCAGTTGCTCCAGCAACTGGGGCGCGACCCGACGATCGAGGAGCTGGCGGAGAAGATGGACCTCCCCGCCGAGCGCGTGGGCGAGATCATCCGCATCGCGCCCGATCCGCTCTCCCTCGAGGTGCCTATGGGCGAGGACGAGAACTCCCGCCTCGGTGACTTCATCGAGGATCAGGAGGTGCACTCGCCCGTTGACGCGGCCTCGAACCTGGTGCTCCGCGAGCAGCTCGAGCGGGTCCTGGCCACGCTATCGGAGAGGGAGCGCGAGGTCCTGCGGCTTCGTTTCGGGCTTGTGGAGGGCTACGCGCGCACCCTCGAAGAGGTCGGCCAGATGTTCGGCGTGACCCGTGAGCGGATACGGCAGATCGAGGCCAAGGCCATCAAGAAGCTGCGGAATCCCGCCCGGATGCGGCGGCTCCGCGACTACCTATCGGATTAGACGGCCAAGGGGGCCGGTACGGCGAGAGGGGACGGGACCCTGAAGGTGTCCCGTCCCCTTCTCTGTCAACGCGGACTGGGCAGCGGCAGCACGCTCTCCGCGGACTCCTTGGCGCGGCTCAGCAGGCGTGTGATCTCCCTATCGTTCGGCTTGAGCTGATCCGCCACGCGAGCCTCACGCAGCGCCTCCTTCGGAAGGCCGCCATCCAGAAGCAGGTTCGCGAGCAGCGTCCTCGGCTGCGGATCCCGTGGATCGAGCGCTACGCTACGCTCAAGCGCGATCCGCGCGCGGAAGTCGTTGCCAAGCAGGGACTCAGCCTCGCCGAGGAGGGTGTAGGCCTCGGCGTTGTGGCGATCGATGTCGAGCACCTCCTGGCACAGGTCCCGCGCCTCGACGATGAGCCCCTCGATGCTGCCCGTGGACTTCTGGATCTTCGCCGCAGCCATGTCCAGGTACAGACGCATGAGCTGCGATTGGGTGGGGTGGAAGTTGGTCATCTCTGGCAGGCGGCTCGACGTGTACTCCTGGATCCAGTCGAAGTTTGCCGTCGAGGACCCATGGTAGAGCCCGCGCGGCGCCCAGAACTCCAGGAGCGGCATGTCGTCGGTGTTGATCTCGCCCGTCTTCGCGATCTTCGCTAGATCCTTTGGCCCCATGACATAGCAGGCCAGGATGCCTCCTGGCGAGGCGTGCCGAAGGGGCTCCAAGTCCTCCGTGAGGGCGGGGTTCGCCTTGAACTTGCTCACCAGTCTCGCGTAGTCCACGAGTGCGTTATCCATCCGCGCGATGAACAGGTAGTCCGCCGCCGTTGTGCGCCACACCGTGGCATCGGGGAACACGCTATGAACGGTGGCGAACATCATCCGCATGGTGCGCTCGTCGAGCTCGTACGCCTGGGCCCACTGGCAGTAGGTGCCCGTTGGCTTCAGTGCCCGCTTGCACGCCTCGTAGTGCTCCACGGTGAAGAGGTTGGAGACGCCGGAGATCCAGGGGTTCGAGGGCTCCGAGATGACCACATCGTACGCTGCCTCGCTCCCCAGGAGCGCGGTGCGGCCATCCATGATCCGCATCTCGAGCTTCGGTTCGGCGCCGGGTTCGAGCACCCCGCGGTTCACTTCGTACATGAGCTTGGCGCCCTCGACCACCTGCTCCTCGAGTTCGGCGACCTCGACCCGGCTCACATCCTCGTGGGTGGTCATCGCCGCCGCGCTGGAGCCGCTGCCCAGGCCGATTAGCAGGCAGCGATCGGGGCTCCCATTGAGAAGAACGGGGAGATGACCGGTCAGATACTGGGTGATCGTATCCGCTACCAAGGTGCTGGCGTCGGTCTTGCCGTTCACGGCGAGCGACTTGTTGGTGACGCCGTCGCTGGTCGTCTGGGTGACCGAGACGGTAGCCGAGGTGCCCTCCTCGTAGAAAATGATCTCATCCTCGGGCCGGCTCAGGCTGTAGAGGGCCCCCAAGGTGTTCGAGGCAACGCCTTGGCGGAAGACGCCCGCCGTCAGCGCGCCCTTGCTCCAGGGGAGGACCACCGGACCCAGCACCGCAGCGGCTAAGGCGACGCCGAGCATGCACAAGCTCGCCACGCCGAGCGACGACGGCGAGCGCACGGGCCGGTAAGAGACGCACCACATGAGCACTCCGACGCCGGCGATGACGTATAG
This sequence comes from Armatimonadetes bacterium UBA1398, assembly GCA_002305165.1. Classification (GTDB taxonomy): domain Bacteria; phylum Armatimonadota; class Zipacnadia; order UBA1398; family UBA1398; genus UBA1398. The sequence continues at coordinate 15,090 of DBQI01000016.1, forward strand.
GCTACTGAACCACAACACCGTGCCCTGCAGCCCCAACACAGGGATGAAGAGCAGGGCCGAGAGGGCCGAACCCAGGATGGCCCCCGTCGTGTTGGCGGCGTAGCTCTTGCCCACGGCGCTCCCGACCCGCCCGGACTGGTCCGCGCACAGCTTAGCGACGATGGGAAAGGTCATGCCCATGAGGGTCGTCGGCGCCAGCGTGACCAGAAGGCAGAGGCCGAACTGGAGCACATAGAGCACCCACGGCTCCATGTAGGAGTATCCCGCGTAGAGCCCCAGGAAGGAGTAAGGCAGGTAGGGGAACACGACGCTCAGCGCCAGGCAGCTGAAGCCGATGGAGATGGCGACCCAGCCCAGCAACTCAGGCGTAACGACGCGCCGGCTGAAGAGCAGCACGAACAGATAGCTGCCGAGGGCGATGCCGATGAGGATCGAGCCGAGGATGATCGCGAAGCCGTAGACGGAGCTCCCCAGGAACATGCAGAGGGTGCGCGTCCACGCTACCTCCAGGGTGAGGCCCGAGAGACCCGTGGCGAAGAAGACGAGCATCAGCACGCCGGCGGGCAGTGGCCTCGCGTAGGGCAGCATCGCCCGGCCTCGGGACCGCGGGTACTCATCAACCTCCTCCGCCACGATGGCCGCCGCCTCGGGGCCCGGCTCACCCACGATGTAGCTGTAGAGGATCATGACGACGCCGATGAGGCCGTTGAGAGCCGCCGCCGTCGCGATCGAGCTGCTCACGCCCAGCAGCCGCAGCAGCACGAAGGCGGTCAGGAAGGTGCCGAGCACCGCACCGAAGGTATTGATCGAGTAGAGCTGCCCAACGGTCTTCTTCGCGTCCCCGAGCACCCGCTGCAGGCCGGCGCTCAGGATGGGAAGCGTGGCGCCCATGAGGGCCGTGGGGAACACCAGGCAGATGAAGCAGAGGCCGAACTGCACGAGCGCCAGCTCTTGAGCGTCCGCAGCCCGAGATCCGTATTCGGCTACGTAGTAACCCCTCGCCATGTCCAACAGACGCGGTGAGAGAAGGCCGTAGGCGCCGATGAGTATCTCTAGCAGGCCGTAGAGGGCCAGGGGCCGGCGCACACGGTCCGAGGCGCCACCGATGAGCCAGGCTCCGAGGGCCAACCCAGCCATGAACGCGGCGACCACGGAACTGACCGCCAGGGTCGTGTTCCCATAGAAGAGCCCCATGAGCCGCACCCAGACATTCTGGTAGATCAGGCCGGTGGCGCCAGAGACGAAGAAGCAGACGCCAACGACCCAAGCGGCGAGCCGAGGCCTGTAGGCGGGGGGCGTGACATAGGACGGTCGCGTTGCGCGCAAGTGCGTTCCCTCCCGGGGGATCGAGGTGGCCGATGGAGATTCCCGGGTTGCGGCCGCGTCACCTGCCCAACATCGGTCAGAGGCGCCTCGGGGTGGCCCGATCTCCCGTGCGCGCCTCCTCGTGGTACTCCTGGTCCACGTTCACGCTCCAGATGTCGTGGCTCTCGCCGAGGAGGTTCCGAACGGCGAGCATGGCGGTCATCGAGGAGTGGTCCGAGTTGTTGTACCGGTGCTGCCCATTCCGTCCTACACACTGGAGGTTGGAGCAGGCCTCGGCGAGCCACGATCGGATGAGCCCTACCCGGTCCGCGTAACCATCGTCATACACGGGGTAGGCCTTCCGCACCCGCACCACGACTCCGTCGGTCACATCCGACTTGCGTGCCAGGCCCAAGCGGTCGCACTCCGAGGCGCCCAGCTCGATCAGATAGTCATCGGAAGCCGACCACAGCGCGTCGCCCTCGAAGACGAAGTACTCTAGGCCGAGGCAGCTCATGGCCGGGTCCGGGACCATCTCCGGCGACCAGTTCTTGAAGTTCTGGATCCGCCCCAGCCGCACTTCGGGCGAGTGGATGTAGATCCAGTTGTCGGGGAACAGCTCCGCCGAGCTGACGATCAGCCCCACCGTGAGGAAGTCGCGATGCTTCATGGCTCGGGCGGCGGCCACGACCTCCGGCGGAGCCGCGGGAACCATCGCCGCCACCAGGTCGTTCAGGGCCAGGGAGGAGATCACGTCCGTCCCCTCGTACTCGGTCCGTCCACCGAGCTCATCGAACGCCGCAACCATCCGCACCCGCCCACCCTCGTGGTGGACCTCCCGGACCTCCTGATGGGTGACGACTTGCTGGCCTCTCTGCGTCGCCAGGTCGGCGGCGCGCTCCCACATCATCCCGGGACCCAGTCGCGGGTACCGGAAGCGGTCGATGAGGGTCGTGATGCTCGTATCGCCAGGCCTATGGAACAGGGCATCCCTCACCGCGCCCCACAACGAGAGCCCCTTGATCCGCTGAGCGGCCCAGTCAGCGGAGATCTCCCGGCAGGGCATCCCCCAGACCTTCTCGGTGTAGGTCTTGAAGAAGATCTCATAGAGCCGCTTGCCGAAGCGATTCGTCACCCAGTGCTCGAAGCTCTCCTCCATCCGGTAGGGCAGAGCCTTCCAGCGAAGGTAACTCGCGAGGCACAGGAGCGAGGTGCCCATCCCCAGGTTACGCAGGGCGTTCGCGGGCTTGAGCGGATAGTCGAAGAAGCGGCCGTTGTAGAAGATCCGAGACATCCGCGGCCGATCGAGCATCTCCGGCCCCAGGATCTCGGTCCAGAACTCGTCAACCTCAGCGCACTTGGTGAAGAAGCGGTGGCCCCCCAGGTCGAAGCGGTAGCCCTTGTATTCATCGGTCCGCGAGATACCTCCGACGATGCCATCCCGCTCGAGGCAGAGGGCGCGGAAGGACTCTTTGCCGAGCTCGTAGCATGCTGTGAGGCCGGCGGGACCGGCGCCCATGATGATCGCAACGCGCTCCATCGGGCCGATCCACCTTCCTTGGTATGGGCGGTGGCTGCGAGTGCGGCCGTCGGCTCCACATGGAGATTCGGCGCCGATCAGCCGCTCCCTGTTGAGAAGGAAGCGGCTAGACAGGACACGGCAGACCTAGCGCGTCCCCCAGCTCCGTCGTCCAGTGGATGCGCCAACCCGTCTGCTCGCGCACCATCCAGACGAAGCCGGGCCGGCCATTGACGGTGACGGCGGCGTAGGCGTTGACCTCGTCCGCCTGCCCGAGGTCCTGAAGCGAGTGGCTGGTCACCGCGCGAGGCCCGTAGGCCTGGGCCAAGGCCTCGGCGCTCACCGAAGTCGCGATGGCGCTTGCGAGCAGGCCGTGGGCCGACTCCCAATCGGCCCGCTTCACTGCCGAGTAGTAGCGATCGATCGCGACGCTGGGGTAGTCGAGGATGAGGTCGGGCGCGGCCTCGGTCACCTGCTTCTTCGGGAAGTACACGATGACGAGAGCCAGCAGGACAAGCGCCAGCAGGGCAAGGGCCGGCGTGGCGATGAGCTCCCGCCGCCGGCTGGCCTTGAGGCGACGCTCCGCTTCGGCGCGGCGACGCGATGACTCCGCACCAGGCGGCTTGGCGGTCGTCCCCGCAGCAGGCAGGGCCGCGTTGCAGAACTCGCATGTGCGAACACCGGGCTGGTTCTCGGTCCCGCACTCGGGGCATCGGCTCGCCATGGTGCTTCCTAACCGTCCACGACCGAGGACACATCGATCACCCGCATGTGGCGATCCTCCTGGCGCATCGAGTCGATGCACACCTGCCGGCCATCCCGGCTCCACCGCAGGTGGTTGAACCAGTGCTCCGCGCCCTCCAGCGCATCGGCGCTCACCCTCCGTACCAGAGATTCCACTGCGCCTGGGCTGCCGCTACACCGGTCGCGTCGAAGGGGTAGACAGGCATGGCCGGCCGAGCCGGATCGGCCTGCTGATGGCACGCCGCGCTCATGCACGAGTTCGGCATCGCCTCGGGCTGTCCCAGAGTCAGCGCGGTGGCCGACGGCGGGATGGGCAGCATCGCGTGGGAGGCGATGTCCTGGGGCAGCGCTGAGGTGGCCGTTCGCGGCATGTGGCACGCGACGCAGGTAACGGTGGGCACGCCGGCATTCACGGGGTGGTGGGAGTGCTCCGCGCCAGCCATCTCGCCGTGGCAGCCGAGGCAGAGGGCGTCCGTCTCCGGGGCTTCGCGGAGCTGGGCGCGGAAGCCCGTCGGCCCGTGGGGATCGTGGCAGTCCATGCAGGAGCCATGGCCGGGGCTCTGCCGCAGGTCGATGGCCTGCTGGTAGTTCAGTCGAGAGACGAGGGGAGCACCGACGGCCCGCGGCCAGAAGGCCTCCGCGTCACCCTCGGCCACGGGCGTGAAATGGTCGCTGAGCTCCGCGCCTGGGACGAAGCCCTCCGCAAACTGATAGACGCCGCTGGGGGATCTGCCGCGCGAATGGCAGGACGCGCAGATGTCGTAGGCCCGTGCCGCCGTGATCTCCCCATCCGCGGGCCGTAGGCTGGGGATGTCGGCCTCGCTTCCCGAGGCCACATGCTCCGCGCCAGGGCCATGACAGGCCTCGCAGCCCACGCCCGGCTCCGCAAAGGGGCGGGGTGCCTGGATAGACTCATCGAAGCCCGTGACGTGGCAACCCGCGCAATGAACTCGCCAAGGCCGGTTCTGCCAGTCGTCCGGGTGAACGGCCGACCAGGCGCCCGACGCCACGCTGTAGCGACTGGGATGCACCAGCAGCTCGCGGCCCTCGGTATCGGGAATCAGGAACTGCCGCGCGTAGGCCCCCGCACCCAAGACGTACGCGACGCCGCTCGGGTCGATGCCACCGCCCCAAGGATCGGGCACCCCGGGCAGCCCAGGTTGGTAGCCGCGGAGGCTCAGGGCATGGGACGACTGAGACCACGGCCCGTGTTTGTCCGCATGGCAACTGAGGCAAGCCGGCGAGCCCGCATAGCCTAGCGACTCGGCCGTGGCGGTAACGGTTACATCCGCGGTGGCCGAGAGCGCCGTGCCCGCCGCCTTCGCTGTCACTCGTCCCACGGTGATGGCGGTCACCTGCGCCGCTGTGAAGACCCCCGTGGCGGAGTCGATCGACCCGATCGCGGCATCCGCGGACCACGTCACCTCCGCCGCCGTGACCTGTTGCCCTCCGGCATCGGTGACCGTGGCCGAGAAGGACCGTGTATCGCCACTCTCCAGGGTCACTGACTTCGGGCTGATGGAGATGGAGGCCGCCGGTCCTATGCCCGAGCCCGGCCCGGCTCCCGACGAGCAGCCAAGCGCCAGCAGAGCGGCTAGCGAGACGATCGCCACGCACAGCAAGTTGCGCACAAAGCACCTCCTCAGCTACCGCTTCTCCGGCCGATGGAGGGGCCCTTCACGAACGGGATCCGTTGGCGCCATGGAACTGCACCCGCGTGAAGGATAGCGGACGCGCGCGTGTGAATTGGGCAGGGTCTAGTTGCGCCCCAGTGCGAGCGTGAGCGGAGTGGTTCGTTGTCCATCCTGGTCGTCCTCGGCTTGGCGGGACTCATACTGCAGACGGGCGAGCAGGCTACTGAGATACAGGCTCAGTGCCTGGGTTGCCATGCTTCTCCCAGCATGGTCTACGTGGACCCCGCCCGCGGAGGGCACTCCGTGTCTGTCGCCGAGGCGACCGTGGCGGCCCCCTGGAACGCCCACGCCGATCTGGCGTGCACCGAGTGCCACACCGATGTGCACAGTGAGGCAACTGCCGAGGGCCACGGTGTGTCAGAGGAGACTGGCTCTGAGCACACTCCTCTTGAGACGGCGGTCATGGAGCGGAAGGGCGCCTGGAGCCTCGCGGCCATCAAGGCCTGTGGCGACTGTCACGATGAGGCGTTCGAGGCCTGGACCCAATCCGCCCACGCCGAGGGGCTCATCGACCAGACCACGGCCGAGGGCTCGGACAACCCAGCCCCCACCTGCGTGGAGTGCCACGGCGCGCACGAGATCCGCATGGTCGCCGACCCCGGATCGCCCGTGACCACCCACAACATCCCCGCGCTCTGCATGGGGTGCCACGCCAGCCAGCGGATCGTCGGCACCTTCCAGACGAGCGTGCACGGTCAGAAGTACTCCCTTACCGGCAAAGACCGCGAGGTCGGCGTCGCCGTATGCTCCACGTGCCATAGTTACCATGAGGTCCGCGCCGCGGGGGATCCCGAGTCTCAGCTCCACCTGTCGCGCCGGGCAGAGGTCTGTGGCCAGTGCCATCGGGGCGCCAACGAGAAGTTCGCGCTGTCCTTCAGCCACGACGACCCGGAGGAGAACCCGGTCGTCCACGCGGTGCACATCATCCACGTGCTCCTGACGGGACTCATCGCGGGCAGCATGCTCGTGTTCATGGGGTCCGAGGCCTTCCGCATCGTCCGGTGCTTCATCTGGCGCCGGCCTCTGCTGCCACCCACCACGGCGAGCCCCGACCGGCTCTATCGCCGCTGGACCTGGGCGGTCCGCATCCAGCACGTCATCCTCGTGGCGGCGTTCACGCTCCTCTCCGTCAGCGGGATCCCGCTCATGTTTCCTGGGGCGCGGACGGCGCAGTTCACCATCAGACTGCTCGGGGGCGTGGACGAGGCCGCTTTGATCCATCGCGTAGGCGCGGTGCTGCTGATCATCGTCGCCATCATCCACGCGATCTGGGTCTTCATCTGGATCCTGAGGGGCAAGCGCTGGTCCCCGATCCTCTTCAACTTCCAAGACGCCAAGGACTCCGTGGCGATGCTCAAGTACTCCTGGGGCATCAGTAAGGAGCGGCCGCGCATGGGCCGCTACGCGCCGCCCGAGAAGTTCGAGTACCTGGCCGCCGCGGGGGGCACCGTCGTCATGACCCTGACCGGCCTGTTGATGTGGTTCCCCGAGCTCAGCGCGCGTTTCGTGGGCGGCGCCGGGGTTCAACTCGCCCAGATCATGCACGGACACGAGGGCGTTCTAGCCGTGGTGGTCATCCTGATCATCCACGTCTGCTGGGTCCACTTCATGCCCGGCTTCTGGCCGATGAGCATGGTGTGGCTCACGGGCCGCATCCGCCGGGACGCCATGGAGGAGTACCACGCCGCGGAACTTGAGGAGATCGAGGCAGGGAAGAAGGGGGCGGGGAATCGATGAACGAGAACCAGCCCCAGCCTCGGCCCAGGACCCTCTTCGGCTGCCTCAAGAGCCTCTTCGGCATCCTGTTCCTCGCCTTCGTGCTCATAGTCGTGGCTCTGCTGCTCTTGGGCACCCTCGTCCCCAAGTACCCCAAGCTCGCCAGCGTGACGGGCGCCGCGGGGCGACTGCCGCTGGACAGCGACACGGTACGGATCGCCGGCCTCGAGTGCCTCGAGTGTCACAACGCCCTCAGCGACGAAGCCACCGTCATCCTGAGCGCGGCCTTCTCCCACGAGGCTCACCGTGCGGCCGGGTACCACTGCCAGGTCTGTCACGATGTAGCCGAGCACACGTACACCGCCGAGACGGCGACCGCGCTCTGCAAGATGTGCCACGCCCCGGAGATGACCTCGGGCGACACGTGCGCGTACTGCCACGAGTACCGCGACGCTTACCAGCCTGCGGATCACACTGCTTCCGACTGGCTCCAGGTGCACGGGGCCCGCGGTACCAGCGCGATCCCCAGCCACGACGCCCAGCTCTCGTGCGCCGCCTGCCATGACGAGGCCTTCTGCCAGAAGTGCCACGCCCTGCCCATGCCCCACCCTCCGGGCTTCGCCACCAGCCACGCCTCGATGGACATCCGTTGGGGATCCAGTTGCGGCATGTGTCACGAGGAGAGCTACTGCGACGCTTGCCACGGGTCCACCGAGCCAGCTAGCCACTCGCCCAAGCCCTTCAAGCACTGGGATCCCGCCGTCCTCCAGGGGAGCAAGTGCAATGTCTGCCACAGTGGCTCGAGCTACTGCAACGACTGCCACACCTCTGTGAAACCCGACTCCCACACAACGGGCTGGGACCATGGCGCCGAGGCTCTGGCGATCGGCTCCAACTGCGGCTTCTGCCATCAGCAGAGCTACTGTTCTGACTGCCACGGGTTGGACATGCCCCACGGAGAGGGGTTCGTCGCGGGCCACGGCCAGCGGAGCGACCTCGGTCTCTGCTCCAACTGCCATCAGCGAAGCCAGTGCTTGGACTGTCACCAGTCGGTCTACCCCAAGGACCATCGATCCTCCGACTGGCTCGCGAAGCACGTGGATGGCGACTCCGATCGGTGCCAGTACTGCCACGCCGAGCCGGTGTGCTCCGACTGCCACGGCGGCTTCGAGATGCCCCATCCCGTCGAGCTGCTGCTGGACCATGGCGAGCCGGCCTACGAGTCCGCCAAGTCGTGCGCTCTATGCCACGACGACCGCGAGGACTGCCTGCAGTGCCACCGGGCCCTGACCCCATCGGACCACACGGACATCTTCATGATGGACCATGGCCGCCGGGCGACGGGGCGCCTGGACTATTGCTACCTCTGCCATAGCAGCGAGTCCCTCTGCGGGGCGTGTCACCAGGACTACTGAGCCGAGGTCGCCACCGTCGCCACGGATGAACGTCTGAACATGACGAGGGGGCGACGATGCCGCAGGCCGATCGGAACCGCGCGAGGGCGTCGGGGAGCGCGCCGTGGGTACTCGCGGTGGCCGCCGCAAACTTCGGCCTGTTGCTCGCCGGCGCCCTCACCTCCCTAACCCCCGCGCTGCTCTCGCTCCGGCCCGACCTTATATGGCATGGCCAGGTGTGGCGGGTGTTCACCTATGCGTGGGTTCACGCCGGGTGGGGACACTTCATCGGCAACATGCTCGCCCTACTGCCCTTCGCCCTTTTCCTGGAACACCGCTACGGCGCCGCCAGATCCCTGGGCCTCTACCTTGCCGCGTGCGTCGTGGTGGGCGTCTTCCTCTTCCTGACGGGCCAGGCGGCGGTCGGCGCGAGCGGAGCCGTCTGCGCCTTCGCGATGCTTGCGGCCCTGGAACTCCTTGCCGGCGAGAGCAAGTCGGTCTGGATCATCATCCCCGAGATCCTGTTGGGGGTGGCCGTCGTATTCCTCTGGCTCCTGCCGGCCATGTGGGGCGACCTGATGGGGCTATTCCAGCGGGATGGCATCTCCCACTGGGGCCACCTCGCCGGCTTTGCCACAGGGTTCCTGTTCTTCCGCGCCATTCGGGCAGGTGAAGGCCGCCGCACGCGGCGAAGGAACCGGCGATGACCCTGAAGGGATCCTCCCCATGGCTTACACCTTGATGTTCGCGAGCCTGCTCTCCTGTGCCCAGGTTGCCGACATCCGCCCCACCGATCCGCCCTCCTGGGCCGTAGTGGTCGACGGCGCCACTCGTAGTATCCGCCCGCCCGTCGTCCTCTCCGTCCGCGGCGAGCATGCGGTGCTCCCAGCCGGAGAGCCGAGCTGGCGCAGCGGCGCCATGCTGAACCTCTGCCGCGTCGAGCCTCCCCACTACTACCATTGCTGCCAGGGATTGCTCCATCCTGAGACGCTGAGGGTCGCCAGCGGCCCCGAGACCGACGCCGTCGTCTTCGAGCCCGGTGTCGACTACCTGCTCGACAGCGACTGGGCCGCGGTGACGCGCGTCGAGGGCGGGGGCATCGCCGAGGGCCAGGAGGTCTGGCTCGAGTACTCCCTCGGCTTCCAGCGGGTGGACACCATCGCCCGAGGCCCCGAGGGGCAGGTCGCCGTGTTCGAGGGCGGCGACGTTCGCTGTGGGCCGCTCCCCGGCGCGACACCCCAGGGCTGGGAGACCCTCGCCCGGGTGTGGGTGCGCGGCGCCGCCGAGGCCATCACCGAGCGCGACCTGTTCCCCAACCAACCCGATCGCGCCGCGGAGTTCGTCGCTACCTGGCGCGCCACCGAGACGAACGTGGGGCCCGAGTACGCCGCTCGCACCCTCGCGAAGCTGCGCGCCGGCGAGCCAGTCACCATCGTCTGCCTGGGCGACAGCGTGACGGCCGGCGGCGACCTCGCCAGCGTAGTCGGCCAAGGCTACGTCGGCGCCCTCGAACGTGAGCTCAAGCGCCGCTTCCCCGGGGGACGCATCGACGTCATCAACGCTGGCGTGGGCGGCACCCCGTCCGCCTTCGGACTTGAGCGCCTGCAGCGCGATGTCCTCGACCACCACCCCGACCTCGTCACGGTGATGTTCTCCCTCAACGATGCGGGCACGCCCGCGGACGTCTACGCGGCCCAGCTCACCGAGATCACCGATCGGTGCGAGGCTGAGGGCGCCGAGGTCATCCATATGACCTCGAACTTCATGACGGAGACGTGGTTCGGCCGCCTCGGCGATGCCAACGAGACGGTCCGGGAGGTCGCCCGGGACACGGGCACGGGGCTTGTGGACGCCTACCGCTACTGGGAGCTACTCGAGTACCAGGGCGTCCCCTACGAGACCCTGCTGCTCAATACGATCAACCACCCGGACGAGCGGGGCCACCGCTTCTTCGTCGATGAACTCATGCGGTTCTTCCCTGCCGAATAACAGAGAGGCGGCGCCTATGAGCACCGTTCTCATCACCCTGCGCGAGGGGCCTTACGGGTCCGAGATGCCCTTCACGGCGCTGAAGCTCGCAGGCACGATCCTTGCCGAGCACCCCCAGACGGCGGTTCGCCTCTTCCTCGTGTCCGACGCGGTCCACTGCGCGGTCGATCAGCAGACGCCGCCGGAGGGCTGGCCGAACATCGGGGAGATGCTACGCGACGTCATCGCCCGCGGAGCCGAGGTGAAGCTATGCGTCACCTGTGTCAAGGCCCGGGGGCTGACCTACATACCCCTGATCCCGGGGGCCGGGATCGGGAGCATGTCCGACTTCTCCGACTGGACCGTCACTTCCGACCGGGTGATCTCGCTGTAGGGGAAGCGCCCGCTCAGCCCGTTACCTGGGGAACATCCCCTTGCCTGTCCGCTCCTCATCCCGATCCGTAGCCACCGGCACGGGCGGGGTGAGGGCGGCGATCTCCTCCCATTCCGCAGACCCCATGGCGTAGTCGGCGGCGGCGAGGGCCGGCTCGAGTTGCTCGACACTCCGCGCGCCGATGATGGGGGCGGTGATCGCCGGATGAGCCTTCACCCAGGCCACGGCCAGGGTCACCGGATGGACGCCCTTGGTCCGCGCGTACTCCGCGAAGCGGCCCGCGGCGCCCTCCGCCATGGCTGCGGCGTACCGCTCGGCGTACATGGCGTTCGAAGTGAGGCGTCCCTCGGCGCCGCCTAGCCCGTACTTGCCCGAGAGCAGCCCACCCCCCAGAGGGCTGTAGGAGATGACGCCGAGCCCCTCGGCAGCCGCCATCGGAAGGATCTCCACTTCGGCGGTGCGTTTCACCAGACTGTACATGGGCTGAACCACCTGAATGGGCGCCAGTCCGAGGCGCTCGCACTCCCCGAGGGCGCGAGCCGTTCGCCACGCGGGCCAGTTGCTGACGCCGGCGTAACGGATCTTCCCCTGGCGCACCAGATCATCCAGAGCCCGGAGCGTCTCGTGCGGATGGGGCTGGTCATCGTAGGTGTGGCAGAAGTAGACGTCGATGGTGTCGGTGCCCAGCCGCCGCAACGAGGTCTCCACTTGCCGCATGATGTACCGGCGGCTCAGACCCAGGGCGTTGCGGTCCGGACCGGAGGGCATGCCGACCTTGCTGGTGATGACCAGCTCCTCGCGCCGGCCGCGGATCAGCTCCCCCAGGATCTCCTCCGACCGGCCGTCCGCGTATATGTCCGCGCAGTCGAAGAAGTTGATGCCCGCGTCCAGGCACAGGGCGAACAGGCGGGCGGAAGCCTGCGCGTCCGCCTCGCGCCCGAAGGTCATGGCGCCGAAGCACAGGGCCGATACGCTGACCCCGGTCCGTCCAAGCAGTCGGTACTGCATCTCTACGGCCTCCTGTGAGCCCCGCGATGCGGAGCGTGGGCGATCCTAGCATCCCTATGCTCCGACAGAGACCGGCCGGGAACCTTCACCCGGTCGTGCCGACGAGGGAGCCGTGACGTTCTGGTGCATGAAGGTAAGCTGTCAAACAGGAGCGAAATCGTGTGCCATCGGTACCGGAGTCGAGCCACGGCATGGGCCAGTGGCCTCGCCGCTGGAGTGGCTCGAACGGCCAGGGGGTGTTCGCCATGGTCGGTATCGCCAGTCGAGATCGCTTCGTGAGGTCCAGTTCCCGACCAGTCCGCCAAGCCGCCCAGTCGCCCAGCCGCCAACCCGTCAGCACAGCCAACCAGTCTAGTCCTCTTACTGCTAGGCCTCGGAGTCAGCGCCTCCCGTGACGCGGCCCGCGCTCCCACGGCGCCCGCCTTGGCCTACCAACGACGCTCCAGCCCGCGTTCTGAAGGAGGTGTGCGATATGAGATGGTCTGCGAGCGTGGCGTTACTGATCGCCCTCTGCGTTCTCTCGCTGAGCGCTTTGGCCCAACCTGCGACCGAGGCCGAGGGCCCCGATGAGTCGGCCGAGGGGCCCCAGTCCATCGAGGATCTCGACCCCGCCGACATCGAGAAGGCCTACGGTATCGCCTGCGAGGCGGCGGGGATGGAACTGGACCCCGAACCCCACTGGATGTGGGGAGATGATCTGCCCCACCTCATCCTGTTCGGCACTCCGAGGGACATTGTCCCCAGGGAGTCTTTCGGGGTGAACATCAGGACATGGAGTCTCTCGATGCATGGCAGGGATGTGATGGAGAACCCCCCTCCACCCACCGTGGAGGAGATATTCCGCCTGGTGCGGGCTGAGGCGATGCGGTTCCTGCCCGAGGAACTGGCGTCGGCGATGCACTTCCGAGTGAATCAATGGTGGGGCCCCTCTCTCGACGTCCTATGCGAGGTCCCTTCGTGGGAACTCCCGCCCGTGAGGCCCATCGCTCCCTGCTGGGCGTGGGTCGTTGCGGACGCGCGAGCCGTCTCTCAGTTCATGCCGCTGCCACGCGCCGACGGTCAGGAGCAGGCCG
>DBQI01000027.1 GCA_002305165.1 Armatimonadetes bacterium UBA1398
TCAACGAAAATGAAAAGACCCTTGGCCCCCGCCGAGCATAGTAGCAACGGTCAGAGGAGCCCTTAGATGATGTCTCGACAGCCGCTTCCGTTCGTAGTCATCAGCCTGCTTGCCACGATCTGGCTGGTGGTTGGGTGCCTATCGCGCCAGGAGGAGGTCCAGGCCGCCTCACCGCGTCCCGCAGCCACCCCTTCGAAGGAGGCGAGCGTCTCCGGCAGCCTGGACCAGGTTGCCCCCGCTCCTTACGATCCCGCTCCGGGCGTGCATGCGGCCGAGGCCACGGGCAGGCCGCTCGTGGGGATGGCCTGGGCATTCCCCTCTGTCGTGCGCCTCTCAGCTCTGACCGACGAGCAGCGGGCGATGTTGGGTGAGCACGGCGACCTCGCACCCAGCGTGCCCCTGCCCGAACTGGAGGGCCTGCAGCCCATGGTCGTTCGGTGGTCTGCGGCGGATGCTCAGGATCATGGAGTCTGGCAACTGAAGACCAGCTACGGCGACGCCTACCTCAGCCCCTGGCTGGAGGTCCTGTCAGGTCCGGCCTCCGAGGCGCGGGCGACCACGGCTGACGTCGCCCTGGCGGCGTGGATCCGGACATTCCCAGAGGCTACCGACACCCCAGGTGTCGTCTTCGACGGCCAGGACGCTAAAGCATGGGGCATTGAGAGTGCCTCCTCCTCCGCGGCGATGGCCTCCGTGATCTGGGCCCGACTGGGACGCGCCGACGAGGCGGCCGAATGGGCTCGCAGGGCCGGGCGCGATGGCTTCGAGAGCTTGCCCGCCGCCCTGGCGTACCGTGCCCATAGGATGGCCATCGAGGGGCTGCCCTGGGGCTTCGACCGGAGTGTGCCGGCACGCCTGCTCGCGGCAGCCGTTGATCTATCTCAAGCGTACGCCGGCAGGAATAGGCTCGTCGAAGACGAGGCGACCATGCGCGACATGGTGCGCCAGGATGGAGTGCCTCCGATCTGGGGCGAGGACGAGCCATCCGGGACGCTGCAGTGGGCGCGCTACCAAGCGTGGCGTCTTCGTGACGCCGGTCTGCCGCAGGGGATGGAGTACACGACCGGCGAGGGCGATCCCGTCGTTGCCCTACTCTCTGGGGGCGAGCCGGTCCGCGCCGCGATGCGCGAGATGCTCGACAACCAGGGCTTCACCCGAGTGCCCGCCACTGACGGAGTTGGACCTCTACCGGACCTGCTCCGAATCGGGGATCTGGCCTACGATGTGCTGAGCGCGGAGATCGGCCGCCATCATCTCGAGAGCCGGGGGGTGACGCGCCTGTTCGCCCTCGACCCGGAGCAGCGGGAGGAGGTCGTGGCTGAGATCGCCGACGCGATAGGGATGGACCACCCTCGCTAGGCTGTGGATCGGGAGGTCCCGTACACGAAGAGAGCCGCGGAATTGATGCCGCGGCGCTCCGGAATAGTTGAGTGTCGTTCTAGGGGTTACTTGTCGTCGCTGTTGTTCGGGGCTTCCGTCTTCTTCACGGCTGTGCCGCCGGTGGCGAACTGAACAATGGAAGCGAGTTTCTCTCGGCGCCGAACGATCCTCGGCCGCACAAACTCCTTCTTCTGCTTGCTAGCGTCCATAACTGTAACTCCGTCTCTTCCCATGGTCCGGCAACTAACACGGAAGTCCCGCAGCATAGTGCCCCGCAGGGCCACAGGAACATGCAGGCACTATGGCCCTAGATTCTCAGAACACTCCCGGACGAGACCTTGCTCAACCAGTTCTTCGATTGTCTCTTCCACGCTCTCCCGGATCTGGTCCTCGGTGGCCTCGTACTCATCCATGAGGACCTCTACCATCCGGTCGATCGTGTTACCTTCGACAACTAGCTCCCAGATACGTCGCGCCGTTTCGTTCAGTTCGAAGATCTCTTGCGTGGTCGCATCACAAAGGAGGAAGCCGTCACTGGTCTCCTGCCCATGCACGTCCTGTTTGGCGCAATACCTAGGCCCGCTCACCGGGACACGTCTTCCTTACACTGACTTCAAACGTGCAACGGTGGCACATTAGCCGTCACGTTGGACATTGTCAACCCTGCTCGCAGGCCTTGATAGCGGTCGATGACGCGTTCCGGTACTATGATCTACCAAGCCCGCCCAGGTTCTCCTTCCCTCGGGAGCGAAGTAGAATCAGCGACGAAGCGAGCGAGCGATTCGCATCTGCCCCAGAGTCGAGTGGCCAACGAGACCATACGGCCGTTAGATTCGTCTCAAGGTGCAGCAAGGGAGTCGCCCAACGGGCGGACGCCCACGGGCGCACTGGAGGTTCCGAGTATGAGTAGGCTTCAACGAATTCACACCTGGGGGAGCACGGGTCTTCTGATCCTGCTCATGGCTCTGTCCGGTCTGACCGCCTTTGGATGTGCTTCCGGCGTCGGAGATGGTGTCCAGAACCCCGACCAGATCGTGGGCGTGGGTGTCCAAGCTGCTTCCCTTGGGGACGCGGCCTTCGGGGCGCCCGCGGCCTGGGTCTCTTGGTCTGCGCCTCAGGGCTTCCCCGTCGTTCCCCAGCCTCGGGGGGGGTATGTCGTCGGTTACGAGCTCTACCGCGCCGCCAGCCCCCGCGCCGCCGCGGTGCCCGCGAACATGATCGCCTTCCTCGAGGGTGGCGGCGTCACCAGCTTCATCGACTCCGCCGACGAGCCGAGGCAAAGCCAGCAAGTGACCGTCACCACGAACGAGACCTCTGGGTATGTGGCCGTCAACCGCGCGGCGGCCACCGGACCCGCCAGCACGACCTACGGAACGGACTCCATCACCTACGTGATCGTGCCGAGCCCGCCCTCCCCCGGCGATCTCTACACCTACACCGTGCGCGCCGTTGTCAAGAAGCTGCCGCCGCAGCCCTTCCCGGGCACCGGCGGAAGCCTGGACCTCGGCGGTGAGCTAGTCCTCTCCACGGAGGCCCGCTCAACCCAGGCCACCGTGCTTGAGCCGCCCATCCTGACAGACCCGCCGAACAGTCCCGATCCTGGCAGCTACGACGTTGACATCGCGACGACCCTCTTCTCGTGGCAGGCCTCCGCCTCGGCGGATACCTATGTCATCGAGTTCTCCACCGATCGCGCCTTCCCGCCGAGCAACACATCCCGCACGAGGCCCTACCTCCTTTCCGCGGCCGCCGGCGCCATCATCTCGCAGACGGTCAACGAGCCCGCCATCGCCGATGGCTTCGCCACGGTGACGAGCCCCATATACTGGAGGGTTGGAGCCAGGAACAGCGGAGACGCCCTCTACCCACGGGATCGGTTCGGCCGGCCCGTCGACTGGGTTTACTCGGGCAGCCGCTCCTTTACGGGGATCGAGCGGCCGCCCTCGGCGCCCTAGTGAGGACGTAGGCGAACGCCGAGACGACACGAATGGGGCGCATCTACCTGGGATGCGCCCCATCTTATTCATGTGGGTTCCACGCCGAAGCGGAACACGGTTCAGCAGGCTGGCCGACGAGTTGGGCGAAGGCTAGCGCCACCAAACTCACACGGTTCGCGATTCGGGCTTGGGAGCCTGGGAGGTGACAGCCATGTCCTTCGATCTTGGCCCCATGTTGGAGGGCTTCGACTACGTCCCCGGGAGAGTGACCGCGCGGCTGGTTGTCGGCGACGATGGTCGCGAGAAGATCCAGATGCGGACGGAACTGGGACTGGTCCAGTTGGAGGCCGACGGCCCGCCCGACGGCAAGGAGCGGATGGGCTACCCCTCGCTCCTCCACTTCCACCGCGCGCGGATGGCCCCGGGCCACCCGCCGCCAAGCCTACGCCTGACATCGGAGGAGTGCCACGAGCTGTTCGAAGAGGCGGGCCTCTACTATATGCGCTACAGCTGCTGCCTCCAGCTACGCGACTACCGGCGAGCGGAGAGGGACACTACCTGCAACCTGGAGGCGATGGATCTCTGCCGCGATCACGCCATCGACGATGACGATAGACTCCTGTTCGAGGAGTACCGGCCCTTAGTCCTGATGATGCGCGCCCGAGCGCGGGCGGGCCGGCTGATGGAGGACGGCGACCCCTGCGGCGCCGCCGACCAGATCGCGGAGGCCATCAGCGCGGTGCGCCGGCTCCTGGCCAGCAATGGCTCTGCCTATATCACCGGCGAGGCCGACGCGGACATACGGGCGCTCGAGGAGCTGGCCCAGGAGCTGCGAGGTTGCGGCGCGGATGTCGTGGATCGAGTGGAGCTTCGGCTAGAGCTGCGCCGCGCCATCGACCGCGAGGACTACCGACTCGCCGCCGAGCTGAGGGACGCCCTCCGCAGTGTAGACTGTCACCGACCGAACGACTCCACGTCCTAGCGTACGCCAAGGAGGCCCTTCTTGACTCTCGTGCAACTGATCGAAGGCGCGCTGGCCGAGGGTCGGTACCGCGTGCCGGCCAGTGAGTACGGAATCGACCTCATCGTCCAGCCAGAGGTGACCCTGATCTCCGCGTCACGCTTCACGGGCATTCCCGAGGATCTACGGGACCAATGGGAGACCGACATCGAGGGGGAGGGCGGCGAGCTTCTCCTCGAGGCGGCGGGCAGGTCCTGCTACCAGAGTTGGCACAACCCAGCCGGCCGCACGAACCACGAGTACCTCCGGAACATCATCCGCCAGGGCCATGGTTCGGTGCTCGAACACGCGAACTACACCGTCTACCTGCGGGGAGTCTCCCGCAGCCTCACCCATGAGATGGTCCGGCACCGTGCCGGCTGCTCCTACAGTCAGCTTAGCCAGCGTTACGTGGACTCGTCCGAGGTCGCCTTCGTGGTGCCGCCGGCTCTGTTCGGCATGGAGGGGTTGCTACGCGAGTGGGCCCGTGCCTGCCGCGCCACGTTGGACTCGTACGTCGCCCTCGCTGATGGCCTGGCGGGCGTGGCTCCCGATCGCAAGAAGCAGCGCGAGTGCGCCCGCTCCGTCCTCCCCAATTGCACCGAGACCCATCTGGTGATGACAGCGAACGTCCGAGCCTGGCGGCACATTCTGAGTCTCCGCGGCTCGGAACACGCCGAGGCCGAGATAAGGCGCTTGGCAAGCCGTCTCCTCGAGGTCCTGAGCTCCCATGTCCCCCTGTTCTGGGATTACCGGGTCGGCGAGGGACCGGACGGGATTCCGACGGTCTACCGCGTGGAGCAGGACTGACCTAACCGCGGCCCACACGCCGTCCTCGTAGCGACGCCCAAGCCCCGTGCTATAATCGCCTCCCTGTAAGGGGCGAAGTCATGGTCGGTATCAACGACAGGCCACTGACCCTCTGTGATCCCAAGCGGGGGGCCGACCGGCGGCGGCGAATCGCCGATGGCGTGCGAGGGCGCGTCATCGCGGTCTTGATGGGCGGCGACTCGGGCGAGCGCGACGTCTCCCTACGGTCAGGCGACGGCGTGGTGAGAGCGTTGCAGACCGCCACCGAGGCCGATGTCCGGGCCGTCGACCTGGACTACGCCCATCTCGCGGAGAGTACTGCCTCGCGGGACTGGGATCTCGCGTACATCGCCCTGCATGGCGGCAAGGGCGAGGATGGCAGCGTTCAGGGGTGGCTCGAGTGCCTAGGGGTCCCCTACACGGGCCCGGGGGTGCTTGGCTGTGCGGCTGCGATGCACAAGCCCACGGCGACGCGTGTGCTCGAGCATGCCGGGGTCGGAGTGCCCGCCTTCATCGAGTTCGGCCCGCATGATCCTCCCGAAGCCGCGGCGCAGGCCGCCATCGCACAGATAGGGCTCCCTTTCGTTGTGAAGCCGGTGGACGAGGGGTCATCCCTGGGCGTGCGCTTCTGCCACACCCAGGGCGACCTTGTTTACGCCGTTGCCGCCCTGCAAGCCGAATACGGCGGCGGCATGGCGTGCGAGCTGATCCCCGAGCCTGAGATCACGGTGGGGGTCCTCCACGGTCACCCCCTACCTATCCTCGAACTCAAGGCCGCCAACGAGTTCTATGACTACCACGCCAAGTACACCAAGGGCATGACCGAGTTTATCCTGCCCGCCAGGCTCGATCCGCCGGTCTATGCGGCCGCGCTAGAGGCAGCCAGCGCTGCCGCGTCGGCTCTGAGCTGCGCGGAGCTGTGCCGAGTGGACATGCGGGTCGATGCTGGGGGCTGCCCCCGAGTGCTGGATGTGAACACCAGCCCCGGAATGACCGAGACGAGCGACCTGCCCGCCCAGGCGGCGCACGTGGGCATCGACTACGCCGACCTCGTGCTGGAGGTCCTCGGATCGGCCCTCGTGCGGGCTGGGCTCATGTCAGCAGAGGAGTGGCGATGAGCGGCACTCCGGCCCCTGCCATGCTCGCTACTATGGGCGTTGCGCTGTTGCTCCTTCTGGCGAGTGTCACCGTGGTCGGAACCCGCAGCTTGGCCCTCCGGGGCAAGGAGGCGCGCATACGCGGTTGGCTCGCCGAGCTGTGGCTGTTCGCGGTCCTGTTCGCGGCGCTGTTCGTGCTGTCGGCGCGAGGCCTGGGGTACGATCTTTTCGAAGCCATAGGGCGTGTCCGAGAGGGTACAATGTCCGAGGGCAGCCTGATCCTGGCCGTGGCCGGCGGGGTTCTCGGTCTGGTGTGTGCATTGAGGATGTTCGCCCTCGTGCGCGAGGGCGTGGGACAGCTCTACGCGTCCGAGGAAGACTCGGATGGCGCGGGCCGAGACGCCACAGAGGATGACGACCCCGGCCCCCAGGAGCCGACGAAGAGAGGGACGTGAGATGAGCGGGAAGATCGTTTTAGCGTATTCCGGTGGACTGGATACCTCTGTCGCGGTGCGGTGGGTCAAGGAAGAGCGAGGGCTCGATGTCGTCGCCATCGGCGTCGATGTGGGTGAAGAGCGCGACTACGACGCCATCCTGCAAAAGGCGCTGGCCGTCGGCGCGCTGCCCGAGTCGCGCATCATCGACGCCAAGGAGGAGTTCGTCACCGAGTACATCTGGCCGGCCCTCAAAGCGGGCGCCTGCTATGAGAGCAAGTACTACCTCGCGACCGCCCTTGCCCGGCCGCTGATCGCGAAGCTCATTGTCGATGTGGCTCACGAGGTCGGCGCCACGGCCGTAGGCCACGGCTCCACCGGCAAGGGCAACGACCAGGTCCGCTTCGACGTGACCTTCGCCGCCCTGGATGGCAAGCTCGACATCGTTGCCCCCGCCCGCGAGTGGGGGATGACGCGCGAGGAAGAGATCGAGTACGCCGAGCGCTTCAACATCCCCGTCCCCATCGCCAAAGCCAGCCCGTACAGCATCGACGTGAATCTTTGGGGCCGCTCCGTCGAGTGCGGCATCATCGAGGACGCGGCCGTTGAGCCGCCCGAGGATGCTTACGAGATGACCGTCAACCCCGTCGATGCGCCCGACACTCCGCAGATCGTGGAGATCACCTTCGAGAAGGGCGTGCCGGTCGCCATCGATGGAGACGCTCCGGGCCCGGTCGCGCTGGTCGAGAAGGCCAACAAGCTAGCCGGTTCTCATGGCGTTGGGCGCGTCGACATGCTCGAGAACCGTCTGGTCGGCATCAAGTCGCGCGAGGTCTATGAGTCGCCGGCGGCCGTGCTGCTCTCCCTCGCCCATCGCGAGATGGAGGCCCTCACCCTGGATCGCGATACTGCTCACTACAAGGCCCTGGTAGCTCAGCGGTACTCGGAGCTCGTCTACTTCGGCCTATGGCATTCGCCCCTCCGTGAGCACCTGCAGGCCTTCGTCGACTCGACCCAGGAGCGCGTCTCGGGCAAGGTCCGCATGAAGCTCTACAAGGGTTCATGCTTCGTCGTCGGTCGGGAGTCGCCGGAGTCGCTCTATCGCACCGACCTGGCTACCTACGATGTCGGCGACATGTACGACGCCTCCGCCGGCGCGGGCTTCTGCAAGATCTGGGGGCTTCCGGTGCGAGTCGCTCAGGAGAGGGACCGCGCCAGCCGCTAACGGAGGGCTCGCCCCCTCGACGTCCATACGGAGAACCGTTGCCCCGGCTGTGGGGCGGATACGGATGTGGATATCATGCTGCGACCGGCTGTGCCCCTCACGCTACTGGCATCCTTGATCGTGCCTGGGGTGTGCCTGGCTCAGGACGCTCCCGATCCGGCAGTTGTCTTCGATCTGTACACGACCCACATCGCCCGGGGCGACTATGACGGAGCCCTGTCGTGGTGCCGTGTTCCTGGGGCTCGCGATCCCCAGGCCACCCGGCAGCTCCGAGACGCGATGGGCGACATCGCCTCCGAGGTTGACGTGATGGGGGTCGTCAAAGCCCTGTCGCTCTTCGTGCCCCTCTCCCCCACGCCGCTGGAGTGGCGGCTCGTGGCGGCCCCTCCGCCCGTGGGGGATGAGGCGCGGCTCGACTTCGTGGCATCCACAACCCTCACATTCGACCACAGCATCTACTTCGTGCGCACTGGCCCCCAGTGGCAGATCGACCTGCAGCGGACCCTTCTCGAGAACGCCCGGGGCACGCGCGTCGAGAGGATCCTCCTGGAGCGCGGCAGCAAGGACGCGGCGAGCCAGCAGTTGGCGCGTGTCGCCCGAGCCACCCTCCGCTACCTCGAGGAACACGATGGCCGCTTGCCTGCCGCCGAGACATGGCAGCAGGACCTGCTCGCCTACACTGACGTCCTCTCCCCAGAGGATCTCGTCTCCCCGTTGACTCCTGGCGGCCCCACCACCTACGCCCTCAATGAGAACCTGGCCGGACGCCTCGGGCGTGAGATCACCGCGCCGGACAAGACGGTCCTCGTGTTCGATGCCGCCCCCGGCATCCTCTCCGGCGGGCAAGCCGCCGCGAACTTCCGGCATCAGGGCGAGGCCATGGCGCTCCTCGCCGATGGGACCGTGGTCGCCATGGGATCGGTGGGCGACTACTCATGGGGAGCGCGCCCACTCGCCCCCTCGGCGGGCTCCGTCGTCGTGCCTGTCACGGTGGTGGGTGGCGTGGAGATGGTCCCCATCCGTGACGTGATCCAGCCTCTGGGCGGCACCGTTACGTGGCGGGATGACATCCGGGCTAGCTTGGCGGAGGCGCTGGGGCACAAGGTCACGATCAAGTCCGGCGAGCGCACCGTCAGGATCGACGACGTCGACGTCCCCTTGGCCGCCGCCCCCGCGACCGTCGGAGACCGGCTGATGGTGCCGGTCGGCTTGGCGAGCCGAGGATTCGGCCTGACCGTACGGTGGGTTCAGGGCGGCGTTGAGTTCAAGTAGGAAACCTAGGAGGTACCGATGGCGAAGCGAAGTCTCTTCTCCGAGAAGCTGGGCAGGCCCGTCGCGCCCTATTGTCATGTCGCTGTGGCGGGCGGGCTGGGCTTCGTGTCCGGTATGCTCTCGGTCGACCTATCGACCGGCCAGCCTGTCTTCGATGACATCCAGAGCCAGACGACGCGGATCCTCGACAACATGACTCTGCTCCTTGAGGATCTCGGCTGGACCCTCAAGGACATTGCGAAGGTCACGATCTTCCTCACGGACATGGGTGACTTCGGCGCCGTGAACGAGGTCTATGGGCGTTACTTCGCCGATGAGCCCCCGGCCCGTAGCTGTATTCAGGTGGCCGCGTTGCCGCTGGGCGCCGACATTGAGATCGAGGCCGTCATCGGTACTGGCTAGCGGCCAGAGGCCCCGGCGTGCGCGAGCACGGAGGGATGTGATCACACCATGTGCGACCATTCCCCGACCGACGGTATCGTCTGCCCTCGAGGCGGTCAGTGCCGCCGCGTGGAGTCGACCCGGCTGACCTGTGAGACCGTGGACGCGCTACTCCCGAGTTTCCATGTCGGGGCCAAGGATCTGCCTCAGAGCACCACGGGCGCCGTGCCATCCCTCTCACAGGTCACGGAGGCGCTCCACTGCCTCCAGGATGCTCTCTTCCCCGGCCGGATGACCACCGAGCTCAAGCCGGGCACGGTCATCGAATCCTTCGTCATGGAGCGCCTGGCCCATGCTCACTCCATCCTTCGGACGGAGATCGCCAAGGCAATCCCCTTCCGTTGGACCGGCCATTTCGCCGTGAGCACGGGTCGCAGCTCCGAGCGTGTGGATCCCGAGGAAGAGGCCGAGGGCGTGCTCACCAAGCTCTATCGGACCCTACCCAAGGTGAGGGAACTGCTCGTCAAGGACGTTGAGGCGGCCTACATGGGCGACCCGGCGGCCACGAACTTCGCCGAGGTCGTCCTCGCGTACCCGTGCATCCGCGCGATCCTCACCCACCGAATCGCCCACGAGCTGTACCTCCTCGATGTCCCTGTCATCCCACGGATGATGAGCGAGCATGCCCATATGCACACCGGCATCGACATCCACCCCGGCGCGCGTCTGGGCGAGAGCTTCTTCATCGACCACGGAACAGGGGTGGTCATCGGTGAGACCTGCGAGATCGGGAATCGGGTCAAGATCTACCAAGGCGTGACCTTGGGCGCCAAGAGCTTCCCCGTGGACGAGCACGGGATCCCCATCAAGGGCATCAAGCGGCACCCCACCATCGAGGACGATGTGGTCATCTACGCCGGCGCCACCATACTCGGTGGCAGCACGGTCATCGGCAAGGGCTCGGTCATCGGTGGCAACGTCTGGCTCGCGAAGTCGGTCGAGCCAGGCAGCACCGTGCTTCAGAAGAACGTGGAGATCGAGATTTGGAACGGCGAGGGTTAGCGGGCGCCGCTCACGCTGCGCCTCGGCTCCTCGAGCTGGACGGCCATGAGGATGGCCGCCAGCCCCGTCAGCAGCCCTGCTGCCACGAAGACCGCGTCGTACCCGCCTGACGCCCGCGCCAGCCAGCCGCCGATGAGAGGCGCGATCGCCGCCACCGGCATGACGCAGGTGGCCGTGGCCGCCACCGCCGGCGTGTTGTCCGCCGCGGGACAGTAGGCCATCACCAGGCCGTTCACGGCGATCACATCGAGGATCCAGATCCCGCCCGTGAGCAGGAAGGTGACCGTGAAGTAGGTCGGCGACTTCGCGACCAGGGCGAGGGCGGCCGCCATGCACACCAGCACTGGCGCGAGGACCGTCACCACCTTGTTCCCCAGCCGGTCCCCCACCGGCCCCGACCATAGCCCGTGAATGATCTGCGAAGCGATAGTGGCTGCGGTGAAGACCGCCGCCTGCTTGTCGGGTAGGTCGAACTGGTCCCTGGCCGCCGCCGCCAGGAAGGCGGTGAGCATGGCGGCGCCTCCGGCCGCCAGCATGCGCAGGGGGATCAGCCGCCTCATGGGACGGGAAGCCCAGATGATGCCGATGTGACGCCTCACGAACGAGAGAGCCGATCCCTGCGGGGGCGCCGCATCCTCCTCCGGCTCCCGCACCAACCATGTCACCTGGATCGCCAGAGTGAGGAGTACGCCTCCGATGGTCAGGCACACCGCATAGCCCACGAGGCTCGGGTTCTCCCCCAGAATCGTATGTGACTGCCACGCGCCCACCAAGCCCGCGCCGGTGCCTGCGCAGACGATCCACGCCCAGAGGGTATTCCTGATGCGGGATGGCAGGAGCTTCGCCATCAGATGGACCCAGATTGGCGTCACCATGCCCATAGACAAGCCATATACGCCCACGCACGCTACGATAAGCCACGCGGCCAGCCCCTCGCCGATGGCGTGAGCGTAGAAGGCGACGGCTCCCATCGCCAACACGGAGATGCACGCGGGGTAGTGGACCAGAACGAACAGGCCGATCTTGCGCTTGAAGCGGGCCGCGTAGTAGGCGGCGATGAGCTGCGGCGCCGCTGTCATGATCAGGCTCGCCGTGGCGACCGAGCCGATGAGGAATTCGCCA
This sequence comes from Armatimonadetes bacterium UBA1398, assembly GCA_002305165.1. GTDB lineage: Bacteria > Armatimonadota > Zipacnadia > UBA1398 > UBA1398 > UBA1398. The sequence continues at coordinate 11,721 of DBQI01000027.1, forward strand.
GCCCCAAGACCCCGCAACAGGAAAGGGACCACCGTGCCGAAGGGCACGAAGCCCATGCCGACACCCCAAGCCACCTCGAGCAGCGCGAGGGCCGCGATGTTGCGTCGGGATGCGGACACGCCACCCGGTGTGCCGAGCGAGGCAGCACGGGACATTCGCAGATACGGGGTTCTGGGGAGGGCGCGACCTCTCACGGCGAGCCGATTCTAAGGCGACCCAAGGGCCCCCGCAAGCGGTTACTCGGCCATATCGAGGCCCGCGATGAGCTCCATCGTCTGGGCCACGGCCTCCTCCAGACGGCTCGCGACCTCATCCAGCACGTCCGCTCCTACGTTCAGAGGCGGCTGGAGGCGCAGCACGCTGGGGTTGTTGAGGGTGTAAGCGGCCAGCACATGGCGCTGGGCAAGCCCCGCGATCACGAGGCCGCCCACGTCGCTGTTGGCGAAGCTCATGCCGGTCATCAACCCGCGGCCGCGCACATCGTCAATGGTGCCTGGGTACTGCGCCGCCATCTCCCGGAGCCGCGCGCGGAAGGGCTCCCCCTTCTCCGCGGCCTGCGCCGCGAGCCCCTCATCCTCTAGGACCGCGATGGCCGCCAGCCCCGCCGCGCAGGCCGCGGGCCCCCCACCGAAGGTGGACGAGTGGACGAGCGGGTTCTCCGCGAACATGCTCCAGTACGGCGGCCGCGCGATGAACGCGCCGATGGGCAGCACTCCCCCGCCGAGGGCTTTGCCAAGGGTCATCACGTCGGGGACAACGCCCTCATGCTCACAGGCAAAGGTCTTGCCGGTGCGGCCCATGCCAGTCTGGATCTCGTCGATGATGAGCAAGGCGCCCGCACGATCGCAGGCTTCCCGCGCCGCCGCTAGGTACCCATCGGGAGGCACGATGACCCCGGCCTCGCCCTGGATGGGCTCCAAGATGAGGGCGGCGGTCCGCTCATCCACGGCCTCGAAGAGGGCCGCGCTATCCCCGTAAGGCACGAGCTCCACCTCGGGCATCAGGGGCTGGAAGGGCTCCTTGTAGATGTCACGGCCGGAGACGGAGAGAGCCCCGAGCGTCTTGCCGTGGAACGCCCCCTCAGCGGAGACGAACTTCGGGCGCCGGGTGGCGAACCGGGCGACCTTGAGTGCCCCCTCCACCGCTTCCGCCCCGCTGTTGCAGAAGAAGCTGTACTGCAGGTCGCCTGGCGTGATGCGGGCGAGTTCCGCCCCGAGCCGGCCCGTCATCTCATTGAGCAGCAGACGCGAGGAGAGCGGCGCCTTCCGCAGCTGCTCGCAGACCGCCTCGACGATGCGCTCATGGGCGTGGCCCATGGAGAACACGCCGAATCCGCCGAGGAAGTCGATGTACTCCGTGCCGGCGTCGGTCCGCATGATGTGGCCCTTGCCCTCGGCCTCCAGCTCCTCGAATCCCATGAAGCGCAAGAGGGTGACCAGGGAGGGGTTCACGTGCTCGTTGTACAGGGCGGCGACTTCGTCGAAGGTCATGGCGCTTGCCTCTCTCCTAGCTGTCAGTGACTAGACTTCACTGCTGATGTCCGCGTATGCGATGGAGCTGGCGCCCGGCGCGGACACGCCGAGGCCGAGGGCCTCTGCCGTTTCGATGTGTTTCGGGCTGGGACCCGCTTCCCCGATGGGCGGAAGGCCCGATGCCTCCCGCTCGGCGTTGATCATATCCAGCGCCACGGTGTCCGCTGCCACCGGATCGGTGGCCAGCCAGAGCTCCCTCGGCTCGAAGATACGCTCGGGGTTCCCCACCGTTGGGCCTCCGTCGCAGAGAGCCCGAAGGGCGTCCATGACGTGCAGGACAACCTTGTCCCGGAGCGCGGGGAGGGCGCAGATCTCGCCGATCATCGGGTCGCAGTAGTGCGGTGCCCCGTGGAAGCGGACCGTGTTGTTGACGGCCCCGAAGGCGATGTTCTTGAGGCACCCCGTCACCCCTGAGCAGTTGTGGTCCTTGGGCACCGGCACATTGATGATCTTCGTCACGTCCTGCGTCGCCACGCGGTACAGGTACGATGGCTCACCGTCGCCCAACTCGGAGGCGTAGAACACATCCGGATCCAGGCCCACGGCGCCGTCCGACTCCCCGCCATAGCACCGAACGCCTCCCTCGCTGCGTTGGATCTCGTAGAGGCAGCTTATGAGGTGGTGCTCGAACCGATCCCAGACGACGATGTTACTCGCGGGGACCCCCGCCTCGAGTAAGCCCTCGATGAGGGCGTCCACAACCTCCAGGTTGGTGGCCAGTTCGAAGCCCGCCAGTGTGTTGACCTTGATGCCGACGACGTCATCCGGGGCGACGAGGGAGGCGAGGAGGTCGGGGAGCGTCTGACCGCGCAGCAACTGGGCGGCCCTCTCGAGCATGGCCCTGCACGCCGACACCTCGGGGAACCCATCGACAACCGCGGACTCACACCGGACCCGAGCCACGCGCACGTCGCCGTCATCCTGGGCCGATGCCCCCTGGCGGACGCCGAGCCCCGCGGCTCCGGCGGCAACACCGGCGGCGCTGATGCCGAGGAACCTGCGTCGGCTAACCCGCTGTGATGCGGCCCTGCGCATGTGCATTCGTCCCTTCCTCGGCATGGCGGCTCACGGACTCCGGCCATTATAGACCACATGAGGGCGCCCACTCGGGAGGAATCGGCGGCTCGGGGCTCTACAACTCCCCAACATGCGGCCCCAAGGAGGCGTGGTCCGTGACCGGGCGTGAGCGAGTCCTCATGGCACTGAACCATCAGGAACCAGATCGTGTGCCTCGTACCATCTGGGTGGATGGGGGCGAGATCATGGACCGGGTGGTCGGGCGGTTCGGCAGCTATGCTGCCTTCTTGGATGAACTGGACACGGACCAGTTCCAGGCTTTCCCGGGCCCTCCCGGCATGGTCGACTGGGAGGCATGGTCGGCCGAGCACGAGCCCAATCGCCGTGGCCCAGGTCTCAGCCAGGGGGCAATGTCCATTGATGACGCGCTGGAAGCGCCCTTCACCGATCCCAGCGCTCCGAGCATCTACGAGCCCATCAAGGAAGCGATCGAGTTTCACCAGCGGCAGAAGGGCCGCGCCATCTGGGTGCAGACGCCGGGGTGCTTCGAGACCGCGAACGGCATCATCGGCATGGAGAACCAACTCATGGAGATGGCCCTGCAGCCGGACAAGATGCAAGCCCTCTACCGCCGCCAGGTCGAGTGGAGCAAGGTCTACATCGAGACATGCCTCGCCCTCGGCGTCGACGTCATCCACATCTCCGACGACCTGGGCGAGAACGGCCGGATGCTCTTCTCACCGAGCGTCTTCCGGAGCGTCGTGAGTCCGGCGATGGCCGAGGAGGCAGCGTTCGTGCGCGAGCGGAGCCCCTACCTGTCCCTACACTCCTGCGGGTACTTCGATGATGTCGTCGGCGATCTGGCGGACATGGGCTTCAACTGCATGCACCCCTTCCAGGAGTCCGCGGGTATGGATATCCCGAGCATCAAGGCGCGCTATGGCGACCGCGTGACGATCTACGGTGGCCTGGATGTAAGGCACACCCTCCCAACGGGCGATCGCGAGAGGATCCGCGCCGAGGTCGAGCGCGTTGTCGGCGGCTGCAAGCAGGGCGGCGGCCTGCTCTACTGCAGCTCGCACACCGTCCACAAGGACTGTTCCATTGATGATGTGCTCTATGCCTATGAACTCGCGGACCGGATCGGGAGGTACTAGGAAGGCCGATTGTGGCGTAAACATGAAGAAACATCAGGGGCGGTCGAGTCGAATTGGGCCCTGATGTGTCTATACGTGTGGTCGGACGCTAGTTGAGAGTCGTGCCTTGGGGGAGGACGACTTGTGAGATAGGTCTGTAGGGCCGCTATGGCCGGCCATTCCGGCGCCGCGGGGCGGCACGGGGGTGGAGTTCTATGAGTTACCGGGTGAACGACCGCGCGATCGTGATGGATGTGCGGCGCGAGATAGTTCGGCGGCAGTCGATCGACGGCTCCACGCTCAACGTGCACTGCATCAACGGCGTCGTCGAGCTCTCCGGCACCCTACGGGTAGCCGCCGCGGCGGGACGAGGCGTCAGCGGCAAGGACGAGATCGAGCAGATCAAAGAGATCATCATGCGGCTCCCGGGCGTCAGGGACGTCATCGACCGCTATCTGCGGATCCTCTGAGGCCCCACCAGAGCGGCGCGCTGTTTGCTGGGCAGTGTGTCGGCTGCCTCCACGTTCCCACATCTCAATCCACAACGGGCCAATGAGACTAGGAACTATCTGCGTCACGCGGCGAACCGCGTGTGGGCCGCGGCAAGGCGCCAGACGCTCGGCCTCTCCCACGAGTGACGACTTCCTTGGCTACAGGGAGTTCAGAGAGGAATCGGACGGCCTGCGCGCACTCCCCCCGCTAGCCACCGTGGATCTCGCAGAACCTTGCGAACGAACGGTCGTAGGTGCGCTCGACATCGTCGGGGAAGCAGCATGCCGGGAGCTGCCGTTTCGCCAAGTGGTACTGCAGGCACTCACAGCACTTGCCCTTGCGGGGGCATCCGGGATAGCTGCAGTTGCAGAACTCCATGTTCGCCGAATGACGCTCACATGAGCCCATGAGAACCCTCCCTTAGCACAGATGCGAGGCGCCTATGCGGGTGCCTCGCATCCGGTAGCACGTAGTTAGCTTGGCCGCGCTCGACTACTGCGGTTAGTTGCCGCAGTACTCCGACCACCAGTCCTGGCCGCAGTCGGCTGGGAACTGCTGGTGCGCCGGCAGCGCATTGAAGTCGAGCTGCCGAATGTTGCGGTACCAGATGTGCTCGTTCTCGATCATCTCCGCCCGATCGTTCGGGTGGGTCCGGCGAGCGAGGTCCGCTCGGAACCGAACGAGCTGCTGGTCGATCGGCTTGGCGGCGAGATCCCCAATCTCGATGACCTCGGCTGCCGGCTCCGCAGCTGCCTCACCCTCGGGAGCCGCCTGGGCGACTACCTGCGCCGGCGGGATGCTGGGCTCGGGATAGGTCTCCTCCACGGCCTCCTCCGTCGCCGCCGCCGCGGCGGGGGCGGGAGCTGCGCTGGCGCCTTCCTCGACCGCTGACTCCTGCGCCCACAGAGCGGGAGAACCGAGGAACGCGATCCCCACGACCATCAGGGCTACAACCGCGACACCAAACGCCGCGATGCCCCTCTTCGAAACGCTGCCACTCCTCATGTTGTGTGGACTCCCTCCGATATTCGGAAAGCGTTGGCCTGACAATCGATAGCTTACCATGCTAGGTTCCTCGCCGCACGCCCCTGGCCCTTCCAATCTCACCCGAAACGGAACCGTTTACGCGAGCTCGACGCGCACCGTCGTCCCCGAGGCCGTTCCCTTCAGCCCCGACCAATCGTCCAGCAGCCGGCCGATGATGTTGACGGGGCTGGCCGGCCTGATCTCCGATGAGGTGCTCACCGGTGTGCGGCCGTAGAAGATGCACAGCGCCGACCCTGGTGGCCAGTAGGCCAGGTCACCGAGATCCACGGCATCCTGGGCCGACTCCTCCAGCTCCGCACTGACGGGGATGCCGAAGTAGATCTCATCCCCCCAGGTGGAGGCCTCAGCCTCCAGTGGCAGAGCCTTCAGCACCTGCTGGGCCGTCGCTGAGTCCGACAGCTCCGCCCTCAGGAGCAGGTCCCCCACTTTGACCTTGATCGGGGTCGGCATCAGGCAACATCCCCTCATCCTGCGCCGCCGGGGCGGACACGCTGGCGACTACACCCTCGGCCAGCCACGACAGCATGCCCTCCAGGAGCAGCGACTCGTCTCGGGTCATCCTGGAGTCCTCGCCCGAGGAGGTCTGCCCCAGTCGCAGCCCGCACAGGATGACTCGTCCCCTGCCGTAGGGCGCGGCCACAGCGAGCGCCCTCTCGGGCTCGCTCCCCTCAGCGGGCTCCAGAAGCGCGATGTCGAGCCTATTCGGCCGCACCAGAACGTGGTCCTCGTTGCTGAGTTCGATGGTCGGCGGCAGGTCGATGTATGACGCCGCGGGATGCCGGGCGTCGGTGAGGCGGATCTCCCTGGTCCGCACCCGATCGTCGGCGAAGGCATCCGCCAACTCCAGGAAGACTCTGGGCATACCGGCGTGTCCGACGGCGTTATGCAGCACCAGGACCCTACCCCCGGACTCGGCCCAGCCGCGCAGAGTCTCCATCGTCTGATCCGTGAAGAGGTTCAGATCGAGCGGATCGCTGATGACCAGGATGTCCCACTGCCTCAGGGTGTCCAGGGTGAGGGTGCTGACGAACTCCACCCTCGCCTGCCGCCCATAGATCAGGCGCATCTCGTCGGCCAACGGAGCCGTTCCTCGGCCAGGCGACAGCAGGGCGATGTCCAGGGTCTCCGCCCGCGCCTGGGAGTCCCTCGCCTGCTCGTACTCCCGTTGGCTCATGACCCGTAGCGCCGGCCCGTTCCGTCTTACGGCGATCGTCTCACCGCCGGCGTCCAGACGGCCCTCGAGCGTCAGACGCCATGCGCCGGGCACGAGCGAGATCTCCGCAGTCCCCGCTCCATCGACCAGGGACACTGTGCCCACCTCGGTCTGCTGGGGGCCATCCATCGACACCGCGCTGATCCGCAGGCTGCCGCTCCCGGGAACGCGGCTGCTCACGCTGAGAGACAATGGCTCGGCCGGCGGGTATCCCTGAAGCTCGGCTTGTGGAAACGGTCGCGGCGGCAAGGCAACATCGAGTGCCACCGAATAGGGCGGCTCGCTCGGCGCCGAGAATGCCCCAAGCCCCAGGGCCTCGATGAGCTCCGCCCCCCGGCCGCGGTCGTAAGCATAGAGCGCCACGCCGTCTACCCGAGACTGCCGAAGCTCCTCCAGCTCCCGCAGCACGTCCAGCGGATCCATCGGCGCCTCACGCTCCGGCATCGGGCGGCGCGCGGGAACCACCAGAACCCGCCCATCGATTCGCAGCAGTAGCTGGGAGAGGGCCGCGCGCAGCTCCGCGACGGGATCGCCGTAGTACAACGGCACGAGCAGATCCAGAGCCCCGGATCCGACCCACGCATCCACGTCCTGGGCCACCGCGTTCCGGTGCGACGGGAAGAGCGTGGCGCCGACCACGGTCCCCGGCCGAGCCGCCCGGGCGTCCGTCGCCAGCTGGGTCAGGGCTCGACTGATGGTCTTCTGCCGATAGCGCGTGAAGTCCGCCGCGCGCGCCGCCGAGATAGGCGGCCAGTCGCTCTCTGGTACCGATTCGGCGGTCAGGAATCCGTCCCGGCAGCTATCACAGTAGCAGTAGCCCTGGCTGGGCAGACGCATGAAGTCCAGCAGTACGCCCCGCACGGGGTAGCGGCCCAGCAACTCAGTGAGGATCGCCTGCTCGTGAGCTATGTTCGCGGGGACGCTCGGGCACAGCCAGGGGAGCGTTGTCCCGTCACCCGCCCTGACGAGCCGACCCTCGTCCTCGTATGCCTTGCGCACCTCCTCCGGCGCCGTGGGCGCCTGGAAGGCGCAGTGCCAAGCGAAGACATCGAGAACCTCGGACCGTCGCGCCGCGGCGGCGATGACCTCGGCCAGGGGGTCGCCCTCGGCCGGGGATTGGAGGAGATCGGACCGATAGGCCGCCGTTCCCGCGTCGCCCACGTAGAGGAACACGGCGTTGATGCCGCCCGCCACCAGGTCCGCGACGAACTCCTCGGCGCCGCCGGGGCTGGGCGGAGCGGCGAACACCGCGCGCATCTCCCCGATCGCCGGTGGCATCAGGCCGTACAGCGCTTGGCGCAGCAGCCCCTCGGCGCGCACCGAGGCGGCCATCATCGCCGCCGCCGAGCCCTCTTCCGAGGCGGCCAAGGCCTCCTGCCTGAGGCCAAGCGCGGCGTCGAGCAGCCGCTTCTGGGTGTCCGTGCCTTGGCGGTCCACGTAGGCTTGGACAACCCCCAGGCCGCTGAAGCCGCCCATCACCGCGAACTCGTCCAGCATCGCCTGGAAGCTGAGCAGCGCGGCCTCCTCATCGAAGCGGGCCACCAAGGCCCCGAGGAGGCGCTGGAGGCCTTCCGAGTCTCCGGGCGTGGGAATCCACCCGAAAGCGGCCCAGTCGTCGGCCAGCCAGCCCGCCACGGCCCCCTCGGCCTCCCCGTACCACGCCACGGCCTCGCCGTCCGCTCCGCTCACGGAGGCGATGCGATCCACGTACTGGTCCAACCCCTCGCCTGCCCCCGGTAGATGGCGCTCCTCCACGACGACCCTCAGGGGCTGGGGAAGAGGATCGGACTCCATCCGGCAAGTGAGGCCGAGCATTTCCGAGATGGCCTCATCCTGAACCCCGAAGGTTACGATGCGCCCGCCGTCATCGCGGAAGCGCCGCAATGCGCTGAGGCGGTCGCCATCGACGGTCTGAGGCAGCAGGAAGACGATGCCGGGGTGGGGCGGCGTGGGCACGGGCACGCCACGCGTCATGACCGGCACGTGGATGCCGCCAAGCGCCTGGGCGAGCACCTGGGCGGCGAACTCGTATGCCGGCCCACCCGAGTCCGGTCCGAGAACGGCGATGGCGCCCTCATGGGTGTTCTCGACCTGGGCTTGACCGGGCAGAGAGGCGGCCGCGGCCAGCGCCAACAGCACGGCCAGCGGGGCAACGCTCCGCCCCCACCGCCCCAAGCTAGAGGATCCGAGCATCCAGGAGGTCCTGTACATCGAGCATCCCAACGGACCGCCCCTCCCGGTCGACGACCGGCAGGTTGTCCCACTTGTGCTCACGCAGAATCCGCAGCCCCTCCGTGGCGAGGCGGTCCTCACCGATGGTCGTGGGGTTGGGCGTCATGACCTCCCCCACCGAGCGACTCAGAACATCGGGATCCGCCGACAGCCTGCGCCTCAGATCGCCGTCCGTGAACAGCCCAACGAGCCGACCGTCGGCGTCGGTCACCGAGGCGACCCCCGCGCTGCGGCAACCCGTCATCACAAGCAGCGCGTCGAGAACCGGCGTGTCCTTCGAGACGATCGGGTTCCCGTCATCGGTTCGCATGATGTCCCGCACCAGGGCGAGGCTTCGCCCGAGGCTGCCTCCGGGGTGATAGCGGGCGAAGTCCTCGAGACCGAACTCCCGGCGCTCCATGAGCACAATGGCGAGGGCATCACCCAAGGCGAGGGCAACGGTGGCGGAGGTCGTCGGAGCCAGGTTGTGGGGATCGGCCTCACGCTCGACGTGGCCGTTCAGGACGGCCGCCGAGAGCCTGCCCAGGGGGGAGTCGGGAAAGCCCGTCAAGGCGATAACGGGCACGCCGCATGATCCGCAGTAGGGCAGCATGGCGAGGATCTCGGCCGTCGAGCCCGAGTAAGACAGCGCGAGCAGGGAATCCCCCGCTTGGAGCATCCCGAAGTCGCCGTGGGGCGCCTCCGCCGGGTGCAGGAAGAAGGCGGGGGTCCCCGTGCTGGCGAGGGTGCCGGCGATCTTCCGCGCGATGGCGCCCGACTTGCCCACCCCTGCCGTCACCACGCGCCCAGAGAGTGACAGGATCAGGTCCGCGGCCCTCTCGATGCCTTCGTCGAGCAGGTCAGCCGCCCGCGCCAGAGCGCGGGCCTCATCTCGGAGCACCCGGCCGGCGATGTCGATGGTCTGACTCATCCCTTGTCAGCGTCCCCCGTCTCTTCGCGCCCCCGGTCTGGTGATGCTGGGGGCCGCATGCCAAGCCGTGTCAGCAGCCACCGCTCGAACCGGCGGAGCAGCTTCGTGCCCGCGAACTCCCGCGGCGAGAGAGGCTCGACCAGGACGGCGTAGACGCCGGCGCGACGAGCCCCGTAGATGTCCGTGAACAGTTGGTCGCCCACCATGGCGACCCCGTCAGTGCTAGCCGCGCCGAGATGGGCCAGCGCTCGCCGGAACCCGCCGCGGCGAGGCTTCCCCGCCCATGCCACGTAGGGCAGCCGATGGGCGTCAGCCAGATGGCGGACCCGGCTCGGCTTGCGCGAGTTCGAGAGCAGACAGACCCGGATCCCATCGGAACGCAGCCGGTCGAGCCACGACACCGAGCCCGCGGGGAGCTGCCACGCTTTCCACTCCGCGAGGGTGTTGTCGAGGTCCACCAGGACCGTGTCGATCCCCCGCTCGGCGAGCCACTCGGGGGTCAACTCCTGCACCCCAGCGACCCAGGCGTCTGGCCGCAATCGTCGCGCCAATCCGGATCGCTCCTTACCCTCCGTTGAGATGCTCCGCCAGAGTTCGGGAGAAACGGTGCCGTCCCTCCGAGCCCTGGGTCCGGAAGAACAGGTAGTCCGTATCGGCGGGGTACAGCACCGACTCGATGCAGGCGAGGCCCGGGCTCCCGATGGGCCCCGGCGGCAGCCCCTCATGCAGGTAGGTGTTGTAGGGCGAGTCGATCCGGGTGTCCGCCTCGCTCAGGACCTCCTTCGGCTCTGGCAGGACGTACTGGACCGTGGCGCACGACTCCAGGCGCCACCCCTCCCGTAGCCGCTTCAGGAACACCTGCGCCCCGATCGGACGCTCGTCCGCGACGCGGATCTCGCGCTCCACGATCGACGCCAGGGTGATAATCTCGTGCAGGCTCATCCCCGACGCCGTGATGGCGTCCCCGTGGGGTTCGAGAGCCGACTCGAGGCGCGCCACCATCTGCCCGACGATCTCCTCCGCCGTCGCGTCGCGGTCGATGGCGTAGGTATCGGGGAAGAGGTAACCCTCCAGGCTGCCGTTCGGCGGCTTCGGGATCGACATCGACGGCCAACGCGCGGGATCCTCGGCAACCGCCTTGAGCTCCGTCGCCGTGCATAGGCTCGTCTCCTGCGCCACCGTCCGCGCGATCTGAGCCACCGTGTACCCCTCCGGGATGGTCACGCTGAGGGTCGCCACCGTGCCGTGAGTGAGGGCTTCCATGATCTCCTGGCCGGACATGGCGGGGCTCAGCGTGTAGTCTCCCGCCTGGAACCGCTCGGTATAGCCGTCGCGCGAGGCGGCGAGGATCCACACGGCGCGGTTGCCGATAAGGCCCTTCGCCTCGAGCGTGGCCGCGATGTCCTGGGCAGTGGCCCCATGGGGTATGGTGATCTCCACGGTCACGTCATCGGCCCCGGGTTGAGCCGGCCCCAAGCCGCGGCCCCAGAAGCCCCACCCGATGGCTGCCACGATGGCCAGCAGCGCCGCTCCCCCCAGCAGCCGGAGCAGAAGCCGTCGCCGGCGCCTAGGACCGGGCTTCGGGATGATCGGTTTGGTTGCGTCTTCGAGCAAGGTATGCCTCCAGTAGAACAGCGGCCGCCACGGCATCGGTGATCTCTCGGCGCCGCCTACGCGAGTGCCCCGCCTCGATGAGGGTGCGCTCGGCGGTGACGCTCGTCATGCGCTCGTCCAGGTACTCGACCTCGAGGCCCAGCGCCGCGAGCTCTGCGCCCAGGGCTCGGGCCTTCGCGGCCGCAGGCCCCTCCGTGCCGTTCATGTTGAGGGGCAGGCCAACGACACACAGGCGAACGTCCAGTTCCTCCCATCGGAGCTGAATCCGCTCCGCCGCCCCCTCACGCGGGATGACCTCGAGCGGCGTCGCAATGATGCCCCCGCCATCCGTGACCGCCAGCCCGACCCGCACCTCGCCTGGGTCGATCGCCATAACGCGCACGGTAGTGGCCTCCCTCCGGACGATGGGACTGGTCGACATGATGCCACATCGGTCGATGCCACGCGACGAGCGCCGAAGCTGCGCGGGCGAGACCTCCCGGCTCGCTCGACCGTTATAATGGGTAGGAGTTTGGTCCGAGAGAGCTGGTGCCGCTTCATGGTCCGACGTGCCGCGCTGTTCATCCTGGCCTCCGCCTTGGTCATCCTCGTGGGCTGCGCGCCGGGTGGCGGGCCCGAGCCGCCCGCTGCCATCGTAGGCGGCAAGGTCGTCCACGCGGCCTCCGGCGCCCCCATCCCGGGGGTGCGAATCTTCGCCGTTCAGGCGGGGACTGGCAGCGGCGCGATCCCCATCGGCACTCCGGAGATCACATCTGACGCCAGCGGCAACTTCCGTATCGACAACGCTCCCGTGGGCGCCGTGGACCTTCTCGTGCGACCGGCGACAACCATGAACTACCGCCCGAGCAATGTTCGGATGACCACCCGAGCCGAAGGCGAGCATAACGTAACGATTCGTATCATCCCGAACAGCGTGACCGTGACGGAGATCAACATCGAGCCAGACCCCATCGAGATCGGGTCCGACCAGGTAGTCCCCTTCCAGGCCGCCGTCGTGGCAAGCGATGGTGGCGTCTACTATCCCACCTGGACCGTCGAGGGGTCCATTGGCGCTATCGACGGCGACGGTGTGTTCCGAGCGGGCGTCTCGGGCCAGGGGTTCGTGCGCGCGACGCTGGGCTCCGCCGCCGACACGGCCTCCGTCTCCGTTACCGAGTGCAAGATCGAGGTCGAACCCGACTACGTGCGGCCCACGGCCCAGTCCGATCGCGAGTACACCGTCAATGACGAGGGCGCCGTCGAGGTTCTGGTGCACTATCACGGCAGCGCCTCGCGTCAGGACTCGTGGTCCGCGGTCTCCGAGGCCGGAGGGCTTGTGATCAGGGACCTCGCTATCTCGCGCGCCGCGCTGGTCGTCGTGCCGCCGGAGCGCTTGGACGACCTGCTCACCGACGCCCGCATCGCCTATGCTGAGCCGAACAGCCCGGTGCAGGTGCGGCAGGGCCAGCCCGATCAGGTGACCCCGTGGGGCATCATCAATGTCCGCGCGAATCAGGCGTGGGGATCGGGTCCGGGCGCCGTGCATGTCCTGGCGGGGCGGCCCACGGGCGCCGGAGTGAAGGTTGCCATCGTGGACACGGGCATCGACCGTACCCACCCCGACCTGCTCGTCGCCGGTGGCTACAACGTCATCAACCCGCGCGCGGAGCCCATCGATGACAACGGCCACGGCACCTTCGCCGCGGGCATCATCGGGGCTCGTGATAACGAGATCGGCATCATCGGGGTGGCTCCCGAGGCGGAGCTCTACGCGGTGAAGGTCCTCAAGAGCCACGGCGGCGGGGACATCGCCGACGTCGTCAGTGGCATCGAGTGGTGTGTCCAGAACGGCATGAGCGTCATCAACCTCAGCCTCGGCATCACCTCGGACTCGGTGGCGGTCAAGACCGCGTGCGACGCGGCCTGGAGGAACGGCAAGGGGGCCATCCTGTGCGCCGCCGCGGGGAACAACGAGCCCGTGGTGTGGCCGGGCAACTACGGCAGCGTCATCTCCGTGGGTGGCACCGACTCGTCGAACAACATCGGGGCCTTCTCCAGCCAGGGCCCTCCCGTGGAGCTCTGCGCCCCGGGTGCGGATGTGTTCTCGACGGGCCGCGGCGGCACGTACGTGCGCAACACGGGCACGAGCTTCAGCGCCCCGCACGTGGCCGGCGCAGCGGCTCTGCTCTTCTCCACGGGCCGCTATTCCGACGCGGCCCACGTCCGCCAGCACCTGCGGAACACGGCGGAGGATCTCGGCGAGCCCGGCCGAGACGAGACCTTTGGCTACGGCAAGCTCGACCTGCTGGCCGCGTGGGAGTCTCTCGGCTGCGCCGACGTGCTTCGATGACCGAGCGGTGGCGGGGCGCCGCGGCGCCCCGCCGTATGCCTCAGCCGAAGCTGACGTCCCCGTAGAGGCGCTGGATGTACGCCACCTGGCCTGCGTGATACCACCAGTGGTGCGTCAGGAGTTCCACGAAGCCCGCCTTGGTCATCTTGGCGAAGCCCGCGTCGACCTCCTCGTCCCAGATGTCATCGGGCTGGGACCCCATCAGCTCGGCTGTGCGCTGGCCCGTCTCCTCGATACACCGAATCAGGTCTTCTTTGGCGCTCAGGGCACCTGCCGGGCCCACTCCTGCCCACGTCGCGGAGGCGAAGTAGTCGCCTCCTTCGCCCTGCTCGGGAGCCTCGTCCGTGAAGAGGCGCGTGGCAGTGCCGGCCTCGACCTCCACGCAGTGCTTGATCTGCTCCGAGATGGTCGTCGGGTCGCCGCCCTCCGAGGGCGGACGCCAGTCGAGCCTATCCTCGGGTGTCGACCGCACCATGTTCACGAAGTTCGAACGGATCGTCTCGAGTCTACCGAGGGCGCCTTCCACATCGAATCCCATGGGTCGCTCTCCTTCCGATGCGAGCTCTTACGGCAGCCCTTCCGCGGCCAGTGCCTCACAACCTGTCCGTTATGCACTCCTCAGGATACACTTGGGTGCGGTACGGTCCGGCTGCCGGCGCTCCTCCTCGATCCAGCCTTTCGCCGGCCCAAGGCCTTCCCTGCCCCTTCGAGGCCTTGCCGCGGTTGACGCGGAGCCGATGGGGGCGGTATAACCTGAGGGCCTTGACGCGGCCGGTTTTCAGGGGTGGGACCGCGCGAGGTTAGGGCCTCCCCCGGCGGTCTGACCCTTACGGCTTCATCAAGGCACTGGAGGTGCGAGTCCGTGCGTGACAAGCATTTGGATCGGCTCATTGAGCGTGCTGGGTCGAAGTACACGTTGGTCGTTGCTGTAGCCAAGCGGGCCCAGCAGATCCGTGACGGCAAGGTGCCCCTCGTCGACATGAAGTCGAACAACCCCGTTACCCTCGCCCTGGCCGAGATCGCCACGAGCGAGGTCCTCGTGAACCCGGACGAGCAGGTAGCCTCCATCGACGTCGATGGCGAGGAGGCCCTGGCGCCCGCCGGCTTCGACGATGAGGATCTCGACCTCTTCGCGGATATGGACCTCGAGGGCGACGTGGACGGCGAAGAGATCCTGCCTGACGATGATGATGAGGACGACGAGGAAGCCTAGCCTCGTTCGTAACAGGAGCGTGTGCGGCTTTGGCCACGAAGGCCGACTATTACGACGTGCTGGGAGTGGCTCGTCAGGCCAGTCCTGATGAGATCAAGAAGGCGTACAAGAAGCTCGCCCGCCAGTTTCACCCGGACGTCAACCCCGATCCAGGCGCCGAGGACCGTTTCAAGGAACTCTCCGAGGCCTACGCCGTCCTGAGCAACCCCGAACGGCGCGCTCGATACGACCGTTACGGTCACGATGGCCTGCAGGGCGGCTTTGGCGATGCCTCCGGCGCTGGCTTCGCCGGTGACCTCGAGGATCTCATCGCTGGCTTCTTCGGTGGTGGCTTCGGCCGCACCGAGGTCGAGCGGGGCGCGGACCTCCGGTACGACCTCGAGGTGACCCTCGAGGAGGTCCTCGTCGGCGTAGAGCGCACCGTGCCCGTGACGAAGCTCGAGTACTGTGAGAGCTGCTCCGGCACCGGCGCTGGCGGGAGTGGCGAGTTCCACACCTGCCGACAGTGCGGCGGCAACGGGCGGGTCAGCCGCAGCCAGTCCACCTTCTTCGGCACCTTCGCCACCAGCTCCGCCTGCCCCGTGTGCAGGGGTCAGGGACGAGTCCCCGACATGCCGTGCGACGCCTGCCGCGGCGAGGGCCGTTACTCCCAGCAGGTCAATCTCAGCCTCAACGTCCCCGCCGGCGTGACCGACGGAACACGGCTGCGCCTTCGTGGGCAGGGCGAGGCGGGCCGCCAGGGCGCCCCCCCGGGTGACCTCTTCATCGCCATCCACGTCAAGGAGGACCCGCGCTTCGCCCGCCGAGGCACAGAACTCGCCATGGAGGTCCCCATCAGCATCAGCCAGGCCGCTCTGGGCTCAACCATCGAGACCCGGGGGCTGGGTGATGACAAGATCACCGTGAAGGTCCCCGCGGGCACGCAGACCGGCAGCCACTTCCAGGTGAAGGGCAAGGGTCTTCCCTCGCCCCAGGCTCCGGATCGGCGAGGGAACCTGCACGTCTTCGTGAAGGTCCACACCCCCACGGATCTGGGTCCCGAGGAACGTGAGCTGCTCAAGCGGCTCGGCGAGCTCCTCGGCGATGCCCCGGAGCCCAAGCCCGATCGCAGCTTCCTGGGGCGGCTCTGGGACAGCATCACAGGGGAGTAACCCGCGCCAGGGCTCCGGCCGTCCTCTGCCGAAACACCGCCCATGCCGAACCCACAACCAAGCCTGACAGCCCTGCTTGTGCTCGCGTCCGTGGCGCTCCTCGACGGCGCCGGCCTCGCCCAGACGGTAGTCGGCGTTCTCGATGAGCCCGAGTTCCCCACGGAGTGGTCCGTGACACCGGCCGACCGGGTGATCGAGAGCCTCGACAATGCCGGCGTGGCTTGGGTCCGACTCACCGCCGCCGACCTGGCCGACCCCTCGGTCCTGGATCCCGCGCGGATCGCGACGGTCCTTCTGCCCTCGGGCCCCTACTTCCCCGTGGACGCGGTGGAGCCGTTCCGCGCCTACCTGCGCTCCGGCGGGCGGTTCCTCTCGCTCGGCGGCTACGCGTTCAGCCGATTGGTCGAGCGGACCGACCGCGGCTGGGCCTCCTACGCGGACCGCATCGCCGCCGCTCGATCCCCGGAGAGTCTGGCAGCGGCGAACGTGCTCCCGCCCGTCGCCGCGATCCCCTGGACGTGGGGCGCAACCCTGGCAACGCCCGACGCGGCGGCCGGCGTAGCGGTGATCGAGGCTCCGCCGCCAGGCGCGGCCGTGGCGTACGCCGTCGATCTGGAACCCGGAGAGCCCTACATGCTGAAGGCCGAACTCGAGGCTCAGGGGATCGCCGGCCGCGGCTACGCCTTCGTCGCTTACTACGAGATGGACGACGCGGGGCAGATCGTCCAGTGGTTCGACATGGACACCATCCAGCGGAATGGGGAGCGGCGCACGGTGGCCAAGACCTTCGTCCCCGACCCCCGAGCCACCCGCCGCGAGGTGCGCGCGGGCGCCCACCTCACGGGCGGGCAGGTCACGCTCTACGACCTGGTCCTGGCCCCCTACCCCGAAGAGATCCATGTGACGACGGCGAACGGCATCCCCGCCGACGGTCTGCGCACCCGTCCTGAACAGTTCGGCCTCTTCGATCCCTCCCATCCGCTGGAGCATGTCGCTGCCGTCTCCTCAGCGGGGCATCCGCGCCTCGACTGGGACGATTCCGTTCCCCTCGCCCAACCCGCCTCGGGCTGGTCCGCGTCCGGCCTCACTTTCGACGCCCAGGCGCGGTGGGTGCCTCTGGCGTGGGCTCACGATCGCTATGGACGCCTGAACGGCACGGCCGCCGCGGCCCTGCTCCATTACGGCGGCCCCTACGCGGGCTCAGCGTGGGCCTATTGCGGCATCGAGGAGGACATCTACCGGGTTCTCGGCGTCCAGCGCGCTGAGGAGTTGGTCCTCAGCATGGTGCGGATGCTGGATGACGGCCTGAGCCTCGATCCCTTCCGCTGCGAGGAGGACACCTACACCCCGGACGAGGCGCCCCGACTCTCGATCACCGTGCGGAACACCGGCCTCGAGGAGCGCAGGGTGCGCGTCGACCTGAGGCATGGCGCTACGGTCCGGAACTGGGAGGGACCCATCGCCGCCCGTGGCTCGCACACCGCCTCCTTCGAGCTGCCCGCAGGTGGCCGAGGGCTTCAGCGCATCGAGGCGGAGTTGCGGGACGCCGACCAGGATGGGGTTCTCGACCGCGCGGAGAGCGCGTATGTCGTGCGCTCGCCCGAGGACTGGCCCGAGACCCCAACCCTAGCCTTCGAGGACAACGTCTTCACCCTGGGCGGCGTGCCTCGGATCCTGCTTGGCAGCGACGCCTACGTCGTGGCTTTCACGAGCCCCTCCGAGGGGCCGCTCGCCTGGGCTCGGGACCTCGATCGCTGCCTAGACTACGGCCTCGATGTCTACGAGAACCTGCACTTCCCCTGGTATCCGGGCGGCTTCACCGACCATGAGATGCGCCAGATCGAGGGCTTCGCCTACCTCGCGGCTGAGCGCGGCCGCCAGTATATGGCGGGCTGGCTCATAGGCGCGGACACCTGGGTCTCCGATGAGGTGCTCGACGACCAGGCGGCGTTCCTCCGCCGCGCCGCCGCACGGACGGCGGGCGCTGGGCACCTGATCCACTACATCAACGGCGACCTCCGCGGCTCCTCTGAGCCCGAGCAGGACGGAACCGGCGAGCGCTTCCGAGCATGGCTGCTGCAGCGGCACGGCGGACCCGATGGACTCCGGGCGGCCTGGGGCGATGAGCTGGAGTGGCCCATCGACCACATCCCCTTTCTCCCGTCGGAGAGCCCCCGATGGGACTCCGTGCGCGCCATAGACTACGCGCGCTTCGCCGTTGCGGAGACCCTTCGCTGGAACGAGAGGCTGGCCGCCGCCCTGCGCGAGACGGGCGGAGGGCAGCCCATCACGAACGAGTACTACCAGATGCCCATGGACGGCGTCGACCTGCAACAGACCATCGGCCCCATCGACGTGGCGAACATCGGCTTCTTCGGCCACGAGAAGGGGCGCGATCTCGCCGACTTCACGACCGCCGTGGCCTTCGCCGACAGCCGGGCCCGGGGCAAGGGCGTGAATGTGGGCGAGTTCGGGGTCAAGACCCATCCCGCTTGGAGCGTCGAGAACGGCGCGGCGGGCTACCACATCGCGCGCACCAAGGACGAGGAGCGGGAGCTGTTCCTCGGGATCATCCACCTGGGTCTCGGCCTCGGCGTGACCAAGTACCAGAACTGGTGCCTGCGGGACTCCAGCGAGTACGTCTTCCCCTGGGGCCTATTCCACCCGTCGGATGTGACGCCGAAGGAGTCCGCCTACACATACCGCCACCTCAGCCTGCTCGCCCATTCCGTCACGCCGGTCTACGAGGCGCCCGAGGTGACCCTCCTGCTGCCCGACTGGCACCGCCTGGGCAACGGAGGGTCCGCCGCCCTGGAGGCCACCTACCGCGCCATCGAGACCCTCCAGTCGCTGCACGTCCCCTTCAATGTGCTGCCCGACACCCATGCTGACGAGATCCCGGCGACGACCCGGGTGCTCTGGTGGCCGGTGCCATTCACCTGTTCCGATGGGACCCGGGACGCGGTCGAGGAGTTCGTCGGCGCCGGCGGGTCGCTGTACCTGTCCGGTGACCTCTCCTACGATGAGCTCCGACTGCCCAGCCGCGCCGACCGCTTCTCGGCCCTTGTGGGCCTCAGCGCCGACGCCGCGCCCACCCCCTCCGAGTGGACCTCAGGCGAGAGCGCGCTCCGGCCGCTGGGTGTGGTCTCGGCCAACGTGCTGACGGCCGATGGCGCGGGCGAGCCCCTCATCACCCTGTCCGAGTTCGGGGGCGGCCGCGTCGCCTTCCTCAACTCGATGGCCGAGTTGGCCCTCCCGCCCGAGCAACTGGCTCCCCTCTACCGAACCATCACCGCCGCCCTGGAAGTGCAAGCCACAGCTATCAGCCCCGCTGACACTCCCGTCCTCGCCTTCCGCGTCCCCCTGGCCGAGGGTGGCGAGGCCCTGATCCTCCACAACCCGACGGCGGAGCGCGCGCGGGTGAGCGCGCCCCTGTCTGGCGGCACGCTGGACGCCGAGCTGATGCCTGGCTCCCCGGCGCTCGTCGCGGTCGATGAGGGGGGCCAGTGGCGCGCCGTCTCGGTGCGAGGCCACGTCACCTGGAACGGGGTCACCCTCACCGCGGAGGAATCCGGCGCGTGCGCGGTGAGCCTTGGCGGCCACGAAGCCGTTGCGGTCGGGCCCTACGGCCCCGGCACCGTCACCCTTCAGGCGAGCGGGATCGGCTCCCGCCATGGGATGGGCGAACTGGTGGATGGAGCGTGGCGTGTCTACGCCGAGCGTGACCGGGACCGGGAGGCCTCGCTCCGGCTCTCACTGGACGATGTGGACTGGACCCTGATCCACCTCTTCGCGGCGCCCGCCGCCTGCGAGGCCGCTGGGGCAGAGGTCGCGCGGATCATCGGCGGCCCTGGGGCGGCGGGGCCGTGAGCCACGCGGACTTCGACAACGCTCGCTGGCGCCTCGACTCGGCGGGACGCTTCCGCGTGTGCCTTCCCGCGGGCTGGCGCTTGCATCCCTCGGGCGGCCCGGACTCCTTCTGGGTCATGCCTGCCGGCCCTGGCCCCGGCAGCATCCGCCTTGCCCTTCTGCGAGGGGGCGCGGACGGCGTGTGGGGCGGGGAGGTCGTGAGGGCCGCCGCTGAGACCCGCCCCGGCGTCCGAGTGGTCGAGCAGGATGGCTCCGTGCATGCCGCTTACGTCCGCCGCGTCGCCACGCCCTTCGGCGAGGATCTGCAGTACCTCTGGGAGATCGGCTCGGGCGCGTGGATCGCCCTGTGGTCCTACCTTATCGACAGTCGGCTGCGCACGTCCCCCGGCGTGGCCCTGGAGTTCCAGGCCGTCAGCTTCATCATCGGCAGCTTCCGCTTCCTCGCCGCCGCCACCGAGGGGTAGCGCCTACTCCTCGAGCCGGGGCCTCTCCAGATCCTCCCAGCGGTAGGCGTCGTCCGGTGGCCCTCCCTCCGTTTCGAACACGTGACGCCATCGGCGTCGGAAGAGCATGCCGTTCTTGGTCGTCACCTGCAGGAACTTGATGTCCGTCGACCCATCGGTGGTGATGTGCTCGTAGTGGTACATCGACACCGACGGCACGATGCGGCAGCGGAAGCCCAGTGACTTCAGCCGGTAGCAGTAGTCGATGTCCTCATACTGGACGGGGAAGAAGGCCTCATCCATCTCCCCCGCCGCCTCGATGGCGCGGCGGGGAAGCAGCACGCAGGCGGAGATCAGGCACTGCACATCCCGCTCGACGTTCGCCTCCGGGTCATCCTGGGGCCGGCCGCGTCCGACGTACACGACGCGACCGCGCGGCGTTACGGCGCAGCCCGCGAACTCGATCCTCTCGTCCGGTGGCGGGAAGAGCAGCTTGGGCGACACGATGCCCAGGCCGGGATCACCATCGAGCCGCTCCCGCAGCCGGTCGATCCAGTCCTTGTCGCGAACGAGCACATCGTTGTCCATCCAGGCGACGTACTCGCCCTCAGCCAGCCGCATGCCCTGGTTGCGCCCTGCGGGAGCGCCCGCGTTCGTCTCATTGAGGTGGCACTTCATGTCCACATCGTGCTCCGTCAGCAGGCGCTGCCAAGCGGGGATCTCCTCCAAGCTGCCATCGGTGGAGCCGTTGTCCACCAGCACCACCTCGAGCGGCCGGTGCGTCGACCGGACCACCGATTCGAGGCACTTACGGGTGTAGTGCCGCTTGTCGTAGTTGAGAACGATGATCGACACGAGAGGGGACATGGCAGTGCCTCCGATCGCAGTATCGCGTCACTCCACTGGCCGTCGCCATATTGCGGCGGCGCAGAAACCTACGAGCGACGTGCCCGACGGCGTGGGAGCCTGGCCGTAGCGGAGCACGGAGCCCATGCACGGCGCCATCGCCTTGGCGACGATGTAGAGGGGCGCTTGGCCGCACACGTTCGGCTCCTCCGCCCCGTCCGAACCCTCGCAGGCGTCCAGCACGCCCTGGGCGTTTCCGGCGAGGGCCGAGGTCATCACGCGCCGGTCGACCGCCGAGGCCCTCATGATGCCGGCCGTATCGACGGGCGAGGCGTGGCCGAAGTCGGGGCCCACATGGGTGAGGTCCACCGCCGCTACCAGGCAGTAGCGCTCCGGCTCTCGCGCCATCATGTCCGCCAGCCGTTGGGCGAGGGCGTCCGCGGCCTCGAAGCTCCCTTCCCGCTCCTCGTGGAGGTGCGAGCAGAGGATCCCCACCATCCGCGCCTCGGGGAAGAGGTGCTTCAGCCAGATGGCCTGGAACTCGATAGAGTGCTCATTCGCGTGGATCAACTCCCCCACGTAGGCTTCCTCGCCCAGGGCAGCCTCGATCTCCGCGAGAGCTTCGCCGTCAACCTCCAGTGGACCCAGGGGCGTGTCGTAGCCCTGCCCCGTGAGGATGAGCGGATTGCCGCAGGCGGCGTGTCCCACCCCGAGGATGATGAAGGTCCGCGCCCTCACGTGCTTGCGCGCCGCCGCGTAGGCTTCCGCGTAGACCGCCGCGCCTCGCCCCAGGTCGATGTGGGGAGCCACGAGACAGTCGGCTAGGATCCCCTCGGGTAGGCTGGGATCGGCCTTCGCGAGCAGCCCCTCGAGGGTGGCGCGCAACGCATCCGCCTCTGCCGGATAGACCGTGCCCGCGAGAGTCGCCTCCCTGGGTCCCGAGCGGTAGGCGCGCGTCAGCTCTTCGAGCCGCTGGGCCGCTCGTTGCCCTTCCAGCAGCCCATGCCGCTCGAGCTCCTCCAGAGCCTGGGTGACCTCCGCCAGACTGACGAACCGCCTGACCTCTGCCACGACGGCCGCCTGGATGTCCTCCGGCGACCGTCGGCCGTCACACAGGCTGAGCACCAAGTAGAGCGGCGTAGAGACGGCACAGCCCTGGGGCGCGACGCCCTCCGGGTCATCGAGCAGCACGTACTGCTGGCCGCGGATCTCAACGGGGGTCGTGGAGAGCATCCGCGCGCGCGGTCGGACGAGGGAGGCCACGCAGGGACACCGTCCTTCCAGGAGATCACTGGGGCGTGGGCGAATTCGCGCCGCGCTTGTGGGCATCCTCCCACCCCGAGGGGAGGGCGGACGGCGGGCCATGCAGGAACATCGTGCCTCCGGACCAAAGTTCTCGTACTATGGGGCCGTCGGGGCGTACGCTTACGCCGTGCCCGATACATAGGGGTTACCATGTTCACGGAAGAGGACCGTCGCTACCTACTGGAGATCGCCCACCGCAGCCTGATCGAGGCCGCCGCGGGGCGACGCTACCAGCCGGAGGGACCGCACCCTGACCATCTGATGGCGCCAGCGGCGGCTTTCGTTACCCTCTGGAAGCGTGACGGCGCGCTGCGGGGCTGCATCGGCCAGGTCGAGGCCGTCATGCCCCTGATCTCATCCATCGCCCGCATGGCGTACGCGGCCTCTCAGGAGGACCCGCGCTTCCCTCCCGTCCTGCCGGCCGAGGTCCCCGAGCTGCGGGTCGACATCTCCGTGCTGACGCCGCCTGAGCCGCTGGACCCCGAGGCTGTCGAGGTGGGAACCCACGGGCTCATCGTCGAGCAAGGCCTGCGGCGAGGACTGCTTCTGCCCCAGGTGGCCAGCGAGCATGGGTGGGATAGCGAGACCTTCCTCGACCACACATGTCTGAAGGCTGGCCTGCCCAGGGGCGCATGGAGGGATCCCTCCACGCGCATCCTGGGCTTCACAGCGGAGGTCTTCGGTGACGATGAGCACTAGCTCCATAGCACGGTACACGGCGCGTCATGCCCTGCTGCTGGTCTCGGCGCTGGCGGCGCTTGCCTCGACGGCGAGCGCCCAGGAGCCACTCGATCCCCTGCGCGCATCCCTGGCGCGGCTATCCGACGTCGGCTGCTTCCGCATCGCCTTCGATGGCGCGTTCGAGCAGCAGGGCGAGCGGCTCAGCGAGATACATGCTGACGGCGCCCTCGCGGGCGGGACGACCTACGAGATTGACTCGACTTTCAACCTCATCGGCGAGGTGAACGTCCTCCGGGTCGTCCGCATCGGCGACCGGCAGTGGGAGTGGGAGGACGCCGGGACGGGCTGGCGCGCCACTCAGCCCGGCGGGGACATGATCTCCCAGTCCGTGGCCGGCCTCATCAGTAGCCTCTCCGAGGTCCGCGATGTGACCGAGGGCGCGATCCAAGCATTGAACGGCGCGGAGTGCCGCGGCTACGACTTCGTGCTTCCCCCCGGCGTGGCCACCATCCAGGGGCTGGCCGTGGAGGGTCGGGGGACCTTGTGGGTCCGGCAGGCCGACGGCCTGCCCGTTCAGCTCGACCTGACGATCGCTACGCCGATCGGATCGACGGGCAAGGCCACCGTAGTGCTCTCCGACCATGGCGTACCGGTGGAGATCGTGCCCCCGGGCCTGGGAGGCGCCCCAGCCGACGGCGGCGCGCCGCTGCGCGGCGGCACTCTCACAGCCGCCATGGAGGACCGCGAGGCGGTCCACTGGACCCTCGAGGCCAGCGGCGAGGGGGAGGCCGTCGTTGCGAGCATCCTCCCCGCCGGCGCGGCCTCCACAGCGCTCGATGTCTACATCCTTCCCGGGCGCCCGGCTGCCGTCGCGAGACTCCGCGCGGGCGACAAGATCCTCGGCGAGATGATCGTCGACCGCGACGTGATGTGCGAGTACTTCATCCCGCCCGAGGGCGACGAGGAGCCCGAGTGGACCTGCCAGCAGATCGATCCCAGCGACGGTGAGGCGCCGTGGAGGCTCCACACGCAGATCCTCGAGCAGGCCGTCGGCGACCGGCCCCTCGTGCCCGACCCCGCGGCCCCTGCTGACGGGTTCCAATGGTACCGGTTCGACCCGGCCGAGGGAGGCATGTCCGGGCTGTTCATCCCCCTCGTGCGCGAGGAGCTCCTCGCGAGCGAGTCCGAGATGACGGGCCAGGTGCAGCTCGGGATGCCCTTCAGCGAGCTGCGCGGGATCCGGCTCACCATACAGGGCCTTACAGCCGCGGGGGAGAAGCTCGCGGCGACGGAGAGCTACCGCTTCTCGTACGAGTTGACCGATCAGGAGCGGGCCGATCTCGAGCGGGCCTTCGCCGAGGCTCGGGCGCGAGTCGACGCTCAGACCCTCGGACGGCAGGCGCGAGGCGCGGAGCTCGCCGGGCTACTCGAGCAGGTGGCCCGCGAATGTGCCTGGACCATCGACGACGCGGATGCGCTACGGATCAAGCTCAGCCGGCTGGAACGCGCCGAGGGCGTCCTCGCCGCCTGGGTTCTGGGCGCCGATGGCGGCGTGCTCGCGGCCGTGGGCGAGGATGGCGGACGCCCGCCGGCCATCGAGGCCCTTGGCGAGTACCGCGAGGGATCGCCCACGAGCGCGCGCGACCTCGGGGAGGGTGATCCACGGCTCATGGTGGCGCCCGTCGTGAACCGCGACGGCGCGCTTCAAGGCTACCTGGTAGCGCGGTGGACCGCTAGATAGGCCGTCTGGCCTGCAAGCGGATTACTGCTGGGGCAAGTGGCAGCGCCGGCGACGAAGGGGTATGGCAATGGAGTACGTGGTGATCGTGCTCACTGTGCTGAGTCTGGGCGCCCTGAGCTACGCTACCTACCTGCTGACTCAAGGGGCCCAGACGGCTTACGTCATCTTCGTGGTCATCGTGCTCACGTGGATTGCGCTCTACCTCGTCACCCACCAGACGCGCCTCCGTAGGCGCCAGCGTTGGTGACGGGCCTCAAGGCTCGAAGATCACCTTGAGGTCATCGCCCGCGTCCTCGGCGAGTTGTTCGAACACCGCCGGCGCGTCCGCGAGGCTCGCCCGGCGCGTCGCCAGGGCATCCACTCGCACGCGGCCCGACCCCAGCAGGGCGATCGCCTCCTCGTAGTTCGTTCCCCCTCCGATGGAACCCAACATGCGCAACTCCTTGCAGACGATGAGGTCGGCGTCGATGGTCGACAGGGCCCCCACGTAGCTCCCCGCGAGGATGATCCGGCCACGCACCGCCACAACCTCGAGCGCCTGCTGCACGAGGTGTGGGGCGCCCACCGCCTCGAGCACGACATCGAAGCCGGCGCCATCCGTCAGCTCACGCCCCCGTGCCACCAGATCCTCGGAACCCGTATCGATGACCTCCGTCGCTCCCAACTCGCGAGCCAGCCGCAGCTTAGCCGCGGACCTTCCCGCCGTCACCACCGAGCGCGCGCCATAGGCCAGGGCCACCTGGGTCAGGAGCAGGCCGATGGGGCCGTCCCCCAGCGCCAGCACCCGGTCCGCGGGCGTGACGCCAGCCTGGTTCACCGCGTAGGTGGCTACGGCCGTCGGCTCGGCGAAGGCCCCCACCACGGGGTCCATGTCCCCGAGCTGGTGGGTCGTGGAGCGCGGGGCCACCACGTACTCGGCCATCGCCCCGTCCCGGTTGATGATCCCCATCTCGATCCGTGACTGGCAGATGTTCTGGCGCCCGGAGAGGCACAGTTGGCAGAGACCACAGCCCAGGGCCGTCTCGCAGGTGATCAGCTCCCCGATCCGCAGGTCATCCACGCCCGGTCCCAGCGCCTCGACCACGCCTGACCACTCATGGCCGGGGATGACGGGCAGCTTGGCCTTGCCGACCGTGTAGTGGTAGAGGCGGTTCTCCCAGACCTCGATATCGGTGCGGCAGAGCCCGACGGCCTTCACCCGCGCGAGCACCTCGCCGGGGCCCGGCTCGGGGCGCGGCGCCTCCTCGTACACCATCTGCTTGGGACCATGGACTCTCAATGCCTTCATCGTTGTGCTCCTTCGGGGCATGGCGCGTCGGTGAGCAGGCTTCCTCGGCAGCCGTCCCCACGCCTTCCGCGTCTTCGCCTTCACTGGGTGGTCGATCTACGGGCCCAGGTCGCGCAGGGTCGCCTTGGCCCAGGACTCGCAAGGGGAGTACGGCACCTCCGCCAGGAGCCGCTCCAGAGCCTGTCTCGCCGTCGCTCGGTCTCCACGCGTCCGCGACATGACGGCGACGCCCATCAGGGCCTGCTCGAGGATGCCCTCCGCGAGGGCTGGCCAGTTCGAGAGATCGTCCAGCAGGTCGATGGCGTCCGCCTCCCGGCCGGCGCGCTCCAGGGCCGTCGCCAGGGCCGCGGCGGCGCGGGGCTGGAGGATCTCCGGCCCGTGGCCTCCCTCGCGCAGGGCGTCATAGGCGTCGATGGCGCGGTCGGGACGGTCGGTCCGCAGGAACTCGCTGATGGCTTCCCGGTAGTGCGCCGCCGCTTGGCCGAGCCTGGCCTCGTCCGCATCCAGGAGCGTCGCGAGCCTCAACCGCGCCTCGGCGTCGGCGGGGTCCCGCTCCACGAGGCGGTGGAGGCCTAGGATCGCTTCGCTACGCTCGATCGCCGACTCGATGGGCCGCTCCAGAAGGTACTCCCTCCGGGCGTGGCCCACCACACCGTGGAGCAGGCCGGCGAGCGCCCCGCAGAGGAACCCCCCGATGTGGGCCCAGTGGGCGACCCCGCCCACCGTGCGCATCGCAAAGGACCCCACGATGCCTGCCCGGATGTCGAGCCCCAGGTAGATGGCGAGGAAGATCACCGCCGGGAGGCGCACCCCCGGGATCACGAACACCACCGTCTTCACCGGCGTCGAGTAGAACCGCACGGCGAACATCCCCAGGACTCCCAGGACGGCGCCCGAGGCCCCCACCATGGGCGGACCGCCCTCCATGCCCAGAGCTTGGCAGATGAGAGCGTGGGAGAACCCCGCGGCGATCCCGCCAAGGAGGTAGTAGGCGCCGTAGAGCACATGGCCTAACGCATCCTCCACCTGGGGGCCGAAGACGATCAACGCCCACATGTTCCCGATGAGGTGGAGGTGCAGGAAGCTGCGCGGGTCGTGGATCCAGAGGGAGGTGAGCAGACGGTAGTACCCCTCCGGCGCCAGCCCCTCGAAACCCCAGCGGCCCGCCACCTCCGTGAAACGCTCCGGCCCCAAGCCCAGCACCCAGAGGTAGACGGCCACGTTGGCGGCCACGATCCCCATGGTCACCCAGGGCGTCCGCTGAGCGCGCCGCACGGTTGCATAGGGGATCAGCATGGACCGACCCCCTACTCGTCAGGCGACGCCTCGAAGAGACCCGCTTGGGTTGGCCGCTCGGGTGACCGCAGCCCCAGGTGCCGGTAGGCCTCCAGGAGCGCCTGGCGGCCCGTGCGCGTGCGGCCGACCATGCCGATCTGGAGAAGATACGGCTCCACAACATCCACCAGCGTGTCCGTCTCCTCGCCCAAGGTGGCGGCGAGGGCCTCGATCCCCACGGGGCCGCCATCGTAGAAGTCGATGATGGCCCGCAGGAAGCGACGGTCGAGATCATCCAGCCCTCGCTCATCGACGCCCTGCATCCGCAGCGCCGAGTCCGCCGCCTCCCGCGTGATGGAGCCGTCACCCCGGACCTGGGCGTAGTCACGGACCCGCCGGAGCAGGCGGTTCGCCACTCGCGGGGTGCCGCGGCTGCGCGAGGCGATCTCCTGGGCCCCGGGCGGATCGAGGGGCACGTGCAGGAGTTCGGCGGCCCGGGTGATGATCCGCACCAGCTCCTCCACCTGGTAGAACTGGAAGTGCAGGGGGATGCCGAAACGCGTCTTCATGGGCGCCGTGAGCAGCGCCGGACGAGTCGTCGCCCCGATCAGGGTGAAGGGCTTCAGGTTCAGCGAGATGGTGCGCGCATGAGGGCCCTTGTCCAGCACGATGTCGATGCGGAAGTCCTCCATCGCGCTGTAGAGCTTCTCCTCGACCGTGCGGGGCATCCGGTGGATCTCATCGATGAA
This sequence comes from Armatimonadetes bacterium UBA1398, assembly GCA_002305165.1. Taxonomy (GTDB): domain Bacteria; phylum Armatimonadota; class Zipacnadia; order UBA1398; family UBA1398; genus UBA1398. Next base: position 39,805 of record DBQI01000027.1, read on the forward strand.
CAGCACCTCGCCCTGTTCGAGGTTCGTGAGGAACCCGACCAGATCCCCCGCCCGCTCGATGCTCGGCCCGGCCGTGACCGTGATGGGCACTTCCATCTCCTGAGCCACGATGTGGGCCAGGGAGGTCTTCCCTAGGCCGGGAGGGCCCGTGAGGAGCACATGCTCGAGGGCCTCGCCCCGGGCGCGCGCCGCGTGGAGGGCGATCTCCAGGTTCTCCTTCACCTGGGTCTGGCCGCAGAACTCCGTGAGGCTGCGAGGCCGGAGGGCGATGGAGACTTCCTCGTCCTCGGGCCGTCGAGCGGGCCCCACGATCCTCTGTCGCGCGCCGTCGGCGGCGCCTCGAGTGGTGTCTTCGTCTGCCATAGTCGGGAGTATATACCCCCGGCCTTCGGCTCGGCCCTCTCGCACTCAGCGCGGCATCGAGCTCAGAAAGCTATGCAACCGATGTGGAGCGCGGTTCGTCTCGGGGTATATGGACGATGTGGGCAAGGGTGCAGCAAGGGTTCGGAGGGAGGAACCGAGATGGCGGAATGGCTTGAAGTAGGGCTCACGACGGGACTGCTCCTGTTCGTGTTCGTCGGGTACTTCGTCTCGGCCGAGTCGGCTTGGCGCGACCTGCGGAGCATGGTGACCGACGTGCTGCGCAAGAGGGCGCGATCGTCCGCGGCGGTTCCTGACGCTCCGCCCGTTGAGCCTGGAGCTGGCGTGGCGGGAGGCTAGGCCTCCCATTCAGCTAAGGCGTGACCCGCAACAAACAGGCCCCCCGCGGATCCACGGGGGGCCTGTCCTGTGTCTGTATCCCGACCTTCGCGCTCTAGCTGCCCGAGATGATGTGGGTCGAGCCCAGGCCCAGCCAACCGGGGATGATGGCCGCGCTGGTCGCGCTCTCGCCGTTGGCTCGGCGGACGGCCGAGTCTGTGGCCGGGGCGTTGTCGGCGGCGGCGGGGGCCCGCCTGCGGACGGCCTCGATGCGCTCCGACAAGGCGGCCACCATAGAGGCCATATCGTCGGCGAAACGGTCGCGCGCCGTCTCCAGCTCCCGGATCTGGCGCTCGATGTCACCGCGCTCAACCCGCGCCTGGGCGACGATCTCGCGCGCCTCGCTGTCGGCCCCTCGCAGGACGAGCTCGGCCTCCTTGTGGGCGTTGGCGCGGACCTCGTCGGCGCTCCGCTGAGCGAAGACGAGGGTCTCATTCATGCTCTTCTCGAGGGTGCGGTAGTGCTCCAGCTCGCGAGTCGCGCGCTCCAACTCGGCACGGACCGCAGCCAGCTCGAGCTGGATCTCCTCGAAGTTGTCGGCGACCTCCTGGCGGAAGTCCTCGACGTCCTTGATGCTGTATCCCCAGGCGCCCTTGTTGAACTCTCGTGAGTGGATATCGACCGTGGTGAGTCTCAAGACGCGGCCTCCTACGTGGCGTCTACGCGCGCTCCGGCGGGCCGGGGCGAATGCGGCGTGCTCTAGCCGGCCTCAGCCGCTACATAGCCTGCTGCCTGAGCGGGTGACTGCGCAGAGGAATCGTAGACCCCATAGCGCGGCGAGCCACTTCGGCGTCGGGCGCGTCGATGCTGATGCGGTTGGGGGTGAAGATGAAGACCGTGTCATCCACCCGGCACACATCGCCATCCACCGCGTGGATGACCCCGAAGAGGAAGTCCACGATGCGGCGGCGCTCCTCCGGCACGGTCTCCGACAGGTTGACGACGACGGGCTGCTCCTCTTTGAGGAGGTCCGCGACCTCTTCCACCTCGTCGAAGCCGGCCGGCCTGCGGAGGTTCAGGCGGTCCTCACCGTAGAACTCGGCATCGGACCGCGGGTAGCCAGGTCCGGGGGGCCCCTGGTAGGGGTCCGCGAAGCCGGCTGCGGCAAGTGCCTTATGGATCCATGACATATGCTCACACCCTCAACCGCGCGCTGAGCTCCCAGCCATCCATGCGAGAGCCCTCGATCACTAGCTCTAGGCGCTCCGAGGACCGAAGAGAGCGGTCCCGATGCGAACCATCGTGCTCCCCTCCTCCACGGCCACCTCGAAGTCCCCCGTCATCCCCATCGACAAATGCTCCGCGGCATACCCTGCCGACCGGAGGTCATCCCTCAACTGCCGGAGTTGGGCGAATACCCCTCGCGCCTCCTCCGGATCGCTCACGAGCGGAGCCACCGTCATCAGGCCGTTCACGGCCAACCCCTCGACCGCCGCCGCGTGCGCGTAGAGCCTCTCCAGATCGGGCGGCGCGACCCCCTCCTTGCTCGCCTCGCCCGACACGTTCACCTCGACCAGGCACTGGATCGTCCTGTCCACTGCGCGGGCGCGCCGCCCTACCTCGTCCGCCAAGGCCTCGCTGTCCAGCGCATGAAGCCAGTCAACGAAGCCAACGGCGTGTCGAGCCTTGTTCCGTTGCAGGCGCCCGATGAGATGCCACCGGCACCGCCCCTCGCCGATCTCGGCCACTCGCTCCAGAGCGCGCTGGACGTAGTTCTCGGCCACATCCCGCACTCCGGCGGCCAGAACGCCCTCCACATCCTCCAGCGGCCGGGTCTTGGTCACGGCGATCAGGGTGACCTCCGAAGCCCGTCGTCCGGACCGCTCGCAAGCCTCGCCGATCCGCTCCAGAACTTGCCGCGTGCGCCGGCCGATCGCCTCGGCCGATGCCCCGCTCCCGGCCCCCTCGGAGCCCATAGCGCGAACCACTGTCCTTCTCAACCGCCCGCCGAACCTAACACCGATATACTCTAAGAGTCTGAGAACGCCTTCTTACAACTTTGGACCCGTTTAGTTGGTTCATGCTGCACACCCCGGGGCCCGCGGGGGCCACACGGGCGCGGCCTCTCTCCCCTTCACACCGAGGGCGCGATTCGGTACCCTTCACGAGGTGATCGAGCCTCTATCCCGGGGAGACAGCCCGTTCCGCGAATCCTCGCAACCCGCTGCCCCGCCGATGTGTTTGGAGCGGGGTGATGGGGGCCTCAGAGGTAGCTCCGGAAGGTGACGGTATGGCCGCGACGATCAGCATACGAGGCGCGCGGGAGCACAACCTGCGCGATCTGGACCTCGACCTGCCCCGCGACAAGCTGATCGTCTTCACCGGCGTATCGGGCTCCGGCAAGTCCTCCCTCGCCTTCGACACCCTCTACGCCGAGGGGCAGCGGCGGTACGTCGAGTCGCTCTCCGCTTACGCCCGGCAGTTCCTCGACCAGATGCAGAAGCCCAACGTGGACCACGTCGAGGGGCTCTCGCCCGCCATCGCCATCGAGCAGAAGACGGCCTCCAAGAACCCTCGCTCCACAGTCGGCACCGTCACCGAGATCTACGACTACATGCGCGTGCTCTGGGCGCGAGTCGGGGTGCAGCACTGCCACAAGTGCGGCAAGCCTATCAGCAGCCAGACCGTGGACCAGATGGTCGACCGGCTCATGGCGCTGCCCGAGGGCTCGCGGCTGCAGGTTATGGCTCCCCTGATTCGGGACCGCAAGGGGGAGTACCTGGACCTCCTCGATGAGGTGCGGAACGACGGCTTCGCTCGCGTGCGGGTGAATGGCGAGATCCTGGACCTGGGCGTGGAGATCAAGCTCGACAAGCGGCGCAAGCACAGCATCGAGCTCGTGGTGGACCGCCTCGTGGTCGGGGCCAAGACCCAGAGCCGCCTGGCCGAGTCACTCGAGATGGCCCTCACCAAGGGCGACGGCCTCGCCATCGTCGATGTGGTGGGCGACGGCGAGCAGTTCCTCTCCCAGAAGGCCGCCTGCGTCGACTGTGGCATCTCCTTCCCCAAGCTCGAGCCCCAGATGTTCAGCTACAACTCGCCTCAGGGCATGTGCCCGGACTGCGACGGCCTGGGCATCACCCTCGAGATGGATGAGGACCTGGTGGTCCCCGCCCCCGAGCTCTCCCTTCGCGACGGCGCCGTCCCGCTTCTCGGGGCTCCGGCCAGCCAGCGAGCAAAGTGCATGATGGAGGCTTTCGAGACCCAACTGGGCATCGATGTGGACATCCCCTTCCGCGAGCTCCCCCAGGAGCAGCGGCACACGGTGCTCCACGGCCACCCGGAGCCCATTCAGTTCGTCTTCCGCTCGGCGAGCAGCGGCCGAGCGTGGCGCTACCGCCGTCGGTACGAGGGCATCCTCAACGTTACCGAGCGGCGCTTCCAGGAGGCGGAGGACGAGGAGGCCATCAGCCGCTACCAGGAGTACCTCGCCCGACGCCCCTGCGCCACATGCGGAGGCAGCCGGCTCCGTCCCGAGAGCGCGGCGGTGCGGGTGGGCGGGCGGACGATCACCGAGGTCTCGGCGCTGCCCGTCGCGGATGCCCAGAAGTGGATGCGCCAGTACTGCCTCACCGTCACCGACCGCGAGGCTCGCATCGCCGAGCGGCTCATTCGAGAGATCAGCGAGCGGCTCCAGTTCATGGTCGATGTGGGCCTCGGCTACCTGACCATGGACCGGGCGGCCCCCACCCTGTCAGGGGGCGAGGCTCAGCGCATCCGGCTGGCGACCCAGATCGGGAGCCACCTCGTCGGCGTCCTCTACATCCTCGATGAGCCCTCCATCGGTCTCCACGCCCGGGACAACGTGAAGCTGCTCCACACCCTTCAACGGCTGCGGGACCTCGGCAACACCGTCATCGTGGTCGAGCATGACGCCGAGACGATCCTGGCCGCCGATCACGTCGTCGACTTCGGCCCCGGGGCGGGGCGGCTCGGAGGGCATGTCGTCGCCTCCGGCGCCGTCTCCGAGGTGCTCGGCTGTCCCGAGTCCCTCACCGGCGCCTACCTCTCCGGGGTCCGGCACGTGCGCCCCCGCGATGGGCGACGCAAGCCGCTCCGCGGCTGGCTCGAGGTCAAGGGCGCCCGGCAGCACAACCTGAAGGGCATCAACGTACGCGTGCCCGTGGGGCTCTTCACCTGCGTCACGGGGGTCTCGGGCTCCGGCAAATCGACCCTGGTCAACGAGATCCTGCTGCCCGCCCTCAGACGGAAGCTCCACCGCAGCATCGAGCGCCCCGGCGATCACGACAGCGTCGAGGGGCTCGAGCATTTCGACAAGGTCATCGCCATCACCCAAGACCCCATCGGTCGGACCCCTCGCTCGAACCCCGCGAGCTATGTGGGGGTGCTGACCCCCATCCGCGAGGCCTTCGCCATGCTCCCCGACTCCAAGCTCCGCGGCTACAAGCCGGGCCGCTTCAGCTTCAACGTCGCCGGTGGCCGCTGCGAGGCGTGCAAGGGCGACGGGGTCAACCAGATCGAGATGCTCTTCCTGCCCGACGTCTACGTCACATGCGAGCAGTGTGGCGGCAAGCGCTTCAATCGGGAGACCCTCACCGTCCGGTTCAAGGGCAAGAGCATCGCCGATGTGCTGGAGATGACCGTCGATGAGGCCGTCGAGCTGTTCGCGAACATGCCCCGCATCCACCGGATGCTGAAGGTCCTCCAGGACGTGGGCCTCGGCTACATTCAGCTCGGCCAGTCGGCCACCACCCTCTCGGGCGGCGAGGCCCAGCGCATCAAGCTCGCCAAGGAGCTATCCAAGCGATCCACCGGCACCACCCTCTACATCCTCGACGAGCCCACCACGGGTCTCCACTTCGCCGATGTAGAGAAGCTCCTCGGCGTGCTGGACCGGCTGGTGGAGGCGGGGAACTCCATCGTCGTCATCGAGCACAACATGGACGTCATCCAGTGCGCCGACTGGATCATCGACCTCGGCCCCGAGGGCGGCGCCGCGGGCGGCGAGCTCATCGCGTGCGGGTCACCCGAGGATGTCATGGACGCCCCGGGCAGCGCCACAGGGGAGATGCTCCGGAAGGCCTTCGAGTGGCGATCGGCGTCGCCGGCAGGTCGAATGGCGGCGGGAGCGAAGTAAGGGCTCCCCGTAGTACTGCCGGGTCCCCAACGGCCACCAGTCTGGGCACGGCCCTGCGCGCTGTCTGCGCGGGCCTCGGCTAGTGTCGAGCGTGGAGGGCTCCCATGACCGTCCGTGGCGTCATATTCGATCTCGACGGTGTGTTGTGGCGCGGCCGCCTCCCCATCGAGGGGGCGGCGGAGACTCTCGCGACCCTCCGGCGCGAGGGTTTCCGAGTCGCCTTCTGCACGAACAACTCCACGAGGCATCGGAGCGAGGTCGCCGAGAAGCTGCGCTCCATGGGGATGCCCGCGGAGGCCGATGAGGTCTTCACGGCGGGCGCCTTGGCGGCGTCCATCATCGCTCGCGACTGGCAGGGCCGGCCCGTGCTCATGGTCGGCGAGGCGGGCCTCCGACGGGAGCTGACCGAGGCGGGTGTGGAGCTCACCGACGACCCCGACGTCGCGGGCCTCGTCGTCATGGGCTGGGACCGGGAGATCAGCTTCGACAAGTACCGCCGGGCCCACCGCGCCATCGAGGCGGGCGCCCACTTCCTGGCGACCAACCCGGACCTCACCTTTCCCGAGGCGGACGGCGGCTCGGCGCCCGGGTGCGGCGGGCTCAGCGCCGTCCTTGTGGCCTCCACGGGCGTGCAGCCCGAGTGCCACGGCAAGCCCGACCCCGCGCTCTTCGCGAGCATCGCCGCCGAGTGGGGCCTCGAACCTCATCAGGTCGGGGCCGTGGGGGACCGGCTCGACACGGACCTAGGCGCTGCACGCCGCTTCGGATGCCTGGGCATCCTCGTGCTCTCCGGCGTGACGACCCAGGCCGACCTGGACGGCCTCGATGCCGCCTCCAAGCCCGACGTCGTGCTGGCGTCGGTGGTCGAGCTTCCCGCGCTGCTCATGCAGTCGTAGGTGAGGCCCTCGGCGAGAAGGGGTTGGCCTTCCGCGGGCCGTCGCCCGCTACTCCAGGGTGGCGATGTAGTCGGCGATCCCCGAGAGCAGCATCTCGATGGAGATGAGGACCAGGAGCATGCCCATCAGCCGCTCGAGGGCCGCCGTCGTGCGTTGCCCCACATGCCGGCTGACCCACGCCGCGCCCAGCAGCAGGACGAGGGAGGCTGCCCACGCCGTGCCCAGGGCGCCGAACCAGAGGGCGAAGCTGCCCGGAGTCTGGCTGCGGAGCATCATGAGCGCCGCCATGGCAGACGGCCCGGCGATGAGGGGCGTCGCCAAGGGGACGACCAGGGGCTCGCCCTCGATCCCCGTTTCGCCGAAGACCCCGCCCTGGGACGGGAAGATCATCCGGATGGCGATAATGAGCAGCACGACGCCCCCGCCGATGGTGAGGGCGTGATCGTGGACGCCCAGGACGTGAAGAAACGGCGGGCCCGCGAGGAGGGCCGCGACGAGGAGCCCCAGGGCGATGAGGTGCTCGCGCAGGATGATGCGCGGCCGCCGAGTCGGCTCCACCTTCCGCAGCAGGGTGGCCACCAAGGGCACGTTGCCGAGGGGATCCATCACAAGGAACAGGGTAAGGGCCGCGGAGAGATAGGACATGCCCGGAGGTTTCGCCTGGCTCCGGGCCCGCGCCTCCAGCGATCCCAGCGACCTACTCCTCGGCGAGCGCCTCGCCGTAGGCCTGGCCCGACGGCCTGAGGACATCCCGCTCCCAGTTCCACAGCCCGAAGTAGTGCCACGGCGGATGGCCCTGCTGGTGGGGCGAGGCGTAGTCGTAGGCCGTCCACCACGTGGCCCCCGCCACCTGGGGGTTCTCCCGCATGGCGCGGAGGGTGTCGGTGAGGATGCCCCTCTGCCACACCTCGCCGTCCTCGCCCTCGGCCCATGACCCGAACTCGGCGACGATGATGGGCTTGTCGGGGAAGGCCTCGGCGGCCTGCCGGAGGCCCCGCCGCGTGCCCTCGTACGCGCCCTCCTGCTGGCTGTAGAAGACGCCGTGGTAGCAGGTCATCCCCACGAAGTCGCAGACCTCCTGGGTGGCGTCATCCCCGCCCTGCCCCACGGCCGCCTGGCCCACCAGCCGCGTGCCGTCGACCTCGTACGCGAGGCGCCGAAGCTCGGTGATGAACCGGACCCGCTCGTCGTGCCATCCCGTCTCGTTCATCGCGCCGAGGAACCAGAGGCTCGGCGATGCTCCGTCGCGATGGATCATCTCCAGCCACATGGCCTGGGCGACGCCCCGCTCCAACGCCATCAGGAGCTGCGGCCCGCCGAACCAGTAGATGGGGATCTCCTCCCACAGGGCGAGGCCGAGCCGGTCGCAGATCATGGCGACCATGGGGTGGTTGGGATAGTGGCCCGCGCGCAGGAAGGTGCAGCCGAGGTCACGGATACGCGCCAGGTCCTCGTAGACCCTGCCCCAGTCGGCCCAGGAGCAGGCCCGCCACGTCTCGGGGAGCTCCTCGTGCCGCGCCACGCCCCAGATCCGGGTCGGCGCGCCGTTCAGCAGCAGCCGGCCGCCCTCTGCCCGGAGCGTCCTCCAGCCCGTGACCACGGTGAGTTCGTCTGACCCCAGCCGCGCCCGGACGACGTAGAGCGTGGGTGAGTCGGGGCTCCACGGCCGCGGCTCGGGGATGGCCACGTCGACGGCCACCTCGCGCCACTCACCAGCCGCGAGCCGGATCCCGGCTCGCGATCGGGCGATGGGCTGATGGCCGCTCAGGTCGGGCACGGGCCCCCGCACCTCGGGCGCGCCGGGCACGAAGGGTCCGAAGGCCTCCACGACCACGGCGGCCAGCGCCTGCCGGTCCGCCGCATTGCGCACGGCCACCCGGGCGTCGAACCCGTCGGGGCTCGTGAGGGACCGAAGGCTCGTGACGTGGGCGGCGGGCGCCCAGGCGAGGCACACGTCCCGCAGGATGCCGCCGTACTGCCAGAAGTCGCAGTTCGCGTAGGGCACGATGTCCTCCCGCGTGCCCCACGGGATGATGTGAACGCGCACGGCGAGCGTATTCCACTCGCGGATGCGCTCGGTCACGTCCAGGGTGAAGGGGGTGTACTCCCCCTCGTGCCCGCCGACCCACTCTCCGTTCAGCCAGACGTCGGCGATGGCGCCCGCACCCTCGAAGCGGAGCAGGGCGCGCTCGCCGTCCTCGGGCGACCGGGCGGCGAAACGCGTCCGGTAGAGCAGCCCGCCGGTGAGGGGCTCGGGCGGCGACACCACCAGCCCCGGCGCCCTGACGCGTTGCCAGCGATGGTCGTCGAAGCCCGGTTGCTCGAAGCCCCCGCCCTCGAGCCGCAGCTTCCCGATGGTCTCGGGGCCGCGCTCGGACAGGGAGAGGTCGGCGTCCAACTCCACTCGGGCGCACCGCCACTCGCCGTGGAGCGGCGTCGCGGGCTCCAGGAACCGCTGGGGTCCGTAGGCGCACATGGGGTCTGCCGCCGAGGCGTGCTCGGGGAGCGCCCCTGTGAGGATGACGAAGCCGATTGCCACGGGCCACGGGTGCATCATGGTCTGCCCCTCCTATGGTTAGTGGGTTACACTCTACACGTTCGTCGCGCGCTGGTTACAGGTTCAGAGCCGCTCCGCGCGATTTGACACACGGGAGGCTTCCGGCGCATCAATATGGAGTGACGATACCTGATTTCACGGGAACGGGGGCCCACAGCCATGGGCCGCATCTACGAGGACAACGCGCAGACGATCGGCGGCACGCCGCTGGTGGCGGTCCGCAAGCTGGCCGCGGGGGCGAAGGCTCGGGTCCTCGCGAAGCTCGAGTTCCGCAATCCCGCCGGCTCGGTGAAGTGCCGCGTCGGCGCCAGCATGGTGTGGGATGCCGAGGAGAAGGGCCTTCTCAAGCCCGGCATGTCCATCATCGAGCCCACGAGCGGCAACACGGGCATCGCCCTGGCCTTCGTCGCGGCGGCGCGCGGCTACCCGCTCACCTTGGTGATGCCTGAGTCGATGAGCCTGGAGCGCCGGGCCATGGTCCGGTCCTTCGGCGCCGACCTGGTTCTCACGCCGGCGGCCCAGGGAATGGCGGGGGCCATCGCCAGGGCCGCGGAGATCGTCGCCTCGGAGCCCGGGAAGTGGTTCTGCCCCAACCAGTTCGAGAACCCCGCGAACCCGGCCATCCACGAGCGCACCACGGGCCCCGAGATCCTCGAGGACACGGGCGGCGCGGTCGATTACCTGGTCGCGGGCGTCGGCACGGGCGGCACGATCACGGGTATCGCGAGGTACCTCAAGGGCACCCGGGGCCTGCCCGTCGTCACCGTGGCCGTCGAGCCCGCCGCGAGCCCCGTGCTGACCCAGACCCTCGCGGGGAGCGACCTCCAGCCGAGCCCGCATGGGATCCAGGGCATCGGCGCCGGGTTCGTCCCCGCGGTCCTCGACCTCAGCCTCATCGACCGGGTGGAGCGGGTGGAGGACGCCGAGGCGATCGAGACCGCCCGACGGCTGGCGAAGGAGGAGGGCATCACCTGCGGCATCTCTTGCGGCGCCGCCATGGCGGCAGCCCTCCGCATCGCGCGTGAGGACGAGGCGGACGGCAAGACCATCGTCGTTGTGCTCCCCGACGGGGGAGAGCGGTACCTCTCATCGGTCCTCTTCGAGGATCTCAGAAGCTAGGGTCAGGGGGCCATCCAGAGGCCATGAACGACTTCGGATTCGGAACGAACACGCTACACGCGGGACAGCGTCCGGACGCCGAGACGGGCAGTCGCGCCGTCCCGATCTATCAGACCAGCTCCTACGTCTTCCAGGACAGCGAGCACGCGGCGCGGCTCTTCGCCCTGGAGGAGCTGGGCTGGATCTACTCGCGCATGCAGAACCCCACGGTGGATGTGCTCGAGCAGCGGCTCGCGGCGCTCGAGGGGGGGACGGCGGCGGTGTGCCTCTCCAGCGGCTCAGCGGCCGTCAGCCTCGCCATCATGAACATCGCGGGCGCGGGCGACCACATCGTGGCATCGGGCGCCCTCTACGGCGGCACGGTGAACCTCCTGGCCCACTGCTTCCCGCGCTACGGCATAACAGCCCGCTTCGTCGACACGGGCGACCTCGACGCGGTGAAGGCGGCCATCGGCGATGGCGCCAAGGCGCTGTACACCGAGTCGGTGGGCAACCCACGCAACAATGTCGATGACTTCGAGGCCCTCGCCCAGATCGCCCACGACGCGGGGATTCCCCTCATCGTGGACAATACGACGATGTCGCCCTATCTCTTCAACCCCATCCGGCATGGAGCCGATGTGGTGGTCCACTCACTGACCAAGTACGTCGGCGGCCACGGCACGTCGATCGGGGGCGCCGTCATCGATGGCGGCACCTTCGACTGGGGCAACGGCAAGTTCCCCGGCTTCACCGAGCCCGATCCCAGCTACCACGGCCTCGTTTACTGGGACGCGTTCCGGGACCTCGCCGGCATGGGCAACGTGGCGTACGGGTTCAAGCTCCGGGTGCAGTTGCTTCGGGATCTGGGCCCGTGCCTCTCGCCCTTCAACGCCTTCCTCTTCCTCCAGGGCCTGGAGACGCTCCATGTGCGGATGCCGCGCCACTGCGAGAACGCGCAGCGGGTGGCGGAGTTCCTAGAGGCGCACGACTGCGTGAGTTGGGTGAACTACCCCGGCCTGCCGTCCCACCGCGACCACGGCCGGGCGATGCGGTACATGCCGAAGGGCCAGGGCGGCATCATCGGCTTCGGCATCAAGGGCGGCCTGACGGCGGGCAAGCGGTTCATCGACTCGGTGAAACTGGCGAGCCACTTGGCCAACCTGGGGGACTCGAAGACCCTGGTGCTCCACCCCGCCTCCACGGCCCACAGCCAGCTCAACGAGGAGCAGCGTCGGGCCGCCGGGGTGAGCGATGACTACATCCGCCTGAGTGTCGGCATCGAGGATGTGGAGGACATCACGGCGGACCTTGACCAGGCGCTGAAAGCTAGTCAGTCTTAGCGGCATGAGTGATCCTGTCGATGCTCGGGTAGGGTCGAAGGTCCGTGCCTTCGACCCTCCTGATTCGCCTACTTCCGTTGGGTGGACGCGCCCGCAGAGGGCGCGGGTGGCCGACGCGGCGCACCCACTGGCCCTCGCGTGCGGTCGGAGCCTGACGTCCGTCGAGGTCGAGTTCGAGACCTACGGCGAGCTCTCGCCTGGTCGGGACAACGCCATCTTCATCGCCCCCGCCCTCTCGGGCGGCGCCCACTGCGCGGGGTGGGACGCCACCGCCGAGGAGCGCGGCCGCGCGTGGGAGGCAACCCGGCCGGGCTGGTGGGATGACTGCGTCGGGCCCGGCAAGGCCTTCGACACGAGGCGGTACTTCGTCGTGTGCGCCAGCCTGCTCGGCGGCTGCTATGGCACGACGGGCCCGGCCGACGCCGATCCCGAGACGGGGCGGCCGTACGGCCAACGGTTCCCCATCGTCACGGTGGGGGACTGGGTCGAGGTCGAGGCCCGGCTCATGGATCACCTGGGCATCGACACGCTCCTCGCCGTCGCCGGGGGCTCCCTCGGCGGACAGCAAGCGATCGAATGGGCGCTCCGGTTTCCCGATCGGGTGCGGGGGTGTATCCCCCTCGCGGCCTCCTCGAGCCTGCCGCCCATGGGCATCGCCCTGAACGTGGTGGCGCGGGAGGCGATCCTCAACGACCCCCACTTCCGCGGGGGCGACTACTACGACGGCCCCCGGCCCGACGGAGGGCTGGGGACGGCCCGGATGCTCGGGCATATCTCGTATCTCTCGGCGATGAGCCTGGAGCGGAAGTTCGGCCGGCGGCTGCAGGATCGCTCGGACCTGAGCTGGAGCCTGGCGCCGGACTTCCAGGTGGAGAGCTACCTCCACCACCAAGCCCAGTCCTTCGCCCGGCGGTTCGACGCGAACAGCTACCTCGCGATCACCCGGGCGATGGACTACTACGACGCGGCGGACCACGGCGGCGGGGACCTCGTCGAGGCCGTCCGTCGGGCGACCTGCCGCTGGCTGGTCCTCGCCTTCGAGAGCGACTGGCTCTACCCGCCCGAGGAGTGCGAGAAGCTGGCGCGCGCCCTGGAGGCCGCCGAGCGGCCCGTCCGGTACGTGAGGGTTCCCTCCACGTACGGCCACGACGCCTTCCTGCTGGAGGTGGCGGCGGTCACCGATCTGGTGCGCGAGTTCCTGGCGGGGCTGCAGGGGTCCTGACAGCCCGCGCGGACGATTTCGTGCCGGCCACACCTCGGCGCCCATGCTGCCGCCCCACCGCGAGGCCGTCCACCAGGGGTTCCCTGTAGGATGCTGGGATGGAGACGCACATGGCGCGCCAATCGCGCACGTTTGCGAGGGCGTTACTCCCTCCGATCCGACTGCTTTGCCCCCCTTCAAAAACGCGCGCCTTACATATATATAGAGGCACCTTTCGCAAAAACTGATGGCCGAAAAGGCGGTTCTGATGGGCCTCGGGACCATGTGCGCCAACGATTTGCGGGCTATTTGTGGCAAACGCGAGATTCCGTGTCAAGTACGGTCATCGACCGGAAATGGCCGATTCCCGGATTCAAACGTGTCAACACGCAGGTTTGGCTGAATGAATCGGGTGTGCGTCCGTTGCTTGGCGGCGGCTTGCGGAATCGGGCGGGGGGAGCGAGGTGGCCGCTGGGGCGGCGGCGAAGTTGTAGTGGCACACGACCCTCGGGGGGTGGCAGTCCATGCTTCGGCGTCCACTCGGCGATGACGCGCCGGTGATCACCCATTACTTCACGGATCGCACGGACCAGAAGGAGCAGCTGCGAGAGATCCTCGACACCCCGATAGGTCAGCATGTGCCCGTCCTCGCCTGGTACGGGGTAGCCGGAGCGGGGAAGTCCTCGCTGGTCCGCAAGTTGCGTGAGTTGCTCCGGACGGAGCACCCGGATGTGCCCCACGCCCTATGGGACTTCAACAGCGGGTTCGATCGCGAGAAAGTGCTGACGGGGCTCCGGAATGAGTTGGTCCTGTGGAGTCGAGCCCTGCGGGGGAGAGACTTCGCCTTCCCCCGGTTCGACGTTGCCCAATCCGTTCTCTCGGAGAAAGTGGGTGAGGCCACTCAGCAGGCGACGATGGGACCAGTGGGGAGGGTCGTGGCGTGGGTAGCCTCTGTGCTCCCGCCCTCCGTGTGGAGCCTATTGGCGAGCCTACTGGCGCCGCCGGTGTTGGACCGGCTGATCAAGAACGTGCCGCGGCTGCGGGACTGGTTGGAACGTAGACCATGGGAAGGAAGAGAGCGGGAGAGGCTACGGCTCATGGAGCGCCAGGCGCTATCCGAGCAGCTGGTGCGGGCCTTCGCGAGCGACCTGGATGAGCTGCTCACCAAGTACGGCCGGCGAGAGCGCTTCGCCCGTCGGGCGGTGGTGTTCCTGGATGCCTATGAGAGGCTCTTCGCTGGCATGGAGGGTGGCGACGCGGTCCAGGCCAAGGACCGGGACGCGTGGGTGCGGGAGGAGCTGGTTCGCCGTCTGCGGGCCGCAGGCGTCCAGGTTGTCATCGCGGGGCGGGACCGGTTGCGGTGGGAGGAGGAGAGGGACTTCGACTCCGCTGACTTGGAGCAGCACCTGCTGGGCGGGATCTCGAACGGGGATGCGGACGCGTATCTGACCGAGCTCGGCATCGAGGCGGGTGAGCTTCGGGACGCGATCCTCGAGGTGTCTCAGGAGAGCGAGGAGGGGGTGCATGCCCTCCACTACGGTCTGTGCATCGACATCTGGCGGGGGAACGAAGGTCGGATCGAGCCGGAGCGCTTTCGGGAGTTGGCGAGCGCGGGCGACAAAGACCGCAAGCTCACTCTGAAGTTCCTGGAATCCCTGCCCGCTGAAGGCGGTTGGCAGAGCCTGGTGCGAGGGCTCAGCCTGCCACGGTGGTTCGATCGGGAGTCGATAGGCGCGGTCCGGCGTGGGCTGGAGCTTCCCCTGGCGCCCGGTGAGGCGTGGCGCCGCCTGTGCGGTTTCTCCTTCGTGGAGGAGGTGGAGGGCGTCCCTGGTCGGTACCGGATGCATTCGGTGATGCGTGGGGTGCTTCGGGGGGAGATCGAGGCGGAGGAGCGCGAGGACACGCTGGGCGCGCTGGAGGAGTGCCACAAGGGCCGCCAAGAGGAGCCTGGGGATGTTCATGCGGCAGAAGCGTGGTACATGCGCTTCTGCCGTGACCCGTGGTCTGCCGCGTGGGAGTGGTCAAGCGAGGTGGAGCGTCTCGCCGAGCGGCCGGAGACGGTCGCGGTGGCTCGGGCAATGCTGACGTGGTGGGACGGCATCGATCTGGAGGAAGAGGTCGCGGACGCCGAAACACGCGCGTACTGTCTCGTTGCGCTAGCCAACCGACTGCAGCGTGTCCCGCAGCGCGACATACGTGGGCCGCTGCAGCGGGCGATCGAGTGCTACCAAGCGGCGCTGAGGATCTACACCGAGGAGGCGGCGCCCCACGACTGGGCGACGACCCAGACCAACCTGGGGGCCGCCTACAGCGA
>DBQI01000013.1 GCA_002305165.1 Armatimonadetes bacterium UBA1398
AACGGCTTGGGCGAGGTCGAACCGGGGGAAGGTGAAGTCATCCCCAGGGAGGCGCTGGCTCCAGGCGGCCAGCTCCATCCGGAGCCCCGTCAGTACTTTCTCGGGATCGAACCCGCTGTTGAAGTCCCATAGGGCATGGGGCACATCGGGGTGCTCCGTCCGGAGCAACTCACGCAGGTGCCGGAGCAGTGAGGACTTCCCCGCTCCGGCTACCCCGTACCAGGCGAGGACGGGCACAGGCTGACCTATCGGGGTGTCGAGGATCTCTCGCAGCTGCTCCTTCTGGTCCGTGCGATCCGTGAAGTAATGGGTGATCACCGGCGCGTCATCGCCGAGTGGAGCCTTACGCATGGACTGCCACCCCCCGAGGGTCGTGTGCCACTACAACTTCGCCGCCGCCCCAGCGGCCACCTCGCTCCCCCCGCCCGTTTCCGCAAGCCGCCGCCAAGCAACGGACGCACACCCGATTCATTCAGCCAAACCCGCGTGTTGACACGTTTGAATCCGGGAATCGGCCCTTTTCGGTCGATGACCGTACTTGACACGGAATCTCGCGTTTGCCACAAATAGCCCGCAAATCGTTGGCGCACATGGTCCCGAGGCCCATCAGAACCGCCTTTTCGGCCATCAGTTTTCGCGAAAGGTGCCTCTATATATATGTAAGGCGCGCGTTTTTGAAGGGGGGCAAAGCAGTCGGATCGGAGGGAATAACGCCCTCGCAAACGTGCGCGATTGGCGCGCCATGTGCGTCTCCATCCCGGCGTCCTACAGGGAACCCCTGGCGGACGGCCTCGCGGTGGGGCGGCAGCATGGGCGCCGAGGTGTGGCCGGCACGAGATCGTCCGCGCGGGCTGTCAGGACCCCTGCAGCCCCGCCAGGAACTCGCGCAAAGGGGGGGCACTACCTCGTCGGCCTGAAAGGCAATCAGCCGACGCTCCATCTGGAGGCGCGGCTCTTCTTCCAGGAGCAGCCCCCACGCGCACTACTCCGCGCAGGGCCCATGCTCCTCCCCTGCCGCTCACCCAACATCGCCGCCGCTCTACGAACATTCAGCTACCGACCACGAGCGGCCATGCGTATGACGCTGGCGCGTAGGGTGAGGAGGCGGGACAACTGGGCCCGGACCGGTCTGCGGCCAGTCCGGGCCCAGTGAGTCGGGGTGCTAGAGGAGGCTCTTGGCGGCGCTCACGACGGCATCAGCGTCGATGCCGAACATGGCCATGAGCGCGGTGGACGGGCCGGAGCGGGGTACGTCGTTGACAGCCAGCCGCTTTACCGTCGCGCCCGTGCCACTCAGCGCCGCCGCGACGGCTTCGCCGATGCCGCCTTCGTGGTAGTGATCCTCGACCGTCACAACCCTGCCGCCAGTGGCTGCGGCGGCCGCCTTGATGGTGGCTTCGTCCAGGGGCTTCACGGAGAAGACATCGATGACTCGAGCCGCGATGCCCTCAGCCGCCAGGGCGTCCGCGGCCTTGAGCGCCTCGAACAGGGTCACACCGGCGCCGATGAGAGTGACCTTGTCATTGTCGCTCTGCCGCACGACCTTGGCCTGCCCGATCGCGAAGGGCTCGGCGTTGTCGTAGATGACGGGCGTCGCGGGACGAGAGGTGCGGATGAAGAACACGCCATGGTTCTCCGCGGCCAACTTCACGGCCCACTCGGTGGAGACGGCATCCGAGGGGTAGAGGACCGTGGCGCGCGGAATGGCTCTGAAGGCGGCAAGGTCCTCGAGGGCCATCTGGCTGGGCCCATCCTCACCGATGGAGATGCCCGCATGGGAGCCGGCGATCTTCACGTTCGCGAAGCTCACGGCCGACATGCGTATCTGGTCGTACGCTCGGGTGAAGAAGGCTGCGAAGCTGGAGGCGAAGGGCACCTTGCCCTGAGAGCCCAGTCCTACGGCGACACCGACCAGGTTCTGCTCCGCGATGAAGCACTCGAAGAAGCGCTCCGGGAAGGCCTTCATGAAGTCTTGCGAGTAGGTGGAGTTCTTCGTGTCCCCGTCGAGCCCCACGACGCGCGGATCGACCGCGCCGAGCCGCGCCAGCGCCTTGCCGTAGGCGGCCCGGGTTGCTACCTTCTCGCCCTTGGTATAGGCGGGGGGACCGAGTCTCTCAGCGGCCTCGCGCGGGATTGCCGGGGCGCCCTCGCGCTTGGGCTTCACCGAGGTGTCCACGCTCTCGACGAGGTCGAGTTGCGCGAGCGCCTTGTCCAGGTCCTCCTTCGGCACCGGCTTGCCATGCCAGCCGTCCTTGTCCTGTAGGAAGTCCACGCCAGCGCCCTTGAAGGTCTTAGCCAGGATGGCCGTCGGCTTGCCCGTGCAGGCCTCCGCGGCGGCCAAGGCATCCACGACGGCCTGCATGTCGTGGCCGTCGATGACCAAGGCGTTCCATCCGAAGGCCTCGAAGCGGCGCCTGTAGACCTCCATGTCGTGGCCGTACATGGTCGCCTGGCTCTGGCCCAGCCGGTTCACATCCACGATCGCGCAGAGGTTGTCGAGGGCGTACTGGCTGGCGAAGGCCGCGGCCTCCCAGACGGCGCCCTCGGCGCACTCGCCGTCACCCATGAGGACATAGGTCCGGGTAGGGATCTTGTCCAGGTACTTGGCGTTCAGAGCGATGCCCGCAGCGGCCGATAGGCCCTGACCCAGCGAGCCGGTCGCGACGTCCACGAAGTCGAGCCGCGGCGTGGGGTGGCCCTCCAGGTCACAGTCGATCTCGCGGAGGCGATCCAGGTCCGCGACGGGGAAGGCGCCGGCCTCGGCCCAGAGGGCGTAGAGAATGGGCGCCGCGTGACCCTTGGAGAGGACGAAGCGGTCATTCATGGGGTCCCGGCCCGCCTTGGGATCGAAGTGCATGACCTCGAAGAACAGGGCGGCGAGGACGTCGGCCGCCGACATGCATGTGGTGGGGTGTCCCGAACCGGCGATCGACGTGCTCCGTAGGCTGTGGGCGCGCAGTCTGTCGGCGATCTGCTTGAGCCGAGTGATATCGGTGCTCATGTCATCCTCCTGGGGTCGCGGCCAGTATAGGGTCGTGGGCGCGTTCGATGGATTAGGATAACCCAAACCCCGATGCCATTCCACCTCGGCCGCGACGTCCCGCGCTGCACGCGTCCTGTAGAATGGCTGCCAGGAGGAGGGCTCCCTTGGGAATGGATCATCGTCTCTGTCCGCGGTGGTTGGGCTATCAACTGGACAACCCGGCCCGTAGGCTGGGTGTTGGCGAGGCCCTCGACTTCGCCGGGGCCTGCTACCTCCTCCACAAGGTCCGTGACCAAGCCGGAGTGCTGCGGGACCTCGCGCTGCTTGCGCCACGGGCTACCGAGGCTGGAGGAGCCGACTGACATGAGCCGCCGACCGCGACAGTATCGGGATGATCGAGGCCACCCCGTCATGATCGGCTACTTCGCCGCCGGCGCGGGCATCGGCGCGACGCTGTACTTCGTGTTCGCCTTCATGCTCCAGACGGGTCTCGAGGATGCCCTACCCTACGTCGCTCTGAGCGCCCTCATCGGCGGCCTGGTGCATCTCACGCGCTTCCGCGGCGTGCTCTGGGGCCTCGCGGGGCTGCTGGCTCTGTTCTTCGTGGTGGCCATCTACACGCCCGTCCTCTACGGGCCAGCGGAGCGGTTGGTTCGCGAGGACGACCTCCGGCCAGCGGACGCCATCGTCTGCCTTTCGTCGGGAGTCACCAACGAGGGGCGGCTCGATATCGGTGGCACGGAGCGCTATCTCACGGCCCTCCGCTTAGCCGAGGAAGGCTACGCGGACACCGTCGTGCGCACTCGGCTGCCGGATGACTACGCGCCGGTGGACGCCGACGTGGAGTGGCTTCGGGCCGGGCTCGCACCGGGGGCGGAGATCGCGACGGTGGGACCCGTTGGGAGCACCTGGGACGAGGCCGAGCAGGTCCGGGCCTTGGCTCAGGAGCGTGGCTGGGGCACGGTCATTCTGGTCACCTCTCCGATGCACACCCGACGAGCGGCGGCAGTCTTCGAGAAGACTGGGCTGACGGTGATCTCCGCGCCCGCCGAGAGCCGCGAGTACTCCCGCACCCCACCCCACCGCGCGTGGGATCGGGCCTACATGCTGCGCCGATGGCTATACGAGGTCGCGGCTTGGCACTACTACCGAGCTCGCGGCTGGCTGTGATCGAAGCGGTGACGAAGCCTGGCTCAGAACGCCAGTTCCGCCGCCGCCAGATCAACGGGCGTGTAGTCGTTCATCCGTTGCAACTGCGGCAGGATCGGCAGCGCGTCGCCGGTCTGGATCCACTTCACGAGCCCCAAGGTGTAGCTCGCGTAGGCGTCCGACGGGTCCAGTTCCACGGCTTTGCTCAGTGCCGTCGCCGCAGTGTCGATGTTCCCTCGCTTGGCCTCCAGAAACCCGACGGTCGCCCAAGCGCGAGGGTCGTCCACCCCGCCGCTGATCACGGCGTTGGCCTCCTGGATGCCCTGCTCGTAGTCGCCCGCGGCCCCGAGGAGGGTGTAGCGGGCATAGCGAGCGTGGGGGTGCGCCTCGGCACCGGTGATCACGGTGCTTAGCCGGTCAGCCGCGCTCCGACATGCCTGCTGGAGCACCTCGCCGGATTCGGCGGTTATCCCCGGGTTCAGGGTGGCGGCGAGTAGGTAGAGCTGCGCGGCCATCGCGCCATCGGGACCAGCCAGGAGGCCGGCCAGGGCGTCGAGAGCCTGGGCATCCTGCCCCTGGACTATGTAGGCGAGGGCACGCATGACTGACGCCCGCTGGAACCGCTGCGGATCTGCGCTCACGAGCTCCTGGAGCGCCACCTGGGCGGCACCCAACTCGACGCGGCGGGTGTCGGCGTCGATGTCGACAGCGTCTGGGTCGCCCCCCAGTAGCAGCGCAAGCTCTCGCAGCACCACGCAGGAGGCCCAGGCGTAACGGGCCTCGGGATCCTCAGCGGACCTGTCGCTGAGGGCCTTGAGGAGCCGCGGGTCGTCGAGGACAGGCTGGATCGGCGAACTAAGGAGCTCCTCCGACTCGGGGACGATCTCGACGGGGTCGAAGGGGTGCTCGGCGGACCGAAGCAGCGCGAACATGCCAATGGCCCGTTCGTAGGCCTCGTGGTGGGTGGCCAGATCGCCATCGCTGAGGCGCTGGAAACGATCCCACGTCGCACGAAGGGCGGAGCTATAGGCTGTTCCCTCGGGTGTCGCCATGACGGCGTCTCGGGAGTCGCACAGCATGAGCACCTTGACTGCCCAGGCCAGAGTGTCACCCGGCAGCCGAACCGCGCTCTCCTCCTTTACCGCCTTGTCAGCGAGCAGGAAGGCTGCCGCCTGAAGCATCGCGGGGTACCCGTCCGGAGGGAGCTGGCCCGCTTGCTCGAGGTTCGAGAGCACAGCGAAGGCCCGGTTCGCGTCACCCGCAATAAGGGCCGCCCGCGCCATCAGCACCGCGCGAGCGGGATCATCGGTGAGCCCCTCGAGGAGAGCCACGGCGCGCTGCGCGGCGACTGCCGCGTCATCCGTGTACCCCGCCCGGGCGAGGGCGAAGGCGTAGCGCGCGGCAGCGTCGCCGTCCTCGGGGGAGTTCTCACTGGCGGCTTTGAGGGTGGCCAGCGACGTGGGCGTAGGTTGCGGCCCGAGCACCCGGCTCGCCGGAAGGTGACCCATGCGGTACACCGGGAGATCAGCCATAACCTTCGCCGGATCGATGAAGGCACTGCCCTCGGCGTTCGGGACAGGCCGCTCCTCCAGCAGGCCGAGGAACATCACGCCGCGTACGTTCGGATCGTCGGGGTCGTAGATCTCGTCCACGTTCAGGCGGGAGAGGAAGCCCAGACGGAGCGCCGCCACGGCCCTCTCATCCACCTTCAGTCGGCTGTACGGTTGACGGGACTTGATGTTCAGCCAAGCGAGGAGGGCATCCTCATCCACGTAGCCATCGGTGGGCACCAAGGCCAGCTCCACTCGATCGACCGCCACCTCCGTGATCATCACCAGAACGGACCCGTCATCCCCCACCCGCACGGGAGCCAGGTTCGCCATGTAGCCCGCCTCCCGGTAGGCCCTGCTGATCTCCAGGTACAGAGCCGACGCGGTCAGGTGGTTGAAGACCTCCCCGACCCGGTAGCGCCGTTTGGCCGCTTCCTGGATCTTCTGAGCATCAACGGCCGGAACGTTCACCCCACGCACCTCGACCGCTGAGATGATGGGGTTCTCGACCAACGCGAAGATGACTTCGATGCCGCCTTCGGTGCGCTTCAGATCGCACTGGGACTTCTCCGGGTCGAAGAGCCCCAGCTCGACGGTTCGGTAGAAGTCCTCCTTTACCGTCTCCAGCTTGAACTCACTGCCGACCTTGCTGGTCATCATCGCCTCGACCGCCGAGCGGTTGACCTGGACCAGGCCTTCGATCCGTATGTTCGAAATGGTCTCAGCCACGGCAGGTAGGCCCGCTACGAGGGCCAGCAACAAGGTCATCCAGGCGGCTCGCGCTACTCTCACGGTATCGTATCCTCCTCCTGGCGCTCATCCGAGGGGCAGATGGCGGCCGTGCGACCATCGTCACGCAAGCTAGTGCGGCCGAGAGCTACCGGCGGCTGACCGTCCGCGTCAGTGGTCGCCGGTTGTTAGACACTCGGGAGGGCCCGTGTGGTGCGGGGCCTGCATGGCCTCTTCGGGCGCATGGTAGGGTTCCCTCTCGCCGCGCTCACAGGTTACCCGTCGGTCCGCGTGATACTACTGGGCGCAGTTGCTGAAGTCGAGTACGCACCCGCCATGGGAGGTACCCGGCACGACTCTGCCGAAGGGGGGCGTTGCAGGAGATTGCACCGCCGGCGAACTCCCTCCGCGCACGGATGAGTGGGACTCGTCGCCTCGGTAGTGCTCGGCCATGCTACCTCAGTAGACCAACCACGATGGGCACCTCATCGCCCGCAGGCACTTGCACAACTAAGCCGCCCATGCCATCGGTAGTCCTCGTCGCCTCGATGCCGTCGATCGTCACCGACAACTCGGCGTTCCTCGCCAGATGAAGGAAGGTGAGCGCCGTGGGGGCGTCGCCCGAGACGGTGAGCCGGCGGAGCCCCGATGTCCATTCCTGGATCGTAATGCGCGTCCCCTCCCCTTCAGACCGAGCGGTCAGAGGCACTGTTCGCATGAGGCTAGCTTCTGCGGTGGTGCGGTTCATATCGCCCAGTGTCGTCGTGCCGGGGGCCCAGATGCGCGGGCTGTCTACCTCGATGAGCCCCTGCGCGGGAGCTTCGATCACGACTTCGGCGTTCTCCAGCCGCACATCCGAGACGCCCTGCTCGGCCCGCACCTGAGTGACGCGGAAGTCGTGGGTCATGGTGTCCCATTTCCCGCCGTGGCGCGTGGTTCTCACTTCGGGAGCCAGCACGTACCCGTGGGTACCGTCGGCATCTTGGAAGGTCGTGTACCAATCGCCCCCGCGAACATGAGCGTCCAGGTAGGACTCGCCTTTCCAGAGCAAGGGCACGCCCGGTTTCTCGAAGCCGCTCACTACGAGGGCCACGGCATTGTGTCCACCCGAGAAGCGCAGCCTCGCCCAGTCACTCTCAGCCCGCACCATCGGCGGCAGAGTGCGCATGAGCTGACCGTGCAGCACCTCTACCTCGGGTCCGAACAGGTCACCCTCCAGTGCGGCGGCTCCCGCCTCTCCGAGCCTCGCCGACGCCTCCGTCGGCCCCAGCCCCCAGCGACAGGCCTCGTAGTAGGGCACTTGCCAGTCCGAGTGGTCGCTGCCATACGGTACCAGGACGAGATCCAGTTCCAGGTGGCTGCCGGCCTGGACCGTGCCACCATCCATCAGGGGCGTGAGGATCGTCTCCGTGCGGTTATCGGGATGCCCGAGGAGTGAGAAGCCCAGTCGCTCGAAGGGCTCGCCGTTCAGCGTCCCGTCAATCCGCCGCACGATGACGCTGTCGTTGCCGTCCACGTGGGGGTAGGTGCAGGCGAAACCGTTCACCGAGCGGATCTCCTCGCCAAGCACCGACCACTCGCCGTTCTGCTCGATGGGCGCGGTACGGACCTCTCCGTCGGGCGCTATCCAAGCGGCTGTATCCCAGTGGACGCGCCGGATGTAGGTGCCCTTGTTGAGCAGCCGGAGGTTCGTTCGGGTATCACCGGCGATGGTGACGTCCTCAAGGAAGTCGTAAGTCAGCTTGACGAACGTCCGGGTCTCGTCGTCCTGGGGCATCTCCAGGGCCTCCATCGTGATGAGGACCTTATCGTCACTGCTCCGGTAGAACTGCCGCCACCACGCCAGGAGCGGCCCAGCGGACATGATGGTGCTGCCCTCGTACCGCGGGTAGCGCCACTCCTCGCCGTCGAAGTAGTGGAGCCAGCCCTGCAGGGCCACGTGCTCATGCTGCGGCTGCCCCATCCACGTCTCTCCGGAGAGGGGCCGGTAGTCGGCGATGCCATAGGTCCGGGGCTCGCCATCGCCTACGTTCATGAACAGCATGGGCAGGGTGAAACACGTCGTCTCCGTCGTCCCCGCGCTCAGGTGGTAGTAGATGCAGAAGAACCGGATCGAGGAGATCTGGCGTAGGCGCCGCCGCCCCCAGCCTTCGTAGAGATGCACCGAGTCCAGAGCCACCGTCTCGTCCGCGGCCAGCCTTATAGGGAAGTAGGACTCGGAGAAGTGCTCGTCAACGGGCTCCTCCATCTCGCCCCCGAAGTTCTTCGAGGACTGGACCTGGATGGGCAGGGGGAACCCGAGGGGGTCGGTCAGGATGGCGGACTCGATCACGGAGGCTGGCGTGTCGTGACGGATCATGAGCGTTCGCGGCAGGCCGTCGTTGGCCACCTGAACACCGGCCGTCAGACGCATATTCGGGTTGTCGTAGAAGCCCTCGAAGCCGAAGCTCTGCAGCCCCGGGGCTTGGTGGATGGTCGTCAGGCCCGAGGCGGCGTCATACCCGCCGTATACCGCGCCCTCGAGCGTGAAGGCATCGCCGGGAAGCGGGCTGGCCTCCGCCTCGAGGACTCGCGACGCCTCCTCCGGCGTCGCGACCGGGATCAGGGCGCAGTAGACGGTGTGCTCCGCCGGACCCGTTGCAGTGCCGAGATGAGTCCTCGCCACAAGCTGGCCCGCCTCGACCGAGAGCACGGGACTCGTCGGTGACGCCGGACCGGTCGCCACGGCGACCCACTGGTCTCCCACGCGCAGGATCATCCCGCCAACGCTTGGCACGGTATCGATGGGCCCGCCCTGGGCGAGGGGGAGACGGATCGCCAGATCCTCGACCGCTACGCCCTCCCCGGGACGGAGGAAGGCCTGGATGCCCAAGCGCCCGGGGAGGCAGTGGAGCACCAGCTCGCTGGGGACGCCCGACTCCTCGCCTGCGGCCGCGAGATCGAACTCCAGGAAGTGCGCGTCATAGTAGTAGTAGCCCGCGCGCCAGGTGTTGTGACGGCTCGGCTGCGGAGCGTTGCGAGAGCTAAGCTCCACGCCGCCCGCCTGTGCCGTAATGGAAGCCACGTCGCTGAGCAGGGGCACTCGCGAGGCCCCAGCCTCCAGGGACGTGAGGCCGGGCCGGAGGCGATCGACCACGGCCCGGTACGTGGCCGATTCGCACACTACGGCCTCCCGCTCGGGCGTGAGGTAGTAGACGTCGACGTAATCCGGCGCCCCGTTCAGGCCGATCACAGGCGCGTGATCGTGTGGGGCGGGCGCCGTGATGGCGAGGGACGCGAGGGTCGTGAGGAGTCCGGAGGTGAGCATGGGGCCATCTCCTTCAGTGTTCTGCGCGATAAGGGGCTCTTCCGCCCCCGTGGCCGGAATCCTTACTCAGGATGCCGCGATTCACGAACTTCGCCCCGCAAACGGATGGGGAGGTATCCCCCGCCGGCCGTCCTATACCCCCAGTAAGTGACTATCGGGGGCCGCCCCCCGGACGAGGTGATCTGCTACGGACACTCTGCGCGTCGCCGTCATCGGCATGGGCCCCATCGGCAACCGCCATGCCGACATCTATCGCGAGGATGCTCTCTCGGACCTAGTGGGCGTCTGCGACATCAACCGGGAGCGGGCCGATGCGGCCGCCCAGAGGCTCGGCGTTCCCGCCTTCTACTCCGCCAAGGACCTTCTCGACGAGCTGGGACCCGATCTCTGCAGCGTTGCCACCGGCGGGTACGAGTACTCCTCGGACCACCACCAACCGACCATCGAAGCGCTCCAGGCCGGATGCCACGTGCTGTGCGAGAAGCCGATCTCCAACGAGCTCGACACCGCCGAGGAGATGGTGCGCGTCGCTCGCGAGGGGCGCCGCTGCTTCGGCATCGACTTCAACCACCGCTTCACCCCTGCGGCGCTGAAGGCCAAGGAGTGGCTGGATACGGGGCGGCTCGGTGAGCTGCTCTTCGCGAACATGGCGCTCTGGATAGGCAACCCCGCCGAGAGCTCTCCCTACTTCCACCTCAAGGCGCTCCACCCCCATAGCGTCGACATGCTCCGGTACTTCGTCGGGGACGTCTCGAGGGTCCAGTGCTTCGCGAAGAAGGGCCCGGGGCGCACCATCTGGTCCACCGCCCACATGAACATCGAGTTCGAGTGCGGCGCCGTCGGTGGGCTCACTGGCAGTTACGACATCGCCCGCGGGCATCCCATGGAGCGGTGCGAGGTCGCGGGCTTCAAGGGTCGGTTCGTGCTCGAGGACATGTGGCGAGAAGCGACTCTCTACCCCGCCGACTCATGGGACAAGACCGTCTACACGAATCCGGTGTTCGGCGGGTACCGCGACTTCGGCGACACCTTCCGAGCGAGGATCCACAGATTCCTCGAACAGGTAGCCGCGGGCGTCGCGCCGGAGGACATCGACGGCACGGGGGCCGATGGCCTGAGTGCCCAACGGATCATCCACGGCTTCATCCAGTCGCTGCTCACCGGCGAGGTCGTCCGGATCGCGGACGTGGTCCGTTAGCCCCACCGAGGGCTACTCCGTCACGATCACCTCGACGGGTCCGCCCGCAGGGAGCTGGATGACGATGAGGCCGAGGGCGGGATCCCACTGGTAGGCGCCGGGCTCCGTAAGGGGCTCGGCGCCCTCCAAGCGGATGGCTTCCTGACCGTCGACGGTGAGTGAGCGCGGCTCATTGAGGCGCCCCAGCACAACGGTATGCTCTCCGAGTTCCGGAGGCAGGCTCAGCATAAGCCTTACCGAGTCCGCCTCGATCGTGGAATCGACCACCTCGGGCATCCCACAGAGGGTGACCACCCGCTCCTCGCCCCGAAGGATCTCGGTGCGCGCCCATCCGGCATCGGACTTCAGCCGGCCGGCGAGCCGGGCGATGCGACTCGCCTCGAGATCCCACGTGTAGGCGTCGGTGCCGGCTATGGCGCTGTAGGCGTCGGGGTACAGGCCAGGCTGGCCCGTGTCGGGCACGTGCTCCGCGAGTTCGAAGCCTTCCCGACTGATGGGCCGCATCTGCTGGCCCGCGGAGAGGAGGATCCCTTCGGCCACGGTCCGCCAGTCGAAGCTATCGTCCTCCTCGGCGAGCTCCAATAGCCCCTCAGCCACATCGAGGCCGTTCCACTGCACGATCCACCCGAACCACGGGCTCGTGAAGTGGGTGGCCCCGAAGACGGGGATCGAGCCATAGCGCATGATGGGCCGCTCGGGGGGGCTCCACAAGTAGAGGAAGGGCATCGCCCGCCAGGCCCAGCGGCGGGCCGAAGCGAGCTGGCCCCTGTTTCCGGTCAGGCGGTAGGCGAGGAGGTGAGCCCTCACCGCCGCGCCGCAGGTCAGGATGTCGGGTACGTGCAGGGATAGCTCCCATGTCTGGGCGCCCTCGGGCCGAGGCTGGGTGTCCAGGTGCCCCAGCGCTGCCAGGCCCGCGTCCAGGCAAGCGGGATCGCCTGAGATGGCGGCCGCTTGGAGGCACCGTTCCGCATTGGCGGCTACGAGCCCCGACGACGTGTCGCCATCGACCCCAAAGGACTGGCGGAGCTGCGTTCCCGCGTGGTATGGCCAGGTGCCGTCAGGCCTGATCGCCGCCGCGACGGCGCGCCCGTGTGCCACGATCCCAGCAACGGCCGGGAGGGCCTCGCCCTGGCTGAAGGCCATGTCCCACCCGACGCCTTCCCCGCGCTCCTCCTGCGCGGCGAGAGCGTCCGCGAGGACTCCCTCGGCTGCCTCGGCGTGAGGGCTACCGGGGGCCATTCGGGCGAAATACCACAGCACGTGGGCATAGCCGGAGTTGAAGTGGGGCCCGAAGGCATCGGGCAGGTTCGGATGCCAGCGGCGCTCCTCGGGGATCCACAAAGTGTGAGTGAACCCGTAGGCGGCACGCTCGATCATGGTGTCGAGGTCGGGCGCTGGCTGGGGAAGGGGTGGCGGAACGGCCTCCATGGAGCCCGCCATCGCCTCGAGGATGTGCCGGCAGGCTGCCTCCAGATCGGGCTCTGGTAGCTGGAACACCGTCGCGCCGATGGAGATAGGGGTATCCGGCCCCACGCGCAGCGGCGTCGCGAGGCTCAGGGCGTTCTCCTCGCCCCCTCCCAGCACTCCTGGAGTGAGGAGGCCCATCCGGTGCGACGGTGTGCCGAGTAGGCGATCGGGCGATGCGAACACGGGCGTGGGGTAGATCCCTGTACCCGACCAGTCCTGGGTGGGGTTCCACCTGAGTCCGACGGTACGCTCGCCCGAGGTGACCCACATCGCGGGTATGGTCGCCTTGTAGGGATGAGGCGCGAACCTGACGCTGGCCGGAGGCTCCACGAAGTCGGTACCCGAGGAGACCTCGCCGGGCAGCAGATACTCCAGGCCGGGGAAGATCGCCAGATCTCGGTCCGTTCCGAAGGCGCCATCACCGGCGAGGAACTCGGGGAAGACGAGGCCCGCGAGCGACACCTCCTCGCCTGCGTCAAGCACCAGCGAGCACTCGATCTCTGGAGTGCCGGAGCGCATCATGAACCGTGCCGTGCCTGAGCGTGAGCCAGTAGGCAGGTCAACGGTCACGGCGAAGGAGATCTGGGCGCCCGCGGGTCCCGATGCGGCGATGGGATACTCCCGCGTGTAGATCCGGCGCACCGTGCCACCGGGTTCGGTGACCAGCCCCAGCGACGGGAAGCTCCCGACTCGGTTCGGCGCAATGCCCGAGGTGTCCAGGATCACGCCGGCCCCGAAGCCCTCGGGCATGCCGGGGAAGACCACGGTGAGCTGGCCGTTCGTCATCACCGCGTCGCCCTCGGGCGTGAGGTACGCGGTGCCGGCCGGCGCGGGATCCGAGCCAGTGACTTCCGGCCCGGGTACGTTCACCAGCAGGGTACGCACGACGGTGCTTCCGCCGCCCGTGACGCGGACGGGGAGATCGACCCAGCCGCCGTCGAACTCGGGCGCGATGGGCACCACGATGGGCACGCGCACCTTCTCGAGGGGAGCCGTGGCTGGCACCGTCGCGGTGATCGACTCGCTCGTGGACACCCCGGGCGGCGGAGTCACGACGACCTCCGCCCCCTCGCTTCCTCGGCCGCCGATGTTCTGGAGGACGCAGTCGACGGTGAGGGTCGGTTCGAGCTTGGCGACCACGCCTGGGGCCATGGCGCGCTCAATGTGAAGCCATGCGCCCCCACGCGGCCTGTCCACGACGGCGAGACTGCGCACCTCCACCCGGCGGAGATCGCCCTTAGACCACACACGGAGGGCTAGGCGCCCGATCTCTCCCTTGTATGCGGGCGCCGTGCGGAGATCCAGGTTGATCGTCTGGAACTCCGTCGACGCGGCCACGTCGATCCCCACGCCCTCCCCCGGCGGGAACAACCCGGCGCCGGCGCGCTGGAACAGCACATCGACTCGCGCGGGAGCATCCAGCCGGATGCCGAGGCTGGCAATGCCGGCTGACTCAGATGCCAGAGCGAAGGGAGGCGAGTAGACGAGTGCGGGGCTGGTCTGCGGCTCGCAAACGAGCACGTCGCCCTCGCCATGAACCTGGCCCATCCCCGGACCCGGCATGAAGGCCAGGGCCAGCCCCGGCTGCGCGAAGTCATACCTCGGCTCCCGCGGAAGGGACTCCGGCGCAGGACGCGAGACCAGCTCGATCCGCTGGATCTCCACGACCCTCCCAATCTCCTCGGGGAAGTCGACCCGCAGCCGGGCCAGGGGCATGTCCGGCTCCCAGCCCGGAGAGGCGTTGATCGTCAGCCACTCGTCGGTCTTGCTGAACCGCACGCCCACGGCCGCGTCAGCTTGGAACTCGGCGGTCGCGGGGTCCGGCGCGGCCGCCCAGAAGACCTGGCCTGCTCCCGAAGAGGAAGAGCGATACACGATCCGCACCAGGTGCTCAGCGGAGGTCACCGTGTCCAGAGGCGGCGAGCCAATGTAGGGATCGCTCCCCGTGAGCGCGCATACGAGCGCTCCGTCCCTCACGGTGAGATCCCCAACCGAGTGCAGCGCCGTCCATCCCAGGGCGTCGGTGGCCTGGGTGAAGTCCCACGCGTAGACGATCTCCTCGCCTGGGTACTCGGCGACGGCGGGCCCTCCCGCCAGCAGCACGCTCAGCGTGCACCAGAGGCTGATATGGCGCGCGTGTCTCTCCATCGAAGCGGCACCTCCCGCAGACGACCTTCGGCGAACCCGCACTCGTGGCTACCGCAGTTCCAACCGACGAATCCCCTTGCTTGAAATGGTGATCTCGGTCAGGGCGTCTGAGCCGCTGTGCGGCGCGGGTACGGCGAAGACGAGGGGCTCCTCAGGGTCCTCGAGGGTCTCTATCTCCAGGGCCTCGTCGCTGGCGGCGATCCGAACCGCCGCGCCGTGGTAACGCAGGGGGTTGACGCACAGCTCCCCGAGGCCCTGCGGAAGACGCGGCCGAATGACCAATCGGTCCGGCTGGGGTTCTATCCCCAGGAGACCGTAGATGAGGATGCTCGGGACCATGCTCGTCTCGTAGAACTCGAAGTCGATGCCGAGCCCGCCCGCCGTCCCGCCTCCTTGCAGGGTCGTGCCGCGTATTCCACCCTCGTAATACGCCCGGTAGCCGCCCTCGGCCCAGACATCGCGCTCCCATTCGGTGATCGCCATCAGGCGCTGCCACGCGCTGTCGGGCCCGAGGACGCGGTTCCTCGCCCACATGTCGTAGAAGCTGAAGCCCAGCACCGCGCCGCCATCCTGCACCTGTCCGCCCCACGGAATGCTCTCCGGCGCCTGCCAGGGGAAAGCGTACGCCTCCACGTTCCGTTTCGTGGTGGAGCGGGGTCCGAAGCGCCAGTGGTAGATGTCCTCGCCCACGGAGTCGTCGCCGTCAATGGTCCGCTCCCCGTCCAGCCACCCCAAGATGGAACGGGCGTGCTCATCGGAGGCGAGGCCGTACCAGATCGCATCCAGGTTGACAAAGGTGAACCCGTAGTCGTAACGGCGTCCCTCCATGTCGATCCAGCCGACGAAGCGCCCCTTCTCCTCGTCCCAGAAGAGGTCGTTCGCGACTCGCCGGACCTCGGCGGCATGGGCGCGGAGCGATGACGGCGACTGGCTGAGAGCGCCCAGTGGGACATCCCACTCGGGGTGCTCCCGAATGGCCTCCTCTAGCTCTGCCAGCGCGAGCAGCGAGGCATGGTACTGGTTCGTGGCATACAAGTCGTGACCACCGAAGGGCAGCAGATCCCAGTAGTTGTTCCCGATGCCACGTCCTGGGTGATAGGTCTTGGCGCCGTCGGGGCCGACCTCGAGTCCCGATCGGCCGTCGTGTCCCACCCAGGGCACTACGATGTGGCTGTGCTCCAGTCCGCCCATCACCGTCTGCTGGAAGCGTAGGGCGAGCCGGAGGCGGTTGATCTGCTGGCGCAGGAACCCCACGTCGCCCGTCCAGCCGAAGTACAGCCGACTGGCGAGGATGAGGATCGGGTTGTTGATGGTGTGCCGCGTGTCGTAGACCGTGAAGAAGGAGTCGACACCGACCTCGGCGGCGGAGCGGAGGGGCAGCAATATCCGCATTCGCTCGATGGAGCCCTCCCAGAGGGGATGGCGATCCAGCCGGGCTATGGAGTGCATGAGTTGGTTCGGCTCAACCGGCCAAGTCTCGGGCGTGTCGAAGTACACCCGCCGCTCCGAGCTGAAGTCCCGATCACGCGACCGGATCCACTCCAGGTAGGGAGTGCCGTAGGCGCCCATGTCGCCCAGGCTCCAACGCAGTTGCACGAAGGGGCTGTTGAAGGAGTCGATAGACACCCCCGGGGGCGTCGTCAATGTGACGTTGCCGGCGTCGGCGGTAAGCCTCCACCGCCCGTCGACGACCCCTGCGGACTCCGCGCCGCTGACCTCCCACGCATCAGCGGCGGCTTGGCCCTTCCAGGCCTGAGCGGGCCACTGGTTCACGTAGCCGGCCACCCAGCCCGGCACGTCGTCCTGGAAGTGCCATCCGGCCGCGATCCCAAGGGGTCCGCCGTAGGGCTGGGTCCAGAGCGGGAAGGGCCAGCCGCGGTCATGCGCGTGGCTGAAGTGCTGGTGCGTGTGGACGTAGCCTTCATCATCGATGCTGACGGCGAGCAGCGTCCGGCCCATCGCCTCCTGAACGGGGGTGCCGTCGCCAGTCACTGCGCCCGCGAGCCACAGGTCAGACGTTGCCTGGTACTCCTGATTGAACAGTACTAGTCCGTAGCTGGATCCCGCGGGCCGGCGGCTCTTGTAGTGCCGCCAGAGGAAGTTACTGAGGATCTCCGCCTCCTCCGGGTAGCCAGCCAGCTCGAACCGGCTGAAGCCCTCCGGCACGTCCGCCTCCACCCAGGGCCGGCTTCCCTGGCCCCGGATAGCGACTGAGAGGGTGGCCAGCGCGAGAAGAGCCGCGATCGCTAGCACGAGTGGTGGATTCATCATGGGGTTCGATTCCTCGGTGGCCGCCGGGGCTCCTCCGAAGTCCTACGTCAGCCTCACCTCGATGGCCTGTCCGGCCTCCAGCACCGTCTCCTCCGCGAGGGTCACCACGTGGTGATCCCCCTCGCGATGGGCTGCCGCGGGGACCGTGGCTCCGTCCACGAGTACCGTCACGCCGCCGGCAGCTTCGGCTCCCAACCGTAGTTCGCGGATCGCCTCTCGCCCGCCGCGGCAATGCAGGGCGAACCGCGACCCATCACGTTCCAGCACGCCCCAGGAGAAGCAGGTGGCGTACGGGGCCGTCACCGGGCCGGCAACCCTCGGCTCGATCGTCAGGGCCCCCCTCCGGGCGTCAACGCGAAAGCCCGTGGCTGCCAGGAGTAGGGCCCAAGAGGACATGGCCCGGTAGTAGTGGTCGCCGCACTCGACATGGTTCCAGAGCCGTCCCGCCCGCCGGTACCGGTCCTCGATGTTCCGGACGATGGCCACACCCTCGTCCACCATTCCGAAGTCGATGAGCATGGAGGCGATGGCGTACTCGATACCCGTCCACGGAACCTCGAATTGCAGGGTGCCGTAGGTGGAGATACGCCGAGCCTTGCCGGGCGGGTAGCTCGCGTTGAGCAGGCCGTCCTCGTCGCGGAAGTTGTAGCGGCAGATCGCCGCCAGGGCGTCGCGGATGCGCTCCGTCGGAAGGCTGGGGCCCCAACCGACGAGTGTGGTGAACCACTCGCCGTCGAGTTGGTCGGACATGCAAGCCTCGTCGGTACGCCCTTCTTCCGTCATCTCTCGCCACAGGACGTAGTACTCACCGTTCCACAGCTTCTCGAAGCTCTCCGCGGCCCGGCCGTGCCAGGCTCGCCAGCGCTCGGCGCGCGCGCTGTCGCCGAGGTCCTCCGCCATGAGCACCGCGGCCTTCAGGGCCGCAACCCAGAGGCTGGCGATGTAGGAGGGGCAGCCGTACAGATTCCAGACATCGTAGGTCTGGCGCTCGCAGCCGTGGTCGGGCAGTCCGTCGCCATCGGCGTCGAGGAGGGCTGTGTCCTCGATAGCCTTGACGATGGGCGCCCACAGGCGCTCCACGTAGGCCTTGTCGCCGGTCCAGAAGTAGTCTCGGGCGATGAGGAGCACGAACTGGGGGCTCATGTCCACCCGCTCGAACTGGTTGTCCGTCGCCGAGAAGTCGGGCCAGAACATGTGGGGGATGCGCCCATCCTCGCGCTGGAAGCGGGCGCCCATCTCCATCTGGCCCTTCTGCAGCTCGGGGAACAAGGCCAGGAGGGAGAAGGAGCCCTGGTAGGTGATGTCCGTCGTGTGGAAGCCGCAGCAGCCGAGTCCCTCCCACACACCGAAGTCACCCGCCTTGGTCCACCACGTGCACTTCGGGATGGTGGTGAGCTGCGCGCTCACCGCCTCGGCGATGGCCGGATCCAGGCTCGATGAGTAGATGGCCTCGGCGAGCCCGACGGCGGTGTCCCGCAGCCGGTCATGCTCCGCCACCAGATGCCGCGCCACGTCCAGCGAGTCGCCGAAGAAGCGCTCGTACTGGTGCCCCAGGTTCTCGCCCGTCTTGCTGATGTGGTTGGGGTAGTGCCAGCCAACGACGAAGCGGATCTCCTCCGACGCGCCAGCCGCGACGCGGGTCTTCGAGCAGAGCAGAGCGTCGCGCCATCGCAAAGGATCGGCGAGGTGATCGCGCGCCTCCTTGGCAACGTCCCTCAGGAACGCGATCTCGCCCTCGTCCCCGTCCAGGAGTTGCGGCTCCGCCGCCCGGATCCGCTGCCATTTGGCCTGGAAGAAGCTGTGCTGGAGCACCTGGGCCAGAAGCTCCGCAAGCTCCTCCGCAGACGCCGCGGCCGGGTCAAACCCCTCGGCGAAGGGAGCCAGGGGCCGCTCGGGGGTGCATGATGTCAGCTCGCCGCGCTCGCGGAACTCGAACAGGTAGCAGCGGGACGAGCCGCCATAGATCGGGCTGAAGGTGAGTAGGGAGCCGCGTTCCTGCTCATACGCGCCCGTGATGACGCCGTTGTGGCCCCCGGAGAGCCCGAAAGCGAGACTTCCGTTGCACGGCTCATCAGGAGACACGCCCTCAACACCGAGTCGCACATAGGTAGCCGTCTCGTCCTCTATATACGCATGTGTATGAGTTCCGATGCGCACAGGGTTCGCCAGTTGCCCGAGAATCGAGACCGTGACCGGTTCATCTACAATGCTCTCGACCTGAAAGTCGATATAGAAGCCCGGGGTGGCCGACTCGCGGCAATCGTGCGGCACGAAGGGGGCGAATACCCGCGCGGTCACTCGCACCGGCAGGGTGTCATCCAGGTACTCGAGTTCCGCCACGGGAAAGCGTCCCTCGAAACGAATCGCCTGCACGCACTTGGCCCATGCCAGGGAGTAGAGGTTGTTGAGCCCCTCGCGCAGCGCGAGGCGGCGGACCTTCACGTCGCCGTCGGCGGTCTCCGTCCGGAGCATGAAGGTAAGGTCGTGGGGGCTCATGGCCGGTCCGCGGCTTGGGTCCTGGGCGCGGCACTCGGGGGTGGGCGAGTCGGGCGACCACTGTCCCAGATTGAAGATGAGCCAGTCGTGGAAGAGCCCGTCCTCTCGGATCTCGACGGATCCGGCGCCGATGCCTCCCAGGGGGATGCCGGATGTGTGCTCAATGCTTCGCTCAATGCGCGCCATGGGTCTCAGCCGCTCCTTCTAGAGTCCTTAGCCCCGACTGAGTCACCCAGTCGGGGCGGTCAGCGTTCGGTACGCGCGCCTGCGGGCCTTCATGGGGCAGCGGCCGCGACGCTCCCCGCCGGGATGAGGTACAGCGGGATCTCGCCCGGACCTAAGCCCAGCAGCTGCGTGAGCGCCTGGTCATCGAAGGCGCCCACGGGGCAAGCCCCGAGCCCCTGTGCCACAGCCTGGAGGAGCAGATTCTGGGCGGCATGGCCGGCCTCGATGAACATGAACCGCTCCGAGCGATCGCCGTACTTGACCGCGAGCCGCTCCACGACACCGCACACGATGAACACTGCCGGAGCCTGACCGATGTGCTCCTGATCGAGGGCGGCGGCCTGGAGGTCCGGACGAAGGTCGCCGCCCTGGACGACCTCGAGGCGGTGCTCCGAGGCGAGGTAGTGCAGCAAGTGATCGGGTGTGGCAACGTAGAGTTCCAGTGGATAGAGCGCTCCGGCCGAGGGTGATGTGCGGTGGACGCCGTCGGCTCCCGTGACGCCCTGGCACGCCCAACAGAGTTGGCCGATCTGCACGTCGCTGAGCGGCGAGGGGGCGAAGTTCCGGACCGAACGTCGGGTGGCGAGAGCTGTCTCCAAGGTCATCGTGCCCACAGTATCGGGGGGAGGAGGAGTGATGGACTGCGGCCGGGGCGCGCGGGGCGCCTCGACCAGGGCGTCGTCCGCCTTGTCCCTCTGGGCGCAGGCGACGGCGAGACAGGTGGCGAGGGGGATCAGCACGAGTAGGGACTTGCGAAGCATGGCGACCACCTCCGCGGCAAGGATAGCACGCCAGGGCAGGGCCCGGGCCTTGGGACGGGGAAGCCGAGCCGAGATCAATCGAGGGAGTGGTTGAGTCATGGCACCGAACCTCCGCGCCCTGCTTCTCCTGAGCGCCCTCGCCCTGCCGTCCGCCGCCGGCGAGCTCGTCATCGACTCGGTCGAGTACGCGGGTTGGGATGACTGCCTGCGGCTCTCGAATGGCGAGGTCGAGCTCATCGCCACCACCCAGGTCGGACCGCGGATCATCCACTTCGGCCCCGTGGGCGGCGAGAACGTGTTCTGGGTGTGCCCCTCGGATGCGGGGAGCACGGGAGGCGACGCGTGGCGCATTTACGGCGGCCATCGGCTCTGGGCCTCGCCCGAGACGAAGCCCCGGACGTACCCGCCCGACAACTTCCCGGTGCAGATCACCGAGGGGGCGTGGGGCGTGCGGCTGGCGCCCCCTGAGGAGCGCGACAACGGCATCCAGAAGGAGATCGACATACGGATGCTCACCGACGCCCCGGGCGCGGTGATCACCCACCGTATTCGGAACACGGGGCGCTGGCCCATCGAACTGGCGCCCTGGGCCCTATCGGTCACCGACGCGGGCGGCATTGCCATCATCCCCACCCCGCAAGGCGACGCGGATCCCTACGGGCTCCTGCCGAACCGCATGATCGCCCTCTGGCCCTACTCGGACATGACCGACCCCCGGCTCACCTGGGGCTCTGAGTACCTCCTGCTCCGCCAGGACCCCTCCGCCACCGTGGCATTCAAGCTCGGGGTCAGCGCCGATAGCAACTGGATGGCCTGCGCCAACAAGGGGATGTGCTTCGTCAAGCTGTTCCACTACCAGCCGGGCCAGCGCTACCCAGACTTCGGCTCATCGGTGGAGTGTTACGCCAACGCGGACATGCTCGAACTGGAGACCCTGGGGCCGCTCGTTACCCTCGAGCCGGGCCAGGCCGTCGAGCACACCGAGCACTGGTTCCTCTACCAGGACGTGCCGGCGGGAGACACGGAGCAGTGGGCGCGGGAGACCATCCGGCCCCTCGCCGTCCAGTCCCTCGACAGAGCCAATCTGGACTAATCCTTAGGAGGAAAAACATGAACGCATCGACGCCCCTCGCCGCCATTCTCGTGCTGGGTTTGGCGGGCGCCAGCCACGCGGGCTCGGGCCGCATCGTGCGGGACTGGTACGGGGTTCCACACGTCTTCGGCGACACCGATGCCGAGGCTGCCTACGCTCTCGGATATGCCCAGGCCGAGGATCGGCTGGAGCAGATCCTCTGGAACTACCGCTACGCTTTCGGGACCCTCGCTGAGGTCTTCGGCGAGGGCTTCGTGGAGACCGACCGCATCCAGAGGCTCATGGGGCACAGGGTGGTGAGCCGTGAGCGGTACGAGACCGTCTCCCCCGACGTCCGGGCGCTCATCGAGGCCTTCCAAGACGGGGTGCGCCGGTACATGTCGCGGCATCCCGAGGAGGTGCCAGAGTGGGCGCCGGAGATCGAGCCGGCTATGGCGATCGCCCTTGGACGGTCCGTCGTGTTCAACTGGCCCCTCGGCACGGGCATGGACGAGCTTGGGCGGCGGGATCCCGACTTCCACTTCGCGTCGAACCAGTGGGCGCTCGCGCCGGGGAACACGGTGGAGGGTCACGCCATCCTCTGCATCGACCCGCACATCGGCTGGGATGGCCCGATGCGCTTCTACGAGTACCGGCTCCACAGTGAGACGATGGATGTGAGCGGCTTCGGCGTGGTGGGCGCGCCCACCCTGGGCGTTGGGCACAACAACCACCATGGCTGGGCGGCCACGACGGGCGGCCCCGACACGGCGGACATTTTCATCATCCAGATCGATCCGGAGGACCCCACCCACTACCTCATGGATGGCGAGCCCAAGCCCTTGAGCATCCGCATGGAGACCATTGGCGTGGCCGGCGGGGATCCCGTCGAGCTTCCCGTGGCTCACACGGAGCACGGTGTCATCATCGAGATGGATGAGGAGCAAGGCGTGGCTTACGCCTTCGCGACCCCGTACCTCGATCAGGTTGGCCTCGTGGAGCAAATACACCGCATGAGCGTGGCGCAGAGTCTAGAGGAGTACAAAGAAGCTGTGGGGATGCTTCAGTACATGGAGCAGAACCTCATGTACGCGGATGTGGAGGGCAACATCTACTACCTCCGCAACGGGCGCGTGCCCATACGCCCCGAGGGGTACGACTACACGAAGCCCGTGCCCGGCAACACCTCTGCGACCCTATGGCAGGGCATCCACCCCCTGGCCGATCTCGTTCAGGTGGAGAACCCGACCACGGGGTACATGCAGAACTGCAACATCAGCCCCGAGTACCTAGCTCGCCCGCAACTCTTAGACCCTAGCGACTGGGCCGACGACCTCTGGCACACGACCTGGGACACGATGCACAGCCGCGGCGCCAAGGCCCTCCAGCGCCTCGATGTACGGCACAGGATCTCCCTTCAGGAGGCCATGTCGATCGTGCTCGACGTGGAGCCGTTCGCTGGCCTGGAGTGGGCCGGCTACACGCTCCATGCCGCCGAGCGCCGCCCCGATCATCCAGCGCTCCCGCAGCTGCAGGACGCATTGGAGGCGATCCGCCTCTGGAGCGGCGAGTTCACGCCCGATGCCCGGGGCGCCGCGCTCCTGGCGGTGCAGTGGCGACATCTCGAGGGAGCCAAGCAGCGACTGGCCGCGTGGACGTACGGCGGCGAGTGGCCTACGGATGAAGACTACGATGACCTGCTCACAGCTCTGGACGCGGCGATTGTGGAGCTCCGGGGCTGGGGCTACGACGTCGATGTGCCGTGGGGCGATCTGTTCGTTGTTGCCAGGGGCGAGCACAGTGTGCCCGCCATGGGTGGGGAGATCGGCGACATCGAGTGCCTCCGCGTGATCGGTTTCAACTGGGATGAGGAGCGGAAGCAGTTCGTGGGCTCCAAAGGCTCATCGTGGACGCAACTCGTGCAGTTCGACCCTGCGGGGGTTCGATCGTGGACTGGCACTCCGTGGGGCCAGAGCGACAGCCCCGTGTCTCCGCACTTCTTCGACCAGGCGTCCGTCTTTTGTGCCCCCAGCCTGAAGCCGAGCTGGTTCAACCCCGATGAACTCGAGGGGCACATCATGAGCGAGACCGTGCTGGAGTTCTGATCTTGGCTAGGGTGCGACGGGCGGCGCCGCGGTCGTCCACGGCGCCGTCCACGCGAAGCCCGTAAGTGCGCCCCAGATGTACACGCAGGCGATCAACGCCCATGCAACGGCTGCCAACGCCAGGTAGACCCGGCGTGTGGCCGGGGTGGTGTGGGGTGATGTGAGGTAGAGCACCGCGCCGAGCAGAATGGCGGCGGCTGAGGTCCCCGGCCCGTACGGCATACAGACGCAGCTCAGGGGAAGGCTGGCGAGAAGCAGGATCGCGATGCTCGTCTCCCAGCGGCCGCGTCTCGTCGTCCTCCGCTGGTCCTGCCGAGACCCCTCTGGCTCCGTCGCATCGGGCAGCTCGTGGGGCAGGAGCTCCTCATCCTGTGGAGGGATATCGTTCCCGGGCCTCATGGGTTCTCGGCATGCCTCCCGACACCTGGTGCGCCGTTGGGCCGGCTCGCGCGAGGCGAGGCTCAGCCGGCGATGACACGGAGAGACCACTCTCCGGTTTGCAGAACTTGACGGACACAACCAGCCTATCGCGGTACGCCTGGCAGGGCCACCAGCGTGTAGATGATCTTGATCGCCCACGACAGCAGCATCAGCACGACCGTGTACGCCATCACACGAGCACCCGCCTGGCCCTCCAGGCGGGGGTAGAGCGGCCGCCGCCACACGAGGGAGATCAGGCAGAGCAGCCATGCCAGCGCCATGCCGACCCCCACGGCCGCGCCGAAGATGCTCGACTTGATGGCGTCCATGATCTTGAGATGAGCCAGACAGACGACGGCGGTTGTTCCCCCGCAGCCCGGGCACGGTAATCCGAACACGGCCCTGAAGCTGCACGGAGGCAGCCCAAACTGCTGGTGGGTGCCGACGTAGTCGGGCGTGGGCTCGAGCTTCAGGGCAACGGCGAAGGCAGCGGTCAGAATGATGAGGACTATGAGGTAGCCGACCAGCCCTCTGAAGGGCGTACGGGGCCCTACGTCGAGGACGCGGTCCAGCCATGGAGGGAGACGCAGGTCCGAGGCGGCCTCGGGCCGCGGGAAGACGTAGGGCTGGGGTGGCTTCGATCCCATCTCCGCCATGGCGCTCCCGTACAGGGAACGCCGCCGGCACCTCACCGGCGGCGCCCAGTATCTACCTCGTGGCCCCATGTGGGCCCTTCCCCCCCGCCTACTGGCGCTGGCCCCCCAGGTCGCGAGCCTCCGGCCTGGCGACCTCCATCTGGGCGGCGGTCTGCGGGGTCCTCCTCTGGTGCACGCCCCTGATGGGTTTGCCCGTGACTGGGCCCTGGCCCAGGAGGGGCACCCCTCGGAACTCCCAGGTGGTGCCTGGCGCCATGTACTGGCCCGACGCCTCGGGGAATCCAGACGCGGATGCACCCCACTGGACGCCAGTCGATGGAGCCTCTGGCTCGCCCACTAGAACGGGCTGAGCCGGGAGTTCGGCCTCCGGCTGATCCCGCTCCGGCTCCGGTGGGGGCTCGGCCCCATAGGGCCGCAGCTCAACGCTCTCAGGCTCAGGGAAGCCGATGAGCGGGTCGGGGCCGAACGACTCGGCCTCGACGCTCCCCGGCTCGGGCGAGGAGTCCTCGGCAGGCTGCTCGGGCATGGGCGGTGGGGCGAAAGGGGTCGCCGGCCGAATGCTTGGTGGCGGAGGGGCGGAGGGGCGTGCCTCGGCCACGCTACGGATCCGCTCGGCTCCCATCGTGCTCGGCACCGTCATGAGACGGCCACAGTCACACGTGAACTTGTCTCCGCCTTGCTTGTCATCCACATCATGGACCCGACCGCAGTCCGGGCACCGTATGGTCATCGCTTGATACCCCTCCCTGGCACGCGGGCGTGCCATCGCGCTTACCCTCAGTATTCCTCACCGGGCCGCGCCATTCAACCAACGAACGGGTCGGAAGGCATGTTCGTTATGGCGGCGGCCCCCAGCCTGGCCAGAAGGTCCGCATCGTCGGCCGGGGACCTGCGAGCCGCTAGCCCATTGTGGTGATCAGCAGGGCGCCGGCGACAACCACGACGGCCGCTCCGACACGGACGGGCCCCTGGGACTCCTTGAGCAGCGTGACTCCTGCGATGGCGGCCAGGATGACGGATACGGAGCGGAGGGGCGTGACGTAGGCCGTGTTGGCGAGTCGCAGGGCGAAGAGATAGAGGAGGTAGCTCGAGGTGTCGAGCGCGGCGCAGCCCATGTAGAGCCGCCACTCTTCGCGCCACCCTGCCGCCATGCGGGCCGTGCCGTAGCGCCACAGTTGCCATGGGAGGAGGATCGTAAGGCTCACTCCGATGCCGAACATCAGGAAGATGAACGGATGCACGATGCCCACGCCCACCTTATCGCTCACGCCGTAGATCGCGATCATCACCCCCACGAGGACGGCGAAGAGCGCTCCGGCCACCGGACTAGCGGCCTTCGCGCTCTCGTCACGGCTCGAGCCAGCGGAGATCACGACGACCGCGAGGAGGATGAGGCCGATCCCGGCTACGCCCATCGCGGTGAGCCGCTCATGCAGTACGAAGTAGCCGCCGACCGCGGCCAGCGCGGGCCCGACGCCTCGGGAGATAGGGTAGACGACGGAAAGGTCGCCGCGCTCGTAGGCGGCGGACATGAAGACGAAGTAGCCGGCGTAGCACGCGCCACTCAGTACGGCGAGGGGTATGAACTCGAGGGAGGTGGGGGGCTCGATGGTCCACCAGATGGCCCCCAGGAGCGCCATTATCACCCAAGACCCGAGGGACTTGAAGACGGGGAAGGCTTGCTTGTCCTTGGCCTGCTTGTAGAGCAGATTCCAGTAGGCGTGTACGACCGCGGAGCCGAGGACAAGCACGAGGGCGGTGGTGGGCACTATCTCACTCCAGACTGCGGAGCGAGATCGGCGCTCCGTCCAAGGCCGGTATGTTACCACCGCGAAGCCTGCGGCTCCAGGGTGGCAGGCGCCGGCGCCTTCGGCGAGGAACCGATTGGGGGAAGCATCAGGCGCCGAGCATCCATCGTGCCCTTCCGGGCGTGGAGAGGAGAGCCACCATGGACACCATGTCACGACGGGACTTCATCCAGCGTTCGGCCGGGGTGGTCGCTGGGGCGGCAGCGGCCTCGTCGCTCCTGGCCTTCGGCCGCCGGGCCATGGCTCAGGACGACGAGCTCCGGGTAGCTGTGCTTGGGATCAATGGCCGCGGGACGGCGCACATCAGCGCCTTCATGAACCTGCCCGGGTGCCGGGTGGCGGCTCTCTGCGATCCCGATGAGACCCTGTTCGCCAGCCGGGCCGAGGCGATCACGGACGCGGGACATCCCAAGCCCAAGTTCTACCCCGACATCCGCGATGTGCTCGAGGACGACGAGATCGATGTCCTGTCCGTTGCCACGCCCAACCACTGGCACTGCCTCGCGACCATCTGGGGTTGCCAAGCGGGCAAGGACGTCTACGTCGAGAAGCCGCTGTCGTGGGGGATATGGGAGGGGCGGCAGGCCGTCAAGGCGGCGCGGAAGTACGGTCGGATCGTGCAGGTGGGCACCCAGGGTCGCTCGGATGGGCGGATGCGCGAGGCGATCGCGCGGTTCCGGCGGGGCGATGTGGGTAGCCCCGTGATGGCCCGGGCAACCTGCTTCAAGCCCCGGGCCTCGATCGGCTTCCAGCCGATCGAAGAGCCCCCGCCGACGCTCCACTGGGACATCTGGCGCGGGCCGGGTCCCGATGTGCCGTTCCACCGGAACCTCGTCCACTACAACTGGCACTGGTTCTACGACTTCGGCAACGGCGACCTGGGCAACCAAGGGGTGCACCAGATGGACATCGCCCGCTGGGGACTGGGCCAGACTCTCCCCGTGCGCGTATCGAGCACCGGCGGGCGTCTGGGCTATGTGGACCAGGGCGAGACCCCGAACACTCAGACGTGCAACTTCCAGTATGAGGACGGGACACTGCTCGTGTTCGAGGTGCGCGGGCTGCCGACGGCTGAGGAGTCGGGCGGCCGGATCGGCAATCAGTTCTATGGTTCGGAAGGCTGGATGTGCCAGTCCGATGGCTTCGTGGCCCACGTGGGGTACGACGGCGACCCGCGCGAGACCGACGGGCCGCTGCCGCCAGTGGGGGGCGCGGGACCGGAGGACCACTTCGCGAACTTCGTGCGGGCGGTCCGGAGTCGGCGAATCGAGGATCTGAACGCCGATGTGCTCGAGGGGCACTACTCGGCGGCGCTCTGCCACATGGCGCTGATCGCCTACCGGCTGGGCCGAGATCTGGAGTTCTGCCCCGAGCGGGAGGAGTTCGTGGGGGACGACGAGGCCAACGCGATGCTCCGGCGGCCCAAGCAGCGCGTCAGGCGGGATGGCGTCGGCCTCGTGGCAAACCCCTTCGAGGTCCCGGAGGTTGTGTAGGTGACGGCCCGGGTTCGGATACCGGGCTCGGAGCGAAACCGGCGTTTCATCTCTACATGGGAATCACGGCACGATTCCTTACAGGGATGGGAGAGCCCGGGACCGAATACGGCACCGATTGTTAGGCCCGATGGGGCTGGGTATACTAGCCTCGTTTCGGGCATCTGAGACGGCGAAAGGAGCCGGGATCATGGCCGTACCCTTGCGTCTGGTCGCGGTTGTTGCGGCGACGCTTATGTTGGCTTGCTTGCCAGCGAGTGCAGCCATCGAGCTGTCCGTGGAGAGCTACGGCGCAACTCAGGTGGTGAGCGGCACCACCGCTGTCACGGTCACGGGGGTGGCAGCTCCCGACAGCTATGTGGTCATCCGGGCTGATGGCTCCTACGTGAGCGCGATCGGGTCTCCCTTCAGCTA
This sequence comes from Armatimonadetes bacterium UBA1398, assembly GCA_002305165.1. Classification (GTDB taxonomy): domain Bacteria; phylum Armatimonadota; class Zipacnadia; order UBA1398; family UBA1398; genus UBA1398. The sequence continues at coordinate 28,253 of DBQI01000013.1, forward strand.
CCTCTGGGACACCCGCCAGGTCAAGGATGGCCAAGTCACCCTCGCGGCCGTTGAGGTCAACGCCGATGGAGCTGAGGTCTCTTCCGACAGCGTCACCGTCCGCGTGGAGAACTCGGCCAGCGTGCCAGGGCCGGTCACCCTCGAGTGGGGCGTGGCCTCTGGCGACGTGGTGCGGACGAGCATCACTGGCACGGCTGACCTCATCGACGCCATCACCTACGATCACAAGTACGCGCCCATCCGCCTGGTCCGTGCCCTGGCCTGCACCATCAGCGGTTCGGCGACGGACACCGTTGCCGACTTGGTCGATGACGGCAGCCTCGTCGTGAACCGGCAGCTGGATAGCCTGGTGGCGGACTACCAGGATCGGGTTGTCGAGCTCGCTGGGTCGGCCCAACCGACCTCGGTCTCGATCCTCCCCAACGGCACCCTCGGAGACGGCCCTGAGAAGGGCGTCGTGCAGGCGCGCGCGGGGATGACCTGGCTGCCACTGCCGAGCAAGCCTGTCAACGTGGACGACCAGTGGCAGGGCGACCTCATCGTGCTTCAGAGCGCTCAGACGGGGTCTGTGAGGAAGGAGCCCGCTACCCACGAGATCGTGGGGTGGGCGAACTGGCGAGGCGAGACGTGCGCGATAGTGGAGAGCCGCCTTCGCTTCACGGATGATATGGTCGTCCAGCTTCCCTCTGGGGACACAAGCTTCCGCATGGTGAAGAGCGTTGTCATCCGCCTCTCCTTCTTCTCCCTGGATTCCGGTCGGGTCTTGCACGTTGAGGAGACCACGGACCGGATGATCGGCGTCGAGGCGGCCGACTGGGGAGTCGGGCCGGAGAGCTTCATCCCACTTGAGGACCTCGAGTCAGAGGCGACCTCGTCCACGCAGCCCGGCGGGATGCTGGGCGGGACGGTCGGCGGTCCCATGACCGGCGGACCCATGGTCGGTGGCCCCATGATGGGTTCCATGGGTGGTTACGGCGGACTCCGACAGCCGGTCACGGAGCAGGAGCGGGTGCCAGAGTCGCTGGACCTCGTCTACCGCATCAAACTGGTGGTCGATGTGGAGTCCTGATCCGCTGACTCCAAGGAGATAGACTGACGCGGCGGCCGCTCCTACTCTGTGGGGGCGGCCGTCTTGGCCACTAGCCGGGGGAGGGGAGAGACGTGTCGGACATCCTGCTCGCCTCAGACCCCGTTTTCCTCGAACACCGGCCACACGTTGGGCATCCGGAGCGCGAGTCGCGGCTCGAGGTACTGGCCGATCTGCCCAGACTCGCGGCCCTGCCACGCATTCCGGTGCGCTTCGCCGAGATCGACGAGCTGTCTCGCATCCACCGTCTGGACTACATAGATCGAGTCCGGCTCGTCGCCGAGTCCGGCGGAGGGTATCTCTGCCCCGAAACGTCCATTAGCCCTGGAAGCTGGTCGGCCGCTCTGGCCGCCGCGGGAGCGAGTATCGATCTCTGTCATGCTCTCCTCGATGGTCGCGCACGCGCCGGTGTCGCCCTCGTGCGGCCTCCAGGACACCATGCTACCGTCGACCATGCCATGGGGTTCTGTGTCTTCAACAACATCGCCCTCGCCGCAGACCTCGCGGCCAGACAAGGGCGCAAGGTAGCGGTTCTTGACTGGGATGTGCACCACGGGAACGGGACCCAGGCCGCCTTCTGGGATCGGGACGACGTCTTGTTCCTCTCGGTCCATCAGGCGCCGCTCTACCCCTGGTCTGGCGCGGTAGGGGATGTAGGCGTCAGGCGGGGGTTCGGGTACACCCGCAATGTCCCCCTCGGGCCCGGCTGCCGCGATGAGGACTACCTGCACGTGATGGACCGGATCTTCGCGCCTCGGTTGGCCGAGTTCGGGCCCGATATCGTGATGGTCTCCGCAGGCTATGACGCACACAAGGAGGACCCTCTCGCTGGGATGGCCCTGGACTCAGAGGCCTACCGCCAGATGACCCTGCGGCTGATGGCCGCCGCGGCGGGAGCGCCGGTGCTGGTTGTGCTCGAGGGTGGCTACGACCTGGCAGCCCTTCGGGAGTGCGTGGATCTCACCGTGGCGGCCCTGGAGAAGCCGGAGCCGCCTGCTGCTCCCGCCGCCGAAGCCTCATCCCGGGTGAGGCAGCAGGTCGACCGGATCCTCGAGACCTGGAGGGAACTGGGGTGCCCATGAGCGGCCCGTCGACGCTCCCCGCCATACTCGTGTACGCGATCCTCGTTGCCGGCTTCGCCGCTTTCGTTGTGATCGAGATCCGCCGGTGGCGCGCGCTGGGAGCCTTCCTCGCGCGGACCCAGGTAGCGGTGAGGATGGCGAACCTGGTGCTCATCGGGCTCCTGCTGGCGCTCATGGGGATCCTCTACTTCGACGTGCTTCCCGCGAGCGCCATACGTCTGCGCCTCGCTTTCATTACGGCGACGCCCATCGTCGTGCTCATCGTGTTCGTGCTCGCCATCTGGGACTTCCGGGAGATCCAGAAGGCCCGCCTCCGACGTGAGATCGAGTGGGTCGGCCAAGTGGCGCGCACGATCGTGAAGAGCGGCGGCCGCTCGGAGGCGAAGCCAAGCGAGAGGCCTGAGAGAGAGCCTTAGAGCCAGCCGCAGAGCCGCCCCAGTACCCGGGAGTACTCGATGAAGTTGGGCCACGAGATGTCGGGGGGCACGCCATGGTCGCAGCCTGGGATGAAGCCTCCGGTGGCCAGGAGCGGGGGCACGACCCGATTCAGCTCGTCGCGCATCGCCTCGCCGCCCCGGGCGAGGGCCCGCTTGTCGATGCCTCCACAGAAGGCCATCCGCTCCCCGTGCTCGCGACGGAAGGCTGCGAGGTCGTTCCCCGCCGCGACCTCCATGGGCGAGCAGGCGTTGATGCCGCAATCGATCCACACGGGCATCAGATCGCCCACGTAGCCATCGGAGTCCACCTCGAACACCTGGCAGCCCGCCGCCTCCGCGATGGAGACCCATTCGCGGTAGGCGGGGCCAAGGAACTCCGCCGTCATCGCTGGTGAGATCATCGCATGGGCCTTGTAGGCCATGTCCTCATTGATGAGGATCCGGTCGATCCGGCCTGCGGCGGCCACCCGACTCATCACTCCCGACACGAACTCGCGCCAGGAGGAGACCATGTGCCGCACGAACTGGGGCTGATCCAGGAACAGCATGCAGAGGCCTTCGAAGCCGCACCATTCGCGAAGCTGCCAGAAGGGCCCGTTGAACACGAGGGTCACGAGGTGATGCTCCGGGTCCATGGCGGACATCCGGTCGGCGAAGCCCGCGGGGTACCGCCGCGGGTCGTTCGCGTCGTAGCGAATGCGCATGGCCTCGAAGTCCTCCGGCGCCTCCACGGGGAATCGGTACCACTTGCGGGTTACGAAGTCCTTGGCTGCACGGAGGTACGAGGCGTCGTACTGATCGGAGATCTCGACGATGGCGCCCATCCAGTCCCGAAGGACGTAGTGGCCGTCCCGGTGCTCCAGGATCTCCTCCTCATACTCGGGGATCATCCGGAAGGAAACGCCCGGGGTAGCCCAGGGGATACCCACGGGGGCATCTGGCGCCAAGCCGATGGCGTCGAGCAGCTGCGGATACCACGGAGCGTCGGGTTCCAGCCCTTGGGCGTGCCAGGCCTGCAGGGTCGACTCCCGGGGGCCACCGGGCGTCAGCGGGACGCGGTCGGGCTCTCCGAACAGCATGCACTCCAGGTACCGCTGACGCGGAGACATCGACGTGGCCCCCCCGAAGCTGCCCAACCGCGGGCGCCGTGGATGTGGGTGAACGTATGGGCGGGTTCGAGGTCTCCGGAGCGGTCTCCTGCCGTTGCCCTCAGCGGCCTCGCCGGAGGAGAAGGATCACGAAGACGGGTCCTCCGAGGAGCGAGGTGACAACGCCGACGGGAAGCTCCGCAGGCGCCATCACCGTACGCGCAAGGCTGTCGCAGAACACCAGGAAGGCCCCCGCCACCAGCCCGGAGGCCGGGACCAGGATCCGGTGGTCGGGCCCCACGATGCCGCGAACCGCATGGGGGACGATGAGGCCCACGAACCCGATGGGGCCGGCCATGGCGACGACGCCTGCCGTGATCAGTGACGTGGCGCCGAAGGTCCAGCGCTGAGTACCCTCCACGTCGACGCCGCGCCCCATCGCCATCTCCTCGCCGAAGGTGAGCTGGTTCAGCGGGCCGGCGAGCCACAGGATGAGGAGGACCCCGGGGATGAGCATGGGGAGCAATCCGGCGACCTCGTCATAGCCCACCACGGCCAGTCCGCCCATCATCCAGCGGTCCATGACGATGAGCAGGTGCGGCTCGGCGAGGTAGCGCATGAGGAGGATCCCCGAGGAGCCGACGAGGGCGATGGTCACGCCGCACAGCAGGAGGGAGCTCATCGAGAACTCGCGCTTGCCTCGGGCCAGACGATAGAGCAGGAGCATGACGAGGGCGGCTCCGGCGAGGGCGAAGATCTCGACAGCGCGGAATGGCCCCAGGCCGAAGCTGAGACCGAGGGTCATCGCGAGGACCGCGCCAAGAGCGCTGCCGGTGGAGATTCCGAGCACGTAGGGATCGGCGAGGGGATTACGGAGGATCGCTTGCAGGGCCGCTCCGGCCACCCCTAGGCCCAGACCGACGAGGAACCCAAGGAGGGCTCGGGGCAGCCGTTGCGCCATGAGGATCTGGTAGCTTACGTTGTTCTCGCGCAGGGTCGGGTCCAGCAGGGCGCGCCAGCCCTCGGAGATGTCTATCTCGGCGGCGCCGACGAAGAGGGATCCGGCTATCGCAGCGAGAGCGAGAAGGCCGGCGGCCAGGAAGGCCACAGTGACTCGGAGCGGGCTCAGAGACACGGCTGAGCCTCCGATGGGATGGGGGGCAGGATCAGCGGCAGGCCGGTGGCGGGATCGGTCGTCACCCGCAGATCGGCGCCGTAGAGCTGATTGACATTGGCCGTGTTGATGACCTCCCCCGGCGAGCCCTGTGCGAGGATGCGGCCCCCGGAGAGGAGCCAGAGCCTCCGGCAGTAGGCGGCCGCGAGGGTGACGTCGTGAGTGACCAGGATCACGGTGATGCCGTCATCGGCGAGGCTACGGAGCATCTCCATGACGCTGTACTGGTGAGCGAGGTCGAGGGCGGCGGTGGGCTCGTCGAGCAACATGACTCGCGGCTCCTGAGCCAGCACCGAGGCGATCAGGGCCCGCTGCCTCTCCCCACCGCTAAGGGTGGAGAACCGTCGCCGGGCAAGGTGCTCGATTCCGGTGCGCTCCATGCAGCCGTGGGCGATCTCGATGTCACGCGCCGACTCCAGCGCGAAGGTCGCCAGGTGGGGGTAGCGGCCCATCAACACCACCTCGAAGGTGGTGAAGGGGTGGTTCAGATCCACCTCCTGGGGCAGGTAGCCCACTACCTTGGCCCGCTCGATGGGAGGGATGCTACGGAGCGACCTGCCGAAGAGATCCACGGCCCCTGCTTGTGGTCGCAGGACGCCCAGCAGGATCCGCAGCAGCGTCGATTTGCCCTCACCGTTAGGCCCGAGTACACCCAGCAGCTCGCCCTGCTGGATGCAGCCCGACAGGTTGCGCAGCACCGGCTCTTCGTCATAACCGAAGGTGACGTCGGCGAGCTGGTACGCTGGGTCGGAGCTACTCATCGAAGCGGACCTCTGGATGGAGACACTGGGCGAGGGTGCGTGCGGTATCCACTACGCGAGGGCCCGGCAGTAGCAGCCAATCCTCGCCCATCACGTGGATCCGCCTGTCGCGCACCGCGGGGACGCCGTCCCCTAGATCTCCCCATTCGGCCACGGCCCGGTCGATGGCCTTGTCGTCTATGGTCTCGTTGGGCTGGATGTCGATGATGACTTCCGGCTCGGATGCCACTACAGCCTCGAGTGCCGCTGTCGGCCACAGGCTCCCGGACGACGCGAAGACGTTCTCACCACCCGCGATGACGAGGAGGTCGTCGAGGAAGGAGCCGCCTCCCGCGGTCAGTATGTCCTTGAGCTTGCCGGGGCTGCGACCAACGGAGACAAAGACACGCGGCGCCGCGAGCTTCGCCGTGGCGGCCCGGACAGCGTCCAGTTCGGCGCGCATCTCGCCGACCAGCGCCGTCGCCGACTCCGTCGCATCGAGAGCCTCCCCGATGGTAGCGGCGGCGGCGAAGACATCCTCCAGGGAGTCGAGAGGCACATCCAAGGTGGGGATGCCCGCCGCCTTGCAGTACCGCACGATCGTATCGGAGACCCCTTGCACGATGACGAGATCCGGCTCCAGCGACTCCATGATCTCATAGCTGGGGTTGACGATTCCGCCGCACGAAGGTAGTTCAGCGACCTCGGGGGGATAGACGCAGAACTCGCCGACACCCACGATGCGGTCTTGGGCGTTCATCGCGTACACCATCTCGGTAAGAGCCGGCGAGAGGATAATGACACGCGATGCCCCTTGGTCGGGCTGCGGAGTAGTCGCAAGGGGCGCGTTCGGCGCCGATGGGCTGGGCGAGGCCGCTTTCTGGCCTTGCATCAGCACGAAAGTCGAGCCCCCGAGCACCAGGCCGACGACGAGCACCACGAGCATCTTCTTGTCCCGCATGGCAGCCTCCCGCGCCTCAGAGCATGCTAACTAGCGAAGGTCGTACAGCTCGTCGCCGAGCGACAGGTCACCAAGCTGATCATCCTCGGCGCTCACATTGAAGGCCCGGGTGGCCGCCTTAGCGTGCCCGTCGGCCCAGGTGACGTTGGCCACCCTGTTATGGCGGAAGTGCACGTTGGGCCCCACGTACGCGTAGGACGGGTCGCCGGGCGCGCGGAGGTAGTTGTTCCCCGCCAGGCCGGGACTTGGTTCGGCGGTCCAGTAGGCGCTGTCGGCGAAGAGGGCCGTGTCCACCGGCGCCACGATGGCGCCGACGCTTACGGGCATCGTGGCGGGCCACGCGAAGGCGTCACCCCCGATGTACATGTTGTACGCGTACCCGGTGTGAGGGCGGCCCCAGGTCTGGGCGCGGAAGCTGGGGCACTGGTTGATCTGAGAGTTGCGGGTGTAGGGCCCGAGTAAGCCCAGGTCGGCGGAGCCCGTGTTCCAGCCGATGGTGTAGTCCCAGGCGTATTCGAAGGACCAGTCCGGAGTGAAGTAGTACGAGATACACGCGATCTCGTCGTAGTCCTGGGCGTACATGGCCCACGCCGTGCCGATCTGCCGCAGATTGGAGAGGCAGCTCGTCTGGCGCGCCTTCTCGCGCGCCTTGGCGAAGACGGGGAAGAGGATCGCCGCTAGGATCGCGATGATCGCGATGACGACGAGAAGCTCGATAAGGGTGAAACCGCGCTTGCGGGGTGTGTAATGGGTCACTGGGCACACCCGTCAATCACCAGGCGCGCCGGGAAGGGCGCCGCGGAGAGCAGGCAGGCGGCAACCCATTGCCTGAGTTCGGGATCTTGGCGACATGCGTCATGGTCCAAGGCCTCCGCCAACCGCGTCGCGTAGGCCAGGCCTACTGGCAAATCGTCGTGGCTTGGAGAGGGGGGGAGGATACGGTCGAGCTTGACGAGGTGCATACGAGAAACGCCCCTTGCGGGGTCGCGATCCCACAGGAAGGCGCGGTGGATGGCAGCCGGCTCAGGCTAAGGGGGAGCGTGCCGAGAGGAGCATCGGCGCCAGAGAAGGCCAACATGTCCGCGATCTCCCACCCTCGAGGAGCGCGATCCCAGTATCACCGAGCCGTCTCCTGGCTTCCGGATCGTCCTACTCGCCGCGCCTTCCAGGTCACAACCCGTGGCGATCTGCGGCTTTCGTCCCCGGTCACAGTTGCGGGGCAGCGACGGTTTCTCACCGTCTTCCGAGGGCCAAAGGCCCATTCTCTCGGTGTCGCGTGCCGTATTCGTGAGCGGGCCCGACTCTCCTCCTATGGGGTTCGGGCCCGCTCGCAACGCCTATTGGGCTAGAGGGAGGGCTACCCGACAGCCCGTCCCCGCCGACTCGTACGCGCCCAGGCACATATGGACCGAGCCGAGGGCCTCCTCCAGCGGGCACGGCGGCGGCGCCGACTCATCCTTTAGCCAGTTCACCATGGGCCGGGCGACGCCGTGGATCCGGGCGCCGTGGCCTGGCGGCACCGGCACATCGAGTGGCTGGAAACCCTTCTCAGGCTCGGATGCGCGGAAGATCTTCACTCCGACCGCGTCGGGGGGCGGGGCGACGGCGCCGCAGGAGGGGCCATCTCCGTAATCCTGGATGATGACACCCTTCTCGCCATAGATCTCCGTGGTGTTGACGGCGGCGTGGGTGACGGAGGAGTTGATGAGGATGGACATGGCGCCGCCCTGGTGGCGGTAGAGCGCTACACCGGTGTCATCGGGGGCGATATCGGTGAGGACATTGTCGATCTCGGCCATTACGGACACGGGCATGCCGAGCATCCAGTAGATGAAGTCGGCGGCATGGCACGCGTCATCCATGAACATGCCGAAGTTCGTCTCGGCCTTCACATGCCACTGCGTCTCGGGATTGGTGTAGAACCCCTCGCTGAAGAGCACGCCGATGCAGTGCCGGCGGCGGAGCAGCCCAACCCGCCCGATCTCGCCGCCCTGGACGAGCTCGCGCATCTTCTGGTTCGCTGGATCGTGACGCATCTGGTAGGCAACGGTGAACCGGATGCCCGCCGCCTCGACGGCCCTCTGGATACGGGCGCAATCATCGAGCCGGAAGGCGAGAGGCTTCTGAACGATGATGGTCTTGCCCGCTGCGGCAGCGGCCTCGATCAGGTTCGCGTGCTCGCTGGTCTCGGATGCGATGAAGACGGCCTCGATGGCCGGATCGGACAGAACGTCCTCGATGGCGGCGCGGTACTGCATGCCGAAGGCCTCGGCCTGTCGCTTGCCGCGGGTCTGGTTGGCATCCCAGGCCGCCACGAGCTTGACTTCGTCCGTCCAGTTCCTCATCTCGGTGCAGTACGCGTTCACGTGGCCATGCGCGAAGGACAGCACTCCTACGCCGATCGGTGCCATGGGAACCCTCCCTCGGGTCTCGGATTGAGGAGACAGTCTGCGTGGCGGCGATCACAACGACGCCAGCGCCGCCTCCTCGGTGTCGTAGATCTCGATGATTTTGTCTAGCCGGATGAGCCTCATCACCTCGCCGATGGAACCGCGCACTTGGCAGATCCTCAGGGTGCCATCGAGGGCTCGGACCCTCTTGTATCCCGCGACGAGGGCCCCCATGCCGCTGCTGTTGATGTAGGTCAGGTCCTCGAGATTGACGATGACGTGCCGAACGGGCTCAGAGATGAGCGAAACCAGCTTCTCGCGGAACTGCTCCGCCGAGGAGGAGTCCACCTCGCCCGCGACGTGCACGATGACCACCTCGGGGCGGTCGCCGAGGTTCCTGACTTTGACCTCCATATCTCGCCCATCCCCCATGTGCTACGCGCGGCCGGGCGCCGGCGTCTGCCGGCAGACGGTCACGCCCGTCCCGTCCACGCATCCAACCTGGCTTCAACCTGCGGACCCCAGTCCCTGCTTCCCGCAGCCCTATCGCCTCACTGACCCCGCCGCCCCAAGGCCTCAGACACCGTGAGTTTCCTTATCGGCGAGCACCGAGGTGCGGTCGACCTCGCCCCACAGCCGGGCGCGATCGGCGACGCGCGATCCCGCGCCCAGCATGGCGTACCGGATGTGGCAGTCGGTCCCAACGTGTGAGTTCTCGAGCAGAGCGCAGTCCTCCAGGGCCGCACCATCGCCGACCACGGCGCCCTCACCGATCGCCACATTGGGGCCGATAGTCGCTGCTCCGATGCGTGTCCCGGCCGCGATCCTGATGGGAGCTCTCAGCACCGCGCGCTCCGAGACCTCCGCGCTCTCGTCGACGAACAACCCGTCGCCGTCAGCCGCCTGGCGCCACTCCTCCAGGATCAGGCTCTGGACCGCGAGGACGTCAGAGGCGCTACTGACGTTGACCCAGTAGTCCTCGACCTCCATCACCAGTGGCTTGTCACTCTCTCGGCCCATGTCCCCGAGCACGTCTGTCAACTCATACTCACCCTTCTGTGAGGGCTTGACTCGGCTGAGGCGATCGAAGACGTGGGGCTGCAGAAGGTACATGCCCGCGTTGATGAGCCCGTTGGGAACCGGCTGGTCGGGGTGCTCGTCGAGCGCCACGAGACGGCCCTCCTCGGCCAGCACCACGCCGCCTCGGACCAGTTCCTGACGATAGGCGGTGACGATAGTGGCATCGGGGTTCTTCCGGTGCATTCCCACCAGAGTCGGGAAGTTCGTCTCACCGGCCAGCACATCGCCGAAGGTCATCAGGAAGGGCTCATCGACGACCCATTGCTTCGCGGTCAGCGTGGCCGCGCCGGTTCCGTACCTCTCCCTCGACTGGCGGGTGATGCTGATATCGATCCCGTATCGATCCGCGCCCTCAGCCCATGCCTCCACCTGCTCGGGCAGATACATGGTCACGAGCAGGGCTTCGTCGACGCCGGCGACGGCGAGGCGACGGAACACGTGGTCCAGAAGCGTCTCTCCCGCTGCAGGTACCAGCACCTTAGGTCTCGTGAATGTGAGGGGACGCATCCGCGTACCCTCTCCTGCGGCAAGAACTACTGCCTTCAGGACTCGTCACTCCCCTCTGAATGGCCTTCGGGGCCCTGCCACGTGGTGGGGGTGGTCCCCGAGGCGTTACGTGTTGATGCCATTCGACGTGCGCGCCGCGATGCCTTGTGAGAGGGCAGGCTTACTTCGGGGCAGCCTTGGCGCATAGAGGCTCCGGCCCCTACTCAGCCCGCCGCCCCCCCATTACAATGTGGCCCACGGACGGTGAGCGGCCTTGAGGCGGCATTCCGCACCACTCGAAGAGTCTCGGCACGCTCCGGCCATCGCATGGGTGGTGGCGGCCGCGCTGTGTCTGGGTGTCCACGCGCAGGCCCAAGAGACGAGTGGCCCGCGGTTTCTGTCGATCGACGCCACCCAGGCCCCTGCGGTACGGATCACCGTGGACCCGGCGGATGTACCCCTCCCTACCCTTGAGCGGATGCTCGTTGCTGACGGCGAGGAGGCCCGACTCGGCGTTGCCGTGGAGCCCGGGGATCCCCTCTGGCTGGTCGTGGTGATCGATTGCGGCCCCGGAGCGGCAGTGGAGAGGCATCTCCTATCCGCGGCGGCAGCCTCTCTCGCCGGCTCGCTGCCCTCTGATACCCAGATTGCCTTCATCCTGGCCGGAGAGACGGTCCGCACCATCGGCTTCGCGCGCGGTCCCGACCGGCTGCGGGCCATCTTGAGCGAGGCCTTCCAAGCGCCGGTAGCTCGGGTTCGCGATGGGGTAGTCGCGGGGATCGACCTGCTCCACGCGGTTCAGGGCGCCCGGGGCATGATCGTGCTCCATGCCACCCGGGACGACGCGTCCCATGTGGGAACCTCGGCGCCCGCTCTCCTAGCCCCCCTCGCCGGCTGCCCCCTGCACTCCATCGCGCCAGCGGGGGCCGCGGAGCCGTCCGTCGTGGAGGCCGCCCGGTCCACGGGGGGGCAGGTGCACGCCTTCGAGACCGGCTCCGAAGCGGTGGATGCCTGCGCCGCCCTCGGTGCAGGGTACGCGGAACGGGCGACCCTGCGCTACGACTCGCCCGAGGCGCCCGCCGGCTGGCGATCGGTACGCCTGCTCCTCGACGACGAGGTGCTTGCGGAGACGACCGGCTACCTGCCGGCCGCTGGCCCGCGCGCGGTCGGGGTCACGCCGGAGATCGCGAGCCCCGTGCCTCTGCCACCCACACCCATCGTCTTCTACACGCCCGGCCGCTCGGCGCTCCAGGGGTGGACCATGGCCGGGCGGGCGGCGAGCCTGGCGCCTGGACTCTACCGCGGCATCGCTCTCCTTCGCTCCAACCTCGTACGCTCCGTCACTGTAAGTGAACCCGGTCGCTTCGCCTTCGCGGAGCTCGGCGCGCTGCGTGTCCGAGCCCCCTCCGCCGATCCCGGGCCCCATCCGCTGGAGATCCAGACCGACGGCCTGGCCCAGCGCGTGGGCGGGGCACGGACCGGCGAGTGGGTTCCCCTCCCGCCCGGCGCCTACCGGGTGGCGAGCACCGGGGGGCCGTCGTACCGCAGCGACCGCATCGTCGTGGTCGAGGGAACGAGGCACGAGCTCGACCTGTCACGTTGGGCGATCCTCAGCGTGGAGGCGTCTGGTCCTGACGGTATTCCGCTCTCGGCGCCGCTCTCGATGGAGCAGGAGGGCCTGCCGCCCCAGGTGAGTGAGACGAATGTCGAGATGGCCATTCCGCCGGGGGCGTGGCGAGTGTCGGTAGCCACGCGCCCGCCCACGGAGATAGCCCTGGACCTGCCGGCCGGCGCCCGGCGGACGGTGACCCTGGCGCCGCTGGGCGCCCTGAGGGTCGGGCTGCTGGACTCCGCTGGGCAGTCGGTGCAGTGGGCGTGGATAGCGCGGCCCGCCGGGATGGACGAACCCATGATCGCAGGGCTGACGGGGCTCGATGTCCCCATGGTCGCCGGGGCTTACGATGTCCAGCTTGCCGGATGGCCCGAGGCGGTCTTCGAGGCGCGCATCGAGGAGGGTGAGGTGACGGAGCACTCTCTCGGGCGGCTGGTGCGCCTGCTCGTCGATGTGCTCGATCACAATGGCGAACCCACCCGGGTGAAGTACAATGTCATCGATTCGGTCACCGGAGCGCCCCTCGCGAGCGGCGTCACGGGCGAGCCCCAGGACGTGCTGCCCGGCCAGTACGAGCTGGACCTATGGACCTACCCGCGGCTGCTCGTGACCGATATGGCGATCGAGGGGGCCGAGGATGGGCTCGTTCAGTTCGGGCCCACGGGGGCCGTCGCTCTCGCTATGGGAGAGGAAGGCCGTATCGGCCTCTATCGGCTGCGCGAGGATCGGGCGCCGGAGCCAGCGGTCGTGATTGACGCGGGAGAGGTGCTCGAGGTCGTGCCGGGGCGGTACTCGGTCACGGTGCTGAGTCCCAAGGGCGTGAAGTACCGGGACGAGATCGTGGTGCGAGGCGGCGAGGTTACCCGCGTCGAACTGCCACCCCGCGACGTACTCGAGGAGATCCCTTAGAGAGCGACCGGAAGGGAGCCATCGGCCCAGTGCGTTTCCATAAGTTGCACGGATTGGGCAATGACTTCGTGGTTGTCGACGCGCTTGACGACCCGGACTTGGCTCGGCGCGCGGAGGAAGCGGCGCCCGCGCTCTGCCACCGGGCTCTCGGCATCGGGTCCGACGGAGTGCTGATTGCCGTGCAGTCCGAGAGAGCCGACTTCGAGATGATCATGGTGAACCCCGATGGGACCCGGGGCATGTGCGGCAACGGCCTGCGGTGCTTCGCCCGGTTCCTGAGCCACGTGGGCCGGACCGCGGCGGATCGCATCACCGTAGACACCATCGGCGGGGTTACGACGGCGTACCTGTTCCCCACGGAGGACCCCGCCTCGGGTGAGGTCGAGGTCGACATGGGGCCGCCGACGCTGGAGCGCGCGCGGATACCGATGCGGGTGACCGCTGACCAGGATGCCGGCGAGTCCGTCATCGATCAGCCGCTCCGCGTTGGCGACGAGACCTTCGCGATGACATGCGTCTCCATGGGCAATCCGCATTGTGTTATATTCGTGCCAGACCCATGCGCGATGGATCTCGCCCGCATCGGTCCGTTGGTCGAGCACCATGAGGAGTTCCCGGAGAGAACCAATGTTCATCTGGTCCAGGTAGTAGCCGATGACGAGCTATTCCTGCGCGTATGGGAGCGCGGGGCCGGCCTGACCCTGGCGTGCGGCACGGGTGCGTGCGCCGCCACCGTCGCCGGAGCTGTGTCTGGCCGCTCGGGCCGCAAGGCCACTGTGCACATGCCCGGTGGTGACCTCCGGATCCACTGGCTACCGGAGGGCAACGTGATGATGCGCGGACCGGCGGTTACGGCCTTCGTGGGCGAGATCGAGCTCGATCGGCTACCGCGGCTCTAACCCCATTGCCTCGTATCGACAGCATGCGACCACCCTCTGCCCCCTGCGGGCTAGAGGAAACGCCGCCATAGGAGGATCTGTAGTGGAACGAGCTCGACGTCTGCAGGCGATCGCCCCCTACCCCTTCGCCGAGATCGCGCGACTGAAGGAGCAGGCCCTAGCCGAGGGCTGGGACCTGATTGACTTCGGCATCGGGGACCCCGACATGCCGCCGCCGGAGTGCGCCAAACGCGCATTGGCTGAGGCGGTCGAGGTGGGTCCGCTCAACAACTACGACGAGAGCTCCTACGGCCTGCCCGCCTTTCTCGACGCCGTGGCCGCTTGGTTCAAGGACCGGTTCGGAGTCGAGCTAGAGCCCCGCGGGGAGATCAAGGTCACCATCGGCTCCAAAGAGGCTCTGGCGAAGGCGGCTTGGGCGTACATCAACCCGGGGGATGTCAGCCTCGTGCCCACCCCTGGCTACGGCGTCTACGCCTCGAACACACAGTTCGCGGGGGGCGAGGCCTACGCCATGCCCCTCGGGCCGGACACGGGCTATCTCCCGGACCTTGACGCCGTGCCCGCCGAAATCGCCAACCGGGCCAAGCTCCTGTTCCTGAACTACCCGCACAACCCGACAGGGGCCGTGGCCACCGAGGAGTTCCATCAGCGGGCGGTGGAGTTCGCCGAGAGGTACAACATCCTCATCTGCAGCGACGCGGCGTATTCCGAGGTCTACTATGGCGATGAACCGCCCATGTCCATTCTGGCCGTCGACGGGGCGAAGGAGCGGGCCATCGAGTTCCACTCCTTCTCCAAGACCTTCTGCATGACCGGCTGGCGGCTCGGCTGGATGTGCGGCTTTGAGGACGGCGTCGCGGGCGTTTCGCGCATGAAGTCATACGTGGACTCCAATGCCTTCCCCGCCATGCAACAGGCCGGCGCGGTCACCCTGCGTTGCGGGGGCGGCTACGCCAGCCAGGTGCGGGCCGCTTACAAGCGCCGGCGGGACATCCTGGTGGAGGGGCTCCGGTCCATCGGTTGGACCGTAGAGCCCCCGCAGGGCACCTTCTTCGTGTGGGTCCCCAGCCCACAGGGCATGACCTCAGCCGAGGCGGCGGCCAAGCTGCTCTCCGAAGCCCACGTCATCACCATCCCGGGCTCGTCGTACGGAGAGTACGGGGAGGGCTACATCCGCTTCTCCCTCACGATGCGGGCCGACGACGTAGAGGCGCGGATCGCCGAGGCGGTGGACCGCATCTCGCGGCTGGACCTGTCCTCCGGCTAGGGCCGGGAGAGGTGTGCCACCTGAGTCAAAGGAGTGGCACATGCCACAGGAACGGTTTGACTGGATAGACATACGCGCTGAGAAGGGCCTCGCCCAGGTTGCCGAGCGGGTGCTGCTTCTCGGTCTGGATCTCGGGGACGGCTCCTTCGACCGGACCTTCGCCGAGATGGAGGAGCTTGCACGGAACGCCTGGCTCGACCCGGTCGCGATGATCAGCCAGAAGCTGAGCCGTCCCGACCCCAAGACCTACTTGGGCAGCGGCAAGATCGCCGAGGCCAAGGAAGTCCTGGCCATGTACGAGGCCACCGTGGTGGCCACCAGCGACCCACTCACCCCCTCCCAGCAACGGCGCCTCGAGAAGATCCTCGAGGCGCCCGTCGTGGACCGCACCGAGGTGATCCTCGACATCTTCGCCCATCGGGCGCAGAGCCGAGAGGGTAAGGTGCAGGTCGAGCTGGCGCAGCTCGAGTACCGTCTGCCGCGGCTGGCGGGCCGAGGCGAGATGCTCTCTCGGCTCGGCGGCGGCATCGGCACGCGGGGCCCGGGCGAGACGAAACTGGAGGCCGACCGGCGCCGGATCCGTAGCCGCATCGCCAAGCTCAAGAGGGATATCGAGGAGATCGGCAGGCGCCGACGGCTGGAACGGGGGCCCCGCGACGACGTTGGCCCCTTCCGCGTGGCGCTCGTGGGTTACACGAACGCGGGCAAGTCCACGCTGCTGAATCGGCTATCGGGAGCCGAGACGTATGTGGACGACATGCTGTTCGCGACCCTGGACGCAACGACCAAGGCTCTCGAACTGCCCGGCGGCCGCCGCGTGGTCCTGACCGATACGGTCGGGTTCATCGATCGCCTGCCCACGAGTCTCATCGCGGCCTTCAGCTCCACGTTGGAGGAGGCGCGGGACGCGGACCTGCTCCTCCATGTCGTTGACGCCAGCGACCCGCAGGCGGCCGGCAAGATCTCGAGCGTGCTCGAGACGCTGGAGGAGATCGGGGCGCTGGATATCCCCTTAGTCACGGTCCTCAACAAGTGCGATGTGGTGGACCGCCTCGATGGCGCCCTGCCCTCGGCCGACGACCCCGACGTGCTGCACGTGTCAGCGCGAAGCGGCGAGGGCATTCCCGAGTTGGTGGCAGTGATCGACAAGCGAGCGGAGGCGGAGGGACGCCAGATCGAGGCCTACCTGCCCTTCGACCAGATGAGCCTGGTATCCGAGCTGCACGAGCGGGGCAGCCTCATCGAGCAGGAGTACACCGACGCGGGCATCCGCATCGTGGCGCGGGCGCCGGAGGACCTGAGGGGCCGACTGGAAGGATACACCGAACGGCCGTAGGCAGCGGGGCGGACGCCGGCGTCACCCGGCGCCCGCCCCGCCGCGC
>DBQI01000012.1:0-661 GCA_002305165.1 Armatimonadetes bacterium UBA1398
GCTGACGTGGTGGGACGGCATCGATCTGGAGGGGGAGGCGCCGGATGACGAGGCGCGCGCGCACTGCCTCGTCGCGCTAGCCGACGGACTTTGGGACGTCCCGCAGCGGGACATGCGTGGGCCGCTGCAGCGGGCGATCGAGTGCTACGAGGCGGCGCTGAGGATCTATACCGAGGAGGCGGCGCCCCAGGAATGGGCGGGAACCCAGACCAACCTGGGGATCGCCTACAGCGACCTGCCGACGGGCGACCGGGGCGAGAACCTGCGGCGCGCGATCGAGTGTTACGAGGCCGCGTTGACGGTGTACACCGAGGAGGAGGCGCCCCAGGAGTGGGCGAGGACCCAGAACAACCTGGGGCTAGCCTACGACGACCTGCCGACGGGCGACCGCGGCGAGAACCTCCGCCAAGCGATCCGGTGTTTCGAGGCCGCGCTGCGGGTGCGCACCGAGGAGGCGGCGCCCCATCAGTGGGCGGGAACCCAGAACAACCTGGGGAACGCCTACGGCAAGCTGCCCACGGGCGACCGTGGCGAGAACCTCCGCCGCGCCATCGAGTGCTTTGAGGCCGCGCTGCGGGTGTACACCGAGGAGGCGGCGCCCCAGGAGTGGGCGAGGACCCAGAACAACCTGGGGAACGCCTACGCCAACCTGCCGACGGGC
>DBQI01000012.1:750-24058 GCA_002305165.1 Armatimonadetes bacterium UBA1398
ATCGAGCACTACAAGGCCGCGCTGAGGACCTATACCGAGGAGGCGGCGCCCCACGAGTGGGCGATGACCCAGAACAACCTGGGGATAGCCTACGCCAACCTGCCGACGGGCGACCGGGGCGAGAACCTGCACCGCGCCATCGAGCACTATGAGGCCGCGCTGCGGGTGCGCACCGAGGAGGCGGCGCCCCACGAGTGGGCGATGACCCAGAACAACCTGGGGACCGCATACAGCGACCTGCCGACGGGCGACCGGGGCGAGAACTTGCGCCTCGCCATTGAGCGCTACGAGGCGGCGCTGCGGGTGTACACCGAGGAGGCGGCCCCCCAAGAGTGGGCAGCGACCCAGTACAACCTGGGGATAGCCTACGCCAACCTGCCGACGGNNCACTACAAGGCCGCGCTGCGGGTGTACACCGAGGAGGCGGCGCCCCGGGACCGAGTACGGACGCTCGGCAGTGCGGCCTTGGCGTTAGCCACGGCCGATGACTCGCGCGAACGATTGCGGGCGGTCCCCTTCGCGGTGGAGGCCACGCGGCTCGATCCCGACGATCCGAACACGTGGTATCTCTTGGCGTGCTGCTACTTCGAGGTGGAGCGCTGGTCCGAGGCCGTCGAGGCGTGGGACCGAGCCCTGGCCCTCGACCCCAGCTACGTCGACGACTACGATGCTTACGAGGGCCTCGAGCTTAGGGAGATGGTCAAGGAGGCGCGACGCCGCGCCGCGGAGGCATAGCTAGCCGGGTGAGGGTGTCGGCCACGATCACCTCGGACTTGGAGCGAGCAGGTTCGCCCATCGCCGTCCGATGCACCAAGTGGGGCGCCAGAAACGGCCCGTCATCCGGGTGCTGTGTCGCCCTCGACCTGGTGCGCGGGTTCCTGGCCGGGCTGTAGGGGGCCCGGCAGCCAGCACGAGCGATCTCATCCCGGTCACACCTCGGTGTCCATGCTGCAGGCCCGCAGCGAGGCCGTCCGCCACCGGCTCCCTGTTCGCCAGAGAGGTGTTCATTCCCGCACCCGTGAAGTGCTTGTGAGGTCCGGTGGCGCTCCGGCCGAGGACCCGCCTGGGTGGGCCGTCTCAGATGGAGAGTCACGTCAGGGCCTGCGCTCGGCTATGGTGGACGTCCCCGTTACGCCGATCCGGGAAGGGGGGCACAGACGTCGATGGGCACTTCCGATCCTACCTCTACACTATGGGCGAAGCGAGACCAGAGGAGCGGCACGTCGCACCCCTTGCTCCACCACTTGCTCGACACCGCCAACGTAGCCGGCAGGCTGTGGAGCACCGGATGCCGCCGACCGTGCGGCAGCGCCTGGCCGCCGCGATGGGGCTGGACCCCGACGGCGCCCGCAGCCTAGCATCCCTCATCGCCGGGCTCCGTAGCGGCCTTGACCCGCGCGCGATGCTGGACGCGGCGGGGTGTTCCGCAGCTCGCGGCCACCCCGCAAGACGCCTTGGCCGCCCTCGAGAGAACTCAGCCCAGGGCTATCACCAGCTCGTGCTTCTCCAGATCGTGCCACCGGCGCACCGCTCCAGGACCGATCCCGTCAAGCCGGGCTGCGCGCGCTCGTTCGATCGCAGCCTCGGCGGTCTGGCGAATGACGTCCGCGGGCGCGTCAGCGCTATGGATCTTCACCCGTCCGCGCTCGCGCTCGGACAAGGTCATGAGGCCTGCCTCGATGGCCGCCGAATCGGCGCCGGGCGGCACGATGAGGCCCAGCGACACCCGGGGTGCACCGTCCAATAGCCGGTCGACAACTTTGACGACTTCCTCGACGGGTTCGTCTGGCCTCGGTAGCACCAGGACGTCGTTGAACCCCAGGCTAGTATCGACCGCCAGCATGTCAGCCACGGCTGGCTCCGTGCAGCGCTCTATCTGAGCATCCGGCCACAGGCACGGGAGGGAGTCAGCGACTGCGCCCGCCGGGTCGAGGACAAGCAAGGGTACGGGCGCTCTGCCTCCGCTCTGCGCATAGCTCGGGTAGTAGATGAGGCGGATGGCGGTGACGTTGGCCCAGGCTCTGGGCTGGCACTGCTCCGCCGCGCCGACCTCCTGGGATAGTAGCCGGTCGATGACGCTCGCGGCGCTGCGCGCCCCGAGGCGGCCATCCGCCATCCGCGCGATGCGGTGGACGAGGGATGACGCATCGTACCGGAGGTTCCTGCCGACCGCCTCAAGCTTCTCAGCGAACTCCTCGAGGCGCTGCTCGACGATGCGCTCTATGGCATCCAGCCCGAGCCGCTCGAACCGGATGATCGCGCTGAACCGTCCCAGCAACTCGCGCGGGAAGCCTGCGGCCAACATTGCTTCCGCCACCTCGTGCCCGGTTACGGGGCGAGGCTCGCCCTCGTCCGAACTCAGGAAGCCCATGGGCGTGCGGCGGTCCCTCTCGCCCGCGTTGGTCGTCGCGATGACGTAGCAGTGTCGGAGGCTGGCGACGAAGCCCCTGCCATCGGTGACACTCCCCTCCTCTAGGGCCTGCAGGAAGAGGTTCCACACTTCAGGGTGGGCCTTCTCGAACTCGTCGAGGAGCAGGACGCAGTGGGGAGTCTGGCGCAGGGGCCGGGTCAGCGTCCCCCCCTCGCCATAGCCGACGTACCCCGGCGTCGAACCGAGGAGCTTGCTGATCGCCAACTCCTCTTGCGAGTACTCGCTCATATCCAGGCGAACCAGCCGCGAGGTCGATCCGAACAGCCCTCGAGCCAGCATCTCGGCGCAGTAGGTCTTGCCCACTCCGCTGGGGCCCGCCAGAAGCAGCGCGCATCGGGGCTTGGTGCTGTCGCGGAGGGTGCTCCGCGCCTGTAGCACCTGGCGCCGCACCTCGGCCGTGGCGGCATCTTGGCCGATGACCCGGCTCAGGCTCTCGATGAGAGCGGTCGCCTCCTCGCCCACATCCCTGCCGATAGGGGCCGCGATCTCCGCGGACAGCACCGCGTGGAGGTCGGACAGGGTGAGGCAGGCGTCTCGCTCGGATGGGGACTGTCCCTCCTCCATCCCCGGGAGCACACCCTCCGCCTTCAGCTGACGCAATGCGGCCGAGCGGCTCAGGAGCGCGATGGAGCGCGCCGGGTCGCTGGTATCCGCCGCATACTGGCCGGCCAATGCCAAGACGTCGTCGAGCAGGCAGCTTGGTATGGAGATGTGATGATGCTCCTCGAGCAGAGCGGCATGCGCGGCTAGGATGGCACGCACCGCCTCCGTTGCAGGCTCGGGCACGCGAACGATCACGAAACGGCGCCGAAGCGCCCCGTCGGCCTGCACGTATCTGGCGTACTCCGCCTCCGTCGTCGAGGAGATGATCCGAAGCCTGCCGTCAGCGATGGCCGGTTTGAGCGCATCCATCACGCTGTAGCCGGACTCGCTGTCACGGCCGAGACCAGCGAAGGCGTGGAACTCATCCATGAAGAGCACGAGATCCGTGCGGGCGCTGGCGGCCTTGAGAAATGACTCGACCTGCTCCTCGAGTTGGCCCCGGTACTTGGTGCCGGATATGAACCGGTTCGCGGTGAGCTCCACGACATGACACCCCCGGAGTTGGGAGGGCACCCGGTCCTCGAGGATTCGCCGCGCGAGTTCCAGTGCGATGGCGGTCTTGCCTACGCCAGCGGGCCCCAGGAGCATCACGCTGCGCTGATTCCTTTGGATGAGTCCGGCCATGGTATCAATCATAACGGCGTCGCGCCCGATCAGTTGGGGCAGCCCGGAGACCGCCTCCTGCGTCGTCAGGACCCGGCCGAACCGCGTCACCGACGAGGGCAGTTGCCTGGGCCTTACCTCGATCTGCGCGACCGGACACAGACAGTTCCGCAATCGGTCGTAACGGTCGGCCGGAAGCGTCTGGCGCACGCTGTTCTGAAGGAGCAAGCCAGCGCAGAACTCCGCTGGGCCAACCGGCCGCCCCGTCTCGTTCTTGCGCCGTCTGGACCACTCGGCGGCCTCGGCGAGTGATGGCGCTACCGTCATGGATCCTACCGGTTGCTGATTGCCCTCAGCGATCTGGAACTCAGGGGGGACCTCGAGGTCCGAGCTGCGTACGCTCCACTGGGTGACCAAGGAACTGCGTATCGGTTCCTGCTGAAGCAGGAACCAGAACACGTGGTGTGCTTCCAGATAAGAGCTGCCCAACTTGGCTGCCAGGGACTTGGACGCCTTTAGGTACTCAATGCACTCGTCGGATAGGTGATCGGTGATACCCACGGGACGCTAACCTCCATGTGCAGGGCACATCGCCATAGGGGGTGCAAGCGAGACCGGACAGCCGACCCCAAATGGCGGCGATCGGCTGTCCGCTGTGTGCACAAGCCGTGCTAGATAGTTTCTGCCGTGCCACCGAGCAGCTCGCGCGCCTTCGCTCCCACAGTGTAGGGAGCCAGTCCATCATTGTCCCTATAGGCCAGGAGCCCCTTGTCGGCCAATCGCGCGATGGTACCGAGCGTCTCTCGAGCCTGAATTCCTGGGCTAAGCAGCAGATCGATCGGCGCGGGACCGATAGCGGCCTGGTCGAGCTCTCCCACCCGCGACAGGGTGAGGATCACAAGCTCCTCGTTCGGCTTCACTCCCATATCGCCTGCCAGCGCCGAGGTGCGGTAGTTGTGTCCCGCAGCCTCGGATCCAGCACGCAGCTCTAGCAACACGGGCCAGATCTCGTCGCGAAGGTGATCCAGCCTCGAGGGGGCGGCCGCATCTGGAGGCCCCACTGAGTCGACGGCGCGGCGGACTTGGTCCAACCACTCGGCCTCGGTCACGGGGGCGCTGGGAAGCTCCGCGACATCCATGGGCGGCGGGGGCGGTGCCCAGTCGAAGGGCAGTACGTCCGCCAGCCGACAGAGGAAGCCCTCGGTGAGACGGTACGGGGCAACTCCGTCGCCGTCCGACGAGCAGATCACATCGGCGTCGGCGAGCCGCTGAATCACCCCTATCGTCTCAGGGACGTCCTGACCGGGCGAGTAGACGAAGTCGATCTCCTTGGTATCGATCCGGAGATCGCCGAGTTTCTGCCGGGCGAGCATGAAGAGGACAACGAGTTCGTCCTCACGCGAGAGCCCCAGTGCGTGAGCGGTCTCGACGGTGATGTAGCGCTGTCCCGCTGCTGTTGACTCCTCCCTGAGCGCCTGGATCCGGGGCCACACCGTCTCGCGAAGGGTCGTCAGTTCGCCCTCGCCCAGCATCAGCGGGCTGCAAAGCGCGTTGAGGGCATCGGCCACCGCCGACAGCCATTGCCCCTCGTCTACCGGGGCGGCGGGGAGTGAGTCGACGTCGAAGCGAGCTTCCGGCGCAAGCCCGCGAAGCTGTTCGAGCATCCGGGCGAACTCCCCGCTGAGGCCGGATTCGGGTGCTTCAGGGGTCTTGCCGAAGGCGACTTGGCGCAGTTCCTCAACGCTGACGCACGCCTCGTGCCTCACCGTTTGCAGGCTGCGCATGAACTGCCGCTGGGTCATCTCGCCGTCTTCGACAGGGAACACAAAGCAGCAGTCGACCTCGCCGTCCCTTGGGTCGAAACCGAAGTGACCGATCTTGCGCCCGTACGTGTGGTTAGCCATCCACTTCAGGCACTCGAGCATGTGCGGCGTGCCTTCCAGGTTGAACACCTGGGGTGCCCGAAACCTCACAGCCCCGCCATCCTCGGTGATCTCGACGAGCACGTTCTGGGTCCCGAAAGGCACCACGATGTCAGGTCGCCCCTCGAATACCGCGTAGACCAACTCCTCGTCGTCCAGATAGCCTTTGATCGTCTCGATATCGATGGACACGCAACCCCACTCCCTAGACATGATCTTGCGGCCGTTGATACCTGGTCATCCTATTATGGAGTTCGTTGGTCGCATCTCCCCACCTGCTTGCCGCAAGCTCTAGGACATTGCATTATGTTTGGATAGCAAGAAGGAGCATGTGTAGGGTTGCTGGAGATCAGTGGGCATGAATAGCGAGCATGTTACTGAGCATCCGGCGGTGTTGAGTCTCTTCGAAGCATTGCAGTCGGTCCCCGATCATCACTTTGGACGCCCTCTACGCCACACGAGAGTTCTGTCAAGAGATCGCCCAAAGGGGGGGGCACTACCTCGTCGGCCTGAAAGGCAATCAGCCGATGCTCCATCTGGAGGCGCGGCTCTTCTTCCAGGAGCAGCCCCCACGCGCACTACTCCGCGCCACGTCACGGACCCGTCATGGCTCTCGCCACGAGATCCGCCAACTCCGCGCAGGGCCCACGCTCCTCCCCTGCCGCTCACCCAACATCGCCGCCGCTCTACGAACGTTCAGCTACCGACCACGAGCGGCCATACGACTAATCACAACACCGCCATGCACGATAATGAAATGACCCTGCCCTATTGGTCGAAGGCAGATATGTCACTTGGCGTCCGTCGCACACTAATGCGTCTGTCGCGAGATGAGACTCAGGAACTCCTGTCGGGTTGAAGGGTCGGACCGGAACGTACCCAGCACCGACGAAGTGGTCATGATCGAGTTCTGCTTCTCAACGCCGCGCATCATCATGCATAGGTGACGGCACTCGATCACCACGCCAACTCCTTGGCCCTTGGCCGCCTGCATCACAGCCTTGGCGATCTGCGTCGTCATCCGCTCCTGGTTCTGGAGCCGCCTCGCATAGCAGTCGGCGATCCTGGCGAGCTTGCTCACTCCGAGGATGCGCTCCTGCGAGACATAGCCGATGTGGCAGCGGCCGTAGAAGGGCAGCATGTGGTGCTCACACAGGCTATAGATCTCGATGTTGTGGGCGATGATCATATTGTTGAGTTCGCACTCGAATGTCGCGCCCGAGGTGATCTCGCGCGGGTCCTCGCGGTAGCCCCGGGTGAGCACGTGCCAGGTCTCGGCAACGCGGCTGGGGGTGCGCTCCAGCCCCTCCCGATTGGGATCCTCGCCCAACTCGATGAGCAGTTCACGGATGAGCTGCTCCACACGCTCCTTGTTCATCAGCTCATGGCCTCTCAGGCATGCCGAACGCGGTAGATCCGCACTCCGGCCCCTCGCGCCGCCTTGATGGCGGCCGGTTTGGTGAGGGTGATATGGGCGGCCCGCACTCTGGGATCCTCCAGGCACATCTCGGCGATTCGCTCGGCGAGGCGCTCCAGCAGGTAGTCCGTGGTGTTACCGACGGCGCTTCGGATTCGCTTAGCGAGCGCTCCGTAGTCCACCGTGTCAGCAAGGTCGTCCGTGCGGCCGGGGAGGGATAGATCGACCTCAAGTTCGAGGTCGAGGAGCAGCTCCTGAGGCTGGCAGCGCTCGTCCTCCCCCACCCCTATAACACACTCCAGTCTCAGCTCTCGTAGCATGATCCGGTCGGTCTCTCTATCCATGCACCTCACCCCGCAGATGGCGCCCTCCGTCGACGAAGATCACCTGACCCGTCACGAACTCAGCGGTCAATAGGTAGATGACCGCCTCGGCGACCGCGTCCGGGCTGCCCCAGGTCTCGAGCGGATTGGACCTTCGGTGACGCTCCAGGAACGAATCGTCCATACCCAGGGGGGGCAGTATGAGCCCAGGGGCCACTCCGTTCACGCGGATCCGGGGGGCGTACTCCAGCGCCGCGAGCTTCGTGAGGGCATGGAGCGTCGCCTTGCTAAGCTGGTAGGGCAAGTGCAGGGCGTCGTAGGCAAGCATCCGCGCGTCGAGAAGGTTCACTACAGCCTCCCCGTGCCCTGACTCAGCCAGCAGCCGAGTAAGAGTCTGCGGCGCGACGGCGTTGACGCGATGGCACGCATCCAGCGCGCCTGCCGTGAGTTCGGCGAGTCCGCTCCTCGGGTAGATCGCGGCGTTGTTGACGAGTAGGTGGATCGGGCCCCCAGCCTCCGCGGCGGAGAAGACGTGCTCCGGCCCACCTTCGGCCGATAGGTCGCCCGTCACCACTCGCGCTGACCGGCCCACGGACTCGATCTCGTGGCACAGACCCAAGGCATCCTCAACCGAGGTGCGAGCGTGAACCACGACATCCGCGCCCGCGCGGGCGAGGGCCAGGCAGATTGCCCGCCCGATGCGCTTGGCTCCGCCGGTTACCAGGGCTGTTGTGGTATCCAGAGAACGAGCCATGGCGGCTCCGTTCCGCGACGCTGCAGGGTACTGCGGCGCCTATCGCGAAAGTGGCGCAACCGCATCTTATCACCTTCGGAGGCCCCCTACCCGCCATGATCGCTCTCATCGCGCTCGGCCAAGTGCTTGCCGCCCCTATAGAGCCCCCTCCCTTCGTGACTCCTGAGATGATCGAGCGAGGCATCACGAGCATGGGGGATGGTTGGCGCCTACAGGCCGTCGTCGAGAAGGCCCGATCGGGGGGCGAGGTCACCATCGGAGTCATCGGCGGCTCTATCACGGAGGGCGCCAGCGCGACGTCGGAGGACCGGCGCTACGGCAACCAGATTGCGGCGTGGTGGCAGACGGCCTTTCCCGAGGCGAGCATACAGTTCGTCAACGCTGGCATCGGCGCTACGGGGTCGGATATCGGCTGTCACCGAGCCGCGGACCATCTTCTCAGCCACGATCCGGACTTCGTGGTCATCGAGTACGCGGTCAATGACGCGGACACGCCCTTTGCCGCCGAGACGCTCGAAGGGTTGGTCCGCCAGGTGCTGACCCATCCCTCCCGTCCCGCGGTGATGCTGCTTTTCATGATGTACGCGGGTGGAGGCAACGCTCAGGAGTGGCACTCCAAGATCGGAACGCATTATCGGCTCCCTATGGTCAGCCTGAGGGATGCGGCCTGGCCGGAGATCGAGGCAGGTCGTATCGAGTGGGGCGACGTTGAGGCCGACGAGGTGCATCCTAACGACGCAGGGCATACGCTCTGCGCGCTCCTTGTGACCGAGGTGGTCTCTCGACATATGGCGGGGCAGCTTCCTCCGCCGCTCGTCTCCGATGTGTACCAGCACACCGCCATGCTCACCCCCGATAACGCCCCCAACGTGGCGGCTGAGGGGTTCTCCGAGGGCGAGCCTGCGCGCCTTGGGCGTACGTGGTGGGCAGACGAGCCGGGGGCGACGCTTGAGGTACCCTTCGAGGGCACCTCGTGCGCCATAGCCTACTACCGCATCAAGGGCGACCAGGGGCGGGCTGAGGCCTGGGTGGACGATCGCGAGCCGGTAGTTCTTGAAGGCTGGTTCGAGGCCGACTGGGGCGGCTACTCCGCCTTCGCTCTCATCGGCCGTGACTTGGGGCCAGGAGAGCACACGCTGCACGTGCGGCTGCTGCCGGACCGGGCGGAGGGCAGCCGAGGCCATCGGTTCGAGGTGCATGCCGTTCTCGTGGCGGGCAGGGAAGCGGCGCAATAGCGCCACTTCGCCCGTCGCAGGGACATCGGGTTGGAGCGCAGCCCATGTGAGAAGGGATGATTGACATGCGTAGGTTCAACATTGCGCTGGTCGCCGCCGCGCTAACCGCGACTCTGGCGTCGTCTGCCTGGGCGCTCAGCGCGAGAGGCACTGTCTTCCACGACCGCGATGGCGATGGGGTCATGGGGCCACGCGAACCCGGGCTGCCGGGCGTGGGCGTCTCGAATGGCGATCAGGTGGTCGTGACGGACTCCTCGGGGCGCTGGGAGTTGCCCTGTGACGACTACACTATCTTCTTCGTCATCAAACCCTCTCAATGGTCGGTGAGGACCGACCAGGACGGAGTGCAGCGCGGCTATTACATCCACTGCCCCGAGGGAGCGCCCGACCTCCAGTACCCGGGCGTCGCCCCCACTGGGCCTCTGCCACGCAGCATTGACTTCGCGCTCACGCCAGCGACTGAGCCGGATTGTTTCGAGGTCATCTGCCTGGGCGACCCCCAGCCGTGGAACGTGTGGGAGGTCGAACTGCTCGCCCAGGACCTCGTCGAGCAACTCGCTGTAACGGAGACATCGGCGGCCTTCGGTATGGTGCTCGGGGACGTTGTGTTCGACGACCTCAGCCTGCTCCCGCTGGTGACCGCCACCCTCGGACGCGCGGGGATCCCCTGGCACTACGCCATGGGCAACCATGACAGGAACTACGACACGGGCGAGGAGTTCTCCACCACGACGTGGCACCGCGTGGTGGGCCCCGATCATTACGCTTTCAACTACGGCGGAGTGCACTTCTTGGTGCTGGAGAACATCGCGCACCAGGATGGAGGAGGCTACAGCGCAGGCCTGACCGAGGAGCAACTGAACTTCGTGCGCGAGGATCTGCGGCACGTCCCCAAGGACACGCTCATCGTCTACATCCAGCACATCCCCGTTATGGAGCAGAGCGACCAGCACAGGTTCCTCAGGCTCTTCGAAGGGCGGCAGAATGTGCTGGGGCTTTCGGCGCATTGGCACAGCCAGCAGCACTTCTTCCTCAACGCCGACTTCGGCTGGCCCAATCCCATGCCTCATCACCACCTCGTGCATGTCGCGTCATGCGGGGCCTGGTGGCAAGGGCAGCCAGACCACCAGGGGATCCCGCACGCAAACGCGCCCGATGGCACGCCGAACGGGTACTCGGTCATCCGCTTCGACGGGAACCGCTACGAGATCCAGTACCGCGCGGCCCGACGCGAGGCCAGCTACCAGATGCGGCTTTGGGCGCCCGAGGAGGTCGAACCCGGGGATGGAGCCTTCCTCTACGCGAATGTGTTCGGGGGCTCCGAGCGATCCACTGTGGAGTACCGGCTGACAAGGGATGCGACCATGCCGGGTGAGTGGACTCGGATGGAGCGCAGAACCGACCCCGACCCAGCGGATGTAGAGGCCATCCGGGCACGGTACCGCGGGATCATGGGGCCAGACTCCCCGTTCGAGATCGAGGTGCCCGTCTGGTGCGCTCATCTATGGCACACCGTGCTTGCCGCGCCCGAGGAGCCTGGTTACTACCGTATTGAGGTGCGCACCACCGACATGTTCGGCAACACGCACCAAGGGGTTCGAGTGCTGCGAGTGGTGGCACCGTAAGGCAGCCGCCAACGTCTCGCTGCCCGGTTTGAGCTACATCGCCTCGATGTCCGAATGGTACATCTGGATGGAGCGCACGTCTCCGATGCCGCCGCGTGCGGCCGCGATACCCTCGGCAGCGGATAAGGCTGCGGCAGTGGTTGTCACGTACGGGATTCGGTAGCGGATCGCGGCCTTCCGAATGTAGCTGTCGTCGTAGGCGCTGTCCTTGCCCGCGGGGGTGTTTATGACCATCTGAACCTCGTGGTTGTGCAGCGCATCCAGAATGTGGGGCCGGCCCTCTTGGAGTTTCCGGATCATCTCGGCGGCAATGCCGTGTTCGCCCAGGAACCTCGCCGTACCCGCCGTGGACAGGATCCGAAAGCCTAGGTCGGCGAGCTTGCGCGCTGGCTCCAGCACGAGCTCCTTGTCGCGATCGGCGACGGTGATGAGCACCGTCCCCTCCAGCGGCGGCGCGAACCCCGCGGCCAGCTGAGCCTTGTAGAACGCCAGGCCGTAGGAGTCAGCGATCCCCAGCACCTCACCCGTGGAGCGCATCTCGGGGCTCAGAATGGGATCCACCTCAGGCAGCATGTTGAAGGGGAAGACCGCTTCCTTCACGCCGAAGTGCCGGTAGCGCAGGCGGCACAGACCCGTGTCGGCCAACCGGGCGCCCAGCATGACCTCGGTGGCAATCCGGGCCATCGAGACGCCCGTCACTTTGGAGACCAGAGGCACGGTGCGCGAGGCCCGAGGATTGGCCTCGAGGACGTAGACGGTACCGCCGCAGATGGCGTACTGCATGTTCATGAGTCCCACGACACCGAGCTCCACGGCGATGCGGCGGGTGTAGTCCTCGATGGTGGCAAGGTGGTCCGGGCTGATGGTTACGGGAGGGATCACACAGGCGCTATCACCTGAGTGAATACCCGCCAGCTCGATGTGCTCCATGACCGAGGGAACATAGGCTTGCTCGCCATCGGCGATAGCGTCAGCCTCGGCCTCCACGGCGTTCTCCAGGAACTTGTCGATGAGGATGGTACGCTCGGGCGCGACACGTATCGCGGCCGTCATGTAGCGGAGGAAGGAAGCCTCATCGTACACGACCTCCATGCCGCGTCCGCCCAGGACATAGGAGGGCCTCACCATAAGGGGATACCCGATTCGGGAGGCGATAGCCAGGCCCTCCTCGACGGATAGGGCCGAACCGCTCTCGGGCTCGGGAATGCCAAGACGCTCCATGACACTTGCGAACCGCTTGCGGTCCTCCGCTAGGTCAATGCTCTCGGGGGCGGTTCCGAGGATCTTGACGCCGGCGGCCTGCAGCTCCGCCGCGAGGTTCAGCGGCGTCTGTCCTCCAAACTGGACGATGACGCCTTCGGGCCGCTCCTTCTCGTAGATGCTGAGAACGTCCTCAACGGTGAGAGGCTCGAAGTAGAGCCTGTCCGAGGTGTCGTAGTCGGTCGAGACAGTCTCGGGGTTGCAGTTCACCATGATGGACTCGTACCCGAGGTCCCGTAGGGCGAAGGCTGCGTGGACGCACGTATAGTCGAACTCGATGCCCTGTCCGATGCGGTTCGGGCCGCCGCCGAGAACCATGACCTTGCGGTTGCCAGACACCGGCACCGTATCGGGCGCGTTGTAGGTTGAGTAGTAGTACTCAGCATCAGCGCCGCTCACGGGGATAGCGTTCCAGGCCTGAACGAGTCCGATGGCTTTGCGTCGGTTGCGGATCTCCTCCTCGTTCAACCCCAGGAGCTGGCTCAAGTAGCGATCGGCGAACCCATCCTTCTTGGCGCGGATGAGCAGCTCGTCGGGGAAGTCGCGGCCCCGATGCTGGAGTATCTCCTCCTCAAGGGCAACCAACTCGGCCATCTGCTGAATGAACCATCGGCCTATGTGCGTGATCCGATGTAGCTCCTCGACGGTCGCACCCTTGCGCAGGGCCTCGTACATGAGGAACTGACGCTCCGATGTGGGCTCGGCAAGCCGCTTGCGGAGAGTGGACAGCGACAGGCTGTGGAAGTCGGATGCGAAGCCGAGGCCGTAACGCCCGATCTCCAGCGATCGGATGGCCTTCTGGTATGCCTCCTTGTAGGTCTTGCCGATGCTCATGACCTCGCCGACCGCGCGCATCTGCGTCCCCAGGCGGTCCTCTGCGCCGGGGAACTTCTCGAAGGCCCAGCGCGCGAACTTGACTACGACGTAGTCGCCCGAGGGCGTGTACCGGTCGAGGGTCCCATCACGCCAGTAGGGGAGATCGGTGAGCTCCAGGCCACCCGCAAGCATCGAGGATACTAGGGCGATGGGGAAGCCGGTCGCCTTCGACGCCAGGGCCGATGAGCGGGAGGTGCGAGGGTTGATCTCGATGACCACAACGCGGTCGTCCTCCGGGTTGTGAGCGAACTGGATGTTGGTGCCTCCTATGACGCCAATCGCCTCGACGATGCGGTAGGAGTAGTCCTGCAGGCGCTCCTGCAACTCTTTGGGGACGGTGAGCATGGGGGCGACGCAGAAGCTATCACCCGTGTGGACGCCCATCGCATCCACGTTCTCGATGAAGCAAACCGTGACCATGCGGCCGCCCGCGTCCCGCACAACCTCTAGTTCCAGTTCCTCCCAACCGAGGACCGACTCCTCAACGAGTACATGGCCCACGAGGCTCGCGGCCAAGCCGCGCGCCGCGATGACCCGCAACTCCTCCACGTTCCACGCGATCCCGCCCCCCGTGCCACCTAGTGTGTAGGCCGGCCGGAGCACGACTGGGTAACCGAGACGCGACGCCACGGCTTCGGCCTCCTCCACGCTGAAGCAGGCCTCGCTGAGCGGCATGGGGATCTCCAGGGCGTTCATCGTCTCCTTGAACGCGATCCGGTCCTCCCCCCGCTCGATGGCGTCCGCCTGGACGCCGATGGTCCGCACACCGTACTTGTCGAGGATTCCGGCCCTGTGGAGCTCTGACGTGAGGTTCAGACCCGTCTGGCCACCGAGGTTGGGCAGGATGGCGTCGGGCCTCTCGGCGGCGATGATCCGCTCTAGGCTGTCGACGGTGAGGGGCTCGATATAGGTAACGTCGGCCATCCCAGGGTCGGTCATGATGGTCGCGGGGTTCGAGTTGACCAGTACCACGCGGTATCCGAGGGCCCGCAGAGCCTTGCACGCCTGGGTACCGGAGTAGTCGAACTCGCAGGCCTGCCCAATCACGATAGGTCCGGAGCCGATGATGAGGATCTTGTCGATGTCGTTGAGCTTCGGCATGGCTGTCCTCGGTACGCGCCGCATGAGGCGCCCCCGAGTCGGGGCACCAGACGCCAGGCACGGAGATAGGGCCCGGCCCTCGCGCCGGCCGGGCGGAACTAACCCGCCATTCTCGCACCAGATGCCCATCGGGCACAACCGCCGGGATGGGTTTGTCCGTAGATCCGCGGTCCTACCGGCGCGAGACGGTGAGCTGAGCGCCTCGGAGATCGAGGCGCGCCTGCTCCTCTGGGCTCACTTCCTGGGGTGCGGAAGGCCCTAGCGCGAGGGGCGTAGCCACAGCTCCATGGCATGGATGTCCCACGATCTATCTCCGCCATCCCACTGCATGGACTCGCCCCCGCCATAGTAGTAGATGGCGTGCGCCTCATCGGGGGACTCGGCGAGCGGGTCATCGGGAAGCCAGCCGAGAGGAGTGCCCAGGATGCCTCCGTTGTTGCATGAGAGAGCGCCCGGGTCGTCAATGAGGAGATCAAGGGGGATGTAGGCCTGATCGCCGGCCCAATCCACGCCGTCGGCAGAGAAGGCCACCATGACCGCGCCAGGGGGACCGTTGATCGCCACGACTCCGATGTACGCCGATAGGCCCGCGGCCCACTTCATGTCCCACGTGTAGTTGCCGAGGTTGCTGAGCGCGCCGGTCTCACCGACGCGGTGGAAGGACAGCGGATCGCCGTAGGGGTCCGCGATAGCGACGCACGGCTGCCCCACCGTGGTATCGGTGAAGAAGTGAACCAGATCGAGGGACCCGTCGCCGTCTTGGTCACGCAACACCACACTGGATTGGCCGGCGCCGTACTGGCTCGGGTCTGGGCGTAGGGGCCGCAGCGCTACACCAAGCTTTTCCCAGGTGATGCCTGCATCGGTCGATCGGGCGCAAAGTATGGTGTTTGCGTCCCGATCGCCTTCGCCCTCCCAGCCCGTGTAGTACATCAAGTAGAAGGGCCGCTCACCGGGGGTGCGAGGAGGGACCCGCACAACGGATGGATCCGCGGCGTGTAGCCCGTCCTCGCCGCCGGAGGGGTCCAGATCGGAGTACCAGCCGTGGGCGTATCCGAAGGGCGGCTCCGCGATGCCCATGGGAGGCCGGGTGGGAGCGAGCACCGGATGCCTGGGTACCCCCTCCGGCCCGCGCATCTCCGTCCCCTCGACGTAGAACCAGCGGGCCGGGTCCACGCCCGTAGCGGCGAAGATGGCGTCACCAGCCCATGAGCCGGCCAGCCACATGCGATGCGCGCCGTTCTCCTCGACCATCGCCGTGGGGTAGGACTCGTAGTGCCCGGGTTCACCCAGGACGGGCCCGACATGCAGCGCCCAGATGTCACCCCGAGCGGACGGCACGCGCAGGGCTCGACCGATGACCGCGCCGGACTCCACGTCGATCGCCGTAACTCGCAGCGATCCCGGAGCTAGCGCATCCGGGCGCCACGCGAAGTAGGGCGGGTCACAGGACCTGAAACGATAGTGGTCCACCGGAGCGGCGGCTAACCCTGACTCCGCCTCCGCCACGAGCAGCTGCACGGCGGCGCCGTCGGACTCTATGCGCTCCACCACCATGGACACAGCTCCACTCGCGCTCCCCGCGAAGCACCGGCCATCGGCCACGAATAGCGCGTTCGCCGTCTCACAATGGGCGGGCTCGCAGAAGACGCCTGCTGCCGCAGCGGCTGCGAGGACCCAGCATACTGACCTCATGACTGCTCCTCCGTCCCTGGGCGAGTCGGGGGCCTAAGGCTCCGCCAGGACAACCTCGACCAGCTCGCTCTGCCGGCCGCACTCGCCAATGGCCGACACCGCGAACCGTTCCGTCCGGCCGTACCAGTAGGTATCGTCGGGATACTGAGTCAGGTCTACCACGGCCTCCCGCGCCTCAGGACCAACCGTGGCCACCTCGAACCACGGCCGGTCGTTCAGGCCGTCATCGGAAATGCGCCGGTAGATCCTGAATCCGATGGCCCGGTCGAGAACGTTCAGACTCCTGGGAGCGCCCGCTGCCCATGTGACCCGCGCCTCGGCATCCTCGGTGCGCTCCGCCGCCACGGACTTGGGCGGGACAGGGCATCCCTCACCTGCATAGGGCGTTAGCAGTGGGATGGTGAAGCGGTCGCGTTCGCCGCGGAACCAGGCGGCATTGAACTGGAACGCCTCCAGCCAGTAGTAGCACGGTCGATCGGACTTGGTAACCCTTACCAGCAGCAGGCCCCGGTTGCCAACCACGTTGATGTTTCCGAAGGGGTTGGGGCGGCGGTGGTAGCCGTTCAGGGTGATGACCTCGCGGACCGGGCGGTTGGGCAGCCTCAGCAGGCCTTCCGCATCGGTTGTGCCGACGATGACCGGGTCCCGGGACACGGGCCGGTCGAAGTTGCCGTCCTCCACTACGGGGTAGTAGGTCACACCGTGATCCTGCTGCGGAGCAGCGGCAGGATCGACCTCGGCGCCACGCTGGAACACCTCAACTTGAGCATCGGCCACTGGCTCCCCGTTCACGTCGACGACCCTCAGGAAGCACTCCCCGGGGATAGCGAAGTAGTGGTCGCCGAAGTGTCCGCGCGGCATGTTCCACGTGTCGTTCAGGTAGTACGCGTCCACCTCTCCCCACAGGTGAGGCCCGTGCCAGTGCATCATCTGCATGGGATGACGCTGGAAGTGAGAGACCCGCTTCCCGCTATCGGGCCAGGTGTGCCATTCGACCCCCTCGCAGTCGAGGTTGTACCAGTCCACGAGCCCCAGTTGGTGACCAAGCTCATGGGGGAGCGACCATTCCGTCTGGTTGCGCCACTCGTGAGTGGGAGGATCCCACACCCGGTCGGCGTCGGCATCGCGGCACCAGTCCCACTGCCCCTGGTTGTACAACACGCCATCCTCGCGGCGCTCCGTGTAGAGCGGATCGTCACTGTCGCGGACGTACGCGATGCGCCCGAGCCGGACCCGAGCGCGGATGCCATCGGGAGCCCCCGGATAGCGGGTGGCGGCGAACAGCCCGTTCATGATGTCGACATGCCAGCGGTAGAAGTCCTCGAAGGAGAATGTCCCGTAGGCGGTGCGGTTCTGGTGCCAAGCGTCCACCAAAGCAGGCTGAACGAAGAACACGAAGGGCCACGCGTGCATGGCATCGGTGGCAGTGTCGTTGATAGAGGCAATCTCCGGGTCGGCAGGGTGGACGCGGAACGTCACGTAGTGCTCGCCCTCCTGCCACTCCCAGGTCGTCTCGAAGGACGCCTGTTCCATCTCCGCCAAGCGCCCGTGGTGTCGCCCCGCTGACACCACGGCATCGTCGATGAGCCACTCGTACTCGAAGGGACCCGCCGTGGCGAAGCCCATGTTGCGGACGTGAGCGGTCAGCACGATCTCCTCGCCGGGTGCGTAACTCAGCTTCAGGTTCCGAGCGAGGACCCCCGGTTCGAGGAGCGGGTCGGTGGCCTGCTCTGGCCGCGTCGCGGGTATGTCCGCATTGATCGTGGGGGCTCCGGTCTCGTCATAGTTCACGATCCCGTGTAGACCCGCGAGCATCGGACTCATCTCGATGAAGGTGACGCTCAAGTCGGGCAGACTCGGGTGAGCGTCCCACTCCTCGCCGCGGCTAACGGTGAAGCTGTCGATCTCGTGGCGGGGGTACTCAACGGCAGGCCCTCCTACCTCCTGGAGGGAGTTCCAGACAAGCAGTCTCCACCCCTCATCCCTGACATAGCAGCCCTCGATCAGTGTGCCGTCCGCCAGGAGCAGGGTGTCAGCGGCAGCGGGGACGGTCAGGGCGAACGCGATGACAAGCAGACTACGCCAGGGGCTCATTGAGGGTCTCCTTCGGGCGAGCGGGCCACTGCATTGGCAGAGACCTTCGCATACCCGGTCCCGCGACCTGCACCGGGACATGTGAAGGGTCTGACACGGAGTTCCAGGCTGGTAGGGCCTAGCGACGTCGCCGCGGAATGGTGTGACTATGAGAGCCGAATGCACTGGCACACTCATCGCCTTGACGGCGACGCTGCTACTATCCGAGGCCGCCGCCCAGGCCGAGCCAGGGCTCATTCTGCACTGGCCTCTGGCAGGCGACTTCACGGACGCCTCGGGTCGAGGGCGCCACGGCCAGCCTCACGGCCCCGTGGGCTTCGCGGCCGCGCCAGGTGGGACGGCTCTGGCGTTGCCTGGAGACGGTGCTTGGGTAGCGGTCGACACGACTCTCTCGGAGCTCGGCAATGAGTTCACCGTTGAGTGCCGCGTGAATCCTGAGAGTCTGCAAGTCGCCTATGCGGACATACTTGGCAACCATGTCAATCAGTTTGCGGGCTTCGTGCTCCAGCAGGACGGCGACCGCACGAACCAGTACTACTTCTCCTACGGCACCGGCACTCGCTGGGTGTACAGCCCCACATTCACCCTGGCCGCTGACACCTGGCAGCGTGTCCATGTGACGAAGGGCGCCGATCGCCTGCGCGTTTACGTCGATGGCGTGCTGATTGGCGGTATCGCCGTCGAGGATCCCATGGCGCCGAGCGACGCCTCCTTCATGGTCGGCTTGGGCATAGAGGGGCAGCCGCGCTGGTTCCGAGGCCAGGTGGCCGATGTGAGGATCTGGGACCACGCGCGTCCCCCATTGGCCGACGCGCCTCCCGAGCGACAGCTTGAGCTGTTCGCGGCGAACGCCCGTGTCGAGTGGCAGACCGAGCCTCGCTGGGCGGTGTTCGCTCAGGGCGAGGGGACCCTGGCCCTGTCCGTCGACGCCGAGACCGTTCCCGTGGCCGTTCAGGGCATCCGCGTTGAGCTTGCGGCTGCGGATGCCCACGGGAACCCCGTCGATCACGATCAGCCGCATTTGCTGACACCGAACAACGGCTTCTGCTCGGAGGTGGCCGCCATTCGGGCGCCTGGTCTGTACCGGGTGGCCCTGCAGCCGTATGCTCTGCTTGCTGGGGGTGAGCACACCTTGCCGGAGGACCAGATCGCCTACTTGGTGATGTCTGGCGCGCCCCGAACCGATGTGGCCCTGCCTGCGGGAGAGGGCGCCGGTTCAGAGGAGCCAGGCCCCATCATCTCGCTCGATGGCGATGACTGGCTCATAGCCATCGATCCCGCTGGAGAGGGGATCGCGGGGAACTGGTACGAGGGGCCGATTCAGGAGGCTCAGGGATGCCGCGTGCCCTGGATCATCCAGGGGACATTCCCAGGTTACCACGGCTTGGCGTGGTACTGGAGAGCATTCGAGACGCCACCAAGCCCGTTCATTGACGGCCGGGCCCTGCTGCGGTTCGAGGCGGTTGACTACAAGGCGGATGTGTGGGTGAACGGCCGTCACGTGGGGGGACACGAGGGGGCTGAGGGGCCGTTCGAGCTGGATGTCACGGATCAGATCCGTCCGTCGGGGCCGAACCTCCTGGCGGTGCGGGTCTTGAACCCGACGCACGAGCCCATCGATGGCATCACGCTGAACGAGTCGCCGCGACGGGCGAAGGTCATCCCCTACTCCGCCGGGGCCTCTTACAACCACGGGGGCATCGTCGGCGAGGTGAAACTCGCTCAGGTGCCCCAGGTCCATATCGAGGACCTTCACCTGATGCCCGATCCCGACACTGGCGTGGTGGGGATTGAGGTCACGGTCCGTAACGCCAGTGGCGCGCAGCAGGCTGTCCGCATGCCCGTGTCCGTCGCTCCCGCTGAGGGCGGGCCCACTGTTGCGCGAGGCGCTCTGCGACAGGACCTAGGGCCGGGGGTTCACGTCCTTCGCGGGGCCCTGGCTGTGCCTCAGCACCGCCTGTGGGATCTGAGCGATCCGTTCCTCTATCGCGTCACCGCGCGCGTAGAGAGCGAAGCGGGGGTCGACGAGCGCGCCGACCGCTGTGGGTTCCGGGACTTCCGCTTCGAGGGAGGCGCCTTCCGGCTCAATGGCCGGCGGATCTTCCTTCGGGGCACCCATACGGTGAACGCCACCCCGCTCGGGCAGCAGGTTCCAGGCGATCCGGCCCTGTTCCAACGCGACCTAATCCTCCTCAAGACCATGGGCATCAACTGCATCCGCTTCATTTGGGGAGGCGCGACCCGACGGCAACTGGATATGTGCGATGAGATTGGCATGCTCGTCTATGTGGAGCACGCGGCGTCCAACCCTATGGTTGACGGCCCCCACATGAAGGAGCGTTTCGACGCCTCCGTGTCACAGGTGATCCGCCGTGATCGTAACCACGCCAGCGTGGTCATCTGGGGCCTCCTGAATGAGACGCCCGATGGACCCGTATTCCACCATGCCACCCAGTCCCTCCCCCTCGTGCGGTCGTTGGATGAGTCGCGCATGGTGATGTTGAACAGCGGCCGCTGGGATGGGTGCATGGACATCGGATCGATCTCCAATCCCTACTCAACGGGCTGGGACGGCCATCTCGGTGGCGAGGGGCCGAATGCGCCTCGCAGTTCGGGCACCACCGTGGGTGGCTACTGGGCGGATGCGGGCGATGCCCATGCCTATCCGCGCGTGCCGCATGATGCCGCCACCATCGCCTTCCTGCGGGGGCTCGGCGGGGACACCGGACCCGTCTTTCTCAGCGAGTACGGGATCGGGAGCGCGGTGGACCTCTGGCGCGTCACGCGGCAGTTCGAGCGACTCGGCGACGACGAGGCGGAAGACGCCGTCTACTATGCGGAACGCCTACAGCGGTTCTTGGCAGATTGGGAGCGGTGGAACCTCGAAGCCACCTTCGCCACCCCCCGGGACTTCTTCGCCCAGAGTCTGCGCAAGATGGCGGGGCAACGGACCCTAGGCCTCAACGCGTTACGCGCCAACCCCAACCTGGTGGGCTACAGCGTTACAGGCATGATGGACCATGTGAACTGCGGAGAGGGCCTTTTCACCCTGTTCCGCGAGCTGAAGCCAGGCACCACGGACGCTATGGCCGATGGCTTCGCCCCGCTGCGGCTGTGCCTCTTTGCCGAACCGGCTAACGTGTACCGGGGAGGAACCATCGAGTTGGAGGCCGTACTGGCGAACGAGGATGCCCTGGCCCCAGGCAGCTACCCAGTGCGTCTCCAGATAGTGGGACCCCACGGCGCATGCGTCCTCGACGAGACTGTCTCCGTGGAGGTCCCAGAAGGCGAGGCTCCCCTCGCCCTCCCCTTCTACGCTCGGACGGTGCCAGCGGAGTGGCCCGAGGGGCGCTACCGCTTCCTCGCAACCTTGCTCAAGGGCGGCGCTCCGACGGGCGGCGAGGCGGTGTTCCGTGTGTACGATCCAGCCGCGCTGCCACGGATCGCTGGCCCCATCACCCTCTGCGGCGGGGATGCGGCGCTGCGTGGGTGGCTGGCCAGCCGAGGCGTGGAGATCAGGGAGTTCGCCGATGAAGCGCTGTTGGGGCGGGAGGCCATCCTGGTGGCCGGACCGCCGACGCCAGATGGAAGCCCCGAGGGATGGGCCGCCCTGGAGCAACGGATCGCCTCGGGCGGCCGCGCCGTCTTCGTCGCTGCAGAGGCCCTGGGCCTGGAAGGGGAGTCCCTCCATTGGCTGCCACTGGGCCAGAAGGGGACTCTGAAGTCGATCCACGGCTGGCTGTACCTCAAGGACGAGTGGGCGATGGACTGCTGGTTGTTCGACGGCCTACCAGCGGGGGGCCTGCTGGACTACGGAACGTACCGGGACGTCATTCCCGACCTTCTGTTCGACGGCCAAGAGCCCGCCGCTGAGGTTCTGGCCGGCGCGATCAAGGCTTCGCAGGAATACGACTCCGGGCTCATGGCGGTAACCTATCGGTGTGGTGATGGCGAGTTCCTTCTCAGCACCCTCCGCGTGATCGAGAACCTGGGCCGCGACCCGGTAGCGGACCGCATCCTCCTGAACGCGCTGGCCTGGGTCAGCCGTCGGTGATGGTTCGTCGCCGGGACGCAGTGAGTCGAAAGGATGATTGACGATGGCTGACAGACTGGCGATTCACGGAGGCACACCCGTTGTAGGGCCGGGGGAGGTCCAGCCGTGGCCTCATGTCACGGACGCCGACCGCGCAGCCGTTGCACGGGTTCTGGCAGAGCCCGATCTAACCGTAGCTCGGCAGCGCGAGGCTGAGGGGCTGGCGGCGGAGTTCGCCACCTACATGGGCCTTCCCCACGCCGTTCCGGTGAACAGCGGCACCGCCGCCCTGCATCTCGCCGTGGCCGGCATCGGCCTCGAACCGGGCGACGAGGTCATATGCCCCGCCTTCACCTATTGGGCGACCGCGGCGGCCGTGCTCCACCACAACGGAGTGCCCGTCTTCGTTGACGTGGAGCCAGGGACATGGACCATGGACCCGGCCCTCGTCGAGGAGCGGATTA
Organism: Armatimonadetes bacterium UBA1398; assembly: GCA_002305165.1. Lineage (GTDB taxonomy): Bacteria > Armatimonadota > Zipacnadia > UBA1398 > UBA1398 > UBA1398. The sequence goes on from DBQI01000012.1 coordinate 23,187, forward strand.
CCGAGCGCACTCGTGCGCTGATGCCAGTCCACATCCACGGCATGCCGGCGGACATAGACCCCCTCCTCACGATCGCGGATCGGCACGGACTCAAGGTGATCGAGGATTGTGCGCAGTCCCACGGCGCCCGGTACAAGGGGCGGCTCTGTGGCGCCATAGGCGATGCGGCGGGGTTTTCGCTCCAAGCGACGAAGCTTCTCACGACGGGGAGCGAAGGCGGCCTGTTCGTCACTGGAGATGACCAGATCGCCGAGCGGGCAAGGCTGCTTCAGTATCTCGGGGAGATCGTGGTCCCGGGTCGTGAACGCCAGGATCAGAGCTACAACGCCTTCGGCCTCGGCTGGATGTATCGCGGGGACGTCTTCGGCCAGGCATTCGCGAGAAGTCAGCTCCAGCGGCTCGATGCTCTGAACGAGGCGCGACGGGCGAACTGTGAGCTCCTCAGGGAGCTGCTCTCCGGACTGCCGGGAGTGCGCGTGCCGGAGCTCCCGCCTGACCGGGATATGGTCTGGTACACCTTCACGGTCCGGTTCGAGCCCTCGGAGGTGGGCCTGGACGTTCCCCACGCCGCTCTGCGAGAGGCGGTCAGCCAGGCACTCCTTGCAGAGGGGGTGCCGGTGGGCCGCTGGCAAACCATCCCCGTGCCCGGACAGCGGATCTTCCAGGACAAGGTCGGCTACGGACGGGGATGCCCATGGAGCTGTCCGCACGCGGGCGAGGTATCGTACGACGTCTCAGACTACCCGATCACGCAGAGCTTCATCGATTCCCAGCTCTACGTGTTCGGCATTTGGCCGCCCAATGACGCGGCTCTCATGGGCAAGTTCGCGTCGGCCTTCGAGAAGGTACTATCCCGTATCATTCATGAATGC
>DBQI01000064.1:0-120 GCA_002305165.1 Armatimonadetes bacterium UBA1398
GAGGCTGCACGGGAGGGGTCTGTATGTACTATGTTCCATTGTTCCGTGAGGTACTATACATACGTTATGGTACCCCCCTGCCTCTCCGAGAGGGTGCGAGTACCACAATAAGGGGGTATC
>DBQI01000064.1:255-60337 GCA_002305165.1 Armatimonadetes bacterium UBA1398
CAACGCAACGGACAAGCGCCCGCTGCACATCCAGCAAGCACACCACAGACGAGCACTCATGGATGATACGGGCTAGGACTCCAGGCAGAGCATTGCGGAGGCGCCCAGCATCCCGAAGCCCAGGCTGTAGTAGAGGCTCTGGGCGCGCAGGTTGTCGGCTCTCGTGGTCAGGTAGCAGCGCGTGTGCCCACTGCGCGCCATCTGGCCCATAGCAAGCTCCATCAGCCATCGGCCGGCGCCCATGCCGCGGTAGGCCTCCTCGATCCCCAACCACCACACGTAGCCCGCTTGCGAGGCGTCAGGATGTTCGCTCTTGAGCGCCATGGAGGCCCAGACGCACTGACCTACGGTGGCCCCCTGGGCGTCCCAGACGTCCACGGATGTCTCACCGCCGGGCATGACGCGGTTCCTGACCTCTAAGCCCCGGACCGGAGGTTTGCCTGAACGCGCCGGCAGGGTGGACAGGCAGAGGTGAAGCTCAACGGGGCAGACCCTGAACCTGGCCGTGGTCAGAGCCTGGACGACCTCGGTCATCGAGAGGAGAAGCTGGCCGAAGCCGCCGGCGTAGAAGGGTGGCCCCATCTCGTCCTCCCAGGCCCAGATCCGCGGGCATCCGCGGGACCGAAGGTCCTCCACGGCTGCGCGAGTCATGGCTTCCGCAGCATCACGATCGCCCGGCTCCACGAAGAGCGCGGAGATGACACCATCCCCCTGGTCGACCGTGTACCAGTCGGCTGGTCTGGCCTCGGGCCCGCCGATGCCCCAATGGATGATCCCACGAAGCTGCCCCTCCGCGACGAGGTAGCGAGTGCGCTCATAGGAGAGCCGCTCTCGGCGGAGTGTCACCCAGCGCGCGAACTCCTCGGACTGGGCCGGCCAACCCACTGGCGCGCGCGCGGCGGCGCGGTTGTAGAGCGCGCGGGCAGCCTCTAGATGTTCCTGGGACGGCTCAATGAGTTCCAAGGCGTCCGCCTATCGTCGGGTGTGGCTACGAGAGGAGCCTGGACCTGGCGATCAACCAACAGACAACGCCGACCACGGTCATCCCGGCCACCGTGATGTGGAAGCCGTAAGGAGAGCTGGCGAAGGGGATGTGCTCGAAGTTCATGCCGTAGATGCCCGAGAGCAGGGTCAGTGGCACGAAGATGGTGGCGACGACGGTAAGGAGCTGCACCTTGCGGCCCAATCGATTGCTAGCTACCGCCATGTGCAGCTCGCGCAACGCGTTGGAGTGCTCGCGAACGGAGATCATCGCATCCTCCACGCGAGCGACGTCATCGTAGATCTCACGTGTATAGACGAGCGCATCCTCGCTGAGGAGACCGCGAGGATAGGCGCAGAGCTGGCGGAGGACCTGACGCTGGGCCGCGCTTGTCTGACGCAGCTCCTGGATGTCCTTGCGCACCTCTACGACGTGTTCGAGAGCAGCCTCCTCTTCGTCGAAGACCCGGTCCTCGAGATCCTCGATGTACATCTCGAGCTGGTCGACGAGAGGGAAGTACCGGTCCACGACCTCCTTGAGAACGCGGTTCAGGATCACGTCCGCGCCTCCGTCCAGGACGTGGGGCTCGCGAAGCGCCCACTCCCAGGTGGCGTCCACTCCAGGACGGCGCTCCTCATGGACCGTCACGATCGCACGGGGCAGGATGAAGATCCGGATGGGGTTGATTGCGACGCCATGCTCCGAGTCCCAGTACTCGAGGGCCGCCACCTCGATGAAGATCTGGTCATCGAAGTCCAAGAGAGTCGGCCTGTCGTGCTCCGCCCGGCACTCCTCCACGGCGAGGGGATGCAGGCCCGCGAGGGCGGCGACTTCCGACAGCTCCAGTTCGTCGTACTGATCCAGATCGATCCAGACGATGGTGTCGTCATGCTCGAGAGCCGCCCCCAGATCCGCGATGCTAGGGGTGGTGAGCTCGCTCGTCCCTTGATCGAAGGCCATAGCACGGATCATGAAACCGACCTCACCTTCGGCGCCCGCAGACTATAATCGCATACCATCCAAGCGCGACGGCAGCGGTGGTGATCTAAGGAGGCACCGACGTGGACGCACCCGGGACCCTGGACACGGCGCTGCGACTGGGCGTATGCACGCTGCTATCCGCCCTGATCGGGCTCGAACGCGAGCTTCGGGGGCGGCCAGCCGGGCTTCGAACCCATATTCTGGTAGGCAATGGGGCATGCCTTCTCTCGATGGTCTCCGAGGTTGTGGGCGCCGAGGGTGACTTGGGAGACCCCGGACGAATCGCCGCAGCGGTTGTCACGGGCATCGGCTTCCTGGGTGCGGGGGCCATCATCCGGCATGGAAACAGCGTTCAGGGGCTGACGACGGCGGCGTCGATATGGGTGACAGCAGCGTCGGGCGTGGCGGCCGGGATCGGCTGGTTCGAGGGGGCCGCACTGGTCACGCTCTTCTCTCTCGTGGCCCTACTCTCGCTCCGTGCCGTTGAGAACATGTGGTCCAAGGAGCCTGTGCAGATCACGGTGGTGGCGCTTGCGGTGCCGGAGGAGCGAACGGTCACGGACGCCCTGTTCGTGCGCTACGGGATCACGCCAAGCCGAACGCGAAGGATAACCTCCCAGGATGGGAGCGAAGTGACCATCACGGCTAATGTGGAGGGGCTGCGCCGAGCCGCGCGTCTCGTGCGAGACCTGAACAAGCAGGGGTTCGTGGAATCCGTGCGCGCCAAGCCCGAGTTGGACTGACTGGCCGCTACTTCCTGCGCTTTCCCTTCATGAGCTGCTGTATGCTCACCGTCTCCTGTCGCTCTGGCAGGTCATCGACGAAGCGAATCTGCTCGCCGACCTCCTCTGCCTGATTGACAAGGTACTCGATGACGTCCTCGCGGCTCATGTCCTCGAAATAACCGATCACCTGGCGCGAGCTCTCTGCCCTGATCGACCCATCTTCCATTTCGGTAAGCTTGACGAGCAGCATGGTTCATTACTCCCCTAGAGTCTGGCCCCCATTCTACGCCTGCTCAACGGCTCCTTCCATGCCCGCGCGCCGTTCAGCCGCCCAGACGGATGGTGACCTCTCGCCCCCCTGGCACGTTGGGGTACCGGAGGCAGAGCGTGCGGCTAGAGCTCTGCCAGCGGGCTTCCACGTTGCGGTCGGCATCGATCTCGATCGCCTCCGGCCTCCCTGAGAGCCGAACCCGGGTGGTCGCCATGGTCCCGCTTGGGCCAGCGGAGACGAAGGAGAACCGGTGGCCCTCCCTACGTTGCCCGTATATGCGAGACCCGGAACAGATAACCCGGTCCGTCGGCCCGCCAACCTCGTCGATCGACAGAAGCAGTCTGCGCTCGCCAGGGAGGAGCTTGACCGAATCGATAACCGGTAGCTCGGCGTCCAGGAGGTCTACGAAGGGACCCGTGAGGGGTGGTCGCGCCTCGTTGCCAGTGCCCTCCATGCCAGCCGCGATCACGTAAGGGCCGCGGACGAGCACAATCTGGCTCGCCGTCTCGAAGCGGAGATTGCGGCGGCGGTAGGCCTGACGAGTCAGCCGAAGGAGCAGCTCCGGTCCGCCAGGCGATAGCGCGAAGGAAGAGGGGTTCGTGCGCTGGTGCACCAGGCCCCCGGACCGAATCCTGTGGGTGCCGGAGCCCGAGCCGGGGTGCGCGTCGGGGTGGATTCCCAGGGTATCGAAGAGGTGTTCCCTGGGGGAGGCATACCCGGGACCCTCGGACTGCCACCACTCCAGGACCCGCTCGTACGGATCCCCGTCCTCACCCAGATACACCAGGACTCCGCCCTGGTGGACCCAGTCGCGGAGCGCCTCGTGGCACGCCGCCGATGGCGGCTTCTGGCCCTCGTAGGTGAGGAAGAGCACCTCGTACTGGTCGAGATACTGCGGCAGATGAGCGAACTCCATCTGCACGAGATGAACGGGTACGCCGGCTTGCAGGAGCGGCAGAGCGAGGCCGTGCAGGAAGGCCAGAGCGTGGGCCTCGTCTAGCGTCTGGTCCGCTCCACGTGGCTCGCGCTGGAACATCATCGAGTCGCTGATCAGGATCCCGCAGCCCTGCTGCCCGGACTGCCACTCCGTGCGCTCCTGCTGCATGTCCGTGAGCGCGTTGGCGACGACGAGAATCTCGGTCGCGTAGCCCGGCGGGATCTCTATGCGATCGCGGGCTGGCGCAGGACCTTGGGGCTGGTCCTCCTCCCGGTACGCGCCGCGCAGGACGCGCTCGGGCCATGGCATGACCTCGTAGCGCCACACCTCCGGCCAGAGGAGCTGCGCGATCACCGTGTCGTGCCAGTGCTTCCGGTAGTCCTGCCAGGAGCGATTCGGGTCATCCTCCACAGGGTCGGCCAGCAGCCACGTCCTCTGGCCCGAGACCCGCGTCAGGTTGACGAGGGCGCCGTACTCGAGGAAGGCGGACTCGAAGGTCCTCTCCTCGGCCCGCCCGCGGTAGAAGGCGGGGACTCGGGCGGTGCCCGTCCACACCTGAGCCACATAGCCATCGCAGTCCTCGAAGTGGGCGAGGGCGCTCTCGGGACTCACGATGCCCCACTGGGTATAGTTGAGCACCGAGTGGGTAGCGACATACAGGCGTACGTCCGCTTGCTGGTCCTCGGCATACCTACGTAGGTTCGCGAGTACCCTAGCGACAGCCCGGCAGTAGAGCTCATACATGAGCTTGGAGGCGCGGAACCGTGCGTCGGGCGAGCTATCCGGAGGCAGCCAGGAGTCACCGTAGAAGTCGGCCCAAGCGCGCCGAAAGGCTTCCGAGTAGCCGGCTCGCGCCCAGTACTCGGGCTCTTCGAGATGGATGGCCTGGGCGCCCGCATCGATGGCTGCCCGGGCGCGCTCGGCTATGAAGTCGGCGAAGGAGTCGGTGGGGCACATGTAGTACACGTCGCCGCCGTGGGAGATACGCTGCCCGCGGGCGTCCATCTGCGCCTCGTCCTCGTGGTTTCGGCCATCCCATCGCCCATAGAGGTAGTCCTGGTACTCGCCCCACGCGATACCCGTCATGCAGTGGCAGATATAGCCTTGCTCGGACCAGGAGCTGATGCGGTCGGGCAGAGATGGGCCGAGGCCATAGGCCATAACCACGTCCACGCCCAGATCGAGGTCTGGGGCGTACGGCACACCCGTCTGCATGGCGGTGCGCTCCCGGCTCTGGCGTGGATCGTAGGGGCGGTCACCCATCTACTCGGCTCCCCCTCGCGGCGCATAGGGTATGATAGCACGCGTAATCATTGGGCTTAGCTCGCTCGAATCCCTGCGGTCTCCCGTCGGGCGCTAGCACCGACATCGCCTCTCGTTAGGAGTGCACTGGATGCCTATCATCACCGATCCGCACGCGGTTCGCGCCCTGTACGCCGAGGCTGCCGAGAAGGGCTTCCTGATCCCCGGACTCGGGGCCGAGAACCGGGACACCTTGGAGTGCTGCTTCCGCGCGGCGAAGCGGCTGGGCGAGGAGATAGGAGTCCCCAACATCACCCTCTGCACCTCCGTAACGGGGCGCTACGGCGGGCGAAGCCAGTTGGTCAACTATACGAGTCTGGGCTGCGCCGTTGAGGGTCTCCTGGCCTTCGCCGATGACATGCGCGCTCTTCTTCGCCCCGGAGGGCCCTTCGACAAGCTGCGGGTCCACGCTCACCTGGACCACGGCCAGCCGGGCCTTGACGACGACCTCTTCGAGGTGGGGCGAGGGGTCTTCGGGTCGGTCATGTATGACGCCTCCGCGCTCAGCCTCGACGAGAACAGGGAGAAGACAGCCAAGTTCGTCTCCGAGTGGAAGGACGTCTATCTCATCGAGGGAGCCGTCGACGAGATCACCGAGTACGGGGGCGCCCATGCGCCCGACGATGATCTCACCAAACCCGAGGACGCGAGGCTCTTCCTGGACGAGACGGGCGTGGACCTGATCGTGGTGAACGTCGGCACGGAGCATCGGGCCACGGCCGACCGTGTGAAGTACCACGGAGACCGCGCCCGGTCTATCGCTGAGGTGGCGGGAGGCAAGATGGTGCTGCACGGCAGCTCGAGCCTGGGTGACCAGCCGCTAGGGAGCATCGCCCAGGACGGGTTCGTGCGGTTCAACATGTGGACGGGCCTGGAGACCAAGGCTGGTCAGGCACTGGCCCGCGACACGATTCGGAACCTCCACCATCTGCTGCCGACGTCCGAGGTGCGGGAGCTCGTGGACGAGGGGTGGCTCGGAGGGAACTACCGGGATACCGAGGCACACCCTTCGCTCGAGTACCTCCCCCATCAGTACCGCCGTGACAAGGTATGGGCACCCGCGCTTGAGGATGTTCTCCACGGCGTGCTGAGTCAGTGCGGCTATGAACGGATCAGGAGCTAGGGGCTACGCCTCCTGCTTGTCGTCGGGGAGGTAGGGGCACTTGATGAACACGATGCGGCATTCCGTGTCGCCATCGTTCACGATCTCGTGAGCTTCCTGGGGCTCCAGTCTAAAGGCATCGCCGGCGCGAACGCGGTGCGCGCGGCCATCGATGACGATGCAAGGAGTTCCCGTCTCGAAGAGGAAAGTCTCCTCGACCTGAGCGTGCTTGTGAGCGCTTAGGGAATCGCCGGGCCGGAGGAGTATGATGCCCCACTCATATCTCGGGCCCCGGAACAGGTACTTCGGACCATGGGCGCCATGGCGGTACTCGAGGTCATGCTCATTGGTGCGATCCACTACTCTCACCTCTCCCTCGCCCCCCCAATTCCGCTACCGCCGCCGTCGCACCTGGGCGCGAAGGAGACCTTGCGACTGGACTTCGGTAGTGGCATGATGATTTGGCGACAAGTAAGACAAGGTGGCCATCGATGATCTCATGTATTCGTTGCGCGTGCGGGAACCGGGTGCGAGAGGAGGATCTGATCGAAGCTGGTCTATACCTCGCGGACTCGGGCACAGGCTCCGTATACGTGAAGTTCATCTGTAGCCGCTGTGAGCGGGTGGCGCAGCGTACGCTTTCGATAGCCGAGTGGGATGAGGGCCGTATCCTCTTCGTCGGATGCGCTGACGACGAAGCACCCGACTGGGTGGACGATCGCCACCAGAGCGGCCTGATCACCTACGCTGAGATCCGTGCTTTCGAGCGCGAGATCGACGACGATGGGCCCGCCATGAACGCCCTCCGTGCCTCCGTGGGGCATCCGGGCAGCGGCGCTCACCCCCTCGATGAGAGCCAGGGAGGTCCCTAGACAGGACCCCAAGGTGCCCGCGCACTACTTCAGCCGCACTCAGACCGTTCCCTCACAACCTTTTGAGATCCGAGCTACGGTTCGGGGCCGAGATGTGCGCCTCATGTCCGATCGAGGCGTTTTCAGCGCCACGCGTCTGGATAGAGGGACCCGGCTTCTACTGGAGACGGCGGAGTTCCGTCCTGGCGAGGCGGTTCTGGACCTGGGGTGCGGGTACGGTGTCGTGGGCGTGTTCGCGGGATTGGAGGGGGCTGGACAGGTCGTCATGGTGGACATCAACCCTCGCGCGGCAGGTCTTGCCCACCGTAACCTGGAGGCCCACGGGCTGGCTGAGGTTGCGCTTGCCATGGTAGCCGATGGTGCGAGCGCCCTGGGGTGCGCGTGGGCGGATACATGCCTGTTGAACCCTCCCATCCGCGCGGGTCGCGAGGTGGTTCGATCGCTTATCGAAGGAGGAGGGGGGTGCCTAAAGCCAGGCGGACGCCTACTGCTCGTGGCGCGGACCAGCCAGGGGGTCAAGAGTCTGGCGAAGGTGATGACGGAGTGCCTGTCCCAGGTTGAGGAGGTCGCGAAGGGCGGCGGGTTCCGCGTACTTGGCGGCACGGCATCGTAGGTTCATCGGAGGGCCAGGGCCTTGTGAAGAGGAACCTCCGGCAGAAGTTAAGGCTCGATGATGTTCGATGATGGGGGAAGGACTCAGTGGGAAACCTCGTCTCTGTAGACAACCTCAGCGACGATGATCTGGAAGCCCTGTTCCGCCGAGCGGATGTCTTCCACCGGAGCGGGCAACACGCGCCGGATCGGCTGAGCGACCGGCTTCTTGCAGTGCTGTTCTACGAGCCGAGCACCCGTACACGGCTGTCCTTCGAGAGCGCTATCCTACGGCTCGGAGGGCGCGTGCTGGGTTTCGCGGACGCCGGATCCTCCTCGGTATCGAAGGGGGAGACGATCGCCGACACGGTCCGCATGATTGGGGGCTACTCCGATGCCATCGTCATGCGCCATCCCTCCGCGGGGGCGACGCAACTGGCGGCGGAGTACACGAGCGTACCACTGGTGAGTGGCGGAGATGGGTCACACCTCCATCCGACCCAGACCCTCACGGATCTCTACTACCTACGCCGAGTCAAGGGGCGCATAGAGGGCTTGACCGTGGCTGTTGCGGGCGATCTGCATGCTGGACGCACCGTGCACTCGCTGGCTACGGCATTGGCGCGCTTGGGGGCGCGCACCGTGTGCGTGGCGCCCCAGGGGCTCAGGATGCCCGACTATGTGATCGACGAGGTCGAGAAGCGCTACGGTGGCCGCATCGATAGCGTTGAGCGGCTGGATGACTGCCTGCCCGAGGCCGATGCGCTCTATATGACACGGCTTCAGCGAGAACGCCTGCCGGAGAGCCTTCAGCACGCGGAGATACCGAGGGTGGACGGGGACCTCCTGCGCAGGATGCGGCGTGACACGGTGGTGCTCCACCCGCTGCCGCGGGTCGATGAGATCGCCCCAGAGGTGGACGAGGACCTGCGGGCAGGGTATTTCGAGCAGGCGGCGGGGGGAGTAACCGTCCGCATGGCGCTGCTCGACCTGATGCTCTCGCGGGAGGAGTTCTCGAGCTGCGCGAGGCCCTTCCGGCCGCCGGCCTCCCGCGACGTGTACAACCGCTGTGACAACACCGGCTGCATCACCCACCGCGAGGGCTACGTGCCGCACCGGCCGGTAGTTACGGATTGGAGCCCAGAGCAGCCTCGGTGCGGTTGGTGTGAGCTCCCACTCGTGCAAGGCGCGCTCGATCTAGAGGGCGGCTAGCCGTCGCCTACAGGAGGGGTCGTGAGTTTCCTTGAGTGAGAACGCCTTCGATCTCGTTGTCATTGGTGGAGGGCCGGGTGGCTACGAGGCGGCAGCCTATGCGTCGGAGCACGGGCTGTCGACGGCCTGCGTCGAGATGAATGCCGTGGGGGGTGTGTGCCTGCACCGCGGCTGCATCCCATCCAAGACGCTCATCCGCTCGGCGGAGCTCCTGGAGTGGGCCAAGGACAGTGCCGACTTCGGTGTCACCGTCGAGGGCGAGGTGCGTTTCCACCTGACGGCGGCGATGGACAACAAGTCCAAGGTCATCCAGCGCCTCCACAAGGGCACCCAGAGCCTGCTCAAGAGCGCCGGCGTCACCACGGTCATCGGGCGTGGCAGGTTGGCGGGGCCCAACAGGGTGACAGTGGCCAGCGAAGAGGGAGAGAAGCTCCTCGAGGCGGGCAAGATCATCGTGGCAACGGGCTCGGCCCCGCGTCTGCTGCCCGGCATGGTGGCCGATGGCGAGAGGATCATCACCTCCGACCACGCGCTGAGCCTGAGCGATGTGCCAGCGTCTACTATCATCTTGGGCGCCGGGGCCATCGGCATGGAGTTCGCATACATCCTGTCGACCTACGGCAGCAAGGTGACGGTGCTCGAGCTACTGCCTCGGGTGCTCCCACTCGAGGATGAGGAGATAAGCAAGCAGCTCGACCGGCTCTACCGGAAGCGCTGTGACATCCGTTGCGGAGTGAAGGTCACGGGGGCGGAGGCGAGGGCGGATGGCGTTGCCGTGACCGCCGAGAACGAGGCAGGAGAGGCCTCCGTCTTCGAGGCCGAGAAGCTCCTGGTCGCCGTCGGACGCAGGCCCCTGTCCGAGGACCTCGGACTGGAAGAGGCGGGAGTCGTCGTTGAGCGCGGGTACGTGCGGACCGACGAGGTCATGCGCACTGCCAACCCGGACATCTACGCCATCGGCGATGTGGTAGGCCGGTTGCCGCTGGCTCATACAGCGAGCGCCGAAGGCATGGTCGCCGTGGATAGCATCCTGGGCCGCAGCCCCGCGCCACTGGACTACGATCTCATCCCCCGGGCCACCTACTGCCATCCCGAGGCCGCGTCCGTGGGACTGACCGAGGCGAAGGCCAAGGAGAAGGGCTATAGCGTGGCAACGTCCCAGGTGATGTTCCGCGCTATCGGCAAAGCGGTCGCCTCAGGGGACGTGGAGGGGCTATGCAAGCTCGTGGCGGAGGAGGGGTCGGGCAAGCTGCTGGGCGTGCACATCATCGGTCCCCACGCCACGGAGCTGATCGCGGAAGCGGGAATCGCCCTGCGGCTTGGAGCCACAGCTCGCGACGTTGCCCGCAGTGTGCATGCACACCCCACGCTGGCTGAGGTCGTCATGCAGGCGGCGCAACGGCTGGTCACGGAGTAGGGAGTGCCGCGGGATGGCCGCCAGAGAGGCTCGCCATCCCGCGCCGAACGCGGCCTAGTTGACTCTGACGTACATTGTGCCCGTCACGTTCGAATCCGTGAGGATCGCGGTGACGGTGGCAGTACCAGGGTTCCTTGCCTCGATCCGGCCGGTGTTGCGGTCGATCCGCACCACGTTGCTGTTGCTTACGCCCCAGGAGAAGTCCTTGAGTTCGCGATCGATCAGGTCGCCGTTCGATGAGCGGACCTCCCAGGTGAGGTTGTACAGTAGCCCTTTGTCCAGTTCGTGGACGCCATCGCCCGACGCGGAGCGGCCCGCGATCCCGAGCGAGATGCTGACTCCGGAGTACCCAGCCTCACATCCGGCGACGCCGGCGATACCGAGTCCGACGAGCCCAATCAGGAGGCATGTAGCAACAATCCGCATGGCAAGTTCCCCTCAATGGTTCTGCGAGTCTCGCACGCCGCGGAACGGTAACACCTCGGCGGGCGGTACACAAGAACCCTACTGGAGCCGCGGCCACGGCATGGGGTCCAGAGCGCCCTCCGCGGCCACGATGGCCGCCCCCTCCAGGCGCTGGTACAGGTCAGCAATCCGCTGGGCGTGCAACTCCTCCTGGGCGGCGAGATCCGCGGCGAGAAGGCGCACCCCCTCGCTCTCGGCCGATGTCGCCCATGTGCGGTAAAAGTCATGGCCGCATCTCTCGAGTCGGAATGCCGAGACCAACAGGTCACGGCGGCTGCTCAGATCCAAGCCCGGCACGAAGGCGGCCCTGATGCGACTCTCCGTCCATGAGTCGATGGGCTCCGTACTACCGACGGCATCCTGAAGCTCCGGGTAGGAGCGCCTCAGCCTGTCGGCATGGCCCTTCTCCAGACGCGCAAGCTCCGCGAGAACATCCCGCGCATCGTCGTCCGAGACGACGTCCATGGCCGCTGCATAGATCCAGGCTAGAGCCTCCTCCATTCCCCAGGCAAGGCGGAAAGCAGCCACGTCATCCTTCGGCACATTGCCACCCATCCCGTCTCCCTCCGACCTCACTCTCTGCCGCTCGCAGAGCGACAGAAGCACAGCAGCGCCTAGCCCTCGGCTCCCGGCCAGTCTTCCTCAAGTAACAGAAGAACCTGCTCATCCAGGGCTGTGGCCACGCCGTCCAAGGTCCCCTCGAGACACACAAGCCCCGAGACGGTGCCGCGAAGCTCCTGCAACCCCTGCTCGATGGGCGCGGTGGGTTTGCCCTGGCACGCCACCAGCTCTCCTGAGGGGGATCTGCCCAGAAACCAGCGGTTCACTGCTCCCATACCATCGACGTAGGACGTGCCGTAGGCGGTGCGGTCCCCGCTGATGAAGCACAGGCAGTAGCTGGTTGGGACGGTGGACACGACCACATCCGCCAGGTGGTCGAACCCCGCGGCCTCCCACGCGGCGCACTCCGCCTCCGATGCCGCGCCTTCTGCCTCACCCATCGCCTCCGTGTCCGCGAGGCTCACCTCGCAGTAGTCCCCTTCGAGGATGCAGCCCGCGGTGGCCGCCAACGCCAGGGGTGTCCCTCGTCCGCTATCGGGGAACAGCTCCGATAGGAGGCCGGAGGCCTGCGCGTCGACGGCATCGGCCGTCGCAGTCGGCCATAGATCGCCGAAACGTCGACGAAAGAAGAGGGAGATGACCTCATCACGCACGAACGGCGTGGCGAGGAAGCCATCGTCAGTCTCCGTGATGGTCCCAGGGTATTCGTCCATCATGGGGCGGAGCCGATCCCGTAGTTCGTCCCTCTCCTGGCCGGATTCACACGGGATGACCGCATCGATGAAGATCCTGTCGAGAAGGTCCACGAACGCGTTCCAGCGCTCAGGCGAGATCGCCACATTGCTCTCCGTGATGCTCCACACGCTCCCCACGACGGTCCCCCGCCATCTTGTGGGCTCGACGGAGTCGTCCCACGAGGGGCCTGCAGCGATGTCGAGCATCGTCCCCTCGGGCACCTCGGAGAGGGCCTTCCTAAAGGCCCGGCCCTGAGGTGACAGGAGCACTCCGGGCAGATCGAAGTCGAACCCGTCGCGCCATCCCTCGCGTGTAACGCGGACGGCGGGGATGGGTGGGAACTCGGGCGGGTCAGCCCCCTCGGGGTAGCGAAGCTCGACGCGGGCGATGGCCTCCTCATCGCACCACAGATGCGCCCTGATCACGTGGTGGAACCGGCGCAGGGGAACCTCCAGAGCGCCCCACTCCAGCGGCGACAGGGAGACATTGGCAAGCTCATCCGGGTTGCCGGCTATGCGGAGCGGGCCACACGGGAGGCCACTCCATTCGTCTCCCTCGGTCCAGGACGTGCCGCACAACTCATCGACATATCGCGCCATCTGCTCACCGAACCCAAGGGCCATGAGGAGCCGGGGCGCGTTCCCTAACCGGGTCGCCAGTTCCGCAGGTGCGACGGAATCGCCCCGCAGGACTCCTCGGACCGCCTCGGCCTGATGGGGAATCCCCAATCGGGCGAGTGCCTCGACGAGTCGGTCCGCTTGGCCGGACAGCAGGACATCGCGGAACCGCTCGGGCTCATCGGTCGGAATGTCTCCGGCCACACCCTCAGGTAGGGATAGGTAGAGGTCCCGCATCTGGATCAGCAGCTCGTTGGAGCCGAAGGAATCGGGCCGCTCTTGCTGTCGCAGTAGGTCCCAGTCGTCCTCATAGCCGTCATCTGGAATGGGCTCGAGAGGATCCTCATCGAACGGCAACAGCACGCCAAAGGTATGGGTGAGCTCGAAGGGCGCGTGCTCGCGGGAGACCAGCCGCAGTGTCCACTGGGCGTCCTCGTGAGCCGCCACGAGCAGACCGATCCCGGGGAGCGTTCGGAGTGCCCCCTCGGCCGCGTCCGGGTCCAGGCCGATGCCGGGATGGAGAAACCAACGCCAACCGGTGCTGACATTGATGGTGCTCTCGTCGACGTGAGGAAAGGCTCTCACGAAATCGTCCACGGAGCAACCGCGAGCGGCGACGATCATGGGATGAATGGGCATGGCGTAATGCCTCCTGACAGACCGTGGACGGAGCCTAAGCGTACCAGGTTGGGCGTCCGCGGGCGCCCTAGTCCCACACGCTGCGAAGGCGTCGGACCTCCCCGCCAACCAGAGTGGCCGTCCCTCCCTCGGCCAAGGCCGCTACGGACCTGTCCTCGGCAGCAGGAAGGAAACACTGGCTGAGGCTCAGGAGCCCGTTCTGGGCGAAGACCTCCACAGATGTCCGGTCCAACAGGACACGCAGGCGGAGATCTCCGCGCTCCAAGCTCAGCGGGGCTGACGCCCCCGGAACGGATAGGGCCCCGGTAGTGGCATCGTACTCGACGCGGAGCCCGCGGAGAACCAGCGCGACCCTGCTCGCGTCCCCCATATGCAGGCGGATGTCCATGTCCAGCAGCTCCCCCTCCGCCAACGCGAGCCCGGCCCCATCATGGAGGGGCGTGCGCCGGAGGGGTATCCGCTGCTCCACAAGGGTGGAGATCTCGCGGACCGGCTCGCGGAAGAGACGAATACCTGACGGAGTTGACCTCAAGGTGAGCTCGCACGGGATACTCATCTGTTGGTTGAACGGCATGCCGGGATAGCTGCCGCCGTTCATCCACCCGATCTGGATCCGGCGTCCATCCTCGGCCGGGATGTCGCTCCAGGTCTGGGCGGCGTACATGTTGGGGCCGTAGTCCGTCCGAAGCATCTCACCCGTGTCCGGCGTGAAGGCGCGCCCGTCGAACCGCCCCAGCATGTACCGGTTGTTGGCGCCCCAGTAGACCCAGCGAGTGTCGCTGGCGTCTCCATCGACGGGAAGCTCGAAGAAGTCGGGACACTCCGATGTACCTGGAAGCTCAAGGTTCTGTAGATGCGTCCACTCCTTGAGGTTCGGTGACGCGTACAGGGCGTAGCTGCTGCCCTCCAGATAGAGGGCCATGACCCAGCACTGGGTAGGCTCGTGCCAAACGACCTTAGGATCGCGGTTATCCGCCGCGATATGCCCGAGGACGGGGTTGCCAGCAAACTTCGCGAGGCTCCGCCCCCTGTCCGTCGAGTAGGCGATGCTCTGCGTAAAGGGTTGTCCCGCCGAGGTGTAGATGCAGACCAGAGGCGGATGCGGGGCCCCCTGCCGGAACCCCGCCGTGTCGTCGTGATCGATAACCGCCGAGCCCGAGAAGATGGTGCCCAGGTCATCGGGATGGAGTGCGTGGTCCATCTGGCGCCAGTGGAGAAGGTCATCACTGATGGCATGGCCCCAGGTCATGTTCCCCCACTCGGCGCCGAAGGGGTTGTGCTGGAAGAAGAGGTGGTACTCGCCATCGTAGTAGACGAGCCCGTTCGGGTCGTTGAGCCAGTTCTCGCGGGCCGTGAAGTGGTACTGGGGCCGGAAGGCCTCACGATAGATCTCGCTCACCTCGTTGGCGTCCTCTCGTGGTCGTTCGCGGGTTATAACGGTGGCTACACGGGCTGCGGGCGCTAAGGTGTGGACTTCGCCACGTCCCCCGAGGTGACCCCGCACATCGAATACGGCCCATTCGGCCTCCTCACCGGCGTTCTCCTGGAAGTGGATCTCGCGGCCATCGACCCAGAGCGAAGCTCGCGAGGGGGGCCAGTAGCCTGACGGGCCTCCCGGCAGCCTCACGGCCACATAGGGGCGGTCGAAAGCCACACCCACGGCCCGGGCGACCATCCCCAGAGACCTGGCGGACAGCCTGATCTCGTCGACGTTGATGTGGCCCCAGCCGCCGACGGCATCATCCACGATCTCAATGCGCGCCTCGCGGCCCATGAGGTCCGCGACGTTCCACGACGCGGGGTGCAGGCGTTCGCTCCCTCCCGCGCGGGCGTTCGGACCCGTCACGCGACGGACGATCTCGCCTTCCGCTACCAACCGCATCTCCGCACGGCCGGGCTGGTAGCCGCCACCCACCAGGAAGGTCAGCCAGGGCGCCGAGATGGTGAAGGTCGGCGAGATGAGGCGTCCGACCGTGCCGTCGCCGCCTAGATAGCTGTTCACCAACCCTCGCCCGAGGAACCCCGAGACCTCCATCTGGCCGGCCAAGGTCCCCTGAGCGGGGCCTGTGCCGAAGGCCTCGCCCTCGGCATGCCATCCGCCATAGTCGTCGCCCTCGAAGTCGGCCAGCAGGACTCCCGGATCTGCCGTGGCCCAGGAGGATCCGACCAGAGAGACGGCTAGCACCAGAGCACTCGGGTACAGGGTTCGCTTCATGATGCCGTGCTTCGCGCAGCGGCGCCTGAGGTCCTGCGCTAGCCCGCAGGGTCATTGCATCATGGCTTGAATAGCGAATAGGGGTATGTGCAGGGCTGCTGGAATTCGACCTTCCCCAGCACCGGACGCCGAGTCATACGACCTTCTTTCGAGTGTTCGCCGGGCTCGATGTAGCGGCGTTCGAGGCGGTGGTCCATCGCCGGCTCCACGAGTACTTCGTGGGGCCCGACGAGGCGTTCGCCGTGGATGGCAAGACGCTCCGCTGCAATCACTGGTCCATCGAGAACCGACTTCACTACGTCCGAGACTTCACCTTCGACGAGGACCGCTCTCCTATCCGGACGGGCAACGGACCCCGCACCGTCGCCACCTTCCGCAGCCTCGTCATTAGCCTTCTTCGAGCCTGCCGCTCACCCAACATCGTCGCCGCTCTATGAACATTCAGCTACCGACCACGCGCGGCCATACAACCACCCACAACAACACCATACACAGTAACGCAATGACCCTGCTGCCGCCCGGCTGAGCGAGGAGGCCAGCACGCCGGGGGTGAACCGTTCGCCGGCGTTCGTCCATCGCCATGAGAGGTTGGAGCCCGCATGAAGCTTCTCGGGATGTCCCCCTACCTGGCATTACCCATGGTCCTGGCTAGTTCAGCGGTCGCCCAAGGCATCAGCGCCCAGGAGATCGCCGAGCTCGCTGCCACGCTTCCGGCCGAGCCTGCCGTAAGCGGCGCCCCGATCTCCAACCGGCAAGCCTGGGATGATCTCGCGGCACGGACGAACTTCGCGTCGGTTATTGCCCAGGCCGAGGCCCTGGCACAGGAGCCCCTGCCCGAGACGACCGATGCCCTCTACCTGGAGTACTTCGAGACGGGGAACCGCACCCACTGGCAGGCGGTCGCTAGCCAGCGCCGGGGGCGAGTCAGCACCTTCGCTCTCGCCGAGTGCCTCGAGGGGCAAGGCCGGTTTATCGCTCCGCTGCGAGAGGCGATACATTCCATCTGCTCTGAGGCTACCTGGGTCATGCCTGCCCATGACTCGAACCGTGTCAACATCGAGGGCCAGCGGATCGACATAGACCTGGGCTCGTCCGCCCTGGGTTGGAACATGGCGACAGCTTGCGCCCTTCTGGGGGACCGTCTGGATGAGGAGACCCAGACCCTGGTCCGAGGTCGCATCCGAGAACGCATCCTCGACCCCTTTCTGGCGATGATCCGCGGGGAGCGCGAGGCCAACTGGTGGCTCGTGGGCACGAACAACTGGAACCACGTCTGTCTGGCGGGCGTCGTAGGCGCCGCCCTCGCGGTGGCGGAAGCCCCCGAGGAGCGGGCCGAGTTCATCCTGGCGGGCGCTCGCTACGCCAGCTTCGGGCTCCGTGGCTTCACGCCGGACGGGTACTGCTCCGAAGGCGTGGGCTACTGGAACTACGGGTTCGGGCACTTCGCGTCCCTTGCGGAGATGATCCAGCAAGCGACAGGGGGTCAGATCGACCTGTTCGCACGCGCCGACGTCCTGGCGCCGGCGCTCTATGGCGCACGGATGGAGATCGCCGATGGCGTCTATCCCTCCTTCGCCGATTGCGCGGTGACCGCCAAGCCCGACGCACGTCTGATGAGCTTCCTGAGCCACAAGTATGGCCTTGGCCTAGCGGACTACCCGCCCGAACTGATGGTGGGGCCAGGCGGGAGCGTTGCCGAGGCGGTTCTCTACAGCTTCCCGGTATCCCAGCCCATCGAGGTGGGCGATGAGGTGCGGCAGGCACTCACCCACACTGGCGCGACCTGGTTCGAGAACGCGGGCATCCTGATCTCCCGCCCTGAGTCGGGCCAGTCGTCCAGCCGCCTGGGCATCGCGGCCAAGGGCGGCAACAACGCGGAGCATCACAACCACAACGATGTGGGCTCGTACGTCGTCGTCACGAGCGGCCGCGCGGTGCTCCTCGATCCGGGAGCCGAGACCTACACGGCGCGGACCTTCAGCGGGCAGCGCTATGAGAGCAAGCTCCTGAACTCCTATGGCCACCCTGTGCCCGTTATCGCGGGGGCGCTTCAGACGACGGGCGCCCAATCGCATGGGGAGGTCATCGACGCCGTCTTCGCTCCGGATGAGGATCGCCTGAGCATCGAGATGAGCTCCTGCTACGACGTCGACGAACTGCAGAGCTTGCAGCGGACCTTCAGCCATCAGCGCACCGGGCATGGGGTGTTCACGGTAACCGATGCCGTCCGTTTCTCCTCACCCCAGACATATGAGACCGCCCTCATCACCCGCAGCGACGTCGAGCGCGTTGCGGCCAACGTGCTTCACGTCTACGACACGGACGTAGCCCTCCGCGTCGAGATCGAGACATCGGGGCCTGGCTTCAGCCTGAGCGAGGACCGCATCGAGGAGGACGCCCCTGTTCAGCCTCTGCGCATCGGAGTGACCCTGAATGAGCCGGTGACACAGGGCACAGTCACCCTACGGATCAAGCCCCTCGAACTCCCAGCCGATGACGCGCTGCTGCCCAATGGCGACTTCTCTCATGGGAGCTTCTTCTGGAGCGTGCCGAGGGACGGCCTGGCATCCATCTCGACTGAGCGGGCCTACCTTGGCGAGAGGTCGCTCCACATCACCGACGACAGCGATAGCCGCGGAACCAACGTGGAATCGGGCAGGCTAGCTCTAACGGCGGGCAGCCGGTACACCCTCTCGGGGCAGGTCTTCCATATCGGGGGCCAGGGGATTGGGATGTATGTGCGGTTCTACGGTAGCGACGGACGCACGCTCAACGAGGTCGATGGGCGGGGCAATACCCCGCCCTTGGGCACATTGGAGGGGGCTCCGGGGGAGTGGGCCCCCTTTGAGTTCACCTTTGAGCCACCGAACGGAACCGTTGAGGCTCGAGTGTGGATCCACTCCTACAATGCGGCAGTGGTAGAGGCGTTCGTGGATGCCCTCGAGATACGCGAACTGGCCGATTGAGGACCGGGCGCTAGCTCCGGCGCCGGCGTCGAGTTGCGTAGCGCGTCCCTGGCCGGCCCATGGTAGGCGGCGCCGAAGCGCGTCGGGCGAAGCTCCGCCAGAGCACGCCGATCGCCAGGATGGCGACCACGACAATGACCATGTAGAGGCAGAGCTGCCCGAACAGGCGCCCAAGCCGGAAGGGCGAGGGAGCGCCTGCCAGCTTCCGAGCGCGACCCAGCCGGGCCGTGTCGCCCAGCTTCGACGCGATCGTCTCGCCCCAGGGCGGCAGGTCGGCACGCAGCCCCTCGAGGACCCTCTCGACGCCCATCCATGCATGAATGGGATCGCCGGTCTCTGGGAGGATCTCCATCCGCACCAACTGCACTCCAGCGACCATCCAC
Source organism: Armatimonadetes bacterium UBA1398 (assembly GCA_002305165.1). Lineage (GTDB taxonomy): Bacteria > Armatimonadota > Zipacnadia > UBA1398 > UBA1398 > UBA1398. The sequence goes on from DBQI01000064.1 coordinate 19,229, forward strand.
ACGCGGTAACGTTGGTCAACGCGTCGGTGAACCGGAACCATCTCTCTGATATCGCGTGAGAAATCCGGCTCCGACGCGTACTCTGAGAGCCACTGGTACGCCTCATCAGCGAGGGCGCTCAACTCATCGCTGCTGAAGGAGGTGCGTCCCGCATCGGGAGTCACACCAAGGTCGGCACAGGCGAGGGCATAGCAGCCCGTGAGTTGGCGCTCTAGATCGGCGAGCTCGACGGCGATGCTCATCGGCTGCCGCTCACCGCCCGCCCGCAGGCCCTTCACGAAGCGGGGCGTCCCCTCACCGAGGGCGACGTCCAACCCCTGTCGCAGGGCGCGGACCGCCTCGGCGCGGCGCACGTAGATCTCCGGTAGCGGTTCGATCAGGAACGCGCGCCGACCGCTTGCGGAGCCCGTCGCGTCATCCCCACGCTTGACGGGCGCACGGCGCCGATGGGCCCGCTCCTGAGTCAGCTCGGAGGCGAAAGCCAGCCCCAGCCGCGACGCATAGGAGTCCCCAAGCTCCAACGGCAGGTCCACGACGAGGGGCTCCAGGGTGAGCATCGGCTGCTGGGAGTGCTGCAGAAGATCGGTGAAGCCGCCTCCGGTGCGCGGGTACAAGGTCCGCGATCCCGAGGCCACGGCCTCAGCCGCCTCGCGAAGCGTCGTGGGGGCATCGGGCCCCCCGTCGCTCACCAGACGGAGGCGCAGCGCATCCCACGGCCCCATGGGGTGGGGGAGGAGCTCCCAGGCTACGCCCTGTTCCCCGCTCCCACGGTAGGCAAGGGCGTACGGCTCGGACTCCTGGAGCTGGGCTAGGTCCATCACGCCGTCCATGTCCTCCACGGTAAGAACATGACGGGGTCCGTAGATGACCGCGTAGAGGCTCATGAGGGCCAGATGCTCGGCCCGGAGTTCCTCGTTGCGGAGGATGGTGTCGGAGATGAACTTGGCGAGGGCGAACTGCTCCGCTGGCGTCTCTCCCAACTCGGGGATGAGCACGTTCGCCCCTGGCATCACGATGAGCCGCGTCTGGGCGACCCGGTCCTGGCGGAACACGCCCCGGAGCTGCTCGTCCAGGCCGATAAAGCCGAAGGGGTGGGGCAGGATCGGGTCCTGCTCGAACCGTCGGACCACGGCCTGCATGATCTCCTCGGCCCTCGGGTTCGGCCCGCGTGGAGCGAGGCCCTGTACCGCAAGGGCCGCCGCGACATAGCCTTCGGCGCGGTACCGAAGCTCGGGGTCGGGGTGCTCAGAGGCTTTCAGAGCCTGGTACAGGCGATTGAGGTGCTCTCGCTTGCCGTTGGGGATCGCCTGGCACCGCTGGTTGATCTGCAGCTCCAGGCCCGCGAGGGCGCCGTTCTCGACCAGTTTCGCCTTGCTCAGGATCATGTCCGCGCTGATGATCGCGCGGTCGCCACTCGGGATGGCCAACAGGGCCGAGTGGTAGTCCGGGTAGATCTCAGGGTTGCGTCCGCCCGCATCCGTGATCGAGAGCCGGTACTGGGCGCCCGCGCCTGAGCATAGGACCAGCAAGCAGAGCAACCCGAGGAGGGCCCTGGGTCGCATGCGCTTCACCTCCGCACCCCTTGGGCTATCGCCACTTCATGACATACCCATACGTTCACGCGGTGGAAACCAAGCCCTTCTTAGGCACACTAGCCGAAAGGATTGGTCGGCTGGCCGTTGATGCGTACCTCCCAGTGGAGATGTGGGCCGGTGCTCAGGCCGGTACTACCCACCTTCCCGATCTGTTGGCCGCTCTGGACCACCTGCCCCACCGCGCACGTGAATCCCGACATGTGGGCGTAGAGTGTGGTTCTTCCACCGCCGTGGTCGACGATAACGGTGTTGCCGTAGCCACCGCGCCAACCTCGGTAGATGACCTTGCCGTCGCCCGCCGCCATGATGGGGGTCCCCGAGGGTGCGCTCAGATCAACGCCGGTGTGCATCTTTCGAACGCGGAGGATGGGATGGATGCGGTAGCCGAAGGCGGAAGTCAACCGACCGTTCACAGGGCGCGCCCACGGCCCGGACCATTCACCGGTGTAACCGCCGCCGCTGCTTGTGACAGCTTCGATCCGCGCCGTGAGATACGCGGCGTCCGCCTCAAGCTGGGCGATCTCCGCGTTCGCCTTGCGGACCTCGTCCTCCGCCGCTGCAGCGAGTTCGGCGCGCTGGCCCTTCTCCACCTCGATGGCCGCCTGGGCAGCCTCTATCTTCCGCTGCTCCTCCTCGACCTGTCGGCGCATTCGCTCGAGTTGAACGACCTGTTGCTCCGTCGCTTGGCGGCGCTCATCGATACGTTCCACAAGGGCGCTGTCGGAGCGCGCCAGCTCAGAGAAGAGGTACGAGCGGCCGGCGAGTTCGGTGAAGTCGGTTGCGCCAAGTACCACCTGGAAGTAGTCCACGTCCCCCGACTTATGGATCGCCAGGAGCCGCTGCCCGAGGACGTTCTGCGCGTGGGCGAGTTGCCGCTTCGCGAGGTCCACGGCGGCCTGGGCCTTCACAACCTCGCCCCGGATGCGCTCGCGCTCGTCCTTGGCGGCGGCCAGATCGCGCTCGGCCTGGGCGAGACGAGCCTCACAGGCGGCCAACTCCGCCTGAGCGGTACGGAGCTTGCGTACGGCCTCGCCTCGTTCCGCCTTTACCGCCTTGATCTGTTGGTACACGCCCTCGCGCCGCTCTCTTAGGCCTTGCCCGTCGGCCCCCTGGAGGGGGATCAATATCGCTAGAGCGAGGGGGGCGAGGGGAAGCAATGCTTTCATCGGTCGGAATCGCATAGGTCACTCCCGCTAACCGTGTCCGGTTACACTACCGGTACACCACGTACCAACATCATGAGCACGTGGGGAGTTCAGCGGCATACCCGCCAGTACGAGACACGCCAGCGGGTGAGCGGTTGCGGGCGGCTACCGGAGAGGATTGATCGGCTTGCCGTTCTCACGGACCTCCCAGTGGAGGTGCGGACCGGTGCTTCGGCCAGTGCTACCGACCTTGCCGATCTGGTCGCCCTTACTCACGACCTGGCCGGGGGATGCAGTGAAGCCCGACAGATGGCCGTACCAGGTCGTCGTACCGCCGCCGTGGTCAACGATCATTATGTTGCCATATCCGCTCATCTGCCCGGCGAAGATCACCTTGCCGTCGCCAGCAGAGGTCACTGGAGTGCCCGTAGGCGCCGCAATATCCACTCCGTTGTGATTGCGGCCCCAGCGGGGGCCATAGTGCGAGGTGATGACGCCCGACGTCGGCCGGCCCCAGGAGCCGGACCAACTGCCCTGGTATCCTCCCCCGCTGGAGTAAGTGCGGGTCACCTGGGCACTGAGGCGCGCGGCTTCGGCCTCGAGTTGCGCAACGTGGGCGTTGTGGGCCTGGACTTCAGCCTGGGCTTGGGCGGCCAGGATGGCCTTCGTCTCGGTCTCAGCCTGGATGACCTTGCGCGCTTCCTCGATCTTCTCCCGATCCGCCGCGGCCTGACGCTTCTGCCGCTCTAGCTCGATGACGCGCTGCTCGGTCTCGGCCCGGCGCCGGTCGATACGGCCCACGAGGTCAGCATCAGCGGCGGCAAGCTCATTGAACAGGTAGGTACGGCCCGCGAGGTCGGTAAAGTCCGTCGCGCCCATGGCTACGGCCAGATAGTCACTGTTGCCCGACTTGCGCATGGCCACGAGTCGTTGGGCAAGCACTCCCTGAGCCTCCGCGAGCTCCCGCTTGGCTTTGTCCACTGCCTCCTGGGTCTCGACGATCTGCTTTCGCGTCTGGAGATAGCGCGCCTCGGCGGCTCGCAGATCGGCCTCCGCGCGCCTCAGCCGGAGTATGCAAGCGTTGAGCTGCGCCTCTGCGCTGTGCAGCCTGGAGACCGCGGCCCCGCGCTGAGCACGCGCCTGCCGAATCCTGGAATACAAGGACGACTGCTGAGAGCTTCCACCCTGTCCCTCGGCGACGGGCGCCAAGGTCACTGAGAAAGTGGCCAGAAGCGCCGCAGCCACTCCCCAGCGCCAGACCGCACGTAACATAGGGTTACTCCCGACTTCGTCTTTGACAAGCAACCCTCATAGTGTAGCAGATTCGCCGCCACCATCCGCTGGCCAGCGCAAAAGAGGGGAGAAGGACGACGTCCCTCTCCCCTCTGGCTTGAGTACGCTTAGAGCTACCAGCTACTCGCCCTTGGGCACTTGGTCGATGAGGTTCTTGCCCAGGGCCTGCTGATCAGGCGGAGGCACGTCTCCTGACTGCCCCTCCTCCCCGGCGCCCCCCTTCGATCCGCAACCCGAGAGGGTCGGCACAAGGAGCGCCAGGGCGATGAACAGGATGACCAGAACCGACTTCACGCGAACCACTGCAGTTCCCCCTTCAGCATCCGTGACGGCGAGGTAGAGACTACGAACCGGAGACGGCATACCACCCGTTTGTCGGGTCCAGTTCCCAGCGCCAGTCGCCGGCTGGCGCCGGATTGACATCCGCTACCTGAGTCATGGGCACCTTCTTGGCCTTCGCGTGGCCATCCACGTACTGGCAGTTCGCCATTTCGTTATGGACGTTGGCCACACTTGGATTGCAGGAGCGGCCGCCCTTGCCGTCGCCCCAAGCCCACGCCGTGAAGTGCAGGATGCTGCGGCGGCCATCGAACATCTGGATGACCTGCGCGGGCGAGGAGATCATATCGACGGGCTTGCCACGCAGGTCGTTGTAGCACTCCGCGCGGGTTAGCCACATGTTGTACATGTAGTTCCCCCGATGGTACTGGGGATCGCCGGTTCCGCCGGGGTAGCCGCAGGAGCACGCCGTGTCGTTGCGGCCTGGACACTCCCAGATCTGCCAGTTCTTGATGTACGGTGTAGCTCGGTTGATGTAGCTTGACCAGGAGGGCGTACCATTCAGATAGGTAAACACTCCGTCATAGTCCTGGGCATACATCTGCCACGCTGTGCCGATCTGACGAAGGTTGGAGAGGCAGGAAGTCTGCCGGGCCTTGGCGCGAGCCTTGGCGAAAACGGGGAAGAGAATCGCGGCGAGTATAGCGATGATCGCGATAACCACAAGCAGTTCGATAAGTGTGAATCCCTTGCGCATATAGCTCACCTCCGGTGCTGGTATTCCGGATTCTAGACCAAGCACCTTCATGCTGTCGAACGATTATACACAGAGAATCTTGCGCGCCTCTCCTGGTTCCGGACGCTCAACTAGCCCTATGACGGTTCGGCAAGCTCCCTCGCCGCCTCCATCGCGGCGTTACACACTGCTGGCAAGGCGGCCTCGAGAACGGGCGATAGCCCCTCCCTTGGCGAGACATCGGACGGCTGCACGCACACCAGGCGGAGGTCTGGGGGCACCCCCGTGAGCCGCAGCATCGTGAGCGCCTCGGCGAGTCCGATGGAGTGAGCCGCGGCCAAACGCTCGACCCCGGCCTCCGCGAGGCTGTCAGGGCTCACGACCCTGATCTCGCCCGGCTCCCCACCGAAGTCCGCGGCGTCGATGATGACCGCCGCCTCGACCTCTTCCAGGGCATAGATCAGGTCGAGTCCGAGCAGGCCACTGACGACGACATCGACGCCCTCTTGCGGCTCAACCGTCTGCAACGCCTCAGCCGCGCGCACCCCAACGCCGTCGTCGCCCATGAGGATCGATCCGATGCCCAGGATGGTTACCTGGCGCTTCACCCGGAGCACGCCACCTTGCGCACTGCTCCGACGATGTCGTCGGCTTCACGCTCCGTGTAGAACTCGTTCATGCCGATCATGATGAGATGCTGCAGGGCGTCCTCGGCGTTCGGGCAGTCGCCAGGGGTGTACTGGACGTTGCGGCCCGCGTGGGGACAGGTCCAGGGGCAGCCCGTCGGGCCGTAGGCGCGGCGCTCCAGAACGGGCGAGTAGAGAAGGTGCATGGGCCGGCCGACGTACCCGTGGCTCGCGGGGATGCCCTCCGCGGCCAGCGCTGAGGCGAACTCGACCGGAGAGAGCCCACCCACGCCGTCGTCGACATACAGGCCGTAGAACCAGTAGGTGTTGCGGTCGCCCTGCGCCGGGACAGGGGCATGAACCCCTGGAATGCCCTCCAGGCCGCGGCCGATGGCGTCGCCAATGCGGACGCGGGCGGCGACGCGGTCGTCGAGCTTACGGAGTTGGGCGAGGGCTACGGCGGCGGTGAGCTCGTTCATGCGGTAGTTCAGGCCCATCACCGGGTAGGCGCGAAGGGCCGGACCGCGGACCCAGCCCTTGTCCATACACAGGCGCATGCGCTCACCGAGGTCATCGTCATCGGTGACACAGACGCCTCCCTCACCCGTGGCGAGCTGCTTACTCTGCTGTAGGGAGAAGCATCCGATCCTCCCCATCGTGCCAACGTAGCGTCCGCGGTACATCGCCCGATGGGCTTGGGCGCAGTCCTCGATGAGGGGGACGCCGCTCGCGGAAGCTAGGCGCAGTAGCGGCTCCAGGTCGGCGGGGACGCCCGCCACGTGCACGGGCACGATGGCCCGTGTGCGGTCCGATAGGCGCGCCGCGACGCCCTCGGCATCCATGCAGAGCCGGCGCGGCGCGGTATCGGCGGGAAGGGGGATCGCGTTCTGGGCGACCACGGGGATCAGCCCCCCGGCATCCGTGACCGGCGCCACGATGACCTCGTCGCCAGGCTCAAGCTCGAGGGCCATGAGGGCCACGTGGATCGCCGCAGTACCCGACGTGCACGCGATCGCGTGCTTGACGCCATAGAGCCGCGCGAATTCCTCCTCAAACTCCCGCACCTTGCGGCCATCGAATCTGAAGAGGCTTCCTTGGTCGATCACCTGGCGTAGTTCCGCCAGGTCGTCCTCGCCGTAGAGGCCGCCGCGGCCAGGGAAGGGAGTCTCCCGAAGGGGCCGGCCTCCGTGGATCGCTAGCTCACTCATCGTTTCCCTCATTTCGCAATCGGAGCTGCACCACTCGTGCAGCCCAGGCATCGAGGGGCACCGCCATCGCGCCCCCGGGCGCGCCGGCAAGGAACTCCCCGGTCTCGATGTCCATGCCGTCCGCTTCTCCCAGGCCGCGACAGGTCGCGACCATCGGCTCATCCGTCAAGTTGGCGACGAGCAGGTAGTCGTCGTACCGCGCCTGCTTCACAGCGGCCACAACTCCGCGCTCTTCGACCCACGCGCGGAGGGGCGCGTACGGGGCGAGCAGTAGAGGCGCCAGCATGTTCAGGCGCGGCAGACAGTTCCCGAGGGCCGCCCCGAGGCCCGATGGACTCAGCCCGTTCGACTGGAAGACCACCCCCCGAGCGCCCGCGATGGCGCATCCGAGGGCCAGGGCTCCCAGCCGGTCGCCCGGCAAGACCTGGGGCGAGGGCAGTAGAGCCCAGTGGGGCCGCCTGCGGGGATCCTGTCTAATCTGCGCCACGAGGTCCTCCACCGCCTCGAGAGGCCCGGCGCCGTCGAGTTCGTGAAGGACGATGTCGCCCTCGTGCTCGCCGCGCGCGGTGCGGCAGAGGATGGGATGGTACGGCTCGGCGCCCGCAAGCGCCGCTGCGGTCCCGTCCGGGCTCACCAGCCATGCCCCAATGGCGCCCGACGAGGCGTTGCCCTGAAGTTGGGCGGCATCCTTGGAGGCCGGTACCACAGCCAGCACCCGAGGATCCCATATACGGTCGGTCTCAAGGCCCACCATATCGTCGGCGATAACCAAGCCGAACCCGGCATCCGCCAGCGAGCCCACGCGCTCCGGGAGCGGCCCCGCATACCCGATGGCGAAGATGGGAACCCCTTGCGCGAGCAATGCGCCGCGATCATCCAGAGTGACCTCGTGGGCTGCTCTTGGCATCACGTTCACCGAGGCGCTCCCCTCGGCGATGACGGTCTCTCCGTCGAGGGCCCACGCGTGGAGCTCGATCAGGCCCGGCTCGTACTGCCTGAGGATGAAGGGCAGGTGGTAGTCCCCCGAGGCAGCCCCGTGGAGGGTCTTGCGGGGCCCCTGGATGGCGCCGGGTCCGGTCACGGCTCCCACGAGGGTCACCGCCGCCACCCCGTCCGGCAGGGTGAGCCGCACACGGAAACTCCCCTCCAGGGTCATCATGGTGGCATATAGGGTTGAGCGGTAGCGGGGCGAGGCAGCGGAGCACTCCAGGTTGGCCTCCTGGGCCCCTGCGGCGCACCCGAGGAGTACCGTAACGAGTACAATGCAGCGGCGGACATAACGGTACATGGCTACAGCATTCCCAGCCCGGCCCATGCCACCTCCCCGCGCTCCGGTGGCGGTCGGAAGGGAACCGTTGCATAGGCCGAGGATCTACAGCCGGCGCGACGCCATCGGCCACGAGCCGTCTGGAGACCCGGCCGGTCCAGGAGGGACCATCTGCGGCATGTGGGAACATCCGAGACTGTCGGGAGTTGCGCCGCAGCGGGGCTGGAGGCAGGCCGCCGGCACACGGGAGGCGGAGTTGAAGCGATCCGAGCGTAGCCGTCCAATCGGGAGGACTCGGCGGGGAATGCGCGGCACGGCCTACTGGGCCTTAGCCGTCGCTCTCGTGGCGGCGGGTCCGGCTCTCTGCCAGGTCCGAGTGGGCGACGTCCTCTTCGGCCATGAGGGCCACTACCGCGAGATGCACTCAACCCAGGTGGTTGTGGAACTCATCAATGAGGGCCAGACGGGCATCCAGGGCACGGCCTTCGTGGAGATCCCCGGTGAGAGTGGAGCGCCCTACCGCTTCACGCAGCGCGTCGAGATGCCGGCTCAGTCCCACAAGCGGGTCAACCTGTACCCCTACATCGGATCGACCATGATGCTCGACTCCCTCTCTGTGGGGTTCGAGCCGGATCGGGGAAGCCGCTCCGAGACGGCAGTGCCTGCGGAGGCAGAGCCCCTGACAGATCTGCTGGTACTCGTCTGCAACGAATCGACGCCGCCCTTCAACTTCATCCGGGCAATCGACACCACGACATGGATGTCGGCGCCAGGAGGTGGGACCGGGGTGTCCGGCGTCCCGGGCGGGGGCTCCTACAGCAAGGCCGACGTATACGTCTGCTGGACCACGACCTCGGACCTGCCCGACTCCTGGAAGGGCCTCGATGACGTCGATCTGCTCATCATGGCCGACTTCTCTCCCGAAGCCCTGAGCCCCGCCCAGCAGGACGCCATCCTCCAGTGGGTCTCCACAGGAGGCCGGCTGCTCATCACGGGCGGCGAGGACTACCGCCGGGTGTCCGAGTCGTTCCTGGCGCCTTATCTCCCCGTCAACGTAACGGGCGCTCGCACCTTCGCCGAGGGGCTGCCCCGTCTCACGACCAAGTTCGGCGGCACTATGGAGGCGGCTCCGACCGTCGTGACGGATGGTAGGCCGGTGCGGGGGTTCATCTGGGCTAGCCAGGATGGCACCCCCTTGCTTTCCTCATCCACCTTGGGCACGGGGATGCTCTGGCAGGCCGCCTTCAGCTTCGGCCGCAGGCCCGTGCTCCATTGGGACGGCGCTGATGACGTCATCTCCTTCATCCTCAAGCGCGGCCGTCAGTACCAGCCCGGCCTGGTTGGGCACCACTCCGATGCGGAGGCGGCGTCGGCGCTGTCGACGCAGACCGGGCCTACCCCCCCCTCGTTCCAGATCATCAGCCTCTTCCTGCTGCTGTACATCGTCTGCCTCGTGCCGGTGAACTACTTGGTGCTCAGGAAGCTCGATCGCCGGGAGCTGGCGTGGGTGACTACCCCGGCCATCGTCGTGGTCTTCTCGGTCGCCGCCTATGCCCTGGGGTTCGTACTGAAGGGCAATGCAGTGCAGCTCGGGGCCGCCGGGCTCTTCGAGATCCAGGCGACCACGGGCGCGGGCCATGCCCAGGGCTACTACGCCCTCTTCAGCCCCAGGAAGCACTCCTACGACATCTCCTTCGGCGCCGAGAGAGTGGTGGCAAGGGTGCCCCGGGTGCGTGGCAGCGGGTGGGCTGGTGGCTTCACCGAGGAGGCGCGACTCGACACGCCGTTCCAGGTTGCCTCGGGTGAGCGGGACCAGATCGAGGACCTCACGGTGCAGATGTGGGACCAGAAGGTCTTCACGGCTCGGGGACCGGTGATCCTCGAGGCGGGTATGCCCGGTGATCTCCGGGTGGATGGCCAGCAATGCCTGGGCGGAACCCTCACAAACCAACTCGGCTTCGACCTCCAGGGCTGCGTCATCGCCTTCCGTGACCAGACCACCTCCCTCGGCGACATCCCCAACGGGCAACCCGTCAACGTCTCGATGGGACCCGCTCGGCAGAGATTCGGGCATGAGCCTGAGGCCAAGATCCCCGGCTGGGTGGACAGCGGTGGCGGCCTCTCGCACGCCTACGGCATCTCGGTCATGGCCATGCCGATTGCGGACCCCACCCTCGCCAACGTCTACTCGGTCCTGGTGGGACAGTTGCCGTCTGGAGGAGGCGGCGGCATCAGCATGTATCCCTCGCCAGGCATCGCCCCTCCCCAGCGGGGGCCTCGAACGCCGGAGACCCTGCGACGAGCCATCGCCCAGGGCTTCCTCCACGACAACGTCTACACACTCCGCGACGATGAAGCGCTGCTGTTCGGCTGGTGCGACCATGACCCCTTGGGCGCCGACATTGGCGCTCTGGGAGTGAACCGCGAGGTGCTTTCGATCGCCGTGGTGCACATACCCGTTGTCACGGAGTAGGCGCCTCGCGAGGGACGGCGAAGAGACATCCGGCTCCGCGAGAGCCCTAACACCTTCGAATGAGGATGGGTCCTATGTCACGAGTGGTGTGCCTGGGCGAGGCCCTTATCGACTTCGTCTCGGACGTGAGCGGCGTAGACCTGATGGATGCGCCAGGATTCCGAAAGGCGCCGGGCGGGGCGCCCGCGAACGTCGCCGTGGGGGTGGCCAAGCTAGGGACATCGGCCGCCTTCCTGGGCAAGGTCGGGGACGATCCCTTCGGCCGGTTCCTCGCGCGCAGCTTCGGCGAGGCGGGCGTTGACACATCCCACATGCTGTTCGACACGAAGGCGCGCACGGGCTTGGCCTTCGTCTCCCTCGCGCCCGACGGCGAGCGGGACTTCTGCTTCTTCCGAAACCCCAGCGCCGATATGCTCCTCACGCCGGAAGAGCTGCCAGTGGATCTCCTGCGCGGCTGCAAGGTTTTCCACTACGGCTCCATCACCCTCATCCAGGACCCTTCACGGGCGGCGACCCTCCGAGCCATCGAAGTCGCCAAGGAGGCCGGGGCGATCATCTCCTACGACCCGAACCTGCGACTGCCGCTGTGGCCCTCGGCCGATGCCGCGCGAGAGGGCATGTTGTCGGGATTGCCCTACGCTGACTTCGTGAAGGTCTCGGAAGAGGAGTTGGAGTTCCTCTTCGGCTCCGACGATGTGCCCGATGGCATCGGGAAGCTCCACGACATGGGCATCGCCCTAATCGCCGTTACGGCCGGCGCCAACGGCTGCACCCTCTCCGACGGGGAGAGGCAGGTCAGTCACACGGGGTTCCGCGTGAACGCGAAGGACACCACGGGAGCGGGCGACGGCTTCGTGGCCGCCGTCCTGCGTCACCTCGTCGAGGCCGATAGGGGCACTCCCCTGAAGGCTCTGCCGAAAGACGAGATCGAGGCTCTCGCCCGGTACGCGAACGCCGTGGGCGCCATCACGACGACGCAGAAGGGCGCCATCCCCGCGCTGCCCACTGCCGAAGCTGTCCAGGACTTCCTGAATACTCACTAGGCCGCCCGGCCTTGAAAGCTGAGGAGATGACCATGGCCGACGCCATGACGAGCCATGAGCGCTACCTTCGCGTGTTCCGCCACCAAGAGCCCGACCGGCTGCCCATGCGGGATGTGTTCTGGGGCTCCACCATCGAACGCTGGCGGGGCGAGGGACTGCCCGAGGGCGTTGACCCCGAGACCTACTTCGGCTTCGACCTGCTGGCAGGCATGGTCACCGACAATAGTCCCCGCTTCCCCGCCCGGGTGGTGGAGGAGACGGACGCCTACACCATCTACACGACGCCGTGGGGCGTCACCCAACGCACCTGGAAGCATCGGGCCTCCGTGCCCGAGTTTCTGGAGTTCCACGTGGTCGATCGGGACTCGTGGGCCGAGGCGAAGGAGCGCATGACGCCCTCCGAGGACCGGGTGGACTGGGCGAATCTTGAGAAGCACTGGGAATCATGGCGGGCCCAGGGCCGCTGGATCATCGCCGGGGCGTGGTTCGGCTTCGATGTGCTCCACAGCTGGTTCGTGGGCACCGAGCGCGTCATGATGGCGATCGTGGAGGACCCCGAATGGGTCAAGGACATGATCGACACCATGCTCGAGCTCGACATGGCACTCCTCACCATGATCTGGGATAGAGGCTACCACTTCGACTGCGTGCAGTGGCCGGACGACCTCGGCTATGTGAACGGGCCGCTCATCTCACCGCGGAGCTACCGCAACGTAGTGAAGCCGGCCCACAAGCGGATGTGCGACTGGTGTCATGACCGTGGGGTGTATGCCTGGCTCCACTCGTGCGGTGGCGTCATGCCCCTGATCCCCGACTTGATCGAGGCTGGTATCGATGCCCTCCAGCCGCTGGAGCAGAAGGCGGGGATGGACGTCTTCACTCTGAAGCGCGAGTTCGGCCACGACCTGGTGTTCGAGGGTGGCATCGATGTCCGCAAGATGACGAAGCCGGCGGAGATCGAGGAAGAGGTCCGCGCCAAGCTCGCCGTGCTCATGCCCGGCGGCGGCTACTGCTACCACTCGGACCACTCGATACCCGATGACGTGAGCTTCCGGGACTACTGCCGTGTGATCGAGCTCGTCAAAGAGCACGGGCGCTACTGAGTTCCCTCGGCAGCTCGGCAGGCCACACCCAGCTTCGCAGGCTAGTACGCAGACCCCAAAACGGGCCCCCGTGCCGTCTCTCTACTGAGGGAGTCGCGCCATTAGCGCGTCCGCGATGGTCCTTCCCCATGCCCGACATCCGGCAAGAGCCTCGGCATCGGGGACGTACTGCACTTTGAGCTCCTCGACCACCAGGTCGACCTTCATCTTCTCCAAGGCCTCCTGAACGTGGCTGCTGCCCTGACCCGCCCAGCCGTAGGAGCCGAATGCGCCGCCAACGAGGTTCTTGGGGGTGAGCCCCGTGAGGTAGGCCAACACGTCGGCCACGGTCGGATAAAGGGTCTTGTTGAGGGTGGGGGAGCCGACGACGAGGGCGCCCGCCGTCAGCACCTCGGTGGCCACGTCGCTCCGATGGCTGCCGCTGAGCGGCATCAGCAGGGGGTGCGCGCCTCCGGCGGACAGGCCTTCCCCGATCGCTCGCGCCATCATGTCCGTGCTGCCCCACATCGTGTCATAGACCACGACGGCCTTGCGCGTAGGCGCCTGCTCCGACCACTCGCCGTACTTGCCCGTCACCCACTCCCGGTGCTCAGGCTGCCGCCACAGGGGGCCATGGTCGGTCGCGAGGAGGTCGACCTTCAGGTCTAGGCCTGCGAGCGAAGAGAGGGCCTTGACGACCACGGGAGCGTAGGGAAGCACGATGTTGGCGAAATACTTAGCCGTCTCATACTCCACGATGTCCCAGGGCAGCTCGTCCACGTACCGCTCCGTGGAGGCGAGGTGCATGCCAAAGGCATCCTGGGAGAAGAGCACAGCATCCCCCCCGAAGTAGGTCACCATGCTCTCTGGCCAGTGGAGCATCTTCGTCTCCACGAAAGTCAGCTCCGCGTCTCCGAGGCTGAGAGTCTCGCCGTTGCTGACGGGCGTCACCTGGAGGGCGCCATGGAAGTGCTGATCCAGGGCGGATACGGCGGCCTTGGAGGCGATGAGCTTCTCGGGACGTATCCGCTCGACCGCCTGCGTCAGGCAACCCGAGTGATCCATCTCAGCGTGGTTGGAGACGATGTAGTCGATATCCGACGGATCCATGACCGAGGCAACGCGGGAGAGCATCTCGTCCCCGAAGCCTGCCTTCACCGTATCAATGAGCGCCGTCTTCTCTCCGACCACCAGATAGGCGTTATAGGTGGTGCCTCGGCTCGTGAGATAGCCGTGGAAGTTACGGAGGCTCCAATCGATGGCCCCCACCCAGTAGACCCTATCCGTGAGCTTCATCGCTTCGAACGCCTGCGCCATGGTGCGGCCTCCTCAGCAGGTCAGGGCGAGGTCTCGCCCCTCTCGGTTCGAGGCCCCGCCCACATCGGGTTCGCACGTGTTCTACTTGTTGGTTAGCTGGTTCAGCTCGCGGCTGAGGACAGTGATGTGCCACATCTCTTCCTTGATGATGCTGGTCACCTTGTCCTTGCCCAATCCCTCGGGCACCGCGTCCCTGATGCCTTGGTAGAAGACCACCGAGTCCTTCTCCATGCCGAGGGCGATGCGGAGGATGTCCTCTATCGTCTCGGCGCCGGCGAGGACCTTCTCAGGGTCCAGGTCCACATCGAAGACTCTGCTGTCTGCCATAGCCTGAAGGTACTGCACGGCTTGGGAGTCCGGATCGAACACGGTGGCGGTCTTCTCCTGGGCGCCGAGCTGTGCCCGCATCGCCGCGAAGGTCGCCTCATGCTCCACTTCCATCGCCGCGAGCTTGCGCAGCATGGACTGGTGCTCCGTGTCGGTGGTGTGGCTCGCCGCGGCCTGATAGAACCTGTGTCCGTTCTGCTCTATGCGCTCGGCCATCAGAAGCACTTCGTTCGCGTTGAAGTCGATACCCAATGAGGACCCCTCTTCCCGGTCGCTAGTCGTCGTGTGTTCCGATACGCCAGTCACGACGCCCATTATAGCCTAGGCAGTGCAGGGCAGGGGATGCCGGCGGAGGCGCGTGTGCGCCCCGCCGGCGCTCCTTCCAACGGCTAGTGCTTGGCGAGGTAGTCAGCGACACCCTCGGGGTTCGCCACCATGGCATCCTGCCCGGGCTCCCAGTTGGCGGGGCAAACCAGGTCCTCCGAGTGATGGTCATCCACGAAGGTCAAGGCGTCGAGGAGCCTCAGGACCTCATGCACGTTGCGGCCGAGGGGCAGGTCGTTGATTGTCTCCTGCCGGATCTTGCCCTCCTTGTCGATCAGGAACAGCCCGCGCAAGGCCACCGACTCGTCCGTGAGAACCCCATAGCTCCGGGCGATGCTCTTGTCCAAGTCAGCGATCAGCGGGAAGCGGATCGGGCCGATGCCGCCGTCATCCTTGGAGGTTCGCTTCCACGACAGGTGCGTCCACTCGGAGTCGACGGAGCAGCCCAGCACAACGCAGTTGCGCTTCTCAAACTCCTCTATGGCGGCGTCAAAGGCGACGATCTCGGACGGGCACACGAACGTCCAGTCCAGGGGGTAGAAGAACAGAACCACGTACTTGCCGCGGTAATCGCTGAGGCTGATCTTCCTGATGTCGTCATCGCCCATGACAGCAGTGGCGGTGAACTCGGGGGCGGGGTGGGTAACCAGGCTTGCCATGTGTGCACTCTCCTACGTCTCGTTTTCGTCTACCGGCCCCTACGGGCCGATCCACTGAACCGTGCGCCCGGGAATGCCGGGCGCTCTAGCACGCTCTCCACTCGGAGATGAACTGCTCGGGCCGGAGGTCGCCGCGGATCCCGAGCCGTGTCAGAGCGAAGTCGTAGCGAACGGGATCCTCGGGCCGAAGAACCCGGAACCTTTCGGTAACCTCCACCGCCGCTCTGAGGTCGGCGGTCTTTCGTGTGGTCAGCCCCATGGCGCGGGCCAGCCGGAACATGTGGGTATCTAGGGGGATCACGAGCTTGCTCTCCATCCCGGCCGCCCAACCGCCCGGATCAACGGCATCACGGCGGACCATCCACCGTAGGAGCATGTTCAGGCGCTTGCAGGCGCTCCCCGAGGACGGCGCCGGCAGAAGGTGCCACGGCGCGGGCCCGTGGAAGGCTCGAAGCCTCATCACGAACCGCTCCAGCGCGGGCAGGAGGGTATCCTCACCCGCCTCGATCCCCTCCTCGAAAGCAGCTCCCAAACTACCCGCCTCCCGGATAGCCTTCCGAGCCCCAAGCAGCAAGGCGGCCAGCTCCTCACCCCCCGTTACGCGGTGCCGGAACCCATTGAAGTCCCCGCGGATCGCTTCAGCATCCCTCTCCAGCAGGTACTCGCGCGGCGAAGCCCCCATCCGCCCGAGTACTGACTCCGCACTGGCCTTGATTGTTGTAACATTTCCGTACGCCAATACCGCAGACATGAGCCCCACGATCTCGCGATCAGCCTGTTCTGGGAACTTCAGCACCTGCTCCAGAGGGTCCGGAGCGATCATCTGAGGGCGATTCAGACGCTCATAAAGCCGTTCAAGCAGAGCGGCCTGCCTGCGATGCCGCGCGCCGCGGCGCTCCGTCAACGCGACTCAGCCTGGCCTCTACAACGCGGACAGATCCCCGCGAACTCAACCGAGTGGCTCAAAACCTCGTAGCCCGTCGCGTCGGAAGCCATGCGCTCGAGCTTCTCCCATGTCTCGTCCGCGACATCATCCACCCGACCGCACTCGACGCAGCGGATGTGGTAGTGCGCATTGACTTCGGCATCGAACCTCATTTGGCGGCCCGCTGTATCGATGCACTGGATGATGCCCTGGCGGCTCATCGAATCCAGATTGCGGTAGACCGTGCCCAAGCTGATATTCGGGCAGCGGGCCCGAACCGCTTCGTACAGGTCACTCGCTGTCGGGTGAGAGGTCACCTTCCGCAGTTCATCCAGTATTGCCCGCCTCTGGGGTGTCAGGCGGAATGACTCTGACGACATGGGCTTGTTCCTTCGCTTACGATAACAGTTCCTATTATACGGGGAAGTCGTGAGTAGTCAACAGGCCCAGACTCGCCCCAGCACTACTCCTCGCGCACTTCGCCGTGGTGCGAAACACGCACATCGTCGAAGTACACCGTGCGAAGAGGGTAGTTGCTGTGACTGCTTTGCTGGAGGTACAGGTGACTCCAGCCCCAGTCCAGATCCAGGTCGCCTGCCGTCAGGAGGGCCTCCCCGTCCTCCTGCAGCGTGAGGCGATCACGCTCAATCGACAATAATACGCTGTGAACCCCTATCCTCCTCCCAGTCCGATCTCGTGGCCAGCCTTCATCCAGCAGGATGCGAGGCTGCAATCCGCCCTGGCGCAGGGTCACCCAGGCCCGGGCCATCTGCCCCGGAGGCACGCCGATGTAGACGAACTCCAGCCGGTCATCGACGTCGGCAGGGTTATCCGAGGCTTCCGGGGCGATGTATACGCCGGCGTGCATGTAGCAGCCGTTCGCCTGGTCGTTCCAGTCGAAGAGGAACTCGACAACGGCTCCATCGGTGATGGGCACCATCGGCTCCACTGACCGTATCCCGTGATACTTCACGGTCGTGTCATCTGTCCCGATGGTGGAGCAGGCCAGGCGGAGCCGCCCGCCCACTACATCCGCGATGTGGCTCTCGAAGTCATTGTGGGCCGTGGGTTCCCAGAGGGTCCCATCGAGGTCGGGGCCGTCGAATGGGTCATACAGCAGGGGGCCGGGGCTCTCAGCGACCGGCCCGCCGTCACCCAGGGCA
Source organism: Armatimonadetes bacterium UBA1398 (assembly GCA_002305165.1). Lineage (GTDB taxonomy): Bacteria > Armatimonadota > Zipacnadia > UBA1398 > UBA1398 > UBA1398. The sequence goes on from DBQI01000064.1 coordinate 36,691, forward strand.
CGGCGTGCGAGAGCCCCGCCCAGGGTTGCCCCCATGCCCGCGAGCAGGCTGCGGCGGGTGAGGGCCGGAGGGCCGATGAGTCGATTGCGCCTCCGCACGCGGTCTCCTCTCCGCACGGGCGACAGCCCGCGCCATCCACCGTCCCAGTATGCCGTACTAGGCTGACGACCTAGCTGCACAAGTGGTTGCGGGCCGTCTGTGCCACAGAGACGCGCGTCCTGGTCATCTACCAGGCGCCTCGAACCATCTCAGCCCATGCTTCGATCAAGTCATAGCTCGGAACCCAGGTCGTGTACATGGCGCCCATGATGCCTCGAATCCCGGCTCCCTGGGCATCGGCGAGCCACTCGTCCGTGTAGAAGTCACTCGTGTCGTAGTAGCCACAGAGGATCTGCCGGTGGCCCCGGTCAGCGAACCAGCCCATGGTTTCGAGGCCGCCGCCCCGGTACCAGTTCGCGATGTCCGTTGTGGGGCGGAGTCCCTCCCAGGAGCCAGCCCAGGTGCCATTCACGGCGTAGTAGTCGTCGTGGGCGTTGTGGTTCGGGTCGAACATGTCCGACCACACCACGATCCGCGCACCGGGCGAGGCGCGAAGGATCATCTCCTGGCAGCGGCGTACGTTATCAGCGAGCAGCTCCCCAGGCGTCATCCCCCGCGACTGGCAGGCCTCGCACCAGTTGGCGACCCGAATCTCGTCATGATTCATGAACCAGGTCCGCGGGGCCAGGTACTCCTGCACGCCGCGGATCTGGCTCTCCAGGACCGCGTAGACCTCCGGCTCCGAGAGGCAGCACATCGTCTGATCACCCAGGACATGCGCCGCGTGGTAGAAGCTGACATAGAGCCGCTCGCCCTCGGAGATACGACTCTCCGCCGTGATCCGCAGGGGCTGCGCCTCGGGGAACTCCTCGCTCCAGGGGTACCACCGGGCGATGCCCTCGTTCATCCCCGCCACGGGCTCGAAGTCCACGCCCTCCTCGTAGAGGGCGCCATCCGCCCCCCTGACCTGAAGTGGCGTGCCATCTCTACGAAGCACGTTGACCAGGCCGACCTCCTCGATCACCAGGTCGTCCCACCAGATACTGCCCGACTTGCCCTCCCAGACGCCGAGGTAGAACAGGATCTCCTCGCTATCCAGGCTGTTGAATACCGCGTCATGCCTGGTCCAGTCCTCAGTGGCCTGCAGCCTCAGGTCACCGAAGGAGAGGGAGCGGCCGTCGGGAGAGGCGATGTACATTCGCGCCATGCAGCCTGTATCGAACTCCTCCGTCCGCACCCATACCGACACATGGTACTGGCGGAAGGGGGCTACCGGGAGTCTCGCCATGATGCGACCGTGGCCGTACTCCGGGTCTCCGCTGCCGATGTCGCTCATGCGGAGGCTCGAGGCGCCGGAGTGTGCTACCTCGGTGTCGCGGAAGGTAATGACGCCGGCCCGATCCTGCCACTCCCACTCCGTGAAAGCGTGGTCCGTGGCGTTCTCGAAGCCCGGGTCCGGCACGGCGAGGGGCGGGTCGGGTCGCAGCCGAGCTTCTCCACCGTCGACGACGAACACGGCGTCCCGCACCGGCATGCCCTCATCGAGGTTGCGGTTGCGCCCGATAATGGCTCCCGAGTAGCCTATGTTCATGACCCCCGGCGCCAGCTCGATCCCCACCTCCGCCGCCTTCGCCTGGACGGCCGCTAGCCGCGCCGTATAGTCCGGGGAGAGAGTGTCCAGGTCGTTGAGGGCGTTGTCGGCGAGCAACGCATGGGTATAGCCGGCCTCACCGGCACGATCTAGGAGGTCGAGCGCCCGGTCGCGGCCTTCCTCTGAGTTCACGGAGAAGAACAGGTGGAGCCAGAGCTCGGGCCCGTCCTGAGCGAGGAGTGGCGCCAGAACGGTCAGGACCAGCGCCGCTACGAGTGCGGGAACACACAGGGAACGCATGGCGTCGCATCCTTTCCTCCGCCACTCCCCTCAATTCCACGGGACGGACGGCCAGGCCTGCGCCTCCGCCCTCGCCAGGATTCCCCCGGTGGGCACCGAAACCCGGGCGTGAGCCATGGCTGATGCACCGTCACACATCGAACCCGCCCCGGAGCCGCGCGGGCAGTCGGGCGGGGCGCGCCGCGCCGGGGTGACTCTCCGCGTGCTCCCGTGGTTGCTCGTGCTCCTGCCACTCAATGCCTGGTGGGTAGGTCAGATCGAGGTCGTGAAGTACTGGGCGAGCCCCACTATGGTCTCGCTGTTCTACAACGCCGTCTTCCTCCTGGCGCTGGTTGTCGGCCTGAACGCTCTGCTCAAGCTGGCGACGCGCCCCTTGGGCTCCCTGGGGGCGCGCATCCGGGACAGTGTGGCGCTCGCGCCACGCCACCTCGTCGTCATCTACGCCGCGATGTGCGTCGTCAGCTCCATGGCCTCCTTGGATAACTTCCAGCTCCAGGCTGTGGGCATCACCCACTGGAAGGCCCATGCGACGCCGGAGAACAGCTGGGCTGAGCTGTTCCACGACCTGGTCCCCAAGGACGTCGTCGTCAGCGACCCCGTCGCCCTGAGGAACTTGGTGGAGGGCGGGTCGAGCCTGTACCGGCCGGAGAACTACTCGGCATGGCTCGGGCCCGCGCTGTGGTGGGCGAGCTACGCGGGCGCGGTCTGGCTCGTCACCCTGTGCATGGCCGCGGTCTTCCGTCGGCGGTGGCTGGAGTCCGAGCGCCTCCAGTTCCCCATCACCGAGGTGCCCATGGAGATGATCTCCGAGCGCGCCACCCTCTGGCGGGATGGCCGGATGTGGGGCGCCCTGGTGATCGTGTTCCTGATGGAGTCATGCAACGCGCTGCACACCATCGAGCCTCGCGTCCCCAAGTTCCCCTTCAAGGTCGTCGATGTGCCCTCGCTGCACTTCAACAACGCCCTCGATCCCGCCATCGGGAACGCCATCGGTCTCCTCTACCTGTCCTTCTACCCCTTTGCGATCGGGCTCACGTATCTGCTCCCCGTCGAGTTGGTCTTCTCGACCCTGTGCTTCTGGTGGTTCTACAAGCTGCAGTTCGTCGTCGCCGTGAAGATGGGGCTTCCCGTGGCCGAAGGGAACGCCCCCTTCGCCGACCAGCAGATGTTCGGCGGCTATCTTGCCCTGGGATTCCTGTCCGTCTGGCTGGCGAGGGGGCATCTGGCCCGCGTCCTGCGGACCGCCCTCGGGCGGCCTGGAGGCTACGATGACCGTGACGAGCCGTGGCCCTACCGGACCCAGCTCATCCTGCTCGCCATCGGGGTGGCTTACACCCTCTGGTTCGCGATCGCGAAGACGGGGATGGCCTGGTGGGTCACTCCCCTCTTCTTCGGCGTCTACTTCACCCTGAGCCTAGCCGTGATGCGCATCAGGGCGGAGATGGGCATCCCCGCTCACGATCTGCTCGTCAAGGGCCCCGTACAGACCATCCCGAACATCCTGGGCACGCGGGCGGAGATCGGCGGCCATCGCTTCCTGGATGACCGCACCCTGGTATCGTTCGCGCTCCACCGCTTCTATAACCGGGGCTACCGTGGCCATGTGGCGCCACACCAGATCGAGGCATTCAAGATGGCCGAACGGACGGGCCTCCACACTCGCGGCTTGGCGAACATGCTCTGGCTCCTCCTGCCGCTGGGGGCGCTGCTGACCTTCTGGGCAACCGCCCAGGCCCTCTACGTGGACGGCTCGGACGCCAAAGCGGCCACCAACAACGTCTTCTATGGCAACGAGCCCTGGGACGAGCTGGTCAGACGCATGGAGTCGCCGCCGGAGTACAGCCGGGCTCGGCTCGTGGCGGCCGTGATAGGCTTCGCCGGAACGCTGCTGATGATGGCCGGACACACCCGTGTCACAGGCTGGCCCGTGCATCCGATCGGCTACGCCCTGGGCAACTGCTGGGCTGTCCACTGGCTGTGGGGCCCCATGACCATCGGCTGGGCCGCCAAAGTCGTCACCCTGCGCTACGGCGGCAACCGCTCCTACCGCGTAGGGCGTATGATCGCCATCGGGATGATCCTGGGCGACTTCTTCGCGGGTGGCTTCTGGGACCTCATCGGCTTATGGCAGAACCGGATGTTCCTGCGCATCTGGAGCTGATCCGTCCGCGGCAGGCTCAGCAGCCGGAGGCACAGAGCACACAGGGTCATGGCCTCAGGTGAACCACCTGTCCCGTATAGACGCGCACCGGCCCCATCAGGCCGGACGGCACCAGCGCCGAACTAGCGTGCCAGTGCTTCCATGTGGTGAAGGCGACGCGCTCCGAGGGCCTCTTCTGGCCCTGCAGGAACCATTCGGGCCATCCCCGCAGCGAGCCACTGGAGTTCCACTCGCAATCGTCGGGGAGCTGCTCATCGCCGATGAGACGGTTCAGCCAGAGGTTGGTGATCTCGATCTCCAGCTCGTTCTCACCCGGCGCCGCCGCGTCGGTGATGTCAACGCTGAACGGGTGCTTCCAGAGTACGCCGAGATCCACGCCGTTGAGCCGTACCCGTGCCATCTCGCGCACGTCACCCAGGTCCAGAAGCAGCCTGTGGTCGGCATCTACCGCGGGCAGATCGATGGTCTTCGTATAGGTGGCCGTGCCCGAGTAGTACCGGACGCCGTCTGTCGGGTGCTCAGTCCACGACATCAGCCGGCTGAACAGGACCCGGACGGGCGCCCCCAGGTTCGGGCCGAAGCTGACGGTCCAGTCGCCCGAGATCTCCTGGGGCTCAGGCGAACCAGCGACGGAAGCACGCGCTGTGGCGCCGGATCGGGTCTCCGCGGTCCACTCGCCATCCTCCCAAGCGGTCACGGCCACGGCTGCGGAGTCTGTCGCTTCGGCCAGCGGAGTCGGCCTCATCGCCGCCCGGATCGGCGCCTCCGTGCCTGTCGGCAGCACGAGCAGTTGGTTCTCCGGCACTACCAGCGTGTAGGGCTGCCCGCTGAGCGCATACTGCACACGGAGCTGCTTGGGCACGAGATGCGCTGGGTCGCCTGCGAGATCGTTGTTGGCCGACACTGCCAGGCTCGCGCCCTCGATGCGCTGGCGCAGCGCCTCGGTAACGTCGACGGTGAGCGTCTGATCCGGCGGCGGCAGGGGATCGGGGACCACACCGTACATGGCCCGGCGGACCTCGACCTGCCCTGCCTCCCCGTCCGGGGGTAGCACCATGCCAGCGCCCTCGACCACTGAGGCTGTCCGAAGCTCACCGTCGAGCACGTACTCCACGACAAGCCGCTTGATCAGGTTGGGAGCGGGGTCCCCCGCCAGATCGTTACTGGCGCTGATCTCCAGGCGACCATCCCTCAAGAGGTTCCTGGCCAGGTCGGTCACGTCCACCGTATCCGGCAGCTGGCGGTCGAGAACTCCGTAGCTTGCCTCCAGCACCTCGAGCGTGAGCCCCTCCGGCAAGGTGGGAGCGAAGGCGTCGCCGCCATCCCGAGCGAGGGACACCACCGGGTCTGCCTCGCCAACGGGCTCACGGAAGACGACGAAGACGGATCCCGCGGGCTCCATGGCCAACGACACGGTCGTGCGGCCATCCTCCTCGCGGAAGACGGGGGCGAGCCGCGTCGCACCCGTCACGGGGTCCCAGAGCTCCGGCCGGAGGCCCGACACGCGAAACGCGGCCTCCAGGGAGCGAGGCTGCGGCGCGGCGCTGGCGACGAAGTAGACCTCGGCGCCATCTATGCGGCGATGGATGAAACTCACCCCGTCGCGCTGCCCTCCCACTACCTCGAAGTCGGGCGGGAGGGCCCAGTCCCGCAGCAGTTCGGCGACTGTCCCCTGCCGGACGGAGCCGCTCAATTCCGCCACACGCGCATCGGACGGAGGCCCGCCGGAGAGGCTGGGGGAGGCGGCGTAGGTGGGCCCGACGACCGTGGCGCCAGCCTCGGCGAGAGCGGCGACGCGCTCCAGCAGGGCAGGCGTCATACGGTCACCAGGTGGAAGGATCAGGGCGCGGTACCGGCTGCCTCCGCTGGCGACGAGCCAGCCGTCCTTCACGGAGAGGCGCTTCATCACTACCTCCGGCGAGCACGCGTCGTACTCGTAGCCGGGTGGCAGGTTCAACAGGGGCATCGATGCGGGCGAGTTCTCCTCGGCCATGGCCAGGAAGTCGGCCACGTACTCGCCCGATTGCAGCAGGTACTGGCATCGCGCGATGTACTGGAGCCACGCCGCCCCCTGCTCCCACCACGTGTTAGTACGCTCAAAGTGGAACCCCCAGGGACCCATCGTCATTCCGGGTACCACGTTCATCCACGGTTGATGAGCGTAGCGGTGGAAGATATAGCGGTTCACTCCGGCACAGAAGACCTGATCGCCCAGCGCCTTCAAGGAGCCCGGGTGATTCTGCCATCGGCCGTTCACGTCGCTGGCGGTGAAGGACTCAGCGCCCACAATGGCCCGCCCGTAGGTGTGGGCGATAGACGCCGCCAGTTTGCCGTTCCCCGGCCCGCCCCCGACCCAGAACTCACCCATGGGGATGTCCACCGCTCCCCCCGCAGTCAGGTCATCGAAGTTCCCGTTCCCGTAGGGCTCAGCCGAAAGCAGCAGCCCCCGGCTGTGGCAGAGGTCAGCGAAGCGGCCGAAGTAACACTCGTGGTAGAGGTCTGCGAGAGTCCTGCGGAAGTCCCACAGGAACCGCTCCGTGCTATCCACATCGGCCACGATTCGGCCGGTCAGAGCCGGTAGGTAGCCCGCGATCCCGTAGCCACGCAGGCGCTGGAACTGCCGCGGCATCTCCGCCGTCCAGTTCTGGCAGTGGACCTCGTAGCTGTCGATGAGGACGTGGCGGAGCCCGGTCTCGCCGATAGGGGCGCCGGCCTCCACCAGGGCGCCCACCACTTGGTCGAAGTGAAAGCTCGCGGCCTCCTTGCTGAGCTTGTCGACCTCCAGGCCCCGCCCCGACTCCGATGCCGGGTGGTTCTCCTTGCCTGTGGGGGTGTAGCCCAGGCGCAGGATGGTCCAGGAACCCGCGGGAGCCTCCCAGTCGAGGGTTCCGTCCGCCTGGAGCCGCGCCGTCAGATCCACGATGGTGTCGGAATCTACGCACGCCTCAGCGCCTACCTCCACCGACTGCCGGCCGGGACTATTCGCCCGGTCATAGCCAGCCTTCAGCGACCAGTTAGTGAGGCGGGCGCCCTGTTCCAGCACTATCTCCGACATGCGCGCCAGGCCGCCACGCCCGGCGCCAGGGGAGAGCGTGATACGGAAGACGCGTCCGGTCGCCGGTGGGAAGCACACTGCGCCAGGAGCGGGCAGCAGGCCGCCATCCTGGGCGCCGAAGTCGGCGACTCGGGTGAAGTTGGCCCCATCCTCGGAGACGCTGAGCTCCCCGCCTCCCGTGGCCCCAGAAACTGGCGGCAAGCTCAGGGAGCGCAGGGTGACGGGCGCGGCGAACTCCGCCGCGACCCAGACGGGCTCGCCATCAACCACCGAGGGCACGTTGACGGGGGTGCCGAGATCTCCATCGAGGAGCGCCGCCGCGCCCGGGTGGTTCGCTGTGACCGTGAACTCCGGCAGGGGCGACGCCTCCGCCGGGGGCGTGGGGAACGCAATGACGGCAATGTCCCGGTAGGTTCCCAACCGCGTGAGAGGTTGAGGGAGTGGAGTCTCCGATCGGCCAGGTCCCTCGACCCGCGTCTCAGAGGAGACGAGCATCTGCATGGCGAGCTCCGGGGTCACCCAAGGTCCACCACTGCACGACCAGCCGGCGCAATTGTGCAGGCAGACCTCGAGGCCCAGCCGATCAGCCTCGCGGCAGGCGTGCAGGACCAGGTCGAACCACTCGGGGCTCGCGTAGTCGACAGGGCCCGCCGGGACGCCCGGCTCCACGTCGAAGATCTGGACCCCGCCCACCCCGACGGCGGCCATAGCCTCCAGGTCGGCGGTGATCCCCTCTGCCGTGATGTTCCCATTCATCCAGTGCCACCAGGTGTGGGGCCTGGCGGAGGGCGGAGGAGCCGCGAAGCCGGCAGCCAAGTCCTGAGCGGGGGACGAGAGGCTGAAGAGAGCCAGTGACAACGCAAGGAGTCCGGTGCGTGCTGTCGAAGACCGCCAGAGTCCGTACATGGTATCGCCTTCCCTCTGTGCGTGCATGCAGCAGGGTTGTTCTCCGGGGATAGGCCCCACACCGCCCAGGTGTTTCGCGCGGAGCCGCGGAAGGGCGCAGTCTGAGGTGAGGGTACTTGACAGGGACGCGAGTCGACTACAGCAAGTGGATCCGCGAACTGCAGGATCTGAAGCGAGAACAGGTTCGCCAGAAGCGCGCCTTGAAGGGCGCCATCGACGCCGATGAGCAGGGCATCGTCCCCCTGCCAGAAGAGGCGTCGGAGATCGTCGAGGCAGTCAGTGGCTCGGGCGTGGTCGTCAAAGACCAGATCCTGAAGGGTTACGTGCCTGAGAGCAACCATCCCAGCGGCGGGTTCTTCGGCCCCCGAGCCTGTGGCGAGAACTTCCGGCGCCTGCTGGAAGCCCACCCGACCTACGTGAAGCCGTTCAACTCGATGGCCGGCGTCTACATGGTCAACTTCATCTCCTACCGTTCCCCCGGGTGGAACCCCGATTTCGACTACTCCCATCTTCATGAGGAGCAGGAGCGATATGGCCTGACCCCGGGCATCGGCGGAGTCCAGCACTTCTGCCCCGACCTCACCATCGGTCTGGAGCTGGGCTGGGGCGGCCTCCTAGACAAGGTTCGCCACTACGCGGGAGTCAACCCCGAGGCCTCGGAGTTCTACATTGGCCTCGAGAACGTGATCGCAGGTGTCCAGAGGTGGATCGCCCGCCACGCCGTGGCCGCCGACGAGCTTTCGGAGCAGGAGCCCGATCCGGCGCGTCGCGAGAACTTAGAGACTGTCGCGGCAGTCTGCCGCCGACTGGTCGCCGAGCCGCCTGCCACCTTCCGCGAGGCGTGCCAGTGGCTCGTGTTCTTCCAGGCCGTGGCGAAGATGTACAACGGCAGCGGCGAGTGGGGGCAGCTCGACGAGATCCTGCGTCCGTACTACGAGGCCGACATTGCCGCTGGAAGGCTCGATGACGAGGAGGCCATCTTCCATGTGGCCTGCCTTCTGCTGAGTGAGACGGCATACGTGCAGATCGGCGGGCCGGAGCCGGGCGGCGGCGAGCGGGCGAGCAAGATGTCCTACCTCATCCTCGAGGCGGTCCACCGGCTAAAGACGCCCGCGAACATCGGCCTCCGCGTTGGAGCGCAGACGCCGGAGGATCTGCTGCGTCGGAGCGTAGAGATCCTGTTCGAGGATCGGATGGGCTTCCCGAAGTTCGTGGCCAACGAGTCGCTGGTTGAGGGCTTCGTTCGGGCTGGCTGGCCTCTCGAACTCGCCGAATCGAGGGTCTACTCGGGCTGTCATTGGCTGGCGGTGCCGGGCCGCGAATACGGCTTGGCGGATATGATCAAGCTCGACTTCGCGAAGACCTTCCGATACGCCCTCGAGGAGATGATCCACGCTCCCGGGGTGACGCCAAGCGTCGATGAGCTATGGCGCCGGTTCCACGGCCACCTGAAGCGGGCCGTGGAGGTCATCGCCGAGGGCGTCGACCTCCACATCGAACACATGCACGAGGTCTTCCCCGAGTTGGTGCTGGATCTGTTCTGTCACGGCCCGGTCGAGCGGGGCGTCGACGCTAGCCATGGTGGCGTCGAGATCATCAACATAGGCGTTGATGGTAGCTCCCTCGCCACCGTCGCCGACTCCTTCGCGGCGCTGGAGGAGCGGGTGGAGCGCGAGGGCCGGTTCACCTGGCACGAGATGTGGGAGCACCTCGAGACCAACTGGGAGGGTCCGGGGGGCGAGCAAGCGCGCCAGCTGATGCGCAACATCCGGCGGTTCGGCTCCGGCGACTCCGTCGCCGATGGATGGGCCAAGCGGATCAGCAAGGCCTTCACGGCGATGGTTGTCGAGAAGCCGACGCCGAACGGCCACCGGATGGTGCCAGGGCTGTTCACATGGGCCCTCACCGTCGCCTTCGGTCAGCGCCTCGGAGCGACACCGAATGGGCGCCGCGCGGGCGAGCCCGTCTCCCATGGCCCCAACCCCGAGCCGGGCTTCAACGGGGGGCAGCCCGGCACGCCTACGCAAATGGCGGTTGCCGTTGCAGGGGTGCAGCCGGGATTCGGGAATACGGCCCCCCTACAGCTCGACATGGACCCGGGGATGGTCTCGGGACCGGCAGGGGTCGCGAAGGTGGCGGCCCTCATCCGAGGCCACTTCGACCTCGGTGGCACCATGATCAACATGAATATCGTCGATCGGAACACGATTCTGGCCGCGGCGGAGAACCCCGCCGCCTACCCCGACCTGATCGTGCGGATCACCGGGTTCAGCGCGTATTTCGCGAGCCTGTCCGATGAACTCAGGCAGTACGTGGTCGATCGGGTCGTACTGGAAGCCTGACGGCCCAATACCGTAGAGGAGCATGCAGCATGGCACAGGACAAGTTGAGGGTAGCGATAATCGGGAGCGGAATGATCGCCCTTACGGCCCACCTCCCGTCATGGAAGGCTCTCTCGAGGGACGTCGAGCTCGTCGCCACGGCCGATATACTCCCCGAGCGGGCGCGGCTTCTTGCCGAATCGGCGGGGATTCCGAAGCACTACGGCGACTGGCAGAAGATGCTCGATGAGGTCAAGCCGGATCTGGTATCCGTCTGCACGCCCAACGCCTACCACGCAGAGCAGACCATCGCTGCCCTGCAGGCTGGCGCCCATGTCCTCTGCGAGAAGCCCATCTCCATCTGCTACAAGGACGCCGCGAGGATGTACGAGGCGGCCGAGGCAGCGGGCACGATCCTCATGGTCGGGCAGAGCACCCGCTTCACCAGCGTGCCCTTCGCGGCCAAGAAGCTCATCGACGAGGGACGCCTGGGCGAGATCTATTTCGGCGAGACCTACTGGCTGCGCCGTCGTGGGATCCCCACATGGGGCCAGTTCCACATGAAGGAGCACTCGGGCGCGGGCCCACTGTACGACCTGGGTGTCCACAACCTGGACCTGCTCTTCTGGCTCATGGGCAACCCCGCCGTCAAGACCGCCACCGGCGTCACCTACACCAAGTTCGGCAACCGTGATGAGGGCCTGGCGACCTCCCTCGCCGACAGCGGCGCGCCCGAGGGCGTTATCACGCCGCGGCCGTACGACTACCGCGAGTTCGACGTCGAGGATCTGGCGGCGGGCTTCTTCCGGATGGAGGGCGGGATCTCCGTCTCCTTCAAGACCAGTTGGGCGGCGAACGTGCCCGGCAACCCGCACCAGACCACGGTTCTCGGCACCGAAGGTGGCATCCAGATCGATCCGTTCACCTTCGTCACGAACGTGGATGGCTACCAGACCAACGTAACGCCCATCGCTCCGGGCGATCCGCCTGTGGCCTTCCCCGGTCACATCGGAGAGACCGCTCACCTCGTCCGCGTGATCAAGGGCGAGGAGGAGCTCATCGTCAAGAAGGAGCAGGTCCTCAACGTCATGAAGGCCCTCGACGGCCTGCATGAGAGCGCGAGGACAGGGCGCGAGGTCGTCATCGACTAAGCAGCCACCTCGGACTTCCACCCCACCGCAGCCGCGATGGGGTGGAAGTCCCTACCAGACGCATCGCAGAGCCTCTCTGATCAGGGTCGGTCCCACTTCAGAGGCCTTGCTCGTAGCCTCCGCGTTGCCCCGCGCCACGGGCGGAGCACCGTACGCGGAAGGAGCTTGCGGCCATGGGTGAGCAGCCGGCACGAGGCGATGTGATGGGCCACAGCCCCCCAGCGGGCATATGGCGAGCCGTCCTGAGTGGTTGCGGGAACGCGTGCAGTAGTTCCTGGGACTGAAGTTCGGGATGATCATCCACTGGGGCCCTACGCGCAGAGGGACTGCTGCGAGTCCTGGCCCCTGGTACCCGAGGACGAGTGGGCGCGCAATGACGGTATGAGGTGCTGGACCGAGAGAGGCAAGGACCTGGAGCGGTTCCAGCGAGACTACTGGGCCCTGAACCGCACTTTCAATCCCACCGAGTTCGACCCCGGCAGTTGGGCCGATGCCGCCGTCTCGGCGGGCCTGAGGCACGAACCCCCGCCGGTGGCGGGGATGGGGGAGGAGAAGGGGAGGCCATAGCGAAGTAGGGCCTCTGGTGACTCCTCTGTGACCGGCCATCCGTATCTGCAACTGCTCATCATGACCGTCGGTGGTATCCTCTTCGTGGCTGCCGCGATGATCGTCTCGTGGCTGCTACGGCCTAACCGGCCGAGCGAGGTAAAGGCGTCCACCTACGAGTGTGGAGAAGAGCCGGTCGGATCGGCCTGGTTCCAGTTCCCGGCGCAGTTCTACCTTATCGCATTGCTCTTCGTGGTGTTCGAGGTCGAGGCGGCTTTCCTGATCCCCTGGGCTCTGAAGCTCGGCGACTTCCTCCACCACGCAGCGGCAGAGGGCGTGGGAAGCCCGTGGTTCGTGGTCGTCGAGATGGCTATCTTCCTGGCGATCCTCATCCTGGGCTGGGTCTATGCGCTTAGGAAGGGTGCCCTCGAGTGGATAACCGAGTAGGGCCCACCGAGGGATGCCCCGACGCGCCCTCGGACGAGCGCCGAGTCGTCACTCCGGAACCCGCGGGCGCAGGCTACCCCTACATCCGCACCTCGGTCATCGGGAGTGTGCCCGGTCTCGGGGGCGTGACGGACGCCGTGGAGCGCTGGGTCTTCAACCAGGCCCGGCTCCGCTCCCTCTGGCCCCTTACCTTTGGCCTCGCCTGCTGCGCGATCGAGATGATGGCGACCTGGGCCAGCCGCTTCGATATGGACCGCTGGGGAGTCATGCCTCGGTCGACGCCGCGCCAGGCCGACGTGATGATCGTCGCAGGCACCCTGACCCACAAGATGGCCGACCGCTTGCGCCGGCTCTACGACCAGATGCCTGACCCCAAGTACGTGATCTCGATGGGGAGCTGCGCGAACTGCGGAGGCCCCTTCCTCGACGGCTATCATGCGGTGCGAGGCGTCGACTTGGTTGTCCCCGTGGATGTGTATGTTCCAGGTTGCCCCCCCCGGCCTGAGGCACTGATCGACGGCTTCATGAAGCTCCGGGAGAAGATCGCCAAGGGCGAGGGCCCTGCATCACCAGTGAGGTAGAGCGATGACCGTGCAGGAGGCGGCAGCCGCCGTCCAGTCCGAGCTGAGCGATCTCGCGGAGTCCATCGAGACTCGCGAGCGAGATGTGCTCGTACGATGTGCCGCCAAGGACATCCCTCAAGTAATGGCGCGACTGCGCGATGGAGCGACCTCGTGCGACTACCTGACCTTCGTGACCGCGGCCGACTACCCGCCCTCAGAGGACAGCACGGGCCGTATGGACCTGTGGTACCACCTGCGGTCGCTCTCGTTGCGCATCGAGGTGCTCGTCACGGCTTCCATAGCAAGGGACGGGGAGTCCGTGCGCACGGTGTCGGACCTCTACCCGACGGCCGTCTGGCACGAGCGGGAGTGCTACGACCTGCTCGGCGTGGTTTTCGCGGGTCATCCGGGTCTGACGCGGATTCTGCTGCCCGATGATTGGCGTGGCCACCCGCTGCGCAAGGACTACACGGAGGATATGAACGACCTGACCTACACGACAGAGAAGCGCTGGCCGGAGATGTCCGAGGCGAGGAAGCCGGGCGGCTAGAGGCCGGATGGAGTAGCGTTGGCGACACACGGGCGCAAGGCGCCCCTGCACAACGAGGAAATGCTCATCAACATGGGCCCTCAGCACCCCTCTACCCATGGGGTGCTCCGGCTTGTCCTTCGCCTGCGTGGCGAGATGATCGAGTCATGCCGATGCGTCATCGGGTATCTCCACCGCTGCCACGAGTACATCTCCGAGCGGAACGGCTGGATTCGCTCTCTCCCGCTGACGGATCGCCTGGATTACCTCTCCCCGATCACCTGCGAGTGGGCGATGGCGCTGGCCGCTGAGCGGCTGGCCCAGGTGGAGGTGCCCGAGCGTGCCGAGTGGCTTCGTGTTCTGAGCGCCGAACTGTACCGGATCGCTAGCCACCTGGTGTTCGTGGGGACCTTCGGGAACGACTTGGCCGCCGTGACGATGTTCCTGCACACCTTCCGAGAGCGTGAGCTGATCATGGACATCTTCGAGAAGCTCACCGGCCAGCGGATGACGTGCCACTACATACGGGTCGGCGGAGTGGGTTGGGACCTGCCTGCCGGCTTGGATCGGGAGATTCGCCAGGCCCTGGACGTCATCGAGAGCCGCCTGCGAGAGTATGACGACCTGTTCACTAACAACCGGATACTGCGCGCTCGGACCGAGGGTGTGGCCGAGATCTCAGCCGAACGCTGTCGGGCCTATGGCGCCTCGGGGCCCGTAGCGCGGGCGTCAGGGGTCGACTTCGACCTGCGGCGAGATGCGCCATACGGGGTCTACGATCGCTTCGACTACCGCGTCATCCTGGGCAACCGCGGCGACTGCCTCGACCGCTTCACCTGCCGTATGGAGGAGATGCGGCAGTCCGCGAGGATCTGCCGACAGGTGCTGGATGGTCTGCCTCCGGGCGAGATCCGCACGAAGCTGCCCGCGCGCTTCAAGACGCCCGAGGGGGTCGCCTACGGCGCCGTGGAGGGCGCTCGAGGCGAGTGCGGATACTTCGCGATCGGCGACGGCACCGAGGCGCCCTATCGGCTGAAGATCCGCTCAGGAGGTTTCTCGAACCTCCATCTTATAGAGGACATCCTGGTCGGCTGGAAAGTGGCCGACGTGGTCACCATCCTGGGCAGCATCGACATCGTGCTCGGCGATATAGACCGCTAGTAGTGATGAGAGGAGCGGCCCAAGGGCCGCGCAACGGAGATGGCTGAGCGAGGCTGGCTAGAGAACTGGGTCAACGGCATCGTGCAACCCCTGTACGAGGTCGCGCCCTGGATTGTGCACCTCGTCCCCATCCTCTGGATCCTCATCCTCATCGTCGGCTCTGTGCTCATCCTCATCTGGGCGGAGCGGAAGGTCTCGGCTGACATCCAGTCGCGAGTGGGCCCACTGCATCACGGGCCCTATGGCCTCTTCCAGTCCATATGGGATGCCCTCAAGCTGCTGACCAAAGAGGACACCATCCCCAAGCAGGCGGACCGCCTGGTGTTCTGCGTTGCCCCGTACATCGTCTTCCTGCCCGCGATCCTCGCCTATGTGGTCATCCCCGTGGGGAACGGCCTCATCGCGGCGGATCTCAATGTGGGCTTGTGGTACCTCGTCGCCGTTGGATCGATCGCCGTGCTCGGGATCATCGTCGCCGGCTGGGCGAGCAACAACAAGTGGTCGCTCCTCGGGGGCATGAGGGCGGCCGCCCAGCTCATCACCTACGAGATTCCCATGTTCCTGTCCGTCGTCGTCATCATCATGATGGCCGGGACGCTGTCTCTCGATCAGATCGTGCGCAGCCAGTCGGGGGGAAGCTGGAGTCTGGCGCCGCCGGATGCCCCCTTCCTGAACTGGAACTGCTTCACCCTGCCGGGAATGATCGCCGCTGTCCTCTACCTCGTCGCGGCGCTCGCAGAGGTCAACCGGCAGCCCTTTGACCTCCCCGAATCGGAGTCCGAGCTGGTATCGGGCTTCAACACCGAGTACTCGGGCATGCGGTTCGGCATCTTCTTCGTAGCGGAGTTCTCGAACACGGCGTTGGTGTCCGGCATCGCCGCGACCCTGTTCTTCGGCGGATGGAGCTCGCCCATTGTCTCCGAGGGCGAGGGGTTCTGGCGGATCTTCGGCGACGGCGTGCTGTGGTACTTCGTCAAGATCACCATCCTGATCTACTGCATGATGTGGGTGAAGTGGACCCTGCCCCGCGTCCGGATCGATCAGATGCTCCAGATCGCGTGGAAGGGCCTCATCCCCCTCGCCTTGATCAACATCGCCATCGCCGTCGCGCACGTGGCTTGGGTGGGGGCGTAGCCATGGCACACGTGCCGCCCACCCGGGTGTCGGACAACCCCATCATCGCCTTCTTCCAGTACGTGTGGTCCGCGGCGTACACCACGGCGAAGGGCCTCCGGGTCACGGGCTACAACGCTATGCGTCGGCCGCGCGTCACGGTCTGTTACCCTCTGGAGCAGCTCGACATCAGCCCACGGACCCGCGCTCGCCACCGGCTTCTGACGGACGAGCAAGGCGAGCCGCTCTGCATCGCCTGTGGCCAGTGCCAGCGCACCTGCCCCGACCATTGCGTCGTCGTCACCCGCAAGAAGGTCACGGTGACGACGCCCGAGGGCGAGGAGAAGCAGGTCAACCGCCCGGACACGTTCACCATCGATCTGGCGAGGTGCATGTACTGCAATCTGTGTGCAGAGGCCTGCCCTGTGAACTGCCTGCACCTCACGCGGGAGTTCAGCTACATCGAGGGTGACGTGCGCGCTCTCACTATCGATCTCGACGGATTGCTGCGCCCAGAGCCGCTGAGCGAGTACGAGCTGCGGCAACGGGAGACGGCGCAGCTCGCCCCGGGCGATGGGGAGGAGGGGTAGGTCATGGAGACACTGGTGTTCTTCGGCCTAGCGGTGCCCATACTCGTCCTGGCAGTGGTCGTAGTGACCACCCCGCACATCCTGCGCGCAGTCGTCTCGCTCTTTCTGGCCCTGGTCGGAGTCGCCGGACTGTTCTTCCTCATGCGGGCGCCTATCCTTGGCGTGATGCAGCTGATGATCTACGCGGGCGGCGTGGTCGTCCTGTTCGCCTTTGCGGTCATGCTCGTGCGCCGAGTCACCGGGGAGTTCGTGCGGCAGCAGACCGGCCTCGCGGGCCCAGCCCTGGTCGTGGGGCTGCTGTTCTTCGTGGTCCTGATGGGCATCGGGTCCGGGTATTTAGCGGGTCTCGAAGATGAGGCGGCGGCCGCCGGCAGCGTGCACCCCGTCTCCCGAGACCTGGCGGAGCGGCTGGTCCTCACTGACGTCCCCGAGGAGATCGATCCGGTCGAGGACTTCTCGCCCGTGATGATTCGGGACTACGTGATCCCCTTCGAGATAGCCTCGATCCTGCTTCTCGTTGCGATGATAGGGGCCGTGCTCGTCGGCCACCCGCTCGAGCAGAAGCACCCTGGGGGAGAGATCGAGCCTGAGGAGCCGGCGGAGGAGGGGGAGGGGGCATGAGCCTGAACGACATCTTCCCCGAGACGGTCCCGACAGGGTACTACCTGGTGTTCGCGGCCCTCCTGTTCTGCATCGGGCTGTTTGGCCTGGTGTCTCGGCGAAACGCGATCGGGATGCTGCTCTCCATCGAGTTGATGATGAACGCGGTGAACGTGAACCTGGCGGCGTTCAGCCGCTCGGGGCTCGAGGTGGGCCAGATCCAGGGCCAGCTCCTCGTGGTCTTCACCGTGACGGTGGCGGTCGCCGAGGCGGCGGTGGGCCTCGCGATCATCGTCGCCATGTTCAAGCTTCGCAAGACGGTCAATGCCGATGAGCTGAACCTATTGAGGGGTTAGCCTTGCTCGAGTTCTTCGCACAAACGGCCTACGTCATTCCGGCGCTCCCAGTAGTGGCCTTCGCCGTCGTCATCTGCTTCGGCGACAGGGCCCCCGGACGCGGCGCGGGCCTGCCCATTGCCGCCATGACCGTCTCCACCATGTGGGCGTTCGGGGTCCTCGGCTACTGCCTCACCGGTGGCGAGCCCCTCTCCTATGGCTTCGAGTGGGCCAACGTCGGACGGAGCTTCTTCTTCACTATCACCGTGGATGCGGCTGCGGCCACGATGTTGGCCATGGTGTCCATCGTGGCCCTGCTCGTCATGATCTACTCGACCGGGTACATGCACGATGACCCCTTGTACGCCCGCTTCTTCGCATTCCTGGCGCTCTTCTCGTCCTCGATGCTGGGCCTCGTGCTGTCCAGCAACCTGATCCTGCTGTTCATGTGCTGGGAGCTCGTAGGCCTGATGAGCTACCTGCTGATCGGATTCTGGTTCCACAAGCCCGAGGCGGCGCGGGCCTGCAAGAAGGCGTTCCTCACGACGCGCCTTGGCGATGTGGGCTTCAACATCGCGATCATCGCCCTCTTCGTCGCAACCCGGAGCCTGGATCTGCGGGAGATCTTCACAAAGGTGACGGCGGGCGAGGTCGCCCCCCCGATGCTCTTCCTCATCTCCCTGGGGCTCTTCGCCGGCGCCGTCGGCAAGTCAGCTCAGTTCCCCCTGCACGTATGGCTCCCCGATGCGATGGAGGGTCCGACGCCGGTCTCCGCGCTCATCCACGCGGCCACCATGGTCGCCGCTGGCGTCTGGCTCATCTACCGGATGCAGCCGGTCATCCAAGCGACGGCGGGCATGGGACCCTATGATGCGATGAAGTGGATCGCGATCATCGGCGGGTTCACGGCCCTGTTCGCCGCCACCATCGCCATTGCCCAGGACGACATCAAGCGGGTGCTGGCATACTCGACTATCAGCCAACTCGGCTACATGATGCTGGGATTGGGTGTCGGCGCCTTCTTCGCGGGCTTTTTCCACCTCCTGACCCACGCGTTCTTCAAGGCCCTCCTGTTCCTCGGCTCGGGCTCCGTCATCATCGGCTGCCACCATGAGCAGGACATGAAGAAGATGGGGGGCCTGGCCAAGGTCATGCCCATCACCTTCGTGACCTTCACCATCGGAACCCTGGCCCTTATGGGCGTGGGAGTCCCCGGCTGGTACGGCTTCTCCGGCTTCCACAGCAAGGAGATGATCCTCGCCCATGCGTGGCTCGAGTCCCCAGTCCTGGCCTGGATGGGCCTCGCGGGCGCTTTCCTGACGCCCTTCTACATGACGCGACTGATCTGCCTCACCTTCTTGGGCAAGACCCGGGATCCCCATGTAGCCGAACATGCCCACGAGACGCCCGCGAACATGACCGTGCCCCTTGTTATCCTGGCGGTCTTCGCGCTTGGGGCCGGTTGGTTCGCGCAGCCCTTCGAGGCCTGGCTCGAGGAGGGCTATGCCTTCCACCATGAGACCGATCCCGCTGAGGTGAGGCGTGAGCCGAAGCAGACGCCTATGGCGGCCGGTGTCGCTACCCTGGGGGGCGGAGAGGCTCCTGTGGGCGAGGGCGCCGATGCCTGGATGGTCCCGGTGGCGCCGTTGCCGCCCAAGGTTCACAGCCACGAGGCGCATCACGCGGCCGAGATGGCTGTAGGCTGGATCGCCACCGGCTGCGTGCTTGCGGGAGTCCTTCTCGGCCTGCTGCTATGGGGGCGTGGACCTGACCGCACGGCGGCGATGGTCAAGCGGTCGCGGCCGCTCGGCTTGGCGCGGACCGTGCTCGCCAACAAGTACTACATCGACGAGCTGTACCTCTTCCTCGCCAAGTTGGCCATCGAGTTCATGGGCATGGTCGCCCGCTTCGATCTGCACGTGCTGGACCGCGTCTTCGTCCGCGGTTGGGCTTGGCTGGTGCTGCAGATCAAGACCGTCGTTGGGTGGTTCGACAAGCAGTTCATTGATCGCATACTGGTCCACGCGGGCCCCTTCGCCATCTACGTCCTAGGGGGCGTGCTTCAGATGGCGCAGACGGGGTCCGTTCACTTCTATGCCCTCGTCACGGCCATGGGCGCATTGGTGCTGATCGCCTCCGCCCTGTTCGTCGAGGGGATCCTCAACATTATCCTGGCCCTCGTGGTTATGGTCGCCCTCGCGGGCGTCGTGGGGGCCTCGCTGTTCCGAAGGCAGCGTAAGGCGGTGAGGCCGTGAGCGCCATAGCTAGACCGACTCACGGGGCTCTGCGGGAGCCCCACGGAAGGAGGTGTGCCGCGTGGAGTTCCCGATCCTGTCGGCCCTGACGTACCTGCCCCTGGTCGGCGCGCTCATCATCCTGTTCATCCCCCGGGATAGCCATGAGGCCATCAAGGCCACGGCTACCAGCACCTCGGCGCTGTGCCTGGCGCTCGCGATCCTCGCGTGGCTCGCCTTCGACAACGGCGCGGGAGGCTTCCAACTCGAGGAGCGCGCTGAGTGGATCCCCCAGATAGGCGTCAGCTACCACATGGGCGTAGACGGCATATCCATGCCCATGGTCTTCCTCACCTGCCTTGTCTCACTGGTCTCTATCGCCTACTCCTGGATCATCAACGAGCGGGTGAAGGAGTACTTCGCGCTCTTCCTGCTGCTCCAGACGGCCTGCGTTGGCGTCTTCGTGGCCCTCGACTTCTTCCTGTTCTACATCTTCTGGGAGATCAGCCTGGTCCCGCTCTACTTCATCATCGGCGCGTGGGGCGGCCCGAACCGCGAGTACGCGGCCATCAAGTTCTTCCTCTACACGCTGGTTGGCAGCGTGCTCATGCTCCTGGCTATCGTCATCCTCTACTTCGCGAGCGGCGTCACCCCCGCCGACCGCACCTTCGACATCGTCGAGATGATCGAGCGCCAGCCGACTGCCGCCCTGGCCCCAGGGCTCGCCATGGCCGTCTTCGTGGGGTTCTTCGTGGCCTTCGCCATCAAGGTCCCCTGCTTCCCCTTCCACACGTGGCTTCCTGACGCCCACGTCGAGGCGCCTACGGCCGGCTCCGTGATCCTTGCGGGGATCCTCCTGAAGCTCGGGAGCTATGGCATGATCCGCATCAATATGCCCCTCATGCCCGAGCAGTGGGCCCTGGCGGCCCCATGGATCGGCATCCTGGCGATCATCAGCATCATCTACGGCTCCCTGGCCGCCATGGCGCAGTCCGACCTCAAGAAGCTCATCGCGTACTCCTCCATCGGTCACATGGGGTTCGTCACCCTGGGCCTGGCGGCGATGAACGTCCAGGGGATCAGCGGCGCCGTGATGCAGATGTTCTCCCACGGCCTGATCACGTCGTGCCTCTTCCTTCTCGTCGGCGTCGTCTACGAGAGGGCGCACATCCGCGAGATCGATGGGTTCGGGGGCCTGGGGAAGATCACGCCTCGGTACTTCGGCGTCTTCATCTTCGTCGCCCTGGCCGCGCTGGGGCTGCCCGCCCTCTCCGGCTTCGTGGCGGAACTCTACGTCCTGTTGGGCGCCTACGCCTCGGGCACGATGAACGAGGTGAGCGCCGAAGGACTGGCGGTGCTCGGCACGCCGTGGTTCGCCTACTTGGCGATCCTCGGGATCGTACTGACCGCCGCCTATATGCTCTGGACGGTCCAGCGCGTCTTCATGGGCGAACGGAACGAGAAGTGGGCCAACATGCCGGACATCAACCCGCTGGAGTTGGCGTGCTTGGCGCCTCTGATGGCTCTTACCTTGTTGGTCGGCTGCTACCCGGCCCCCTTGTTGAAGCCCATCGCCACCGCGAGCATGGATATCCTGGCGGGTGCGATGGGAACGCAGTTGCGGTAACTGAACGCCGGTCGGAGGGTTCGCGAGCGTGGTCTACCTTATCCCGGAGTTCCTGCTGGTTCTGGTCGGCGCCGTGGGGCTGGTTATCGCCTTCGCCCCCAGCCGGCCGCGCCTGCGCGCGTACTCCCTCGTGGGGGGCCTCACCTGCTTCGGTGGCGCCGTGGT
Source organism: Armatimonadetes bacterium UBA1398 (assembly GCA_002305165.1). Classification (GTDB taxonomy): domain Bacteria; phylum Armatimonadota; class Zipacnadia; order UBA1398; family UBA1398; genus UBA1398. The sequence goes on from DBQI01000064.1 coordinate 58,125, forward strand.
GGCCGGCTACCTGGCCTACCTCGCCACCACCGACCTCGGCGCCGAGCTGGCCGCGACGGCTCCGGGCTACCTCACCACAACCCTCGCCCTCGACCCCTTCTCCCGGGTGTTCGCCGTTCTGAGCCTGATCGTGTGCGGCCTGACCTTCCTGCTCTCCAAGGAGTACCTGGAGACCCGGATGCAGGACCACCAGCCCGAGCTGCTCGCGGTCATCGCCTTCGCTGCCGCGGGCATGTCCTTCCTGGGCTCGGCGCGCGAGCTGATCACCATCTGGTTCTCCATCGAGCTGCTCTCGGTATGCGGGTACGTCCTCGCCGCCTTCACCAAGGACGACGAGCGCTCCGCCGAAGCGGCCCTCAAGTACTTCATCCTCGGCACCGCCTCCTCGGCCTTCATGCTCTTCGGGCTCAGTTACGTCTACGGGATGACGGGCCGACTGGACCTGGTCGGCATCATGGAGGCGACGGCGGGCGACGGCATCGGGGTGCTCCTCCCCACCGCAGCCGTCCTGATGTTGGTCGGCTTCGGCTTCAAGGTCGCCATGGTGCCCTTCCACATGTGGTGCCCCGATGTCTACGAGGGTGCGCCCACCCCCGTCACCGCCTTCCTGTCCGTGGGGCCCAAGCTGGCCGCGCTGGCCGCCCTCGCCCGGGTGTTCAGCACCGCCTTCCCCCACGAGGTGGCGCGCGTCGCCTGGGAAGGTGTGCTCTTCTGGGGCGCCCTGATCACCATGACCCTGGGCAACGTGGTCGCCATCAAGCAGTCCAACATCAAGCGGATGCTCGCCTACTCGAGCATAGCCCATGCGGGCTACATGCTCGTCGCCGTGCTCGTGACGTTGCGCTCGGATCTCGCCCTGTCCGCGCTGGCGATCTACGCCTTCGCCTACGTCTTCATGAACCTGGGCGCTTTTGCGGTCGTTACATCATTCTCCAACCGAACGGGAAGCGACGCCCTCCACTCGTACAACGGCTTGGCGCGGCGCTCCCCGTATCTCGCCTGGGCGTGGGCCTTCTTCGCCCTCACCCTGGTCGGGTTGCCTCCTACCGCGGGGTTCCTGGGCAAGGCCTACATCATCATGGCCGCCTGGGACGCCGGAGCCACCTGGAACTCCCCGATGTTCTGGCTCCTCGTGGTCCTCGTCCTGAACTCCGCCATCTCCCTGGCATACTACATGGGCGTCGCCGGTCGGATGTTCTTCAAGCCACCGGCCCACGACGACCCCGTGCCCGTGGGCGGCGGCGTGGGGACGGCCATCGGGCTCTGCCTGGCGGGAACGCTGCTCATGGTCCTCGCCGCCGGACCCATCATCGGCGCCATCCAAAACGGCGCCGTGTTCGCCCTCCATTAGGCCTCGGATCGGTCACCTAGCCCCGATGATCTACACGGCGCCGTAGCCCGGGCCGTCGTACGTGCCCTCCCGGACCAGGTCGGCGAGTGGCCGTCGGCTGCGGCTCGAGGGCGTGTGCGCCGGCTTCCCCAGGGCGATGACCGCGACCGGCCGCGATCCGTCGGGGACGCCCAGGGCCTTCGCCATCTGGCCGTCGTCGAAGGCGCCGATCCAGCACGTCCCCAGGCCCAGGGCCGCCGCCGCGTAGCACGCCGTCGTCGCCGCGATGCTGGCATCCTGGATCGCGTAGAGCTGCGCGCGGTCGCCGTAGCGGGCCGCCGAGGTCGCGAAATCGGCCACGAATGCCAACAGGACGGGCGCGCTCGTCACGAAGGTCTGGCCGAAGGCCGCCTCCGCCACCGCCGCCTTCTGCTCCGCATCCCGCACCACAACAACGCGGTAGCCCTGCAGGTTGCCGGCCGAGGGGGCGGCGTTGCAGTACTCCAGGATCTTGCTCAGTGCGTCCGCGTCGACGGGCGCGCCTTCTACGTACTTGCGGATCGAGTGGCGTGCGTCGAGCGTTTCGAAGAACTCCATGGTTGTCGACCTCCCGTTGCGGACCATGTTCCACCGGCGATGAATCCTTCGCTCTCCGGACGCGCGTCCCTCCGCCGACCCTGGGACGGGCGGCGCGACGTCCGATGGCCCCGGCCAGGGGAGGTGGAACGGACTCTGGCCGGAGGCCGCGTTGCGAACTTGCAGCGCAACTCTCCGCAGGGGGCGGTGTCTGTTCCGGATAAGGCGAATAAGATGTGGCTGGGGCCGACGGGGTGGCCCGGTCCGGCTGATGCTGCTCTGTCTAGAGCGGTTCTCGGAAGTTTTC
>DBQI01000051.1 GCA_002305165.1 Armatimonadetes bacterium UBA1398
GCGGCAACAGCGGCACAGCGGCGGGGGCTTGGCAGGCCCCACAACCGCCGATGGGTTGCAGGCTTGCCTGGGCGCACGGCCCTTGATACGAGGCGAACTACCGACTCCCATGCAACAACCTCCAGACACTCTCATGAATAAGGCGGGCTAGCGCGAGGCGACTGCATCGGGCCAACCTTGCTAGTGCTCCGAGCACAACGTACAATCGAGCAAGTCAGCGCGCCCGGGGCTGACGAGGGGACCTTGCGCGGGTGGCGCCCTCCGGTCCCTCTCGATCCCCCTTTGGCGCAGGGAGGGTCGCTCATGATCGGACCGCGTACGGGCACGAGGAACATCGCTCTAGCTTTGGCTGTACTCGTGGGGCTGCTAACCGCCGCGGTCCTGGCGGGTTGCGCCGGCGGGGCCGCGCCCACGAGCGCATGGGACGTGCCTACAACTCCCTTCGCGCCCGTCGAGGGGGCCGCACCCCAGTACGACGTCCGATCCGATCCCTGGGCCAAGCCCGCTGCCACTGTCACCGTCGCCATCGACCTACCCCAAGCGGCCCGAGAGTCGCTCGACCTGGTAACCGTGACGGGTAGGCGGCGCCTGGCGAACGGTTCGGACGTGACGCTCCCCGTGACGGGCTCCGACGGCGGCATCCTTGGCATCCTCGTCACCCGAACGGACTCCAGAGCCGCGGCCGTCGCCTACATCCCGCCCGCGGCCGAGGGCGCCGAGCGGACGCTCTCCGCGCGGGAAGTCACCCTCGGCAGCGTCTACATCAGCCCCACCGTGCTCCTCGCCGCGGGATCCGAGCGGGGCGCCATCCTGGCCGCCGCGAGCGAGTCCCCGGAGATGGCTCCGCTCGTGGCGGAGACGGATCGGATCCTCGCCTCCCAGCCCACGGGCTACCTGGAGGCGGTCGTAGCCTCCGGCGGATTCAAGAAGGCCACGGAGCTGTCCGTTGCCTCCAGTCGCGCGGTGGCTCGCACCCGGGCCGATATCGGGACCGGACTCGTCCCGCGTATCGAGGACCTTCCGGGCCAGGATCTGAACCTGGTCAACCCCCGACTCACGACCTACGGCTACCGCATCCAGCGGGCGAACGGCACGATCCTGCGGGATGGCGTGCTCTACGGGCGAGCGAACTACTTCGATGCCGTGCCTCGGTGGCCGTACCTTGTTCGTAGCGAGCCGGTTCGAGAGCCCCTCGCCTTGGCCGATGGCCGCTACTCCATCAGCTTCTACAAGGGCATGGGGGCGAGCGTGCCGGAGTCGGACATGCCCTACCCCGAGACGCCGTGGGGCAAGGCCTCCCTCGTCAACACCCTCAACCTGACGACGGTTGTCTCCGACGCGCTAGGCTTCTTCCCGAACAGCGACCCCGATATCGAGGAGTGGAACCGCCGGGTGCAGGATGTCTTGGAGGCCCTCGGCGAGGAGGCCGATCCGCGCGGCCTCAAGGCGAACCTCGAGCAGATGCAGCTCTCCAGTCTCATCCTCGCGGTCCTCGACTACTCCCTGGGCGTCGACCTCACGGACCTGCTCCTCGACCTCACCGGCGGCATCGAGGACGCGGGCGTTGCCGAGGACTTCTTCGAACTGATGCGTGACGTCTACGCCATCACCAACCAGGTCTACCTCGCCGTTCAGTTCGTGTACACGGACCTGGGGTTCGTCTACGACCTGTTGGGCGCGCCCGGATCGGTCATCTATGAGGTGAACTCCGAGCACGGGGTGCTCACGGAGGTGACCGGCGGGTGAACGGTGGCCGCTCTCTGATGGCGCGATATGCGACTACGGCTGCGCTTATGGCGGCGGCCATCCTCCTCGGGACGTCATGCACGGTCCCCTTCAACATCGACGTCGGCGGCGTGGAGGGCGTGAAGCTGGGCGATGGTGGTCCCTCTACCGCGCGTGTGCTCCAGCTCGAACAACGCATGCACGACCTGGTGCGCCAGTCGCGCGAGAAGGCGGGCCTGAAGGCTTTGACCATCCGGTTCGACGTGTGCGAGGTGGCTCGATCTCACTCCGACGGGATGCTGAGGGGCCGCTTCTTCGACCACAAGGACCTGGCCGGCCGCGATGAGGCCGAGAGGCTCCAGCGACAGGGCATCCAGTTCGACCGGGTCGACGAGGTGATCGGGTTCGTCGTGGCGCGCGACGGGATCACCATGGCCGACCTCGACGCCATCCATGCCAAGCTTGTCTCCGAGGACAGCCCCGAGACCCGGGCGATCATCCTCGACCCGAAATGGACGGATGTCGGGTACGGCGTCGCCGTGTCCGAGGGCGACAACACCGTCTATGTCACGGGGGTCTTCCTGGAGTACCCGGACCGAGCCATCGGCGTGAAGTCGGACGACATCAGCGAACCTCCCGCGTAGATCAGTCGTCATATACCCGTCATGGCTAACCCACAGGCGGTGGACAATCTAGCGGACGGAATCGACCTGACCTCCGGGGAGTACCGGCTTCGGCGGCGCCAGATCGCCATGGGCTCGGTCTTCGAGATCATCCTCGACGGCGACCGGGACGAGGTGGAGCTGCGGGCACTGATCGAGTCCGCCTTCGCCGAGGTCGTCGAGCCGCTAGAGATGCAGCTGAGCCACTACCGGTCGGGGAGCGAGATCTCCTGGATCAACGAGAATGCCCACCGGGGGCCGGTGCGGGTTGAGCCTCGCCTCTTCGACCTCCTCATGGAGTGCGCGGACCTGACGTCGATAACCCAGGGCGCCTTCGACGTGACGATCGGCCCCCTCGTGCGATGCTGGGGCTTCCACCGCAAAGAAGGCCGAGTGCCATCAACCGAAGAGTTGGCGGAGGTCCGCGAGCGCGTGGGCATGGAGCATGTCGTGCTCGACGCCCAGGCGGGCGCCGTGGCCTTCGACCGCGAGGGGATCGAGCTGAACCTCGGCGGCATCGGTAAGGGCTATGTCGTGGATCGGGTCGTGGAGTACCTCACGCGCTATGGAGCTCACTGCGCCCTGGTGGCGTCCGGGGGGAGCACCGTCTACGCGATGGGCGTGCCGCCCATCAGCGAGGACGGGTGGCATGTGGGCGTCCGACCGGCTGGCGCCGAGGGCGAGCGGATCGGCTCCCTGCACCTCACGGACGCCGCGTTATCGACCTCCGGCGACTTCCGGCAGCACTTTGTGGAGGGCGGGGTGAGGTATGGGCATATCATCGATCCTCGGACGGGCTGGCCAGCGCGAGGTGTGCGCGCCGCCTGCTCGGTGACGGCCTCGGGCACGCGCGCCGACGCTCTCTCGACGGCTTTTGTGGTGCTTGGTACCGAGGATACGGAGTCCCTCTGCTCGAAATACGGCGAACGTGCTCTACTGGTGAGCTTGAACGCGGAGAACGAACCCGAGACGCGTCAGTTCGGGCAGCCGATTCTGGAACAGGCTCGGTCAATGGGCGGCATCAGCTAATCGCGCTCCGGTGGTGAGCGCCGATGTGTCGGACCCGCGAGGCCGGGATGGAAAACGGAGGAGAGTCGTAGACATGACCAACCAAACGGGACTGGACCGCAGGCAGTTCCTCAAGACGGCCGCAACCATCGCGGTAGGCGCCCATGTCGTCACCCAATCGGCACGGGCGCAGGATGGCGAGCGGATGCGGATGGCGCTCCTCGGGTGCGGCGGGCAGGGCACCGTCCTGCTCACGAACGCCTTGCGCGTGCCCGAGATCGAATGGGTCGCTACGTGCGACATCGTGGAGGAGGCGGCCCAGGCCGCCGCGGCCCGGGTGGGCGAGGGCTGCCAGGCCTTCACCCGCTACGAGGATGTGCTGGCGAACGTGGAGCTGGATGCCGTCGCCATCGCGACCCCTCTCCACTGGCATGCCCCCATGGCCATCGCCGCCTTCCAGTCGGGCCTCCATGTCTTCTGTGAGAAGTGCATGGCGTACACCGTCGATGACTGCAAGGACATGATCCGGGCCCAGATGTCCGCGAACAAGATCCTCCAGGTGGGCCATCACCTCCGGTACCACCCCCTCTACTGGCACGCGAAGCGCGGCTTCATCGACGCGGGCCTGCTCGGCGACATCACGTCCATCTACGGCCAGTGGAACCGGAACAACTCGTGGCGCCGCCCCGTGAACGTCGCGGGCGACTACACCGAGTGGGGCTACCCCGACGCCGAGCATCTCGTCAACTGGCGGCTCTACAAGGAGTACTCGGGCGGCCTGATGACCGAGCTCGCCAGCCACCAGATCGACGTCGTCACATGGATGATCGGCAAGACCCCCATCGCGGTCCAAGCCATGGGCGGCGTGGACTACTACGATGACGGCCGCACCGTGCCCGACAACGTGCACGTGACCTTCGCCTACCCCGACGGCGTCAAGTTCGACTACATCTCGGGCACCACGAACGCCTTCTCCATCTTCGGCAGCCAGTGCCACGAGGTCATCAAGGGCACCAAGGGCACCTTGGTCATGTGCCACCTGAACCCGGGGCCCACGGACAGCGCCGGCTGGTTCTTCCCCGAGGAGGGCACCCAGCGGGAGATCTGGATGGACATGGCTCACAAGGTCGACATCGGCGGCCACGAGGCGATCGTCCTCGATGCCACGATCACCGAGGGCCCGCCCCTGGCGGGGCAACCCATCAGCACCCTCATCGACGGTGAGGGTCATCTCGCCAAGATGACTTACCAGCTCGAGTTCGAGGAGTTCGTGATCTCCTGCCGCGAGATGAAGCTCCCGAGCTGCGACGGCCTCACCGGGCTGAAGAGCGCCGCGGACGCCATCCTCGCCAACCAGGCCATCGAGACGGGCGAGACGATCCCCTTCCCCGAGGACCTCTACACGATCACGATGTAGCCCAGAGCGCACGCCGATTCCCCCTCCGCATGGAGGGGGAATCGGTCCGCGTGAGGTCCTGGGTTCTTGACGACCGCCGCTCTGAGCGACTATAGTTCTGGGCCGTCGACATGCCGAAGTGGCGGAATTGGCAGACGCGCTGGATTCAGGTTCCAGTGGGGGCAACCCCGTGGAGGTTCAAGTCCTCTCTTCGGCACCATCCTGCAGCCTCCGAGCGCCCCGCATGGGGCGCTTACGCTTTGGCTCACTCGACTCACGGCATCCACCGCGGCCTTCCGGTCCACGGCCAGCGGGCGTATACTCAGGGCAGCGCAAGCTGGGCTGGGCGCCCGGTTCCGTAGGAGGTCGACGATGAGCATCCCCAAGTCGGCAATGGTGATCCTTCTGGCCCTGTCGATAGCGGCCTTTGCGACCGCTCAGGAGCCGCCGTCCGTGTCCCTTGACGACGACCTGCCCGTGGGCGGCCCAGTGAAGCCGGGCACCATCGAGCCTGCCGAAGGCTCCGCGACGGCGCCTCTTCCCGAGCTGGCGCCCGAGGCCTCGATGGCCCCCGACCCTGCTGCGGCGCCGGCAGTGCCGGAGGCGGACCCGCCCGCGGCCCCCGAGGAGCCGGCATCGCCCGAGATGGCCTACACGGGGTTCGAGATGGTGCCCTGGATGCTAGGCTCCGCCGTCATCGTGGCCATGGGCGTGGCGCTGCTCTACTGGTCCAAGCGCGCCTACCGGCGGAGCTAGACCGCCCGGTCGAAGCCCGGACGTGACTCGCCGCCTCGATCCCGTCCGCCTGGGCCGCATGTCCTGGGCCGCAGCCTGGGACATCCAGATCGCCGCCCACGCCGCCGTGGTCGCGGGTGGCCCGGACCGTCTCCTTCTCGTCGAGCATCCCCCCACCATAACCTTGGGTCGGTCCACCCGGCCCGAGGACCTGCCCGTGCCCGAGGCAGACCTCCGCGCCCGAGGCTTCGAGGTGGTCCGGGTGTCCCGCGGCGGATCGGTGACCTACCATGGGCCAGGGCAACTGGTGGGGTACCCCATCGTGAGCCTGCGGCGCCTCGGCATGGGCCTTCACCAGTACGTGGAGGCGTTGGAGGAGGCCCTCATCGACGCGATGGGAGAGTTCCGCGTCGAGGGGTACGTGCGCCCCGGCATGACCGGGATGTGGACGGATCAGGGGAAGGTCGCCGCCATCGGTATCCACGTGAAGGCGGGGGTGACGCTGCACGGCTTCTGCCTGAACGTGTCGCCGGATCTGACGGTGTATGAGCAGTTCGTGCCCTGTGGGCTCTCGGGGGAGCGGGTCACGAGCCTCCACGCTCTCGGCATCACCGCGAGTGTGCGGGAGGTACAGGAACCGGTCGCGGCCCACGTGGCGAGGGTGCTCGCCGACGCGATCCGCGCCTGAGGGGGGCCTCCCCCTCCCGTTGCCGCCATGGGCGACGCGGGGAGGGGGAGGGCGACTCGCTACTCCTCGTCCTTCGCCTGCAGCTTCTGGGCCTGGGCGACGCCACCGATGGAGAGCCCCAGGCCAAGCTCCCACCGCAGGATGGGGTGCGGCCGGCCCGTCTCCGACTCGCGCTTGGCGATGTACGCCTGCATCCGCTTCTGGAGCGCGTCCGCGATCTCCGGCTCCTGATCGATCACGTTCCGGTTCTCCTCGGGATCCTTGATCAGGTTGTAGAGCTCGCGCGGCGGGAACCCGTGGAAGTCCGGCTCCAGAGCCTCGATGTACTTCCACTCCTGGGTGCGGACGCCGTGCTTGCGCATCCACGTGCACTCGGTGATGAAGATCTCGTTGTAGTTGGCCACGCGCTCGCCCCGCATGAGCTCCCAGAGGTTCTTGCCATCGAACCGGTGGGGCGTCTCCAGCCCGATGAGGTCCAGCAGAGAGGGGACGATATCGTAAAGGGTGCACATGCCGCGCACCCGCTTGCCCTCGGGCAGATGCCCCGGCCAGTTCCAGATGAGGGGCACCACGAGGGTCGGGTCATACATGCTGTGGTGGTCGAACCAGCACCCATGGTCGTAGAGGGTCTCGCCATGGTCGGCCGTGATCACGATCAGAGTGTCCTCCGCGACGCCCAGTCGCTCGAGCTTGGTCAGCAGTTGGGCGATGCACACGTCCATGTAAGCGATCTCGCCGTCGTACTGGGCGATGACCCAGTCCTTATCGGTGATGCCGGGTGGCATCCACGACTTGAAGTACTCGGCGAAGGGCTTGAAATCCCACACGGGCTGCATCGAGTCATTGCCCGGGGCGCACTCGTCGCCCTGGTAGAACATGCGGTCGAAGGGCTCGGGCGGGAGGTACGGTGAATGGGGGTCCATGTGCCGCAGGAAAAGCAGCCAGGGCTCGTCGCCCGCAGCGAGGCGCTCGAGGATCGGCAGCGCCACGGCGTTGAGCTCCTCGGCCTTCCGGAGCGGCCGGCTGTCCCATCCTCCCCATCCGCCGGCGAAGCCGTGGTATTGGTCGAAGCCCTTGCACAGGCGGTCGTCAAGGCCGATGCTCTCGCAGACGTAGCCAGCCGCCTTGAGGATCTCCGGGAGGGTCGCCACCTCGTCCATGATCGGCCCAGGCTCACGGAGCGAGACGCGGTCGGTGCCGAACACATCCAGTCCCGTCAGCATGTTCGCGTAGCCAGGAGTGGTGGGGATATGCGGGCTGAAGGCATCCTCGAACAGGACGCCCCCGGCGGCGAGCTTGTCCAGGTGAGGCGAGGTCAGGCGGGGATACCCGTACCCCGACATGTGATCACGCCGTAGGCTGTCGATACCAAAGAACAGGATGTTCGGACGACTGCTGTTAGCCACTCGAAGCGCTCCTTACGGCCCAGTGATGGGCGTCTCCAGGTTTGGCAAGCGTGGGGGGTTGTTCACCGATGAGGGGGGTGGCCCCTCTACCGTCATCGCGGGCTCTTGCGGCCCATAGGCTTAGGGCCGTACACAACAAAACACCCACCAACCCCCTCCTGCTCTGGCAGGTCACTGAAACGCCATGCGGTCGCCGCGCGCGCGGCTGGATCCTACAGAGTGACAACGGGCCGCCGTTTCACACGATCACAGACAAGCCGTGTCGCTGGAGAAGGGGAATCGGCGACCTGTAGAGGAGTCATCTCCGCAGGATAAGCCCACGATACCAGCCGCGGAGCACAGGTGTCAATGATGACTGCGGCCGGCGCCACCGAAGTACCGGGTGACGCAGACCGAAGGGCTCGATGAGGTGACTTCCGTGGAGATCATCAACCGTGACGCGTGTCCGCCCTTTATCACCAAGGACACATCCGAGATCCGGGAGATCATGGCCTACCGCAACTCGTCCTGCGAGCGCATGAGCCTAGCCGAGGCGACCCTCTACCCGGGCCGGCACACCGAGGCCCATCGGCACCCAAGGGCCGAGGAAGTCTACTACGTGCTCCAGGGGCGCGGACGGATGCGGGTAGGCGATGAGGCGCGAGACATCGAGGGGGGCGACGCGATCCTGCTCCCGCCGGGAACCCTGCACCAGACGTGGAACACGGGCGAGGAGCCTCTCGTGTTCCTGTGCCTCTGCGCCCCGGCCTATGAGCACGAGGACACGGTTATCGAGAGGGGCTAGGGGAGGCCCTCGATCGAGGTGGAGGGGTCGGCCGGACCGTCCCCCGCGATCTTCTTGAGCCCCTTCGGGCTGCGCTCGTAGGCGGTGAAACCCGCGTCGGCCGCGCGGTCGTAGCTGAAGCTGGGGCTCGGCGAGTAGTGGTTGCAGGTGGAGAGCACCTTGCGGATGGCCGCTCCGCACTTCGGGCACTCCTTGAGGGCCCGCTCGCGTATGTTCTGCCTGATCTCGAAGCCTTGCGAGCAGTACTCGCACCCGCCCTCATCCGCGATGTACTCGTAGGTCGGCACTCTGTCCCACCTCGCGCCTTCGGTCAACTCGGCGGCCAGCAACGGCCGCGCACTACACCACTCACAGTCTACCACAGCCTCCGGGAGGCAGGACTGCGGGCGAGCCCCGAGAAAGGGAGAGCTGCCTCAGAAGGGGGGCCGACGCACCGTCTATGCTCCAAGATGCCCCCGAGATTCGCCCTGCCTACCGCGGGGACCAAACCGAGATCGCCCGCCTCCTCGCGATAACCGATCCGCCCCTCGGCGCGCGCATGGACTGCTGGCTAGCCGAGGGCCTCGTCGAGTTCGATGACCTGGTCGTCTGCAGCCTGGGACGCGAGATGGCGGGCGTGGCATGCGCCCCCGTCCGCCCCCTCCACGTCGAGGGCGCGTGGCAGCCCTTCGGAGTCCTCTGCGCCCTCCACGTAGCCCCCGACATGCGCGGCCGGCGGCTCGGGCCGAGGATGCTCGAAACCCTCGTAGACCGCCACCGCGAGGCCCACTCGCGGGGAATGGTCGCCCGCATCTGGGGCGACTCGCTCGAGTACGTCGCGGCGATCCTCGAACGTCGCGGATTCGCGCCCCTGTGGCGATCCACGGTTATCGAGCTGACCGCCGACTACGGCAGCCGCCGGACCGCGCCCTACCGCAAGGTCGATTCCGAGGAGCGTCTAGCGGGCTGGAGGCGGTGGGCGACGAGCCGCTTCCCGTGCGACCGGGACCAGGTGGGGCCCCCCGACGCGGAGTGGCTACACGTGGAGGCCGATGAGGGCGAGCGGCTGCTCATGCGCTACCGCGAGGGGGTCCTCTACGATCCGCTGCCCCTGGACCCCATCGACTGTCGCCGCGCCGCCGTGACCGTGTTGGGGGTCTACCGCGCACTCTACCCCGAGCGCCAGACGGTGCGCTGGCGAACGGCCGAGAACAGCCCTTGGGCCGAGGCCCTGGGGCCTCAGACGAAGGTCCTCGACGAGACCGCCTCCGCCCTGTACCTCTTGGGTTACGACCGGGTCGTCGATGTGGAGAGCGCCGAGCCCGAGATGTACGGAGTATCGCTCTTCTAGCGCTCGCCCCGGAGAGGTTGGTACCGATGGCCCGTGGAGCCCTGACCGCCGTGATCGCTCTGCTCGCCCTGGCCCAGGCCGGGGCCGCTCCATTGGAGTTCTCCCTAGTGGAGGCGCAGGTTCTCCAGGCTCGAGACGGGCTGCCCAACACCTTCGCCAAGCTGGAGGCCGGTGAGGAGGTGCGGGTGGCCTACCTGGGCGGCAGCATCACGGCAGCCCCCGGTTGGCGGCCCATGACAACCGAGTGGCTCCGGGAATCGTACCCCCGGGCCCAGATCGTCGAGATCGACGCGGCAATCGGTGGCACGGGCTCACCCCTCGGCGTCTTCCGCCTCGGGCAGGATGTCCTGCGGCACGATCCCGACGTGCTATTCGTGGAGTTCGCCGTGAACGACAGCGGCCAGGATCCCCTCGTCATCTGGAGGGCGATGGAGGGCATCGTCCGACAGGCATGGCGCGCCGATCCGGCCATGGACATCTGCTTCGTATACACCATCACCGCGAGCATCGCGCCGGCGCTGCGTGAGGGCCTCTGTCCCTCGGCCGCCTCGGCCGACGAGTACCTCGCCGCGCACTACGGGATCCCCTCCATCAACGTGGCCCTCCCCATCGTCCAGGCCGAGGCGCAAGGCGAGTTGGTCATCGCGCCCTCCGCGGACGCGCCCGAGGACGCCATGGTGTTCGCCGATGACGGTGTCCACCCCACGATGGAGGGCCACCGGCTCTATGCCGACACGGTGGTGGGGTCACTGACGGCCCTGAGGGGGGTGGGCGCCCCGGGTCCCCGGGAGCTGCCCCCGCCCATGGTCGAGGATAACTGGGAGGGCGCACGGCTGGCGCCAATCGAGCCCTGGATGCTCTCCACGGGCTGGACGCGCCTGGGGGAGGGCGACGACGTGGCCCCCCACTTCGTGAAGCAGATGCCCGAGATGTGGGAGGCCGCCACGCCCGGTGAGTCCCTCTCCTTCCGCTTCCAGGGGACCACGGTGGGCCTCTATGACATCGTCGGGCCGGATGGCGGGCAGGTGTGGGCTCGGATCGACGGGCAGGAGAGTGGCCCCATCCCGCGCTTCGACAGCTTCTGCAGCTACCACCGGCTGAACACCCTGGAACTGGCCAGCGGCCTGCCCGACGGGGTGCACACCATCGAGGTCACCCTCGACGCCGAACAGCCCGACCGCAGCAGCGTCACGGATCAAACGCGCAACGAGCCGGGCTTCGACCCGGCACGCTACGATGGCACCGTGCTCCGGGTCGGCGCCATCATGCTGATCGGTGAGATCCTCCCGCCGGAGTGAGGCCGGGGCGGCGAGCGCCTACCCGCACGCGGCCTCGATGATCCTCACCATGGCATCCTCGACCTCCTGGGCGATGGGCCCAAGCTCCGGCTGCCCGAAGAGGCCCAGGAGCAGGGTCGGCCGCAGCATGGTCACCTGAGGGACGCCGTCCTCCTCATAGACAGCGATACGGCACGGAAGGGCGTTGGCGATGGACACGTCCCGATCGAGCACCTTCTTGGCCTGGAAGGGGTCGCACACCTCGAACACCCGGCACTCGCGGCCCAGGTCCAACTCCTTCGCCGCGAGCTTCTCCCGCAGGTCGTGCACCGCCAACACGCCGAAGCCGTTCCGAGCGGCCGCCTCGCGCAGCCGGGTCTCGGTCTCCTCGATAGAGCCTGTCGCTGTACGCTTGTAGAGCATCTTCACTGCCCTCCTAACGGAAGCGGCGCATGGGCCCATTGAGGAACTCGGGGCGCCCTGCGCGGTCGGATGTGGGAGCGTTCTCGATCTGGAAGACCGCTACCCGGTCGACGATCACCGGCACATGGCTGGGCCAGTAGACGCGGCTCTCCATGAGGCTCGGCGAGCCCGGCCAGTCCACCTCGGTACTGACCCATCGCCACTCCTTCGTCGATAGGGCGGAGGCGGCGATGGGACGGTCGCCGATCGGCGCCCCGAGCCCCGCGTAGCCGCCTGTGTTGACATCCAAGGATACGGCCACCGGATCCCCGGCGGGCGGCTCCTCGGCGAGCCGCATCCGGTACGCCACATGGTAGCGGCCGGGCGGCATCTCCACATAGGGCCCGCACACGATGTGGCCGCCCGTCTCGCCCGGGTCGGGCGACCGCCACGCTGTGCCGCCATGGGCATCCTCTCTCGCCAGCGGCTTGCCCACGGCATGGCTCAGGCCCGACATGCCCCACAGGCCCGCGAGTCGCACCGCGGACGCGTCGCCTCGGTACGGCACGGCGCACACCGTCACGGGGTACACGGTGGTCCGAGCGTCCGTCGCCACGGTGAAGGCGCCGTCACCGATCCCCGCGCCCCGGGGCAGAGCCAGCATGAGGTCGGGGATGGTCTCCTGGCCCAGCGCGGGGACCTCGATGGAGGCCGCGAAGACCGCGCCAGTCCCCTGCCAGGTAAGCTCAGCGCCCATCGCCTGGTCGTTCGGGTTGATGAGCTCGGCGTCGATGCGGGTCGGCACGCCCTCCAGCCCGGCCCACTCCAGCCGCGAGTTGATGCCGCCCGCGGAGAAGAGCAGGCGGCCCTGGGCCCACTGGCGGAAGCCAGCCACGGCAGTATCCAGGCGGCAGATCTCGAAACGCTCGGGGTCCAGGCTCTCGGCGACCTCCTTGTGGACCATCACGTGCCGGTCGTAGCTGTGCAGATCCGCGTAGACGAGGATCACGAAGGGGGGCGTGTGGGCGTTCGCGATCTGCTCGATCCGCTCCGTCACCCAAGCGACGGCCTGGGCGCGCTTGGCGTCATCGCGGAAGGCCCGGTTGTAGTGCGGCCCCTCGGGGGTGGACGCGTGCTGCCAGTACAGGAGCCCGTGGTCGATGACGGGCAGCGGCGGGCTGGGCATGGTCATGTTCGCCGTGCCGCCGTTGTTCGACAGCGACAGCGGCCGTGTCGCGTCGCCATACTCTATCCGGGCCTGGGCCGAGCGGGCGCCCCAGAGGTCGATGGTCGAGACGTCGGCGCGCTCGCAGTGCTCGGCCGTGAGTCGGGCGAACTGGGCCACATTGGGCATGTGATCGGGATAGCAGTAGCCCGCGCCCGAGCAGCCGGCGAAGAAGCAGTCGTTGTCCGTGGCGGTCCGGTAGTAGTAGTCGAGCATGGCCGGGAAGCGCTCAGCCATGAAGGGGTTGATCCCCCAGTTGAAGGGGATCGAGCCCCGGTCGGGATCGAACCAGCTGCCCATGAAGAAGGGCAGCGGGCCCTTCATCGTGTCGCCCTCGCTGAGCATGAAGACGACCTGGTACTTCTCAGGGTCGATCTCGGCCGTCTCCACGGTGACGGCGCCCCGCTGCCGGAAGGCCCCGCCCCGGTAGGGCGCCTTGGCGTGGAACGTCCAGTTGAAGCCGAAGTGGAAGGAGAAGTGGCCGTGCTCCGAGATCAACTTACACCAGAGGTCCTCGGGCTCGCCGTAACCATTGATCTCCGCCGGCGCCTCGAGCGCGGCGAGGATCCGCCGGTACATGGCCGCATGTTCGGGGCTGCCCCCCACGGGGGCGTCGCCGTAGGAGGGCTTGACCTCCGCCATGGGTGTGAGGTTGAAAACGAAGCCACGGTTGGCGACCTGCCAGTCGAAGCCGGTCATGCTGCACAGCCCTGTGACCACGCCATCGCAGACGCCATCCACGGCGTGGGCCAGGCGGCGGTTGCAGCGCGGCATGACCTCGTCCAGGGCCCAGTCGTAGGCCGCCAGGGTGCTCTCGAAGCGGCCGCGCAGGTCGTGGATCACCGGGAGGCCCAGCCCCTCCGCCATCTCCGGGTCCGCCACGGGCAGCAGGTCCTCGATCCCCGCGATCGTCACGGCGACGTAACGGGTGCCATCCATCGCGGCGTCGTAGACTACCAAGCCCTTGGCCGCCGAGGCGTACCGCTCGAGCACCTCACGCAGTGAGCCGAGCACGACGGGCTGGGGAAGGCCGTAGTCGGCGGCGTAGATCTCCAGCCACTCATCATCGGGGCGGCCCAGGAACAGGGCCGCGGAATCGCGGTTGACGAGGCCCTGGAGGCACTCCGCCGTCGTGCGCTCCTCCCAGTTGAGGGCATGGGGATCGAAGACGCAGACGGGGTTGCCGTACTGACTCACGGTGGCCGTCGCGGTGAGTAACAGGGTCGCGAGCATGGAGGTGGCTTCCTCACATTCGATGGGGTAGCCCATAGGTTAGCCATGCCCCACCGCATCCCTCCCTCACGCGGAAGGCGCCCGACGCGTTACCCATGTGGCCACCGCGCTCCGCCCGGAATAGGCTCGGTGGCAACATCCCTCGAATCCCGCAAACCGTTGGNNAGGCTTAGAGGCTGCACGGGAGGGTCTGTGTGTACTATGTTACCACTGTTCCGAGGTACTATACATACGTTAGGGCGCCCCCCGTGCGTCCCCGAGACGGCATGTACAACAATAGGGGGGTATCGTTTCCAGCGGCAACACCGGCAACATGGCAACACGAGCCCAGGCGCGTGAGGGTCCATAGTCCCGGGGCCGAAGGAGGAGTTGCCCCCTCCCACCCGCGAAGTAGTACGATAATGACGAATCGAAGGTGGGCATGATGTCGGAATCCCGGTGGGTTCGGCTCGAATCGCTCTCTGGGTGTGGGCCGGGGTCGGGGCGGTCGGCCTGGTTCGTGCCCTCTGTCTCGTCCGCCCTCCCCTCCTCGAACAAGGCCGGGCTTCAATCATGCCGGCTGAGCCCACGGAAGCGGCGAGCCCGCGTGAGAGCTGGGGACGGTGACCCGCCGCGATGACGACGCTCCTCGCACTGTGCGTCATGGCACTGCTACAGACGAGTTTCGAGCACGACAGCCTTATCGCGAACGGCTCGGGGCAATGGCCGATGGTAGGCGAGGCTCATCCGGGTTGGCAGTCGTGGGGCGGCGGTCGCCGTACCGAGCCAGGCCTTGATGACGAGGGTCTGATCGTTCGGATAGATGGCGCAGAGCCAGGCGCGGAGTGCGGCTACCTGAGCACCCCCTTCTGGGCGGCAAGGGGAGCGCTGTACATGGCGGGCGCTCGCGTACGTGCGACCGATCTGGCTGGGGAGGCTCATGTCGCCATCTCGTGGCACGCCGCCGACCACAGGTGGCTATGCAACACCGACGATGGCGTCCGAATCACGGGTACCTCGGAGTGGGTAGACCTGGTGGTGGGCGACTATCCTCCCGAGGACGCGGCGTACGGGCGGCTGGCCTTGCGCTGCGACGGGCTCGCGGGTTCGGCTGGCTTCTGCGAGGCCTGGGTCCGCGTCTCACAGCCCGAACGCAGCGTCCTGATGCCCGTTCCAGGCGGCGATCCCGGCGAGGCGCGCTACCTGCTGACCCCCGGCGTCTGCGTCACCCCATCGGAGTACCATCCCAGGGGCGGTACCGTCCTGGAGACGACCAACGGAGGGCAGAGGACCACCGTGCTGCCCCCCGCCGCGTCCGGCATGGCGGGGGTGGGGGTGATCGAGAAGGCGTTCAGTGCGGCGCCGACTGAAGCGGAGACAGTGGACACAGACCGCCTCGCTTTGGCTGTCGCTATGTCTTTCCTATCTGCTTCGCGGTGGCTAGTCCCCCCGCAGTTCGATCTGGCCGTCAGTGAGATGTTCGGCGCCCGCGCGACCTTCTGCAGAGTAGTGGCTGCCGCTCACCCCCTACTCGAGCATGTAGAAGACAAGCGCGAGGCTGCCCTCCTGGCCTACCTGTCTGACCTCTGGTCAACGCAGGACCCCTCCGAGCTGCACCAACCATCATATGACCTGGTGGACGCCTACGGCGGGACGGACGTCCGCTCCGATCAGATCATCTGGCTACAGGGAACGACCCAGCAGCGGGCCGAGCAGTCGCGCCATGATCGCGAGCTCACGGCGATCACTGAGGAGTTGGCGACGGCGGACCTGGCCGGCAGCAGGCGCCTGCTGTTGGCGCGCGCCCGCCTCAACCTGGACGCCGAGAGACCCGGTCTCGCACTTGCTGACGCCCAGCGCGTGTTGGGCAGCTACCCCGAGGGACGCCCCGTCCCAGCGCTGGTCTATGTCACGCTGGCGCAGGCTGCCCTCGCCGCGGGAGACCCCCTTGCCGCCAAGGGCTGGGCGGAGACGGGGGCCAGCGTGGCATCGGGCGGAGGATACATGGCCCGCCTGGCGTACCTGGCTTGGCAGTGCGATGTCGCCGCCGGCGCCGCAGGCGTCAGCGTTGCCGTCATCGAGGGTCTGCCTGCGCACCGCGTTGGAGGCTGGGCGGGCCGTTTCGGGTCGGCGGGCGCCCTGCTCTGCGGGCCCGAAGGGGGCGTGTGGGCAGACGGGTGCTTGGCCGACCGGCCCGACGACCAGCCGGTAGCAGTCAGGACGGCGGCCCCCGGCACGTCCGCTCGTACCCAATGCACCGCATTCCCTGCCGAGCAACCGGACGCGCCGTTTTATCCCCCTGGTCTGTGCGCGTCAGACTCCTACTGGGACGACAGGGGCGAGATCTACGGAGACGCGCTCGCGGGCCCGGACCTGCTGATAGATGTCAAGGTTCCGCCGGGCGTCCACACGGTGGCCGTGCTCACGGGTGAGTACGCCATGGAGGTCACTCTGATCGAGTCGGGGGCTCCACTAGCGGAGTCGGGCGCGCTGCCGGCGGGAGGGATGTACTACCGCACGATCCTTGTCCCCGGTCCTCTGGGGATCCGCATTCGACTGAAGAGGGGCTCGGCGCTGATGACGTACGCGTACGGCGTCTTCGTCGACCAAGTGGGTCCGATGACGCCGGCAGCGCGGTATGACGAGTCGCCCCCCGCCATAGCCGAGGGCCGTGACGCGGCTAGTCGGTTCGGCGAGTGGGTTAGCTCCGAGACGCCAGACTCCGCCGTGGAGCGCCTCTGGCGACTGGTCCGCACTCCGGGTGCCTTCGAGGAGGCCTCAGTGCCCGCGGCCGAGGTCCTGGCGGAGACCGAACCAGCCGAGGGACTGCGTGCGCTCATGCAAGGGCCGGCCGGGGCCGATTCGCGAATGGTGCACTGGCTGGCCGAGGCCCTCGCATCGAGCGGGGCGAGGCTCCAGGCGATCGATCCGTCCCTCGCGGCAGTGATCGTCAGGCGGCTCGATGTGCGCCACGACTACGGCGCCGCGGGCCGATTCCTCGTTGAGTGGGGGCGGGCGGTGGGAGTGGACGCTCTGAGGGCGCTGCAAGAGGGGGCTCGGTCCGAGTTCGAACAGAAGGTCGCGGCACAGGCGATGAGCGACTTGGGAGCGCCGCCGCCCCGGGGCGGCTAAGTCCGCTCTGCTCCCAGACCGGCGACCGGGACGAGACGAACGTGGATGCGGCCGGCGACGGCATCGTCCAGTGGAGGTTCGACTAGCAAGGAGGGAGCCCGTCATGTGGTGTTCGCCGTATGCCCCGCGCCTCTGTGTTGCCGCCTGGCTCGTCCTATCCGTCAGCCTCGCATGGGCTCAGGCCGACCCTTCGGCGCCGACGGACCCGACACCCGAGCCCGCCCTCGGCGAGGCCTCCGTCTACGCCGACCTGGACGCCGATGGGACGGATGAGAGGGTCGCCCTGCGGCGCCTCTCGACGAACGGCCAAGGCCCTCCCCGCGACTACGAGCTGGTGGTGGAACGCGATGGGCAGGTGATCCCCCTCCGCCGGATCGAACAGGCGCTCGGCGCGACCACGCCCGACACGCGGCTGCCCGAGGAGCTTCGGCGCCTGCAGATACTGCCCGCCGAGCCCTGCTCCGTGGTGGATGCCGACCTGGACGGCCGTGACGAGGTGGTCCTCCACATCGGGCGACCCAGGTCCCGCGACCGTGTGGAGACCCTGATCGTCGAGTGGGACCCGACCTCGTCGGAGGTGGTGGTCTCCTACGACGCCATCGGCGACGGCGTGCTCCTCACGGACTCCTCCGTCCAGGGGGATCTGGTGCTCGCTCCGTACGCGTTCCCGGAATCGGGCGTGCCCATAGTCTTCGGTCCCTGCACGCCGGCTTCGCCCGACGGCGTGTTCACGGAGGCTCAGGCTCCCCTCCCGAGGCCCGTGGCGGCGGCCTGCCTGCCACTGTACGAGAGGGCGCTATCCCAGCCCGGCGCGACGCCCGCACCCACTCTGGTCCGGGCCTACTCCGAATGCCTGGCGGCCTTGGGCCGGCAGCTGGGGGCGATCAACGCCCTGAGCGGCCTGCGGACCGAGCTGGAGGACGCGGAGCGCCGCCTCCGCATGGCCAAGGTGAGCATGCTCATCGCCATGGGCAACCTGTGGGCCACCGGAGAGACGGCCGACCTGGAGCAGGCCGCTGCCTGCTACATCGAGGCGCACGGCCTGCTGGCCGATCCGACCGAGGCGTACCTGCTGGAGCCCGTTCGCGCCGTCCCCGCGTCGGCCGAGGCCTTCGCCGCCTGCGGGATCGCCCAGGCGAAGGCATCGGTAGGGGAGACGGACGCCGCAGTGGCGTGGCTGGAGCGGGCGGAGGCGCTCAGTGGCGCGCCTCTGCCCGAGCTGCGGCGGTACATCGACGGCTTCGCCAAGGCCGGCGCCGGCGCGAAGACAGGCGAATGAGATCATAATCGCCATGCAACCAAAAGAGGAGTTGCCCCGTCCGACTAGTGTAATAGTGAAGATGTAGTACTCTAACGACGAATCAGCAGTGCCGTTCCTTGTCCAAGCGATGGGTTGAGGTGGGCACAATGTCAGAACCTCGGTGGGTTCGGTTCGAGTCGCCCTCCTGGCGTGGGCCGGGGCGGTGGGTGTCCTGCGCGAGCCTGGGTTCGGAAGTGACACCACTCGGTCTTTGGAGTGAGGCGCCACTCTCGGTCCTGAGTGGCGACTGATCATGAGCACGACGAGCACATGACCGCGAAGGAGCCAGCGACATGAGAGAACGTGCTACGCCGTTCGGCGCACTACTGATGTGTCTCGCCATCTGCGCTGCGCCGGCCCTGTGTGCCGATGAGGTCGCATCCGCCCTGGAGGCGGCCCTCGAGGCTTCGGGCGTCCCCCCTGGCCTCGCCGCCGTGCTCTCCCCCGACAGCGCCGCCGCGCTGACGGAGAAGCTGGCGTTGGCAGAGCCGGGCGAATGGGAGCGAGCGGCCGCCGACGCCGGCCTTGCCGTCGAGAGCCACGGAGACGCGCGCTTCATCGTGGACCCGGGCGTACGGACGATCCACGGTGGGCCGCCTCGTGTCCGAAAGCCACACGGCCCCTTGGCGGATACCTTGACGGTTCTCCACTCCATGCCCGCCCCCGCGCGCATCGCGGCCGCCCAGGGAGCCTGGGTGCCGCTGGCGTCAATGGGGGCTGAGGGGGACGCCGCCCTCAAGCGGCTTCCGAAGGCGCCGTGGGCCGGGCCTCCGGAGGCGCCTCGGGAGACTCTGTACGCGGCGCTGTCCGTGTCGGCGGAGTACGTCCTCGAGGATCCACTGCAGCCCGGCCAACCCATCAAACGCGCCTTACTGAACCCTCTCTTCCGCCGGAGAGTGAGCAAGTGGTTGGTTCGCCTGCCCCTGGGGCCCGATCCCGCCCTTGCGGCCTGCGCCCATCCGGCGTACCTCCCCGATGTCTCCGCCCCCGATGTGCTGGGCCGGCTTCACTCCCCGGAGCTGGTGGCGGGCGGGCCCCACGCCCCGTCCGCCGCCGTGGATGCGGTAGCGTCCCTGATGGCCGAGAGGCACGGACCCGGCGCCCCTCGAGTCATGCGGTTCTCGGATTTGGTCGCCATCCCTGATGGCGGAGCCGAGTTGGGCCGCGCCGTGGCCGTCGATGCGGCGCTTCGTGAGTGGCTGCTGGTCCTGCCGGAGAGCCCGGACTGGGTCACCCTTATCAACCAGCTCGCGTGGGTCACCGGCCTCGATTGGAGGACCGTGGGCGATGTCCTGTTCCTGAGCCAGATGAGCGACCCAGTGACGCCACCGGAGCTTGGCATCACCTCCGGGAGCGTGAGCTGGTCGCGTCTGATGTCAGTGGTGAGGGAGATGATAGTACGGCAGTGCGAGATCGATCCCGACATCTCACTACCGCCCGGCGACTCTGAGGTCGTCACCGCGACGGGCCAGTGCCCCGCCACGCCGGAGCTGGTTCAGTTCGTGAACTCGCTGCCAGCCGTCGTGCCCCTCGAAACGCCGCTCCCTCCTCCCCGCCCGCGGGACGTCGACGACATGAAGCGCATCACGGCGGCGACGACCTCGGCAGCGCTACTGGAGTTCGACAGCGACCCCACGCCCTTCCGCGATGGCATGCTCTTCCGCAGCGAGGTGTCCATCGCTCTCCATGTCAGCCGGCTCGATGGCTACGAGTCGAGCGACGTCATCGCGGGCATGGTCGCCTCTGAGCTCGCGCCGGAGGCGGAGCAGATCGAAGGACCCTTCTTCTGCGAGAATGGCTCCTGGAAGTATACGATTGAATTGCTCGAGCCCTGGAGGGTGGGAATCACTTCGGATACAGGAGAGTACCGCTTCCACTAGGGGTGTTCCGGTCACTTCCATCGAAGGACGGTGCGTCGACCATGAGACTATGGGAGCACAGGCCTACATTAGCGACCAGGCGGGTCCGGTATGACTGCCGGCGCCGCAGTCTGACCTGTGCGTCGAGTGAGGAAGGCGAAGGATGCTCAACATGATCGCAACCCGAGTGCACTTCATGATGGCCATGCTGCTCGCGTCGGCCGTCGCCGCGCCTCTCGAGGCTGCGGTGGAGATGCCGGCCGACGGCTGTGAGACGTACGCCGAGCTGCTCACCGCCATTGCCGAGCGGTCGCCCGTTCCCTTTCTGGCGTTGGCGCCAGCCGACATCAACCACCCCCTGCCCGCTCCGCCCGAGGGGCGGACCATAGGCGAGTTGACGCACTGGCTGGATGAGGAAGCCAAGGCCTACGAGCTGTGGCGCGATGGCGACGACCGCTACCTGGCCGCGGTGTGGCTTCCTCTAGAGCCCGAGTGGATCCCACCAAGGGTGTTCGGGTGGTTCCCCGACGACGAGCGAACCGGGATTGCGCTCCGGGCTCTCATCGCCGACCTCGATCACCGGCAGTGCGCTCTGGTCGCTGTCGCGGAGGGCGTGCCGACCTCCGACATGGATGGTGCCCTGCAGGAGGCCGTGGCCAGGCTGTTCGGCAAGGATCCCGCGGACCCGGCGGTGCGGGCAGCGCTGAGCTATGCCGGGACCCGACTCACGCTCAAACTGCAGCCGACGGTGATACTGCAGACTGAGCCGGTCCGCAAGGGGGAAGAGGTCTTCGCCCTGGGCGCGTTCCTGAGGAAGGACTCCGCGCGGGTGCACTACCTCGGCCGACAGCAGGAGAAACTGGTGCCCGTGGGCCCGCCGCCCGGCCTCGAACAAGCGGTTGAGCTCTATGACGGCTATCTGGCGCGCCATACGCCGCTCGAGTCCCCCGCTAGGGGCGCGGCGCCACTCGAGATCCGGCCTGACGCCGTTGTCGAGTTCAATGACTCGGTCGTCTCCGTCGCCTCCCTGGTCGACGCGCTCTCCGAGGCGGCCGGCGTGCCGATCGAAGTTCCCGCGGAGCTTGCTGACCGCCAGATGGTCATCAGCCCTGGCGGCTGGAGCGTTCCGGTTCTGCTGGATGCCCTGTCAGCCAGCACGCGAATGTGCTGGAGGGAGGGCGAGGGAGCCCTGGCCCTCGAGCTTCCGGGGCCAGGGGCCCTGCCGACGCCCCTCGCGGCGCAACTGGACCTGGCCGATGGCTGGAGGACGACCTTGTTCAACGCCGGTTCACCCCAAGTCGGTGAGCTGGTGGAGGTCTCATCCCTCGATCCCGCGCAGCGGGAATGGATCGCGGCTGAGCTAAGAGAGCGGGATCCCTCAGCGGCTATGCCGGCTGACAGCAGGGCGGTGGTGAACGTCTCGGTGGACCTGACCCTCGAGGTCTGGGCGCCGCTGGAGGAACCCGCCGACGCCGGCCAGCAGCGCTGCGTCAAGGTCGATGAGTGGTACTGGCTGACGGCTTGGTTCTGGGACCGGATGGGTGGGCTGCAGCGGTGAGAGCAGGCCGGCAGATCCCTGAGAGCGCCGTGGATCAGAGAGCCCCTGCAAGGGTTAGGCCGGCGCCCGCGCTTGGGGGTGCGCTGGTTCCGCTCGCGGTGTGTGTCTGGCTTGCCGTCGGCTCAGGCGCCAACGCGCCTCCCCTCGGCGCCAGTCTGCGCGTCATCTACACTACCGACACCCAAGGGCGGCTGGATGTCTGCGGCTGCTCGGCGGGCCAACACGGTGGGCTGCCCCGGCGAGCCACCCTGTTGCGCCATCTGAGGTCCGAAGCCCAGGCCGTGATCGTCATCGACGGCGGGTCGGCGGTCACCAAGGTCTCCCACGTCGATCCCTTCGCTCGAGCCTACCGCTCCATGGCCTATGACCTCGTCCTCCACGCCGCCACCGCTCTCGAGGGAGCCTTCGCGGAGGCGCTCACGAGAGAGGGTGTTGACACCCTGCCCCGCCCGCGCGAACCAGGCGGCGTGGCTTGCCAGGTCCTCGAAGCTGATGAGGGCCTGGAGCTCCTCGTCCTTGTCACCCCCGATCCGGCTGGCGCCGACGCCGATGCCCTCGCCCAATCCTTGCGAGGGGCCATCCAGGCGGCGACGGCCGGCCGCGATCCCGCCGCGAGGCGCGCTGTCGTCGTCATCACGGGTGAGTCCCCCACGGGCAACGCGCGTCTCGCGGAGCGGGTGGGGGACGAGGTCGACCTGTTCCTGGGCGCCTCCTTCCCGGTCATCACCTCCGACTACCGGGAGCCCATCGCGCCCGGGCCCGTGGCGCCCGCCATCGCCGGGGGCAAAGCGCTGACCGTCATCGACATCGGCTTCCCCGCTGACGGTGGCCGGCCAGAGGTTGCGGCGCGGTACGAGCCCGTCGCGCCGGACCTGCTCCCCGATATCGAGGTCGGCGCGATCATCGAGGACTACTACGCCAGTCAAAAACTCTCAGCGGGTCTCGAGGGGGACGCGCCCGACGAGTTCGCCCTGGACTATGCCATGCGAGGCTGGGCCGACGCGATGGTGTGCGCCGAGTGCCACCTAGAGGAGTACGGCCTGTGGCGCGGGACAGCCCACGCCCACGCCATCGACACCCTGGCCGGGCGCGGCCGCCTGGTGGACGAGTGCCTGACTTGCCATTCCGAGGGGTTTCGGCGGGGCGGGAGCTTCAACCCGGAGGCGATCGTGCCCGGTGATGGAGTCACCTGCGCCACCTGCCACGGTGATGGCGTGGTCCACTCCATGACCGGGCGGGTCGACGCCATCGAGCGCCACGTGTCCGCGGACCTGTGCATAGGGTGCCACGACGAGGAGCGTCAGCCTCTGGGGTTCGACTTCGAGGCCTCGTGGCGGCTGATCTCCCATGGATCCGATAACGCGCCTGCCGAAGGAGGAGCGTAGATGAGCATGAGTGTGAGCGTCGCGGCTCTGGCGTGGAGCCTCGCCCTGTTTGGCCAAGGCGGGCCGGGTGGCCATGCCCTGCGAGTCGTGCCGCCGGAGATGGATGTGTCCGCGACGATCCGGACCATTCACTCCGAGGGCTTGCCGGTGGAGCTGCTGGTGATCGATGTATGCCGCTCGGGGCAGGCCCTGTTCCCGCCGCCCGAGGGCTCGCCCTTCGTGGCTCGGTCGGGCTTCGAGTCAGGGGCTCAGCTTCGCGAGTGGATCGACGAGGCGCACAAGGCGGGGCTGCGGGTCTACGCGGGGATGGACCTCCTCCGATGGGTGGACCCACTGTCATCCGACCCCAACCTACTCGAAGCCCGCCCAGGATTGGTTGAGATGGACGTTGGAGCAATGTGCAACCCCCGCGCTGCTGCGGGGGGAGGCTTCGCCTCGCCGTGGTCAGGCGAGGTGCGGGACGCGTTGCGAGGGCTCCTCACCAAGCTGGCGACCGACTACCCGGACCTCGATGGCCTCTACGTGGCGTGGAGTCTGTCCCTAGACACCTACATGGGCTTCTCCGATGCGGCCCGCGCGGCCTCGATCCTCGCCGTGGGAGTGGACCCTGTCGACTTCGCCTCGTGGGGCCCTGTGGACAGCGAGCCGGCTCCCGTCACAGCCTGGATCGAGTGGCGGCTGTCATCCTTCCGCGAGATCCTGGGAGAGATCCGCGAGGCGTTCCGGACCGCGTCGGGCGGCAAGCCCATGCTGGCGAGGGCGATCTGCGGGGTTGGAACGTGGAAGCCACGCTACCGGGCCGCGTCCTGCCAAGACTGGATGGAATGGCGGTTCCACAGCGTCGTGGATGATCTGGTCCTCGAGATCGATCTGCTGCGAGGGGTCAACACGCCGATCAACGAGTTCCGCGCGGGCTATAGGCTCTACGAGTCCATCAAGCCGCTCGGTCAGCCGTACCTCCTGGTTCCCGGGGAGCTGCAGGGCAAGCGCGTCTCCCTGCCCGAGGCGGCCGAGCGGATGGACAAGTGGCCGCTGCCCCAACTGCCGCTCTTCGTGGACCCCTCCCAGGCGGACCAACTGGAGTCAGCCTTGGCGCTACTAGGCGCGCTTCGTGACAATGAGCGATGACCTGAGTACTTAGGAGAAGAGAGGAGCACGTAGATGAAACCACGCAGTGAGCTTGATCGCCGTAACTTCCTCAAGCGCGCAGGAACAGTGGCTTTCCTGAGCGCCGCCGCTATCAAGGCCGCCTCGGCGGGGACCCCGGTAGATCGCGAGCCGTGTTCGAAGCCGCCGGAGGAGTGCTGTGTTGTTCCGGGGTGTTGTGTGCTGCTCCCGCCGGGTGAGTAGGAAGACCGCCGCAGTGGACATCCTGGGTTGCGATCGCCGGGCCAACGCGAAGGCGGTGACCCGGTGATCGCTCTCGTCAGCACAGGCCCCGAGTTCACGCAGTGGTTCTCGGGCGAGGCCGAGCGGCTGCGTGCCGCGAGCCCGTGCCCTGTCGAGGTGTGGGGGCACGAGCCACAGGTGGAGCTTCCCGCTGGGCTTGAGCCCACCGCGGAGGAGCTTGAGGACATCATTCAGTTCCAGGACTGGCGCCTGAGGACCAATGTCCCCTTCGACCCGGACCTCACGCGCGAACAGTGGATCCGGTTCGCCGAAGTCAACTTCAACTATTACACCTCGGCGTTTCGCATCGCCCGCGACAACCGTGGCCTGACCCACATCGTCCTCTCCGGCTCGTCCAGGGCGGGCCAACGAGTCGTCAGCGTGGCCGCGCGACGCCTCGGGCTGAACGTCACGTGCCTGGAGCCGGCTATCTTCCCTCGCCCCGAGGGCGCCGCCCTGATGCTCACCAAGGGCCGGGCTCACTACGCGGCGCCGGCGGACCAGTTCCTCGACTGGCGGGAGCACACCCTAGACGATGCGCGTATGCGGGAGTACCGGGCCTGGTGGCTCGCTGAGCGGCGCACGAAGCACGAGAAGTTCGTTGAGAGAGTGGAGCCGGCGCTCCACGATGGGGCGGTCATCTGGTTCCAGCAGGTGCCGGGCGATGCCGCCCTCTACCGCTGGTGGGTGCCCGACGGGGCGTTGGACCGCATCGAGCGTGACCTGCGCGCCGTCGACGGGCACGTGAAGGGCCACCCTCGGGCGGATGACAGCCACCTCCCCCGGTTCCCCGCGGATCGCACCATCGACCGGAAGGCGAACATCCACGACGTGCTGCCCAGGTGCCACGTCGCCGCTGTGCTGTCGAGCGCCGTTGGCATGGAGGCGTGGATGTACGGCTTGCCCGTCGCGGTATACGGCGCCCCCTTCTACGCTCAGCCGGAGCTGGTCAACTCGTCGATCCCGGACGCGCTCGCTAGCCCGCGGGTCGATCACGCGGAGCGAATGCGGTTCCTCGACTACTTCATCCACGAGTACACGGTGCTCGTGAGCGACGCGGAGACCACGGTGCGGCGGGTCCTGGCCTAACCGCGCTACCCAGCCGGCATCCAGTCCTGTGATGCTGACCATCGTCCCGTCCCTGGGGCAGTGGCCTACCCCTGGCGCCGCCTCCCCATGGCGGCCCGAAGGGTGTAGTATCAGAGGGTTGTTCGCACGTAGCTTCAGCGTTGGCGAAAACGCTGGCTCCAGGGTCTTGAGGGAAGAGTTAGTCTAGACTAACATGGTGGGTGGGTTCGGTAGACGTCTGGCGCGCTTGAGGTGACTGCACACATGTGGGAATACACCGAGCAAGTCATGGAGCACTTCCGAAACCCCCGCAACATCGGGTACATCGAGGATCCGGACGGCGTGGGGGAAGTGGGCTCTCTGGCCTGCGGGGACGCGCTGCGCCTCATGTTCAAGCTCGATGACCAAGGCCGCATCGCCGACGTGAAGTTCCAGACCTTCGGCTGCGGAAGCGCCATCGCGTCGTCGTCCGCGCTCACCGAGATCATCAAGGGGATGACCGTCGAGGAGGCGGAGAAGGTCACGAATCAGGACATCGCCGAGTACCTAGGCGGGCTGCCTCAGCAGAAGATGCACTGCTCGGTGATGGGCCGCGAAGCCCTCGAGGCCGCGATCGCGAACTACCGCGGCGAGGAGTCGCCGGGGGAGCGGCGCCTGGAGGGCGAGGTCACCTGTATCTGCTTTGGCGTGACCGAGCATGCTATCGAGCGCGCGATCCGCGAGAACGGCTGCCGCACGGTGGAGGACATCACGAGCTTCACCAAGGCGGGCGGCGGATGCGGCGGATGTGTGCCCGCCATCGAGAAGATTCTAGCGAGGCCCCTCGCGGAGGAGCCGGCGCCCGCTCCTCCGCCCGCGCCGCGCAAGCTCACGAACATCGAGAAGATCCAACTGATCCAGCGGACTATCGACTCGGAGATCCGGCCCCACCTCCAGCGGGATGGGGGCGATCTCCAACTCGTGGACGTAGAGGGTGACCGCGTCATCGTGTCCCTGCTGGGAGCCTGCCAGGGCTGTCCGGTATCCAAGTTCACCCTGAAGGACATGGTAGAAGCGCGGCTTCGCGATCACGTATCGCCCGACTTGGTGGTCGTTGAGGAGAGCGACTATGAGAGCGTATCTGGATAACAACGCTACCACCATGGTGGCGCCCGAGGTCGTCGAGGCCATGCTGCCCTTCTATGGGGAGCTCTATGGCAACCCCTCGAGTATGCACAGCTTCGGGGGGCAGGTGAAGCGCTACGTCGACCGCGCTCGGGACCAGGTGGCGGCCCTCCTCGGGGCGACGCCCTATGAAGTCATCTTCACGGCCGGCGGCTCCGAGAGCAACAACATGGCCATCCGGGGCGCCCTGGAGGCCCTGGCGCCCGAGAAGCGCCATCTCGTCACCACCCGGGTCGAGCACCCCGCCGTGGGGGGCGTGTTCCAGCAGCTGGCCAAATCGGGTTACCGCGTGACGGAGCTGGCCGTGGAGTCCGACGGAAGCCTCGATATGGACGCCTTCCACTACGCCCTGACTCCAGACACCGCCCTCGTCAGCATCATGTGGGCGAACAATGAGACGGGCGTGACCTTCCCCATCGAGGAGATCGCCGAGGCTACGCGTGAGCGTGGCATCCTGCTCCACGTCGACGCCGTGCAGGCGGCGGGCAAGGTCCCCATCGACATGGCGAAGGCCCCGGTCGATATGCTCTCCATCTCGGGCCATAAGTTCCACGCCCCCAAGGGGGTGGGAGCGCTCTACGTTCGCCGAGGGACCTGCTTGGCGCCCCTGATCATCGGCGGCCACCAGGAGTGGGGCAAGCGTGCGGGCACCGAGAATGTGCCGGGCATCGTTGGCCTCGGCCGTGCCGCCGCCCTCGCCGTGGAGCACCTTGCGGATGTGGATGATCTGGCCAACCTGCGCGACAGGCTGGAGGCCGGCCTGCTGGCGCGGTGCCCGGACGTGCGCGTCAATGGCGCGAACCGCGTCCCGAACACCCTCAACGTCAGCTTCGAGTTCATCGAGGGGGAATCGATCCTCCTCATGCTCGATGACGTGGGGATCGCGGCGTCCTCAGGCTCGGCATGCGCTTCCGGCTCCCTGGAGCCCTCCCATGTGCTCCGAGCCATGGGCGTCCCCTTCACGGCGGTCCATGGCTCCATCCGCTTCAGTCTGAGTCGCTACACCACACCGGCGGAGATCGAGTACACCATCGAGCAGGTCCCGCCGATCGTGAACCGTCTGCGTTCCATCTCACCCTTCGTTCCTACTACCATGTAGCCCGAGTTCTTGCCATCACGGGAGGAGGCGGGCCGCCGACGGCGGATTGACGATTTGATCGTAACAAAGAAAGCCACGGCCTTTGGAGGAGGAGACGATGACGAAGTACCGATGCATTCCCTGCGGATACATCTACGACCCCGCCAAGGGGGATCCCGACAATGGGATCGCGCCGGGCACGAGCTTCGAGGACCTGCCAGATGACTGGGTCTGTCCCGAGTGCGGCGTCGATAAGGACCTCTTCGAGCCGGTAGACTAGAGCCTGAGGCTGGCCTTCGACGTTCGCCGTAAGGAGATGATGTGGTGAGGTTCAAGTGCCCAGCATGTGGGTACATCTACGATCCGGCTATTGGCGACCCGGACTCGGACATACCGCCAGGCACGGCCTTCGAGGACCTGCCCGAGGACTGGGTGTGCCCGGAGTGCGGAACACCCAAGAGCGGATTCAACTCCCAGTAGGCCGTAGTCGCCCGACCCGCACCACACCGGCCGCCAGGAGGCGCCGGGCCTAGTGATCCCTCCCTTGGGAGGGGAGGTTCGCGAACGACAGCTCGCGACACGTTGATGACAGAAGGGGGAAGTTACTGATGGCGAAGAAGCACGACATCTACAAGTGCCCGGAGTGCGACTGCCTGTTCGAGATCAAGGGCGAATGCGCGTGTGAGTGCAGCTGCGAGCTCAGTTGCTGCGACAAACCCATGGAGAAGCTCGTCGAGCAGACCGCCGACAAGGCCAAGGAGAAGCACGTCCCCGTGATCGAGAAGATCGAGGGTGGGTACAAGGTCACCGTGGGAACCACGCTCCATCCCATGACCGAGGAGCACTGGATCACCTTCATCCAGCTCATCACCGACGACAAGGTCTACACCCAGTACCTCGAGCCCGGCGACGCGCCCGAAGCGACCTTCCTGGTGGATGCCGAGAAGGTCAGCGCCCGCGAGTACTGCAACCTCCACGGACTGTGGCGCGCCTAGGCGGCCGCGGGGAGGATACCCCAGGCGTGGTCTTTCGCCTGCCGCGGAGTCGTGGGTGACTGCGGCCGGGAGGGGACGCCTGAGTTCAGCCAAGGAGACATTACCTATGCCTGCATCGAAGAAGGACGTGCTGGACGCGGCAATTCAGCTTGAGAACGATGGCCGCGACTACTTCCTGGAGGCCGCGTCGAAGTCATCGAACGACGTGGTCCGCAAGGTCCTCGAGTCCCTGGCCGAGGATGAGCTTCGGCACATCTCCTGGATCCAGCAGCACTACCCCGAGGCGAAGTCGGCCGAGCAGGCCAACCGGGAGTTCTACCAGAGGCTCTCGGGCCTGTTCGCGGACGTCGCCGAGGAGGAGAAGGAGAAGGTCGCCGCCTCCGAGGACGACCTGAAGGCCCTCGATCACGCCCTGTCCATCGAGTACGCCACCTCCAAGGCCTACAAGGACTGGGCGGCCGATGCCGAGGACCCAGAGGTCGTGGAGCTCTGCCGAATCCTCGCGGGAGTGGAGCACTTCCACGCCCAGCTCATCGAGAACACGATCCAGTACCTCAAGAAGCCTGGCGACTGGTTCATGCAAGAGGAGCGTTGGTTCTTCGAGGGCGGCTAGACGGCGGCCCTGGCCCATTGCGCGGTGGAGCGCCCCCGCGGGCGCTCCACTATGCGCTCCGATTGGCCAACAACATCACGGAGGCGGTCCCGTGCTGATGAACCTTGCTAAAGAGGGAGGCCTCCGGCGCAGCCTATGGCTGGGGGGCGTCTTCGCCCTTACCGTGGGCCTCACCATCATTGTGGGCGCGCTGCAGTCTCCGCGAGCGGCCGCTCAGGACGAATACCACTTCCTCGACCCCCCGATGTGCGGCGCCTGCCACCAACAGCAGCACGCCCAGTGGCAGCACTCCCTCCATGCCCTCGCGCACACGGAGCCGATCTACGACCGCTACTTCATCCAGGCCTCGCAGGAGTCCGGCGGAGAGCTTGAGGCCTACTGCGCCTCGTGCCACACGCCCATCGGCGTCCTGAACGGCACGATCCCCTTCGCCGAGCCGCCGAGCGGCCCTGAAGACACCGTGCTCGCCAGCAAGGTGGAGCAGGCTGGGGTGAGCTGCGACTTCTGCCACAGCATCGAGGGCTACACGGAGCTTCGGAACGCGAGCTACGTCGTGGACCGCTCGGACACCAAACGCGGCCCGTACGAGGATGCCGACGCCCAGGGCTTCCACGAGAGCGCCCACTCGCCCCTCCATCGCAGCGCCGAGTTCTGCGCCATCTGCCACGTGGTGGACCATCCCGTGAACGGGATCCACCTGGAGATGACCTACCAGGAGTACCTGGAGAGCGGCTACCCCGAGGAAGGCGTCATCTGTCACGACTGCCACATGAACCGCAACCTGGGCGATGAGCCGCGGCGGCTCCCCGGCGCCGCCTCCATCCTGGGACCCGAACGAGACCATGTGGCCGACCACTACTTCGTCGGTCCCAACATCGTCTTCGCCGATGAGCCGGGCGCCGAGGACCTCAGGGAGCTGAGCCTGAAGCTGCTCCGCAAGGCGGCCACCCTGGACATCACCGGCGCCACCTACGAGGGCGGCCGTATCAGCGTCGACATCGACGTGACGAACAAGGGCGCGGGACACAGCATCCCCTCCGGGATCACCGAGCTGCGGCAGGTTTGGCTCGAGGTCATCGTCACCGATGGCGACGGAGACGCCGTGATGCATGCCGGCGCCCTGGACGCCGCAGGCGAGATCAAGCCGGATACCGTGGTCTACACCACCATCGTCAAGGATGCCGAGGGCAACGCGACCACCAAGTTCTGGCTGACCGAGGAGAAGGCGTCGGACTACCGCATCCCCGCTCGCGCCACCCTCAGCGAGACCGTCTCGGCGGCCGCGCAGCTTGGCCCGGGCGAGTACACGGTCACGGCAAACCTGCTCTATCGGAGCGTCTCGCCCTTCGGCCTGGGCGAGGTCGGCATGCCCGAGGGTGAGGTCATCGTCCCCGTGATCCCGATGGCGACCGCTCAGTCGACTTTGACCGTCGAGTAGCCGCGCCAACGCCGAGAGGACCATCGCATGCCCACCGTCAGGCCCCTGGATCCATCGGACTATGGGGCCCTCCACCGGCTCTACACGTCGATGTCCGCCGGGATACCCCATCACTTCCGGGTGGGCGAGGAGCAGTTCTCCGAGCAGCTGTTGGGCTACGGTCGCCTGAGCGCCGCCGACTGCGTGGACCCCGGGCTGGAGGCCGCTTTCGTCGCTGAGCGCGCGGGCGAGCCCATCGCCCTCGCTCTCACCACGGTCTTGGCGAAACAGCACGAGTGGGGGCCCATGGAGCCAGGCACGGGCATCCTTCGGTTCCTGCTCGCTCCGCCGGGCGCCCAGGAGCAGGCGATAGCGGCCATCCGTGCCGCCCAGGATCACCTGGCGCAGGCCGGCGCGCACACGGTCCTGGCGATGCACTACATCTTCGGCCCCGTCTTCCACAACACGGGCTGCGCGATGCTGCCTGCGGCGTGGCCGTGGCTCGGCCACTGGCTGTTCCTCGCGGGGTTCCGAGCGAGGAGCAGCGAGATCCGGCTGCGGCGGTCCATGAAGGAGCGACCGGAGCCCCTGGAGCTTCCCGCCGGGAGCGAGTTGCGAGAGCACGTGGCGGAGGGGCGCACCCTCGGCGCCCCCGCCAACCTCGACGAATGGGACCTCTACATCGACGGGGAGAACGCGGCCCAATGCCACAACGCCTTCGGCGAGAACTATGTGCGGGGCGCGAGGCACGACGCCGTCCATACCGAGTGGCTGGGCGTCGCGGAGAGGTTCCGCGGCCGCGGGCTGGCGCGTGCCATGCTGCGGCTGGGCATGGTGCGAGCCTGGGATCGGGGAAGCCGCGTGGCGACCCTCACGACGGCGGGCATCAACTTCCGAGCCCAGGCCCTCTACATCACCGAGGGCTACGCGCAGACGGACACGATGTGGGACTTCCACATCCCACACTGATGGCCACCGAGGAGGCCCATGGCACGCGAGCACCCCAGTGATCGCTCGGAACGAGCCTTGGCCAACCGCCAGGGCGACCTCCATGTGATCATCGAGGACATCCGGAAGGACGCGAACGCGAGCGGGATCATGAGGACCGCGGAGGCGGTCGGAGTGGGGACCATCCACGTCATCAAGACCGATGGGCTCAACCAATCCGTGCTGCCACGAGTCAGTCGCGGGGCCGAGCGATGGCTGGAGATCGAGTCCCATACCGAACCCGGCTCCTGTATCGCCCGGCTGCACGCTCAGGGGGTCGCCGTCTACTGCTCGGCCGTGATCCCCGAGGCGGTGGACTTCCGCTCCGTCGACTACACCCGGCCCTGTGCCATCGCGGTCGGGAACGAGACCGAAGGCGCCTCGGGCTCCCTCGCCGCCCTGGCCGATGAGGTAATCATGATCCCCATGATGGGCCTCACCGAGAGCCTCAATGTAGGCGCGGCCGCGGCGGTGATCCTCTACGAGGCCCAGCGCCAACGGGCCGAGGCTGGGATGTACATGACTCGGGGGCTGGATGCCGACGCCCCGGACAACCACGGAGGACGATCGCGATGAGACACCTGAGTTGGGTCGGCTTGCCCATGCTATTCGCGTCCGCGGCGGGAGCCCAGGAAGACTTCACCATCGCGTGCGACTCCCTGGAGGCGGTCTCCGTCCTCAAGGGCTCCGCCCTGGTGGAGGTTCGTGAGGAGGATGGACGCACCGCCATCGCCATGGCGGACCAGAACCTAGGCAGCGCCGTCCTGGGTTTCGAGCCGCTGGCGCCGGTCACCCCCGGCCAAGCCTATCTGCTCGCCGTCGATCTCCGTGGGGCCGGACTCAGCTCGTGCCAGGTTCGGCCCGAGGTCCGCTTCCTGGATGCCGCCGGCGACGAGATCGCTGCCACCGAGGGCGACTGGGTGATCCACTCAGCTCCCTGGCGGCGGCTGCGGGTCGTGGCGGTCGCCCCCGAGGGTGCTAGCCAGGCCCGCATCGTCATCCATGGGGTCACCGCGAGCATGGTGCCCCTGGCCGAGGACCACAAGACCGGCGCGGTGCTGATCGATGACATCGAGTGGATGCCGGCGCCGCGCCTGGAGCACGAATCCTCGGCGGCGGGGAACGTCGTCGAGGAGGGCGATCCCATCGAGTTCACCTTCCGCGCCGAGGGCGCGCCCGCCGGGCACGAGTGGGTGTGGCATGCCAGCGTCGTCGACTGGCTCGGGGGCGTGAGGACCGAGGCCGACGGCATGAGCCTGGACGTGGGTCCGACCTGGAGCCTGAGCTTCGAGGGGTACGGACGGGGCTACTACGAAGCACGATGGTGGATCGAGCGCGATGGTCAGCTGTGCCTGGAGGGACGGGTCCCCTTCTCGGTGGTGCCGCCACTGGCGGAGCAGCCCTTCGACCCCGACTCCCAGGTCGCTCTGGACGCCGGCTTCGCGTGGTTCGTGGCCGACACCCCCGAGCGGCTCCGCCTCGCGGCGCGCTTGGCGCGCATGGCGGGCCTGACGTGCCTGCGCGACCGTCTCTCGTGGGCTCGAACCAACCCCGCCGAGGGCGTCTACACGTGGGGCGAGTACGCCGAGACGGCCCGCGCCCAGCGCGAGGCGGGCATCACCGTCTACCAAGTCATGCATGACTGCCCGGAATGGGCGCGAGAAGCGGGCCGCGATCCCGTCTCGGCCCACGCCGCGCCCCCTCGAGACCTGCGGGCCGTCTACCGGTACTTCCGCGAGGCGGCCTCCGCCTTCCCCGAGGAGATCCCTTACTGGGAGATCTGGAACGAGCCAGACATCTTCTTCTTCGCGGGCCGGCCCGAGGAGTATGCGGGCATACTGAAGGCGGCCTACCTGGGCTGCCACCATGGCAACCCCAACTCCCGCGTGCTCCTGGGCTCCCTGGCGCACCCGCCGGGCCAATGGTACCAGCGCGCCCTCGAATGCGGCCTCTCCGACTACATGGACATCTGGAACATGCACTACTACGGCAGTCCCGAGGGAGTCATCGACCGCATCCGCGCCAATCAGGCGGCGATGCTCGCTTCCGGGCCGGAGAAGCCCGTATGGCTGACCGAGATGGGAGTGCCTGCCCACCGCGCGGCCGATGGCAGCTACGTCGAGTCCGAGCGCGAGCAGGCGAGCTACCTCGTCAAGGCCTACAGCAACTCCCTGGGCCACGGCGTCGACCGGTTCTTCTACTTCTTCATGCAGGAGTTCCTGGAGGCGGCGTCGAGCCTATGGGGCATCACCCGCGTCGACCTGACGCCCAAGCCCGCCTACTCGGCCCTCGCCCAGTACGCGGCCCTGGTCGGGGGGCGGCACTGCTTGGGGCGGCTCGACTGGGGCGACCCCTCAGTCTACGCCTACGCCTGGGGCCCCCTCGATGACGCCGTGGTCGTGGCCTGGGCGGGCGGCGAGGCGCCCCTTCCCGATCTGACCTACTCCCAGGCCCTGGATCTCATGGGGCAACCCCTCTCCGAGCCGACTCTGGGGCCCACCCCCCTCTACCTGGTGGGCGTGGAGGGCGCCGAGGCCGAGTTCGCGGTGGACGCGGGGCCTGTCCTGGAGGCTCCCGCGCCCGAGAACCTGGGGGACCTGGCCGTTGTGGTGGACCTGCGGCTGTTGCCTGAGGAGGATGCGGCCATCGGCACGCCCGATCGTAAGGCTGAGCCAAGGCTGGGGCCCAACGAGCGTCTGCCCCTGCGCGCGGGGCTCTACAACTTCGGGGAGGAGACGGTGGCCGTGGAGCCCGAGTTGCTCCTTCCGGCGGGGTGGTCCTTCGAGGGTGCCTTGCCCACCTCCGTTGAGGTGGCTCCGGGCGAGCTGAGCGAGTACCTGCTCACCGTAGTGCCTGGCCCCATGCGCCCCCTCGATGACTACGCGCTTCGCCTACAGGCCTCCGTCGGTGGGCGGGAGTTGGCCCCGGCCGTGGCCTATGTCGGCTGCGACCGGGAGGCCCTGGAGCCGGCAGCCTGGAGCCCTCTGGGGCCCGCCGCCGATGACCCCCACGAGTGGCATGCCACCCACTCGGAGAACACCCGCTTCAGCGTCGAGCTTGCGGGTGACGACGGCCTCCGCAACCGGGCGGACATGCCCGGCGAGGGCGACCGCTGGGTGATGGCCAACTGCCCCGTGCTGCCTGACGACGATCTGGCCAGCCAGGACGCGGTGTCCGTAGAGTTCCGCTCGGCCATGACCGCCGCCGAGTCCCTGATCGTGATCCTCGTGGAGAGCGACGGCAGCCAGTACATGGCCTCAGCCGACAACGCCTTCCGCGACGGCGACTGGGTCCGCCACCGGTTCTGGCTGCGCGACCTCGCGCTGAACCGCGGGGTGTCCGCGGATGAGAATGAATCGCTGGACCTCGATCAGGTCGAGCGCATCCTCTTCGGCGCTTCCTTCCGCACCGGCATCTCCGAGGCGGAGTGGTGGATACGGGACGCGCGACTGGAGCGCTTCTGAGCGCTACACGACCTTACGGAAGACCTGGACTCGGTTGGGGCTGCCGAGGCGCGTGTTGTCCGTGATCTGGAGCTGGGCGCCATTGTCCGTGAGCCGAATCGAGATGCGGATGACGGCCCCCGACTCGGTCACCAGACCCGCCGTGCCCTCGCGTACGCCCTCCTCCACATCGCGCAGCTGCTGGATCATCCGGAGCGCGAAGATCCGTTCGGGCTCATCGCTGTAGACGACGGCGCCCTCTTGGGTCACCGTCAGGGTGAGCGCGCGCATCGCCGGATTGATGGTCTGCTCGCTGGAGCCCTCCTCGATGAGGTTCCAGATCCCGACGAGTTCAGCCGGCGCAAGCGGGTCCGACGTCGCCCCCCCCGCACAGCCGCTCCAGCCGAGAGCAATGGCCGTGATGACCAACAGTAAGAGCCCGAAACTCCATCGCGCGCCATGGCTAGCCATGTGTTCCTCCGATGCGTCCCTCCCACCGAACGATGATTACGACCCCGATGGCCCGGGCACCTTGTCCCACGTCCCCGGAGGCGTCCTGGATGCTACACTACTGCGGTGTCGAACCTCCGAGGAGGTCCCATGGATAGCTCCATCATCCACATCTACGGCGAGAACTGGTGCGGCGACTGCCGCCGAGCCAAGGCGCTCCTCGAGGCCCGCGACGTGCCGTTCCGATGGCATGACACATCGAAGGACTCGGAGGCCCGGGACTTCGTGAGCCGCGCGCGGCCGGGCGATGAGCGGATCCCCCTGGTCGTCTTCCCCGATGGCTCTATCCTCGTGGAACCCACCAACGCGGAGTTGCTCGCCAAGCTGGGCCCGACCGCGTAGCCCGGCATGTTCCTAGGAGCGAAGGCTGGAACCGAGGGGCGTGGAGCTGCAGCCCCACGCCCCTCGGGTTTGCCTCAGTTGTCCACCGGCCCCGGCCGCACGATGGTCGGGGCGGACTTCACGAGAGGCCGGATGGCGAGCCAGTCGATGCCCTGGAACTCGGGATCGGGAATGGCTCGCACCTCCTCCTCGCCTCGGTACGGCCCCATGGCGTCGACCCACAGGATCAGCCTCAGCAAGCTCTCGTCATCGACCCGCACGCCGTAGTGCTCGCCGCTGGACACCAGGTCGATGAGCGGACTGCGATAGGAGAGCGTCGTCATGGGAGCGGGGGTCACGTAGGCCGCGGGATCGACGGTGCTGAAGCCCTCGACCATGAGCACGCCCGCGATGCCGAAGCCGGGTGGCGGATCGGCGGGCGGCTGGTAGGGGGCTCCCCAGGTCGGCGCCCCGAGGAGGGTCACGTAGGGCTCATCGAACTCCCCGAAGCCGGGCCGACGGGTCAGGTCGAGCACGGAGCGGGCCTCGCCATCGCCCTGATGGCACTCGCCGCAGTACCGGTCCAGCACGGGCTGGACGTACCGGTCGTAGCTCACCGTGTCATCGGGCCAGGGTAGGGGAGCGATCTCCGACGGCTCGCGCTGCACGGCCATCGAGGTCCCACTGTAGGCGGGCGTGCGGCTGTGCATCTCGTGGCAACCGAGGCAGCCACGGCGCTCGCCCGGCATCACTCCCGTGAAGCTGCGCATGGTCTGCAGCGCCCGATGGTTCTCGTCGAGGATCTGGAAGTGGAGCGCCACGCCCGAGGGCGCCTCGAAGGAGACGGAGCCATCGGGCTCGATGGGCACCGTTCCCAGTACCCGCTTCACGCCCTCCGACTGCACCATGGAGACGACAGGGCCCGTCGAGGCGTAGGGCCGCTTGTGCCAGTAGGTGTACGTCTTGTGTTGGATCGTCAGGATGCGCAGGTACTTCGCTCGGCCCTGTACTTCCTCGGGCAGCCCCTCATGCACATTGTCGCTGTAAAGCATCCCCGGCGTGGGGTGGTCCCGGGTCTCCCGAGTCGGCCAGTCCACCGTGTCGCCCAGGATCGGCGGCACGGGGCGGGGGCGGACCGGCAGCGCGTGGAGCACGTTGTGGGCGCCCTCGTAGATCAGCTCGCGGTTGCCCTCCACATCCATGAGGTACAGGACGAACTTGCCGTTCCGGCTCGCGGAGACGATGAAGTCCTTCTCGCTCAAGGGGTAGGGCGAGTAGTAGCCCCAGTACTGGCCGCTCGAGTGGTACCGCTCCGACTCCACGGGGTCCACCGGCCCGTTGCCGCACTCCGGCCACTCCACGTCGGCCGTGACCTTCGTCAGCCCGTCGGGGAAGTTCAGCCCTATGCGCGGGTCGATGATACCGACCGAGCCGCTGAACCATCCGTGGTGGGCGCTGCCCGTGAACATCACACGGTCGCTGCCTGGTATTCCGCGCGCGTCCTTGAGCAGATCCGGCCAGACGGACTGGTTGCCCCAGAAGACGCTCACCTGCGTGCCATCGGGGCGCATCGTCCAGAGGCTTTGGGCGCGCCAGAGCGGCTTGTCCGTGTACTCCCAGCGTGTGTAGAGGACGCGCCCATCGTCCATCACCGACGGAAGGTAGTCAGGCTCGTTGGCCCTCGACACGATGTAGATGCTCTCCCCCCGAAGGTCCGTCCGCGCGAGGGGGTAGGCGTTCGTGGGCGGCATGCAGCGCACGTACGTGTGGCCCCGGGTGGTCGAGAACAGGATGTGCTCGCCATCGGGGAGGTAGATGGGGTCGAGGTCGTCATAGGGCCCATAGGTGATCTGGCGCGGCTCGCCGCCATCGATCCCGATCTCGTAGAGGTGGAACGACTTCTCGTTGTGCGGCTTGAAGCAGAACAGCACCTTCCGGGCATCCCAGGAGAGGTCGGGCCGCCAGAAGCTCCCGTGGAGCGGCTCCTGAGGCATGAGTTGCCGCAGGTGACCCTCGGGCCCGAGTCCCTTCAAGACCATCAGCCGAGCCCCAGGGACGGCCATATACCCCAAGCGGTGGCGCGTCTCATGGGGCCACTCGGAGCCCTGGGGATACGGCATGTCCACGAACAGCACGGAGTCGAAATCCACGACGGGGTTGGCAAGGGCGATGCGCCGCTTCACCTCCCGGACGCGGAAGTAGAGGTCCGCGCTCGGCTCCTCGAGGCCATCCACGGTTCGCGCAAGCTCAGCGAGCTCGGCGCGCTCATCGGCGAAGTCGACATCCCCGTGCGCGGACTCGATGCGCGCCGCCAGCTCCGAAGCCCAGCCGATCTCCTGCCGAATCCGCTCCGGCGAGGGGTTGCCATCGGCCTGATGGAGCCAGTCGCGCTCGAGGGCCTCCCGCGCCTCCGACGGCGTCAGATCGCGCGTCTCCGGCGTCGAGGGCTCCACATAGGGTGCGACGGCCTCGGCCACCACGGGCCGGAAATCGATGGCGGCGCCACACTCCAAGATCAGGGCGAGCCAGCCGGGGTCCGTCGGGTCCGCGGCCGCCACCAGATCGTCCAAGCGGTCCCGGAGCTTCAGCGCACTGCGCCACTCCTCCGCCTCTGCCGCCGGCGTGTGGGCCCACTGGCTCTCCGTGAGTGGCGCGTACTCTAGGCGCAGGGCGACCGCGCGCTCGGCATCCTCGCGGAGGCGCTCAGGGCTTACCTCCAGGAGGTAATCGATGGGGGCGCGGCCGGTGGTCTGCCGAAGGAGGGAGACCCCCTCGGGGAACCGCTCGGCGAGCCGTCGGCCCACGGCCCAGGCGACATCGGGCGCCAGGTCGTAGCCCTCTTCCCTCAGGTTGCGGCTCGTGCGGGCGATGGTCTCCGCCAAGCTGGGAGCCTGCTCGTACACGCCCTCCATCCGACGCAACGCCTCGGCGGCGCGCTCCGAGATCGAGGTCGCGCCCGCCTCGTAGGCCGCCCGCACCTCGTCGGCCGTGAAGGCGCGGGAGTGGAGGGCGAGTTCATCCAGGCCGCCCTGGAAGTGCTCCGATGTGCCCGAGGAGGAGCCCACGAAGACAGGCGCGTCGGGGTCGGTCGCGATGGTCCCCGGCCGTTCGAGCGACGCCACTTCCACGCCATCCAGGTACACGCGCATCGTTGTGCCATCGAAGGTCCCCGCGCAATGGTGCCACTCGCCATCCAGCACCCGAGCCGGATCGATGGACCCATCGCACTCCACGTAGCCGTCGATGTTCAGGCCCAGGGACAGGATCGTGCCGTCATGCTGGAACGAGAACAGGACGCGGCGGCCGCACTCCTGGCGGAGGATCTCCCGGTAGACGCCGAGATCGGTGGGGAGCACCCATGCCGAGAGGGTGACGCCCCTCTCCAGACTGGGGAGGCCACCCTCCGTGGCCCGCAGGGCATGGGAGCCCTGCAGCCACAGCGCCGAGCCGTGCACCCCAGGGAAGGACGCCGGCTCGCCATCCATGACCAAGTTGAGGCCGGGTACACCACCGCCATTGGTCGCGACGGCGCCGGGTTCGAAGCTCCAGTGGGCGACCGTGTCTGGCGTGCGCTGACCGGCTACGAGGAAGACGATCAACAGAACGGGTACTGCGGAGCACAAGACCGCTCGGTTGGCGTACATCCTGGGGCACTCCTTCATCGGTCCGCTATCGGACGGGCAACTCGAAGATGCTGACACTGATCGGGTCGAGGGTGAGCCCTCGGTGGGCCCTCTCTATTGCGCGCTCCTCGATGGCGACGCGCGGGGGCTGGCCCGGATCGTTGTAGAGCATTGGGTCATCGCCCGCGATCACCCATGCCCTGCCGCGTCCGGAGACGCGGGCGCCCTCGATGCGGAGATCGAGCACCTGCACCTCTTCACTGGCGTTCACGACCGCGATGGTGAGGGCGCTGCGGTCCGCGTTCCATGCCGCGGCCACATCCAGGGGCGACTCGCCCACCTCCACGGCCACGGGAAGCGACCCCATCCGCTGGCGGTAGAGTTGCAGCGCGAGCCCCGTCGTCTCCATCGCCGCATCGGTCGTGGTGGTCTTGATGGCGCCGATGACGTTCACCGTCTGCGCATAGTTGGCCATCACGTAGATGTCGCTCTGCCGCACGAACTCGTTGAGCGCCGCCGCCACCCCGAGGCCGTCCTTCAGGAAGTACCGCGTGCCGAGCTCCCCGAAGACGTGGGGCCCGTACCAGTAGTTCCACTCATCGAGGGCGACGGGCATGTCGGGACCCTCCGCCTGAGCCCGATACTGGCGGTGCGCCGCCGCGATAGATGCCACCGACTCCGGCAACTGGCTCACATGCCCCAGCAGCCCGCTGCCCTCCTGACGGTAGAAGTGCTCGCTGATGGCGTCCATGTGATCGCTGCACTCCGCGAGCATGGTGGCCGTCCATTCGCCCACCGCGCCCACGCCGATCAGCTTGATGGAGGGGTCCGCCGCACGCATCGCCTCGGCGAACTCGTTGTGCTTGCGGACGTAGTCGGAAAGCGGCATGTGACCGAGTTGCCAGTTGCCGTACATCTCGTTCCCGATGCCCCACCACACCACTCCGTAGGGCTCGCGATGGCCGTTCTGGACGCGCTCCCGGCCCATCGGCGTGTCCGCCGGCGCGTTCGCGTAGAGCAGCTCGTCCACTGCCGCCTCGACGCCTCCGAGGCCGCTGTTCACCACGATGTAGGGCTCGGTGCCGAGCTCCCGGCAGAACGCCATGAACTCATCGAGTCCGAAGTCATTGTGCTCGATCCCCGACCAGGCGGGGTTCTTCCGCGGCGGCCGCCGGTCCCGATCCCCGATCCCATCGCGCCAGTCGTAGCCGCTCACGAAGTTCCCGCCGGGCCAGCGGTAGATGGGCGAGTCAAGTTCCTTCAGCAGTGCCAGGGTGTCCGCCCTCATGCCCCGTACATTGTCCGATGGCATCAAGGACAGGGCGCCGATACGCACCGCGCCCTCGCCCTGCGCCGTGATCTCCAGCCGCGCTTCCCGCGAGGCGCCTGTGGCATCGAACCGCAGCGGGTAGACGGACATCTCGGATGAGAGATCGGTCAGCCGGACGGTCTGCCGTCCCTCCCGGCCAGGCGCCCACGCTAGGGTGATCGAAACCGCCTCGACCCCGCCACTCGCGGCGAGCACGATCCGCCCCTCGTACCGCTTGCCCTCCACCACACCCAGGCCCTCCTGGATGAGGCCCACCGGTTCGCCGGAGACCTGAAGCACGGGATCGTGCTCGCCCACGAAGGGAGCGTCCGTCGCCATGGTCAGGGCGCCGTCCCCGCCGAGCACCCGCCACGGGGACTCCGCCTCGCCGGGGGGGTAGAAGAACTTGCGGTCCTCGACCATCTCCGCCCAGATGCCACCGTAGATGCACCGGCCGAGGTGCTCGATGAACTGGCCGTATACGAGCTCACTGACAGGCGCTCCCACCTCGTCGGCATGGATGGTCGCCGAGAGGCTCAGGGGCGAGGCGCCCAGAAGCTCCAGTTCCAGGTCGTCGTACCACGCCGTTCCGGTGGCGAGCCCCCAGCCGCCATAGAGGCAGTTCACCAGGATGGAGTCGCGCCGCCCCGTCTCGAATGCCGCCTCCACGCGCGTCCAGTCCTGTGTGCCGGTGAGCGCCTCCGTGCGGACGGTCTGGATCTCGTGGACATTGAGCAGCGCCCCGGCGCCACCGGCCACGGGGACCAGGTCCTCTGTGCGGATCCAGCCCGACAGCCGGTAGCGGGCGAAGGGTCGAACCGGGACCACGGCTGACCAGGTGGCGTCCGCCCCCCCGGTCGACTCGATGCGCACGCACCACCCGCCCCCGCGCCCCTCCTGGACGTGGGTGAACACGCCACTCTGCTGCCAGTTGCGGGTGTGCCAGCCGGCGGGCCCCCCTTCGGAGCGCTCCTCGAACCCTGGGTTGGGGAGTCCCTCCGGGGCTTGTGCCACCAAACCCGTCGCCACGGATAGAAGGCTCGCTGTCAGCGTCAGTGTGAGCATTCGGTCTCCTCCTTGCGTCGCATCGCCGAGTTCACCATATCGTCTTCGCCGATGGAGGCCTCCGCCCCTGGTCACGCTCCGGCCTAGCGAAGGGCGTGGTAGATCGCCGCGATCTCCTCCAACGGCTCCGCGAACAGCCCTCGGTAGGGGGCGCCGGCCCGGAGATCCCCGTACAGGTCCTCTCCGTGGGCCAAAGCGTGGGCCTGGAGGATGATGAGGTCGCTCGAGAAGCCGCGGAACAACGCGGGGTCAGCCGCCTCCGCGATGACACTCGCGGCGAGTCGGTTCCGACCGGTGGGAAGGGGATCGTCTCGGTCGTCATCGTAGGGAGGCGCGGTCCCGCCGTCCTCACTGTAGTCGTAGTCCCACGCGACGCAGATCAAGTCGAAGACCTGCTCCACCCCCGGCCGCGGATGCCTGACCCATCGGCGCAGCGTCTCCGCTCCCGCCGCGAGCCACTCCTGGTTGTCGCGATACGCGCTGACGCCGCCCCAGGTGTCCACCACAACGAAGGCCAACCCGGCCTTGGGCGTCTCCTCGGGCTGGATCCCCACCTGGCCGATCGGCAGATTCGAGCCCCATCGCAGGGCCGTGATCGCCCAGTCCCAGGGGCGGTTGGGGTAGACGTCGTAGAGCGCGAGGGCGGGCGCCCCCAGTTCCGCG
This sequence comes from Armatimonadetes bacterium UBA1398, assembly GCA_002305165.1. Classification (GTDB taxonomy): domain Bacteria; phylum Armatimonadota; class Zipacnadia; order UBA1398; family UBA1398; genus UBA1398. The sequence continues at coordinate 42,730 of DBQI01000051.1, forward strand.
TCACACCAGGCGGCCCACTCCGTCAGCTCGCGCGACGAGAACACGGGCGCCCCGGCGTCCAGGCCCTGGGAGTAGTCCATGGGGAGGAAGGTCGGCGCCACCTCAGCGCGGCCGCCCAGGGCGCGCTTCCAGGTCCTAAGGAGGTCTCGCGCCGCGTCGGCCTCACACTGCCCGTGATGGAGCAGGTAGAGCCGGTTCGCGCCATAGTGCTCGGTCAACACCTCCGCCGCGGCCGCGATCTCCTGAGCGGTCGGCGGCTCCGGTTGGGGGACCGACGGATCCTGTGTCCAGTACCCTCGCACCGTGGGGCTGAGGGTGAGGGATAGCCAAAAGGACCGCTCCATCGGCCCGTCCTGCGCCGGGGCGGCCCATGCGCATGCCGCGAGGAGGGCGAGCGATAGCCGCATGGTCATCCTCGGTCCGCCTCTGAGAGCTGCCGCTGCAGTCGGTCGATGGCCTCGTGCGGCCCAGCTACGGCGATGTGGTCGCCGGCCAGCAGGGGCTCATCCGGCTCAGGGAGGTTCATCACGCCGCCAGTGGCCCCGGACCAGGCGCCGGCGCCCATATGACCGACTACCATGAGGCCGTAGTTCTTCCGGAAGTGCAGATCCATGAGCGACCGGCCCGCGAGGGGCGGACCGACGACGAGGTGGGCCACCTCCAGCCCCTCAGCCACGGTGAACCAGTCCACCACATGCTGCCCCATGAGCGACTTGGCGATGTGAGCGCCCATGTCCTGCTCGAGATAGCACACCCGATGGGCGCCCACCTTGCGGAGGATTCGCGCGTGGAGCGGCCTGCGCGCCCGGGCCACGATCGGCTCCACCTTCAGCTCCGACAGGACGCTCGTCACGAAGATGCTCGTCTCCATGTCCGAGCCGATGGCCACGACCGCCGCGTCCACATCGGAGGCCCCCACGTGCATCAGACTGCGGCGGTCCGTGGCGTCGAGGGTGACGGCGCGCGCGACCTGGTCGGCGATCTCCTGAACCCGCTCAGGGTTGGCATCGATGGCGAGCACCTCGGCGCCCAACTCCACCAGGGAGTAGGCCACCCCCCGGCCGAAGCGACCCAGACCGATGACGGCGACTTGCAGCATGGCACTGCCTCCTTCGATGCGACGGATCGGCCGCCCTGCCGACTCCTAGCCGACGGCCACCGTCGCCTCCGGGTACTCGATGGCGCCGCGCCTGTCGAAGCTCCCCAGAGAGACCACCAGGGTCAACGGCCCCACGCGGCCGGCGAACATGAGGATGACGAGCACGACCTTCCCCGCGGATGACAGCCCCGCGGTGATCCCTGTGGACAACCCCACCGTGCACAGCGCGGAAGTAACCTCGAAGAGGGCGTCCCGGAGAGCGACGCCGTCGGTGAGCATGAGCCCCATGGTGCCGATGGTGACGGCGATGAGAAACAGAGCGCCGACAGCCATCGCCCGGTACACCACCATGAAGGGGATCGAGCGGTGGCCCCACTCCACGGTCCGCCGGTGCCGCGCCATGGCGACGATCGCGGCGCCGATGGCTGCGAGGCTCGTCGTCTTGATCCCGCCTCCGGTCGAGCCCGGCGACGCGCCGATGAACATGAGCACCACGAGGGCGAAGATACCGGCATCGGACAGGGCCGCCATCGGGACCGAGTTGAAGCCCGCGGTCCGCGCCGAGACCGACTGGAACGCCGCCTGGCTCAAGCCGTACCCAACGCCCTGTCCGGCCCACTCGCCTCCGGGGCGGCACTCGGTGAGAAAGAGCACGGCCGTGCCCCCGATGATGAGAGCTGCCGTTACCGTTAGCACGATGCGAGTCTGGAGGCTCATCCGCTCGCCGGGGCGCTTGCCGCGGTCCCGGACCATCAGGTACAGGTTGGTGTGAACCGCGAACCCAAGCCCTCCCAGGACGATGAGCGCCGCGACGCAGAAGAGCACCCAGGGGTCGGTCGCGTACCCCTCCAAGTTGCGCGGGTCCACCGAGAAGCCGGCGTTGCAGAAGGCGGAGACCGAGTGGAACCCAGCGTGCCAGAGCGAGGCGCCCGCGGGCATCCCATGGCGAGCGAAGAGGGGTGCCAGGGCGATGAACCCAAACCCCTCGATGGCGAGCGTCGAGAGGCCGATGACGCGGAGGACATCCCGTAGCTGATGCCGCATCGAGAGGTCCAGCGCCTGGTCCAGCGCGTCCTGGCCACGGGCTCCTATGGGACGGTTCAGCAGGATCTGCACGAGGGCCGACAGCGACATGATCCCAAGACCGCCGACCTGGATGAGCCCGAGGATCACGACCTGGCCGAGGAGCGACCAGTCCCGGGACGTGTCCCGGGTGATCAGGCCCGTCACGCAGGTGGCCGAGGTTGCCGTGAAGAGGGCATCGATGGCCGAGCTTCGCTCCCCGGTTGATGAGATCGGAAGCGCCAGGAGGGCGGATCCGGTCAGGATCACCGCCGCGAAACTGAAGACGACCATCTGAGGGGGTGTCAGACGTCGGACGAGCCTACTCACTCGAACGCCTGCGCCGGCCTTGCGGTAGGACGGCGAGGCATCTCCGAACGCCCGTGACCCCAGTGGCTCTCTGCGCATACGAGTGACGATACTGCGGCGCTCCCCGACCGGCAAGCGCTGTTGTGGTCGGTCGCGGCGGATCTCTGCCGCGGCCAGCAAGGCGCCCCGCCCCTCCGTGGGGAATAGGCGGCCGGCCGTGTGCGCTCTGACGGAGGAGGTCCCCACCATGCGTGTCGTTGCCTTGCAGACGAGCCCCAACACCGACGGACTGACCGCCACGATGGCAGAGGCTGCCCTCGCCGGCGCCCGATCCCTCGGCGCCGCGACGGAGCTGATCCACCTGCGGCAACGGAAGATCGAGGCCTGCCGCGCATGTGAAGCCGGCTGGGGGCGGTGCGCCTCCCATGGCGAGTGCGTGATCGGGGACGAGTTCGCCGCGGTGCGCGTGGCGATGGAGGAGGCCAACGCCCTCGTCATCGTCACCCCCGTCTATTTCGGTGATGTGAGCGAGGTCACCAAGAGCTTCCTCGACCGCTTTCGGCGCTGCGAGTGGGGCGGCGAGGCGAGGCTGAGAGGCAAGCCCGTCCTGGCGATCTCCGCCGCGGGAGGCTCGGGAGGCGGAGTCGTCTCCGCCCTCGCCCAGCTCGAGCGCTACATCCAGATCCTGGGGCTCATCGCCGTCGACCTGATCACCGTGACGCAGCGCTCGCGACCCCACAAGGTGGCCACGGCCGAGGCGGCTGGCGCGGCGCTGGTGAGGGCCGCTCAGGGGACGGCCGGCAACTGAGAGGGGCCGCCATGCTTCCACCCATCCGCGACCGAGGAACGGCCACGGAGATTCTCGACAGTCGCCTCTCGCCCCTCGCGACCCCCAACGCGGGAACCGGCGCCCGGCTGCGCCCCGAGGCGGAGTGCCCCTACCGCCCGCCCTTCCAGCGTGACGTCGGCCGTATCGTCCATTGCCAGTCCTTCCGGCGGCTCCAGTACTGCACCCAGGTCTTCCTGAACAACGCCGGCGACTTCTACCGCACCCGGCTGACCCACGCCATCGCCGTTGCCCAGATCGCCAAGACCCTCGCCCGATCCCTGGGGGCGAACGAGGACCTGGTCGAGGCCATCGCCCTCGCCCATGACGTCGGGCACCCGCCCTTCGGCCACGCCGGCGAGGAGGCTCTGGGGGCGCTGATGCGGGGGCACGGCTACCCCAACGGCTTCGAGCACAACGGCCACGGGCTGCGTGTGCTCGATGAGCTGGAACGGCGCGCGCCGGGGATGCGCGGGCTCAACTTGACCTACGAGGTGCGCGAGGGGATCGCGCGGCACTCGACCCCCTACGACCGGCCACCCCAACTGCCCGGCTTCGACTACTCCGGCCAGCCATCCCTCGAGTGCCAGATCGTGAACCTGGCCGATCCACTCGCCTACCGCAGCCACGATCTGGACGATGCCCTGGCGACGGGGATCCTCTCGGTGCGCGAGCTGGACTCGGCGGGCCTGGAGCTCTGGGACCGCGCCCGCTACCGCGCCGATCTCGACGCCGAGGCGACGGACGACGAGGTGCGCATCGCCGTGGTTAGGGGGCTCATCGAGATGCTCATCGTCGATGCCCTCACCGCGGCCTCCGAGACGATCGAGGCCGGTGGCGTGCGCTGCCGGGAGACCCTACGGGCCCTCGATGAGCCGCTCGTCCAACTGTCCGACGAGACGCGACAGGCGGACCATGCCCTCGCCGGATTCCTCCATGAGCGGATGTACCGCCACCCCATCGTGGCGCGGATGAACATCAAGGGCCGGCGGATCATCGAGGACCTGTTCGAGGTGCTGATGGGCCACCCTCAGGCCCTCAGCGAGCCCTTCAGGGCGCGGGTGATCGAGCGGGCCGAGCCGGCCGCGCCGGTGGTCTGCGATTTCCTCGCCACCCTGACGGACCGGAGCGCCATGGATCTCCACGCCGACCTCTTCGACCCCTCCCGGCCCGCGGGCGCGGACCCCGCAATGCCCGCCCGGTTCTGAGCGGCTGGTCAGTCCCGGTAACGCTCGCCCCAGATCCGCTGGATACGCTCCCGCAGCGCCTTCTCCCGGCCGCGGTCCGAGGGACGGTAGAACCGTCGGTCCACCAGGGTGTCGGGCAGGTACTGCTGGGCGCAGAAGGCGCCGTCGAAGTCGTGGGGGTACTTGTACCCCACGCCGAGCCCCTCGCGCCGCTGCGCCTCGTGCCGGATGTCCATGAGGTGCGGCGGGACCTTCAGAGGCCCGCCCTCCCGCGCCGCGGCCCGCGCGTCCGCGACCGCCAAGTAGGCGCGGTTCGACTTCTCGGTGCACGCCAGGTAGACGGTCGCTTGGGCGAGGGGGATCTGCGCCTCGGGCATCCCGCACAGCTCGACCGCGTGCGCGGCCGCCACGGCGAGCACCAGGCCCATGGGATCGGCGTTGCCGATGTCCTCCGCGGCGGCGATGACCATGCGGCGGGCGATGAACCGGGGATCCTCGCCCGCCTCCAGCATGTACCCGAGCCAGAACACCGCCGCGTCGGGATCCGAGCCCCGGATCGATTTGATGTACGAGGAGATGACGTTGTAGTGGGCCTGGCCGGACTTGTCGTACAGCACCAGCCGCTGCTGGGTGGCCTGGGTTGCCACTTCTACGTCGATGATCGCCGTGCCCTCCGAGTCGTACGGCGCCAGGAAGGCGGCTTGTTCGAGCGCTCCCAGCGCCCGGCGAGCGTCCCCGTTCGCTGCACAGACGAGGACCGCCCGCGCCTCGGGCCGCAGGTCGATGGGCCGATCCCCCAGGCCCCGCTCCTCATCGGTCAGAGCGCGCTCGATGAGCTGCAGCAGGTCCTCGTCCGAGAGCGGTTCGAGCCGGGCCACGAGGCAGCGCGACAGCAGGGGAGCGTTGATCTCGAAGTAGGGGTTCTCCGTGGTGGCGCCGATTAGCGCGAAGACGCCGTCCTCGACGAAGGGCAAGAAGGCGTCCTGCTGACCTTTGTTCAGCCGGTGGATCTCGTCGCAGAAGACCACGGTCCCGCGGCCGTAGAGCTTCCTCTCATTCCTCGCGTGGTCCGCCGCCTCCCGGATCTCCTTCACGCCCGATGAGGTCGCTGAGAACTCCACGAAGGACATGCCGCTCGCTCGGGCGATGATCCGGGCGAGGGTGGACTTGCCCGAGCCCGCCGGGCCGTGGAGGATCAGGCTCGACACCCAGCCATCCTGGATCGCCTGGCGCAGTACGCCGCCGGGGCCGATGAGGGACTGCTGGCCGACGACCTCGTCGAGGGAGGTGGGACGCATCCGTGCCGCGAGGGGAGGGCGTACGGGGCTAGCGGCATCATCGAACAGGTCCATGGGCGCCAGCGCCTTCGATGGGTATGTGGGAGAGGCTGTCTAGAGAGCAAGGGCCGCCGTTACCGTGTGCCCGGATGGTTCGAACCCAAGCGACAAGTGGTAGCTCTGTTTACCGCCATCGCGATTCTCCGTGAGGAGCTGCCACTCTGGCGGTCAGTGAGAGCCCCGTCTCCTGGGGTGTTGGCTCGAACTAACCCTGTAAAGCAAGCACGAGTAGGGCAGCGCCTTGCCCTACCTGTCAGTATACCCGCATTACCCGCCCGGGACAAAGGCCGCCCGCCGCTCTAGCCCGCATCATTCATGAATGCTGATTTGTGCCGTGCCGGCTGTGTAGCGGTCGCTTGTCCGTTGCGTTGGTGTTGGTCTGTTCAGCAG
>DBQI01000031.1 GCA_002305165.1 Armatimonadetes bacterium UBA1398
CCTTGATACGAGGCGAACTACCCACTCCCATGCAACAGCCTCTGATCATTCTCACGAATAGGGCGGGCTAGTCCTTGGGCTCCGTCGCACCCATGCCGCGAGCGATGAAGAAGTCATCGACTCGGCGCGCGAAGGACTCGAGGTATGCGTCGGCGTTGCTGTGGCTGGTCACGAGACAGACCATGATGTAGTGCCGGCCCGGGCCGGTCACCATGAGAGTGTCGTTCTGGTATTGGTCGTACCAGCCCGACTTCCGCACCATGGTGAGCCCTCGGTTCCACAGCCCCTTCACGCACTTGTTGTAGAGGATGCCCACCCGGTTATCGAGGAAGATGCTTCGCATGCGGTCCGAGGCCTCAGGAGAGACCAGCCGGCCGTGGTCCATCAGCCAGTAGAACCGCATGGCCTGGCGCGCGGTGACTCCATGGGTGAGATTCCCCACCGGGTCTCTATAGGCGGGGCCGGAGTGGCCGTGGAAGAGCCGGCCATGCCATAGCCCACCCACTTTCGGCACGTAGAGCCGGTACTTGTCGCTCTCCGCGATCTCGCGGAGCCTGATCAGCCCCACGCGTCGCGCGTATTCCCCCGCCTCGGGCATCGATGACTCGCGGATCATCCGCGCCAGCTTGAGGTGGGCCGCCGCATCCACCGTGAGCCGCCCGGCGGCCTCCTCCTCGAAGACCCCTAGGATGATGAGCAGCTTCGCGACACAGGCGCTGTACCGCATTTTGTCGCCGTTCCAGAGGGCGAACTCGTTCGTCGCCGGGTCGCAGATTCCGGCCGAGATGTTCGTGGATTGGATGCCGTACTGGCGACAGAGATCAGTGACGATCTCCTCAAGTGCGGCCCGCATCTCCTCGGACTCCGGGCCCGTCTCTAGGGGATCCGGACCGGTGTTGTCCGCCCGGGCATGCGTGATGCGGTAGAGCATCGTTGATGGCGTCGGGCCATGCTTGAGCGCGCGGAGCAGCGCGTCGACCTGATCGCCGTCGTCCTCCTTGCGAAGCTGGCGAAGGGCCCACTCCTTGCGGGCCATGCTCCACTCGGGGTGTGCGAGCGCCTCCTCACACTCGGTAGCGAGATCGGCCAGTTCGGGGCTATGCGTCCATACCTCGCGCAGTTGGCGGTAGTAGATGCCGCAGGAGTAGAACCCAAGCTCCACCGTTTGCATCAGGATCCCGTCGGCGCGGGACCCCTCATCCGGCAGGGCCTGAAGATATGCCCACCATACGCGCATGTCACCGACCCGCTGCTCGTCCCCGGAACTCACCAGGGAGAACCCCTCCCGCTCCCACTCCGAGATGGAGAGGTTGCGCCACAGGGCCGCCTCCTCCATGGCCGTGGCTCCGTCCTCCTCGGCATCGGCGAGCTGTCGGGCCTCCCCATAGGCCACGACGGCAACCCCATCGCCGAGACCCGTCTCCTGACACAGCCCAGGCGCAGGCTCGTACGAGCCCCCGTACGGGTCGTCCGCAGTCCAGAAGGGTGGTTCCGACAGCGCCGGTAGCTCCATGCCCTCGGGCAACGGCACGGGGGCGAACCGGAGCTGCGATAGAGCGAGATCCGTAGAGGCTGGGGACGGGAGACTGAGGAGGCACAAGAGCGCGCACACCTGGAGTAGGCGCATCGAAGGAGCTATGGTCAAGGGCGTGATCCCCCCGGGGTCTGAGTCGAGCCATATGGCTTCGTCTGAGGGGTTTCGGTATGGGCGCAGCAGTTCCTGGCGAACCTCTACCAAGTATCCGCACTGGGCTTCTCGACGCCCACCAGGAGCGCCGAGAAGTCGTCGATGACGACGCGACCACTGTCGAGAGCCACGAACCCGACGGGCTTGGAACGACGCGCTCCGGAGGATACGGCGTAGCCCCGCCATCCGCCGTCGGCACGCGCTTCGATCCGCTCAAGCAGCACGCGGAAGCCGAAGGGATCGAAGTCCTCGTAGGCCTCCTGCACCGTCGTGCCAGCAGCATAGCTATACAGGACGTACGGCTCCGCATCCGGGTAACCGAGAACCATCTGTGTGGCTGATTCGGTGACGGTGTCGGCCAGGACGCTCGCGACGATGGCCTCGCCTGTGTGACGCTCACCGAGGGAGATGAGGTACAGCCCCTCCAACAGAGTGTGCAGCGCGGCGGATGCTTCCTCTCCATCGGACAGGTCAGGGGCCTCGCCACCCCCGGGCTCAAGGCCTGCGAGCAGCCCGGTAGCTGAGCCGACCTTCCAGCCACCATCACGCCAGACCAGGTGAAGTGAGCGGGCCTCGGCGGCTAAGGCGCTGCGGAGCACGACCCGCGCCAACTGCTCCACGCCGAGGGCATTCGGGGTGGCCTCGATGACCTCCTGCAGTGCCGGCTTCCCCTCATCGAGGTAGCTTGCGAAGACCTCGGGCCACTCGCGGAGAGCCCTTACGAGAAGGGGATGGGTCTCCCGCCAGTCGGCGTCGGCCATCGCCGCATCCAGGCCCGTCTCGTCTCCTTGGGCAGCGGCAACCAGGAAGCGCTCAGCCACCTGCGCCGGTGTGTCGGCCTGCCAGGCGGCCGAGAGCTCCGGCGCGCTGGCGACCAGCGCGATCACAGCGATCCAGATCGTCTTGGACATCCTGTGCCGCCTCCCGTCGTCGTCTCATAGACTGATAGGGATCGTTGCGCGTTCCCCCTTGGGAGATGTGAGATATGTCGGCCTAGAATCGACGAGAACAGGTCGGTTCATCCCGCGGAAGCGCCGGGGCGCAACATAGTGGAGTGCCTCGGTCCGGTGCAGGGCGACACCGTACGCGCGGAGCACCTGGGCGCGGACATCATCGCCCGCCTCCGCACACACACTGGTCGGCGGCGTGATCCGCGAGTACACTGAGATGCTGGCCTACGGTACGGCGGTGCGACTGAGCTAGCATCCATCCCATGAGGAGCTGTTCGCTTGGTGAGACGGGAAGGCGCGCGCCATCGAGCCATGCTGCGGGGTTGCGTCGCGACCGCTCTGCTCTGCGTGGCGTCCGCGTGTGGGGCGCAAGATGAGGGCGTGGTGCTCATGGACACCAGCCCGCGCCTTCACCTCGCGGACCTCGTGAACATCGAGCGGACGCTTCAGTTCGCCCAAGAGCGGTGGCTTTGCAGCCGTGACCGCGAGGCGCTCTACGCTGGGCTCGTCGAAGAGTGGCTTCGCAGCGACGCGGGCGATCGCGCCCAGATCTTGGAGTTCTCCGCCGTCGCCCCCAACCTGGATCAGCTTCCGGAGGACAGCCGGGCGGCAGTGCGGGCGACGATCCACGGGGCGCTGACAGGCGCCACGCGGACGGGCCGGCCCCTGGGGGAGGCGTTGCTCGCCCTTGAGGTGGACGTGACGACACCCGTTACTCCGGGTCACCGAGTCACCCGCAGCCAGGCGAAGGCGTGGATCGAGATCCAGGAGCTGCTATTGAGCCGCGCCCTGGGGGCGCCTCTCCGCATCCCCGATGATCTGGCGGCCGCGCTCGTGGAGCGGTCCTTGCGCGCCGATCAGCACGCGATGGAGGACTCGCCGGGCCGGCTAGCTCACCTCACTCGTGGCTGGTTCGCCGGCGAGGCGACGGAGGCCGACCGGGCGCTCGCCGCGGCTCTCGGCTTGCCCGCGCGCGACAGCGAAGCTCCCCTTCAGCCCTATGTCGACCCAGCAGGGCTCTTCGAGGTCGGGCTGCCTGCAGGCTGGACACGGCGTCCCGAGCTAGATCCCACGGATGGAGGCAGTGCCTTCGCGGGGCCGGCGGGTTCGGTCTTCGTGGTCAGTGCCGCTCCGTCTCCGCGCGAGGTCGCGCAGGGCACCCGGCCAGTGGCCGCTGCCTTGTCTGAGTCCCTGTCTGCACTCGGTGACAGCGAGCGGGTCACACCGATGGCGGATGAGCGCGATCTGGGGGCCTCCGCGCTGTTGCGTCGCGGGGATGCTCTCCTGCTCGTGTTGCACCTCCGCGCGCCAGGCGACTCCGCGCTCTGTGCGGTGGTTTGTCGCTTGCCCGCAACGGCCGGCCCGTCACTCGCGCCCGATGTCGCCACACTCCTAGGGTCCTTTCGCTTCACCGAGGGCGCATGGCGTGCTGGCGGGACGTGGCAAGCGGCCGAAGCGCTTCGGCGTGGAGACGACACCACGCGCCGCGCCGCCGAGCGCGACCTTGCGCGTGTGCTCCGCGAGGCCCTGGGGGCGCTCGCGGTCCATCTGTTCGGTCCACCAACAGAGGACGGCGACGTCTCCCTCGACCGGCTGCTCGAGCAACTGGGCAATCCTCCTGCGCCCCATCTCCTCGATCCGCCGCCCGATCCCATGGGAGGCGCCTACTATGGCTGAGCCCGCTATCGGCGGCTCAGCCCTGCTCGAGATGCGGGCTTCGGAGAGCCTCGGCCACCGCTCAGGCCGAGCCCTTGTGATAGACTGAATCCCAGGCTCAGCGAGCACCGCGCGGGCCATTGTGTCGCGTGTTTTCGGTACCAGGATCCAGACTGGGGAGGGGCGGGCGTAGAGGCGGTTCGATGGACCTCTCCATCGTAAGTCAGTGGCTTGCACGAGTGCCCGTCCGGTTCGAGGAGCCGTGGTGGCTCCTTGGCCTCCTTACGGTGCCCATCTCCATACTCATCAGCGCCCGCAGCGTGGCAGGCATGGCTCGTTGGCGCCGGCGTGTCGCCTTGGCGGTCCGGATCGTCGTCCTCGCCGCTCTGGTCATGGCCCTTGCGGGTATGCACGTGCTGAAGGCGCGTGACAGCCTGTGTATCCTCTTCCTAGTGGACGGATCGCGCTCTGTAGGCGAGGTGCAGCGCGACCTGGCCATGGACTTCATCCGGACGGCGACCGAAGGCATGCGTCGCGGCAAGGACCAGATGGGCATCATCGTGTTCGGTGATGAGGCCCACATGGAGGCTTCGCCGAGCCTCTCCCCAGAGGTCTCCCGCATCGAGACCGTGCTCAACCCGGACCAGACGGACATCTCCCAAGCCATCCGATTGGCCCTCGCCAGCTTCCCGGAGGACTCCGCCAAGCGGATCGTCCTGCTGTCCGATGGGAACGAGACACTGGGCCGCGCTATCGACGAGGCGCGGGTCGCCCAGGCCAACGACGTCCGCATCGATGTCGTCACTCTGCACAAGGCCTATGACAAGGAGGTGGCCATCGAGCAGCTTCTTCTCCCTCCCAGGGTGAAGATCGGTGAGCCCTTTGAGCTGAAGGTGGTGGCCAGCTCCCTCGCGAGCGGCTCGGGGACCTTCTACGTCTACCGGAACAAGCAGCTCTACGGGCAGAAGGCTGTGGACCTGGCGCCAGGGACGAACGTCTTCCGCCTCCGACAGTCCCTCGATCAGGCGGGCTTCTGGACCTACGATGTGCGGTTCGTCAGCGAGGATGACACCCTGGAGGAGAACAACCGCGCCATGGGCTTCACCCATGTGGCCGGCGCTCCGAGGGTCCTCTACTGCTCCATGGATCTCGGCGCCGACATGTACATACCCGAGGCCCTCGCCGATGGCTACATGACGGTCGAAGTGGCCGGTTCGGCGGGNNGTACCCGCCGATATGTCGGACATCGTGAACTACGACGCGATCATCTTCTCCGACGTGCCGGCGATGGCGATGAGGACCTCCCAGATGGAGCTCATCCGCGCCGCGTGCCGAGATCTGGGCGTCGGCTTCATGATGGTCGGGGGGGAGTACAGCTTCGGCCTGGGTGGGTACTACCGGACCCCCATCGAAGAGACCCTCCCCGTGACCATGGACATTACCCACAAGGAGCACTTCCCGGCGACGGGGCTAGCCATCGCGGTGGACACGAGTGGGTCGATGGGCGCGATCGAGGGGGGCAGACCCAAGATTGAGATCGCTAATGAGGCCGCGTGTCTGGCGGCCGAGCTGCTCACCAGCCGCGACCAGCTCGCCGTCATCAGCGTGGATACGATGGCGGCTCCCGTGTTACCCCTGAGCAAGGTCGAGGAGCCTGAGGATATCAAGCGACGGATACGGACGATGCGACCAGGGGGCGGAGGCATCTTCTGCTTCACAGCTCTGCGCGCCGCATATGACACCCTTCTCTCCCCTGAGTCGGACAGCCAAGTCCGGCACGTCATCCTCCTTTCGGACGCGGCGGATACGAACCAGCAGGAAGGGTGCCTAGAGCTGGCCAAGGCCAGCCTCGACCAGCATGGGATCACGACGACCGTCGTGGCCCTTGGTAGGGCCCACGACACCCCCTTCCTCCAGGCTCTGGCGAATGTGGGAGGCGGCCGGTTCTACGAGGCTATGAGGATGGAGGATGTGCCGCGCATCTACACCCGGGAGACCCTCATCGTCGCTCGCTCCCCCATCGTCGAGGAGCCTTTCTACCCAGCGGTGGACTACTCCGCGCCGCCGCTGAAAGGCATCGACTGGGATAGCGCCCCGCCCCTGCTGGGGTACGTGGGGGCGACCGAGAAGCCCACGAGCCAGGTCTACATGCAGAGCCCCAAAGAGGACCCCATCTTCGCGTCTTGGCAGTTCGGCCTGGGACGCTCGCTAGCGTTCACCTCCGATGGCAGGAACCGGTGGGGCGCTGAGTGGCTCGCCTGGTCCGCCTTCGACACATTCTGGCAGCAGAGCGTGCGCTGGATGCTGAGATCGATGGAGGAGGGGCTCCTCGACTCCATGGTGCAGATCGAGAGGGGCGAGGGCGTCATCACCGTGGAGGCACTGGGCGACAACGACGAGTTCCTGAACAACCTGGAGATCAGCGCCAAGCTGGTCACGCCCGACAATGTAGGCCATGACCTGCGGCTCGAACAGACCGCGCCGGGCTGCTACCAACAGACCTTCCAGGCTCGCGACATCGGGCCATACATGGTCAACCTCACCTATGAGAGCCCCGACGGCAGGCAGGTGAGCCAGACGACCGGAGCCGTGATCCCCTACCCCGCCGAGTACCTGCGGCTAGAGCCGGACCAGTTCACTCTCAACCGTGTGGCCGAGGTGAGCAGTGGCCGGATCCTGGCGCCCGAGGACATCCCGGAGCTATACCGGACGCGGCGTGAGGTAGTCCGCTCACCGGTGCCCGCGTGGCCGGCGCTGCTGCTCATCGTGGCGTGTCTCTTCGTGGCGGACGTTGCCGTCCGACGCCTCGTCCTGGATCGCAGCCAACTCGACGCCATGCGTGAGCGCCTGGTGGAGTTCAAGAGCCGGGTGCGCAGGGAGGGTGAGCCGACAGTGGAGGCGCACCCCGTCCTGGGGCACCTCCTCGAGCGCAAACGTGGGGAGGCTCCCACCGCCGCGGCAACGACCCAGGCTATGCCGGTGCGGGCCGCTACCCCCTCGGCGGCGCCCCCTCCGACGTCTGGTACCCCCGAGGCGGCTCGGCTCCGCGAGCAGCTCGCTGCCGCGATGGCGAGGAAGTCAGACGCAGGGCCCGCTAGCGCGGCGCCAGTACCGACCTCCCCTGAGCCCGACGGCGGAGACGCCGTCGAGGCTCCCGCCGCGACAACCGATACATTCAGCCGGTTGATGGAAGCGAAGCGAAGGGCTCGGCGCTAGCCAGATAGCGGACGGGCCTCCCCCAGAGGGGAAGGCCCGTCCGTGTTCGGTGCAGAGCGGCCGCCCCTAGTAGGGGGGCATGCCGCCGCCGGGGCCGCCCGCCGGGGGTGCCGGCGGCTCGGGCTTCTCAGCCACGAGCGCCTCGGTCGTGAGGATCAAGCTGGCGATGGACGCCGCGTTCTCAAGGGCCGAACGGGTGACCTTGGCAGGGTCGATGATCCCAGCCGCGACCATGTCACGGTACTCACCCTCAAGAGCGTCATAGCCGAAGTTGGGGTCCTCGGAACTACGGACCTTCTCGACGACGACGCTGCCCTCGAGCCCAGCGTTCTCGGCGATCTGGCGCAGCGGGACCTCGAGGGCCTTGCGTACGATCTCGACGCCGATACGCTCGTCGCCCTTGGCCTTGACCTTCTTCAGGGCCGGCTCGACCCGCAGGAAGGCGATGCCGCCACCGGGGACGATGCCTTCCTCGGTCGCCGCACGGGTGGCCGAGNNCTTCTCCTTGAGCTCGGTCTCGGTAGCGGCGCCGACCTGGATGACGGCCACGCCGCCGGCGAGCTTCGCCAGGCGCTCCTGGAGCTTCTCGCGGTCGTAGTCGGAGTCGGTGTCCTCGATGGCCCGCCGGATCTCCTTCATACGGCCCTCGATCGCCTCGGTCTTGCCTCCGCCGTCGACGATGGTCGTGGCGTCCTTGTTGATGACGACCCGCTTCGCGCGGCCGAGCTGATCGAGATCGAGGTTCTCGAGCTTGACGCCGAGGTCCTCAGAGATGAACGTTCCGGCCGTAAGAACGGCCATGTCCTGAAGCATCGCCTTACGCCGGTCGCCGAAGCCAGGAGCCTTGACGGCCGCGCCCGGGACGATGCCACGGAGCTTGTTCAGGACTAGGGTAGCCAGCGCCTCGCCCTCGATGTCCTCCGCGATGAGGAGGATGGGCTTGCCCGTTCGCGCGACCTTCTCCAGCAGGGGAACGAGGTCCTGAGCGGAGCTGATCTTCTTCTCGAAGAGCAGGATGTAGGGATCCTGCAGAACAGCCTCCATGGCCTCGGGGTCGGTCACGAAATAGGGCGAGAGGTAGCCCTTGTCGAACTGCATGCCGTCGGTCAGCTCGAGCCGGGTGTCGGCGCTCTTGGACTCCTCGACCGTGATGACGCCATCCTTGCCGACCCGCTCCATCGCCTCAGCGATGAGCTTGCCGATCTCGGCGTCGTTGCCGGCGATGGCCGCCACGGACTGCATGGCGTCCTTATCGGACACCTCGGTGGCGAGCCCACGAATGGCGTCCACGAGTTTCTCGACGGCCATGTCGATGCCGCGCTTGATGATCATGGGATTGGCGCCAGCCGCGACGTTCTTGACGCCCTCATGGATCATCGCCTGGGCGAGCACCGTAGCTGTCGTGGTGCCGTCACCGGCGATGTCGTTGGTCTTCGAGGCAACCTCGCGAACGAGCTGGGCGCCCATGTTCTCGAAGTGGTCCTCGACTTCGATCTCCTTGGCGACCGTGACGCCATCCTTGGTGATGTTCGGCGAGCCGAACTTCTTGTCCAGGACGACGTTCCGACCGCGTGGTCCGAGGGTGACACGGACCGCGTTGGCGACGGTGTCCGCTCCACGAAGTAGCGCCCGCCGCCCCTCCTCGGAATAGAGTAGCTCTTTGGCCATTCCGTCCTCTACCTCCAGTTGTCTCTACGTTCGGGGATACCGCTACTTCTTCTTCGACGCCTTCTCTTCGGTCTCGATGGCGTAGATGTCGTCCTGGCGCAGGATGACGAGCTCCTTGTCGCCGTCGCGAACCTCGGTACCACCGTACTTGGAGAAGATGACCTTGCTGCCGAGCTGGACCTCCATCGGGCCCCGGCTCCCGTCATCGAGGATCTTGCCCTCGCCCACGGCTACGACGACGCCCTTCTGGGGCTTCTCCTGAGCCGAATCCGGGAGGACGATGCCTCCGGCGGTTACTTCCTCGGCCGCCGACACCTCGACGATCACGCGATCACCTAGTGGCTTCAGCACAGACACGCACCCCCTTTCCTAGTCAAGCATTCATGTGACGTCAACATCACTGTCGATCACTTCCTCACTGCATCGCCGCCCCGAAGGGACGGCCTATCGCCGGAGCGTCAGGGCTCCAGCGTCAATGCCTGGCTCTACCCCTTGGTCTCTTCCCCCTCCTCAGCGCCCTTCGGTGCGCCAGACGAGGTAACGACTTGGGACGCACGGATCACAATGTCCCCGAGTCTGTAACCCCGACTCACCTCGGCGGTGATGTACCCCTGTGGCACGACTTCATTGGGCATTGTGGAGACCGCCTCGTGCCACTGCGGATCAAACTCCTGGCCAAGGGCCTCGATCGGCGTAATGTCCTCGTCCCCGAGAGCGGCGAGGAACTGGGCGTATACCATCTTCAGCCCGTCCACCCACGCCGCTTGTGCCCCATGCTCTTCTGCGGCCTCCAGGGCACGCTCCAGGTTATCCAGCGGAGGCAGTAGGCGCCGCACCAGATCCGCCTTTGCGTGATCGGCGATCTCAAGACGCTGTCTAGCCGCCCGCTTTCGGAAATTGTCGAAGTCCGCCCGCACTCGGAGGTTGGCGTCGTGGAGTTCCGCGATAACCGAGTCCTTGTCCTGCTCTTCCTGTCCTTCGTCGGCCGCGGGGACCTGCTCCTCAGCGTCGGTGTCTTCCATATCAGGAGCCTCGAGGGATGCGTCAGCCTGGGGGCAAGCGGGGTTCGTCCCGCCGTCTTCGCCGGTGTCAGCGGCACGCTTTGAGGCGCCCGGTCGGATGATCGGGATCTCCTCCTCGTGTCGGTTGTTCTCAGCGCTCATGTCCCTCAAAACACTGACTCCCTTGGATCCAGGGCGTGGCCCCAAACCACGTCTGCCTGGCTTCTCTAGCTTCCCACTTCCGTCGCTCTCTCTGCGGCTGAGATGCTCAGCGCGCCGGCATCTGCGTCGACGACGACCGTCCGGCCTGGGGCGAACTCGCCGGACAGGATGCCGGATGAGATTGGGTTCTCCACCAGGGCGCGTATGGTGCGGCGCAGCGGACGAGCCCCGTACTCGGGATCGAACCCCGCGTCCCCGAGTAGATCCTTAGCGGCATCCGTCACCGAGAGCGTGAGGTCGCGCTGAGCGAGCCGCTCGCCCAGATGGTCGAGCATCAGGTCCACGATGCCACGGATCTCGTTGCGTCCCAACGGATGGAATACCACGATATCATCGAGGCGGTTCAACAGCTCCGGCCGGAAGGTGCGCCGTAGCTCCTCTAGGAGCCGCCCCTCCATAGCCTCGACGCCCTGAGCGGACGCCTCACCGTCCTCATCGCCGACCCACTCGGAACCGATCAGATGGCTTCCCACGTTCGAGGTCATGATGATGAGCGTGTTGCGGAAATCCACCGTGCGACCCAACGAGTCCGTTAGGCGGCCATCTTCCAGCACCTGGAGCAGCACGTTGAAGACATCCGGGTGCGCCTTCTCGATCTCATCGAGTAGAACAACGCGGTAGGGGCGCCTGCGGACCGCCTCGGTCAGCTGGCCACCTTCCTCGTGCCCGACGTAACCCGGGGGCGCGCCGATGAGCCGTGACACGGAGTGCTTCTCCATGTACTCCGACATGTCGATCCGGACCATGGCCTCTTCGTCGTCGAAGAGGAACTCAGCGAGGGCGCGCGCCAACTCGGTTTTCCCGACACCGGTGGGTCCCAGGAAGATGAAGGACCCGATGGGGCGCGTGGGATCCTGAAGCCCAGCCCGAGACCGGCGAACCGCCTCCGCTACCGCGTGGATGGCCCGGTCCTGGCCCTTCACGCGCTCGTGGAGCTTGCTCTCCATGGTGAGCAGCTTCTGAGCCTCGGACTCGAACATCCGCTGGACGGGGACCCCTGTCCAGGTAGACACGATGTCGGCGATGTGATCAGCGGTGACGGGAGTGGGCTCCCCGATCTCCTCGAGCCAGCGACTCCGCTCCTCCTCGTAGGCGACCTGGAGCTTATCCGACTCCAGTCTCAGGCGCTGGGCACGATCGTAGTCCCTGGCCTCCACGGCGGCTGCGCCTTGTTGCGCCAGGCGTGAGAGCTGAGACTCGATCTCACGCAGTTCCGGGGGCATGCTCTGCCGCCCGAGTCGGAGCTTGCTGGCTGCCTCATCCATCAGATCGATAGCCTTGTCTGGCAGGAACCGTTCGGTCAGGTAGCGGTGAGACAGGTCGGCGGCCGCACCTAGGGCCTCATCGGCTATCTTGACCCCGTGATGCTCCTCGTAACTGGGCCGGAGCCCCTTGAGGATCTCGATCGTGTCCTCTACCGAGGGCTCTGCCACATACACCGGCGCGAAGCGGCGCTCGAGGGCGGCGTCCTTCTCGATGTGCTTCCGGTACTCGTCCAGAGTCGTGGCCCCGATGCACTGGAGTTCGCCACGGGCCAGGGCCGGCTTCAGCATGTTGGAGGCATCCACGGCCCCCTCCGCCGCCCCCGCGCCGACCATCGTGTGCAGCTCGTCGATGAAGAGGATGATCCGGCCCTTGGCCTGCCGGACCTCATCGAGCAGGGCCTTGACGCGCTCCTC
This sequence comes from Armatimonadetes bacterium UBA1398, assembly GCA_002305165.1. Classification (GTDB taxonomy): domain Bacteria; phylum Armatimonadota; class Zipacnadia; order UBA1398; family UBA1398; genus UBA1398. The sequence goes on from DBQI01000031.1 coordinate 12,080, forward strand.
GAACTCCCCCCGGAACTTGCTTCCCGCGACGAGGGTGCCCATCTCGACCCCCATGAGCCGCTTGCCGCTCAGGGCGTCGGGCACCTCGCCCGACGCGATCAGGCGCGCCAAGCCATCGACGACGGCGGTCTTGCCGACGCCGGGCTCACCGATCAGGACCGGGTTGTTCTTCCGGCGCCGACACAGGATCTGGATCACGCGCCGCGTCTCTTCGTCTCTGCCGATGACCGGGTCCAACTCGCCATTCGCCGCAGCCGCGGTCAGGTCGCGGGCGTAGCGCTCGAGCACGTCCATCTTGCTCTCCGGGTCACGGTCCGACACCCGACCCGATCCGCGTATGGACTTGAGCGCCGCGTAGACGGCTTCCCGGTCCAGCCCGAACTGCTTGAGCAGGGTGGCGGCTGGGCACGCGACCTCGAGGATCCCAATGATCAGGTGCTCCAGGCTGATGAACTCGTCCTGGAGTCGCTCGGCTTCCTCCTCCGCGCAGCGGTAGACGCGAGAGAGGTTGGGAGTGATATAGATCTGCCCTGTCGCCGCCCCCTGGTCGCGCTTGCCGACCTCCGGCAACCGCGCGAGCTCGGCTTCGAGCTTGCGGGTGAGCTGGCGGAGGCCACTATCGCCCAACGCGCGCTCGATCAGCTTGCGGCCGATCCCGTCGTCCTGCTCGATGATGGCGAGCAGCAGATGCTCAGCATCCAGGATGTGATGGTTGTACCGTGCCACTATATCCTGCGCCAGCAGCAGGGCCTCTCTCACCGAATCCGTGAAGCGCTCGGTGTTCATTCCGTCCCTCCCTCCTCTCCAACGTCGTCCGCCGTCTCAGGGGCTGGCTCTATGACGACCTCGAGCCCGGCCTCCTGGAGCCGGCTGCGGAGCATCTGTATCTCCTCCGCGGCGTCCTCATGCACTCTGTGGACTTCCTGCTCCATCTCCTCACGCATCGTCTGCAGTTTGCCGAGCAGGTCCAGGATCACACCCACTCCGGCCAAGTTCACGCCCAACTCTTGCGTTAGGCGCTGGATCTGCTGCAGCTTCGTTATGTCCGAGTCGCTGTACAGCCTCAGGTTGGTGTCGGTCCTCGTCGGCGTCACCAGCCCTAGGCGTTCGTACATGCGCAGGGTCTGTGGATGGCAATCCACCAGCCGGGCCGCTACCCCGATCATGTATACGGGTTCGTCCTTGTCCCGCGGCATAGCTCAGACCCTTCGTCAGACGCGTCACTCAGCGCGCCTAAGCCCTTCCATCGGAATCCCCGCACGGGGATCGTCATTGATCTCCTTGTCGAGCTCCTCGATCAGCCGGCGTGCCTCGCGACTCACTTTGGTTGGGACACTGACTCGGATGGTCACGAGTTGGTCGCCTGTGCCTGAGCCGTTGAGATGGGGTGCTCCCATCCCCCGCAGCCGCATGATCCGCCCGCTCTGTGTGCCGGCGGGCACCTTCAGCTTGGCCCGCCCATCCTTGGTGGGGACCGTGATCTCCGCTCCGAGGCATGCTTCGGCGAAGCTCACGGGTATCTCGCACGTCAGGTCGTCCCCCTTGCGGCCGAAGAAGCTGTGCTCCTTGAGCCTCACGGTGAGGATCAGATCGCCACGCGGACCTCCGTTCAGGCCCGCCATGCCCTCGCCCCGAACGCGCACGCGCGAACCGTCCTGAACCCCGGCGGGGATCTTCACAGACACCCGCCTCGAGCGGTGTCTCGTGCCCGTGCCGCGACAGGGTTCGCAGCGCCGGTCGGGTATCTCGCCTGACCCGCGACACTCTGAACATGGCGCCATCCCCAGCATTGACCGGCGTGAGGCATCGGCGCCCGTGCCGCCACACGAAGGACAGGCCCTGTAACTGTAGCCGTGTCCTGAGCAGTCCTCGCAGGGTTCGTCCAGCTCTATGCGGAGGCTCTCCTCCGTGCCGAAGATGGCATCGGCGAAGTCGACGGCAATGTCCTGCTCCAGGCTCCGTCCCCGCTCCGGTCGAGCCTGGCGCGTCGCTGTGGCGCCGCCCATCCCTCCACCGAAGAGGGTCTCGAAGAGGTCGCCAAAACCGCCCACATCGCCTCCGGCGAAGGGTCCCGGGCCCCCGGCTTCTTGCCAAGTGTACTGGGTTCCGCCGTTGCCCGTGCGGGAGGCGAAGTCGTGGCCGTAGCGGTCGTACGCGGCTCGTTTCTGGGGATCCCCCAGGACCGCGTAGGCTTGACTGAGTTCCTTGAAACGTTCCTCGGCCTGGGGGTCATCCGGATTGACGTCCGGATGGCACTCACGAGCCTGCCGACGGTAGGCCGCCTTGATGGCCTTCTCATCAGCGCTCCGGTCAACACCCAGTATGTCGTAGTAGTCTTTGGTCATCGGCACACGATTTCACCTCCCGCCTTGCGGAGTGCGGCGCGGAACCTCGGCGCCTACTCCTCGCTGTCTTCCTCCTGGATGACCGTTACCGTCGGCTTCTCCACTACCGCGAGGGGAGCCCTGACTTCGAGAACGCCCCTCTTGATCTTCGCGCTGACTTGGCCGTGCTTGATCTCAGCGGGCAGGTCGAGGTGGACTTCAAAGTCGCCCCGCGGCCGGCCGCGCTGGGAGTACTCCACCGCTTCCTCGCGGTCGTCCGCCTCGCCCGCGCCCGTTAGGGTCAAGCTCAGCGGAGTGGGGTCAACCTTCAGCGCATCGGTACTGACCCCTGGCAGATCGGCGAGCACAACGAGTTCGGTGTCGGTGGTGTACACGTCTGTCGCAGGAACCCATGGTCGCGAGCCTGCCACGGTAGACACGATGTGCGACACCGACTCACCCACCGTGCCCAACCAGGACTTCACCGTGTCAATGACCTCAGACGACTTCCCCTCGGCCGCAGCCGGCTTGGAGGTCTCGGTCGACGCCTGCTCCTCTGGCGACTCATGCTCAGTGCCGGTCTTGCTCTCGTCCTGCTCCATGCGATCCACGCCTCCCTGCGGTAGCTCTGGTCGCTAGGCCTGACTGCGGGCCCGATTCGGCGCGAACGGCGGGCCCGCCAAGCATCTACTCGGCACGGAAGTCAGCGTCTATGACTTCCTCGTCATCCGCGGCACGCGTTCCACCCTCGTCGCTTGGAGCGCCAGCCGCTGCCTCTCCAGCATCACGACCCCGCTGATAGAGCATCTCGGCGAGCGCATGCTGGGCCTGCTTGAGTTCCTCACATGCCTGCTTGATCGCGCTAGCATCCTCGCTTGACTTCACTTCGTTCACTTTCGTGATGGCACTCTGAATGCGGCCCTTATCCGCCTCGGGCACCGCGTCGCCGAGGTCGGTCAGGCTCTTCTCCACGTGGTAGACGAGGGAGTCCGCCTCGTTGCGGGCGTCGTTGAGCTCGCGGCGCCGGCGGTCCTCGCCGGCATGGACCTCGGCGTCCTTGACCATGCGCCCAATCTCGTCATCGGACAGGTTGGAGGAGCCCGTTATCGTGATGGATTGCTCCCGCTGGGTAGCCATGTCCTTGGCCGATACGTTCAGGATGCCGTTGGTGTCGATATCGAAGGTAACCTCGACCTGCGGCACGCCACGCGGCGCCGACGGGATGCCCGAGAGAGAGAAAGTCCCCAGGTTCTTGTTGTGGGCAGCGATCTCGCGCTCCCCCTGGAAGACCTTGACCTCGACGCTGGGCTGGTTGTCCGACGCCGTCGTGAAGACCTGGCTCCGCTTGGTGGGGATTGTCGTGTTCCGCTCGATGAGGCGAGTGAACACGCCGCCCAGAGTCTCGATGCCTAGGGAGAGCGGGGTAACGTCGAGAAGCACGACGTCCTTCATCTCGCCGGCGAGCACGGCCCCCTGGATCGCGGCGCCCACGGCGACAACCTCATCTGGGTTCACGCTACGGTTGGGCTCTCTCGACGTCTCGCGCTCCACCAACTCCGCAATGGCGGGGATACGGGTGGAGCCGCCTACCAGGATGACCTGATCGAGCTGGCTGGCCGTGACACCCGCGTCCTCAATGGCCTGGCGGAAGGGCACAAGAGTTGCCTCGATGAGATCATCACAGAGCTCCTCGAACTTGGCTCGCGTGAGCTCCATCTCGAGATGCTTGGGCCCGTTCTGATCAGCAGAGATGAAGGGTAGCGCGATGCTGGTTGACGTGGTGGTCGAGAGCTCGCACTTGGCCTTCTCCGCCCCCTCCTTCAACCGCTGGAGGGCCTGGCGGTCCTTGCGCAAGTCGATGCCGTGCTCCTTCTTGAACTCCTCGGCCATCCAGTCGATCACGCGATCATCGAAGTCGTCCCCGCCGAGGCTCGTGTTGCCCGCCGTCGACTTGACCTCGAACAGCCCCCCGCCTACCTCCAGCAGGGAGACATCGAAGGTGCCGCCGCCCAGGTCGAAGACCAGGATGAGCTCGTCATCCTTCTTGTCGAGTCCGTAGGCCAGTGCAGCGGCCGTCGGCTCATTGATGATGCGGAGCACCTCGAGCCCCGCGATCTCGCCCGCGTTCTTGGTGGCCGTCCGCTGAGCGTCATCAAAGTAGGCCGGCACGGTGATGACGGCCTGCTTGACCTCCTCGCCCAGATACGCCTCCGCATCCCGCTTGAGCTTCTGGAGGATCTGAGCCGAGATCTGTTCCGGACTGTAGTCCTTGCCGTCAATGGTGTAACGCTGGGACGTCCCCATCTTGCGCTTGACCGACATGATGGTGCGCTCGGGGTTCATGACGGCCTGCCGCTTGGCTATCAAGCCCACCAAGCGCTCACCGGACTTCGCGAACCCCACGATGGACGGAGTCGTCCGTCCCCCTTCGGAGTTCGGGATGACCGTTGGTTCGCCACCTTCAACGACAGCTACGACGGAGTTCGTCGTCCCCAAGTCGATACCGATAACCTTACCCATGCTGACTCACCATCCTAGAGGTCTCGCCATCCGCACGATGTATCGTCGGCGCTCGACCCGCTACACGAACCCACCGGACGCTGACAAACGGCTATGTGCCCTCGCCTGACTGGGGGCGCGGCACAGCCTATGGGGCTCGCCCTTTCTAGCAGTTGTTCGTAGCGTACACTATGAGTGCTAGACTGTCAAGTCTATTGAGTGAGGTGCTATCAATAAAAATGCAGGCCTCTGAGGTCAGAGGCCTGCATTTCGACTGATAGTAGACTACGCTACGGCGTACGTACTGTCAATCCGTAGTTCGGGCCCACAAGCCCTTAGGCAGGGGCGTCAGCAGCGGGCTCGGCCGTGTCCGCCTCGGGAGCGTCCTCCGCCGGGGCCGCTCCGGGCTCCGCAGCTGGCGCGGGGTCACCAGGGGCCTCCTCTGCAGGAGCCTCCTCGACTGCGGGCTCCGTTGCCTCAACCGCGGCCTCGCTCTCCGCCGGTGCGGCAGCCCCTTCGCTCTCCGTGGCCGCTTCCTCCTCGACAGCCGGGGGAACGAGCTTCGCCTTGAGCTCCTCGTCGGTCACGAACTCGGCGAGCTTCTCCACACCCTCCTGCTGAGTCGCGGGATCGTTGCTCCGGAGCATGTCGGCAACTGCGGATAGAGCCGTGCTCATCGGGTCCAGCTTACCGGACAGGTTACCGGCGATGGTGAAGTACTGGGCCGCGCGCGTCAGCGTGTCGCTCGCCAGGCCGTAGTTCTTGTTCGCGGCGTACTCTGCGGCCTGCTGCACATCAGCCGTCGTGGCTTCCTTGATCGCGCCGGTGGCCTGGGTAACCCGGGCTATCAGCGTGTCGCCCTCTTCCTCGGTGGTCTGCATCTGGTCGTAGGCGTAGCAGCCCATCCAGCCTACGCCAAAACCGATGAGGAACAGCAGGAACGAGTACAAGCAGCCGGGAGGGGCCTGCTGGGATGAGCGTCTTACAGGCCGGTCACCGATAATGTCTACTCCGCTGCTCACAGGAGTGTCCGATTCGCTGTCTTCTGACACGACCTCGATGACCTCCTCTTCCTCTTCCTCGCGAATCTCTTCATTGCTCACAGCGTTAGCTCCCTTCGCTCAGCCCTGATGTTGTTATCCGTATGTGGCCCGCCTGGTGGCTCGTGCTATGCGCAGGCCCCATGGCCCTCCGCGATGCGGCTATGGCCACGGCTCATATCTCGATGGCGGGATGGAGTTCTCCGTCCCTCCGCTGTGGTCCTTCAGGCCTCGCGAATTACCCGTTGCCCGTTTCGCGCGCGACCCAGCGGCCGAGCACGGGGTTGCCTTGGAGGCCGAAGCGCACGAAGGCGTACTCCTCCAACCAGCCCCCGCCCCCGGGCCCGTCGAGCCAGTCACCATCATTCCGTTCGAACTGCCCGGGGCCCACCCCGTAAGGTTCCAGATCGACGTGGTGGTGGGGGCCAAGCGTGTTGCGGTTCGTTCCGCAGAGCTCCACGACCAGTTCGTTGTCGCCCTGGCAAAGGGCGTCGCCAACGGGGTAGTCGAAGGGAGCCCAGCACCGCGTCCCAAGGTCGACCCCATTGAGAACAGCTCGCAGGCTCACCGCGTGGGGGCGATCGAAGCTTAGAACCGTACCCTCCATCGGTTCACCATCGTAACGGAAGGTCTGGCTCAGCCTCACGACGCCCGAGTAGAAGGGGTAGCCGTGGGTGACGCAGTCACCATCGGCGCTCTCGCGCCGGGGCGCGACGATCACGAAGGGCCCGGGGCTGACCCACGTCTCCCGTTCGCCAGGCTGCCACCGGCCATCACTGTGCACCTCGAAGTCGCCTCTAAGGTAGACGGACTCCAACTCGGTCCGCGACCTCAGCCGGTTACCCAGTGACTCATGCACCTCGCCCGCAGGGAGGTCGCGCCCGACGAAGCGGCAGGATAACTCGATCGAGTTCATGCCCTCGCGCAGCCAACGATCGATGCTCACACGGTGGAAGGCGACGTCTCGCCATGTCCCGCGTGTGAGGATCTCGACTGGCTGGCCATTCACGGAGAGTCGCACCTCATTCGGGTTCTCGAGAACGAGCTCAATGTCGGCTGCCTCGGGGTCCGTGCGGATGTCCACATCAAACCGTAGATGAACGTCGCGCGGCTGCTCCGCCTCGAGCAGCCGCTGCAGATGGATGACCTCGATGGGTTCGGGGCTCCACTCCCCGCCTGCCTCACGCCATACGCAGCGGTCAAGAGTGAGCTGGTTCGGCTCGAGCGCTTGTATCGACCAGGGCGGTGTGATCTCACCTAGCGGAAGGTAGTCACGAGGCACATAGGGAGCGACCGGCAGCGGCGCTGACGATGCCAACAGCAGGCAGGACCCCATTGGGGGCAGATCGAGTTGAGCCTCCGTGGCGCCGTCACGAACCGTCGTGGCGACGGCTCGCGCGCCGCCGGTATCGGGATCGAGTTCAACGAGGGGATACGCTGTAGGCAACACCAACGTTCCCTCGGCGCTCTCCCACGGGTCGGCGTTGAGCAGGAAGAACAAGTCCCCCTCCTCGATGCGGCGATGCTGCGAGACGACTCGTCCCGAGCCTCGAACCTCGACCCGAGGCACGCCCAGTCCCGCCAGCAGTCGGCCAGCCTGGTCAATCTCTATGTGGGCTTTGCACGCCGAGGCCAGAAAGTCGTAGGCGGCAGGGTCCTCCTCCCCGTCTATCCTCACCGGATCCTCGCCGACCGATACTATGACACCATCCTCCTCTACGAACTGCCTGAGCAGGGAGAGCGTGGTTCGACGAATGGTGAGCATCGGGGGTACGACGACCACACGGTAGCTGCAGTCACCCGATGCCAGTCGGCCGCTTGCCACGCTACCGTGTCGCGAGAGGATCCGCTCGTCGACATACTCGAAGCCGATGCCGGCATCGAGCAGTTCCTGGCTCAGTGTCTCGAAGTCGGCGCTGTAGCTCTCCCCTCCTGCGGGTGAGGAGCCGTCCCAGAGGGCCCACGCGGATTCGATGGGATGCAGCACGGCGACCTCCGCCACGAGGTCGCCCTGGTCGAGCGCCCAGAGGACACGTGCCACGCGGTCGTTGAGGATCCGGTAGACCTCGGGGAAGTAAGGCTGCTGCACATGGAGTGACGGCGGGTAATCCCTTTTGCGGCAGCCCCGCATGCTGTACAGCGACAGATGCTGGCACGGAAGCGACACACCGAGCAGGAATTGCCACTCCGCCATCCACTTGAGGGTCTCCAGTGATACGTTCCAGCCAGAGCAGCCGAACATCTCGGAGAGAACCCGGCGGCCGCCGAACTGCCGCGCGGCGCTGGAGACCTGCTTCATCAGGGCGACGGTCCCGAGTTGGCGGCACAGGTGATCGATGCCTGGGAGCGACATATACTCATAGTGTGGCATCGCGGCGCCCACGAACATCGTCTGGCTGATCAGGTTGTCCTCGGCCATCACGTGGCCCGTGAAATCCAAGTTGTGCTCCGCGCACCACTCGCCAATCTGCTTCGTGAACCCCTCTACGAACAACTCGGTCACCGTCGCGTGATAGTGGTGCCGGACGGCGGTGTAGTCGCCGATCTCGTCGAAGAGGGCCGGCAGGTCATCGACGAGATCGCGCCCCCACTGGGCCGTATACGCCTCGGGCAGGTCGAAGGACCAGGGTCCATTGCAGTGTTGGGGCTCGTCGGTGAAGACGCCTGGCACTGTGCCGGAAAAGCCGGCGCCGAACCGGTCACCCAGAGCGGCGGCGTAGGGCTCGTACTGGTGTTCGATGAAGGCACGCGTCACCTGGGCCGATAGGAGGTCCACGTACTCGCTCACTTCGTAGCGGAACCGATGGACCTCGCGGGCGTCTCGTGGAGCATCTCCCTCGAATCGTTCATACCGCGTGAAACCTGCATCTTCCATCAGCGCAAACCGAGCGATCTCGCGCTCGTCACTGGGCACCTCGCCTCCCTCGACGAAGCGGTCGCGGATGAGCTTCTTCTGCAGGTACGCCTCGCCGAGCGCCGGCACCGCCCCTCCGCCCGTGCCGCTAGGCCAGCAGTCCTCATCGTACAGCCAAGCGTGGAGACCGATGGTGTCCGACTCCTCGACACAGGCGCGAATGGCGGCCATCCACTCCTCGCCCATGTAGGGGGTCTCAAGCCCGATGCGGGCATGCATGAAGGCGCCGCCAAGGCCGGCCTCCTGCATGGCCCTGACCTGGCGTCTGATCTCCTGCGGGTCCAACCGGTCGTTCCATGCCCAGAAGGGGACTCCACGGAACAGTGGTCCCTCCAGACCAGCGTCCACGAACCTCCGCGCGAAGTCGCTCATCGAAGACCAACCCCTCAGCGAGCCGTAGCGTACTGACCGGGTAGGTTTCGCGGAAGCCCGACTTCGCCCTGCGTTGGTCTCGCAGTGAACCGGACCGGGGGACTACAGGTCGCACTTCATCCAGGGGTCCAGGTACTCGCGCCACTTCCCGGCGCGCTGGGCGGATAGGAACATCGGTAGGCTGATGTACGGAGTGTATTGCGGGCATCGAGGTACCTTCCGAAGCCTCAGGCCGGCTTCTCTGGGGAGCCGATCGCCCTTCAGGTTATTGCAGCGGATACATGACGCAACGACATTGCCCCAGGAGGTAGCGCCCTGCCTCGATCGTGGTATGACATGGTCAATCGTCAGGGGGACGTCGGATCGCCCGCAGTACTGGCAGGAGTGGTCATCGCGGGCGAAGACCGCCCTGCGCGTGAGTTTCAACTGCGGCAACGGACGCTTCACGCGGTAGAGCATCCGGACGACGGTGGGCGCCTCAACCGCTACCGAGGGGGAGCGTACGACAGCGCCGTTGCGCTCCAGAACCTCGGCCTTCGACCTCTCGATCAGACGAAGCGCACGACGGACAGTGGTGACATTGAGGGGCTCATAGGTCTGGTTCAGGACGAGAACCTGGGCATCCAGTACCGAGCCATACGTGAACTCGTTGCGTTCTAGGGGGCTGGAGCAGGCGCCCTGACTCACCTCTCCTCGCACACTAAGTGTGGAGTATAGCTAGGGGTGGGTCTCCTGTAAAGAGGCCACTCGAGCCCTGACAGGGTCTTTTCATTGTTTTGCATATGGCAAAAAGGAATTGAGGGGTGTTCTTTCGAAGCTGAGTGCATGGTAGAAACACAGCGCGTTGGAGAGAGTCTG
>DBQI01000050.1 GCA_002305165.1 Armatimonadetes bacterium UBA1398
CCCACTCCCATGCAACAACCTCTAGGCACTCTCATGAATAAGGCGGGCTAGTCCTCGGTGTCCATTAGAGAGGCGCGGGTTGCCTTATCGCGTCCGAACCGGTCGCGGATCAGGTCGAGGGTCTTGTCGATCCTGCGGCCTCGCTCTACGGAGTCGTCGTGGAAGAGGCTCAACTGCACCTCGTCCTCGCCGCGGACGAGGTCCGAGCCACCCACTCCCACGAGGCGGATCTTGCGCCCCTCGAGCTGCAGCTCATGCAGCATCCCGATCGCGACGCGGTAGAGCGCCGCCCCGGAGTCCACGCTCTCGTGCTGCTTCCGGGCGCGGGTCACGGTGTGGAAGTCATCGTAACGGAGCTTCATCTCCACCGTGCCTGCCCGTAGACCGGCTTTGCGAAGGCGGCGCGCCACGGTGTCGGACAGAGCCAACAGGCACTTCTCCAACTCGGCCACATCCTCGACATCCGTCTCGAATGTGCGCTCGGCGGAGAGGGACTTCGGATCATGCTCGGGTGTGACGAGACGATGGTCCTCTCCGCGGGCGAGCTTCGCCAGATCGCCGGCGTGAGGACCGAAGTGTGCGATGAGGACCTCCTCCGGACAGCGCGCCAAACTACCTACGGACGAGAGTCCCAACCGCTCCAACCGCTCCCGTGTCCTCTGCCCCACGCCAAACAGCCGGCCCACGGGCATGGGATCGAGGAAAGCGCGCACCTCCGCGGCCCGCACTACGACGAAACCGTCCGGTTTGTCGTAGTCCGAGGCGAGCTTCGCGACCAGCTTGGATGGGCCCACCCCAACGCTCGCCGTCAAGCGCTCCCTCTGCTGGATCTCGGCCTTGATCCGACGCGCCGTGTCCACCGTGTCGCCATGGAGCCGCTCCGTCCCCGTGAGATCCAGGTAGGCCTCATCGATGGAGACCGGCTCCACAAGAGGTGTATAGCGCCCCATGATCTCCATGATGCGACTCGATACCTCGGCGTAGCGGCCGATGTTCGGCTGAATGAAGATAGCCTGGGGACAGAGGCGTTGGGCCTGGGAAGAGGGCATCGCTGAGCGCACCCCGAAGGCACGGGCCTCGTACGAGGCAGCGGACACGACGCCTCTGCCGCCCGGTCTCCCGCCCACGATGAGGGGCTTGCCGCGCAGCGCCGGATTGTCGCGCTGCTCCACGGAGGCGTAAAAGGCGTCCATGTCGATGTGGGCGATCGTTCGTTCCATCGGGCGCTCTCCCACGTCTTCGGTGGCCATTGTACGCATGCATGACCCACGTTGCCAACACGGGGAGCGGCTCCGCAGGTTGCCGGAAAGTGAGTACTGGTATGACATCCAGTGGAGTGGTGAGCCTCCTGATCGCCCTGTGAGCCGTATCCCAGACCCAGCCCGTATCGGGACCGGGGTCTCATCAGCCGATGCGCCACGGCGTCGTGTTCTGGCAGCCGAACTCCCCGGAGGAGGTTGGTCCCTGCCCACCCCCAGGAGCGACGCGCAGGATGTGGCCCAGGTGAACGCCGGCGCCCTCGTCATCCCCGAGGAGCCCAGACTGAGCCCCTCGGAGGTGCGGGCGATTTGCGCCCTGTCTGAAACGGTCGCCGCTCTCCGTGCGGCTCTTCGTTGTGGGCGAGTAGCCTCTACCTATCGGCCGCAGCGTACTCGTCCAACTTGGCTTCGAGCAGAGCTACCGCCGGCGCCACGGTGTCAGGCCCGAAGCCGAAGGTTGCCCCCGCCGTCTCGAACAGCTTCGGAAGAGGAACTGAATCCCCCAGGGCCAGAGCTGCGAGGTAGCCGCTGACCGCCTGGGCCTGATCTTCGAGGGCGTTCCCATAGACCCTCGTCGCCCCGAGTTGCGCCAGCCCGTATTCCACGTAGTAGAAAGGGGCACAGTGGATGTGCAGCTTCCGATGCCATCCCGTCTCCTTGACGGCCTCGAAGCCCGCGTAATCGGTGACAGGCATGAAGCGGTCCCACAGGCTCGACCAGGCCGCATCGCAGTTCGCGGGGTCGTGGGCAGCGCCCGGGTTCTCGTAGACCCAGTGCTGGAAGGCGTCGACGACGGCCATGTATGGCCAGAACAGGATCATGCCCTCGATCTGCCCGATCATGGTGCGGGCCAGTTCGGCGGGCTCGTAGAATCCGCCCTGGTCCTTGGTCAGATACGGCGCGGCGAGCAGCTCCATGGACATGGACGCCACCTCGGCGAACTCCATGGGGGAGCCGCGCAGAGCGCGGTAGGGCTGTTTCTGAGCCTCGAACACATGGAAAGCGTGGCCTGACTCGTGGAGCAGGGTGCGGACATCGCCCTCCCTGTCCGTCGCGTTCATGAAGACGAAGGGCACGCCCAGCACCGGGAAGCCCGTGCAGAAGGCTCCGGGGGCCTTCCCCTTCCGATTGGGCAGGTCCAGCAACTCCTCCCGCCTCATCTGGGAGAAGTACGAGCCGACTCTGGGGTCGACTTTGTGGAAGATGGCCTCACACGTCGACGCGAGTTGCTCCGAATCGCTAAAGGGCCGCAGAGGTGACCGACCGGCCGGGTCGACGGCGAGATCCCAGGGGCGGAGAGTCTCAACGCCCAACCTCTCGGCGCGACGCTCCAGGATGCGCCGGGCCGCCGGCACCACGTGGGTTTGGATAGCCTCGTGGAAGCTGAGGCAGTCTGCGGGCGTGTAGTCGAACCGGCACTTCATACCCCAGCAGTACTCGCGGAAACCCGCCGTGGCGGCGTTCCGCGCCACCTCCAGGCGCAGATCGAGGAGCTTCGCCCAGTTCTCGTTGATGGCAGCGCGGTCGGCGAGCTGGCGCTCGGACATGGCCCGCCATGCTCGCTCACGCTTGGCCCGGTCCGTATCCTCCAGAACCGCACCGAGCTTCACAAGGGTCGTCTCCTGCCCCTCCCACTCCACCGTCTGGCCACCGATGATCTTGTCGTACTCCATCTCGAGCTTGGTGATCTGGGTATCGATGGGCACGTTCTCGTCGCGGTAGAGCTCAGAGCGGACGCGCATTTTGCGGAGGGGCATCTCGAACCCCTCGGGCTCCACGCCACTCTCGAGTAGGTGGTCTATGACGGCCTGAAGCGCGGGCTCCGCAGGCTCCAAGACCTCCTCAAGATAGCGAGAGTAGCGCTCGCGCGCCGTATCGTCGGCGGTGTTCTGGCTCGTCGCGAGGTTGAGCCGGGTGCCCGCCTCATCCATCAGGTTCGTGAGGGCATCCCAGTCCTGGAGGAAGCCGTCCACGGTGTCTGAGTCGAGAGGCCGGCTCGCCAGGTCATCACAGAAGGGCTTGATCTGCTGCCATGTCCACGTCAGGAATTCGGTCGCGTTGTCAGGTAGTCTATTGAACATGCAGTCCTCCCGCATTGCCGGGTTCGTGTGAGACCACTCAGTAAGTCAGTGCCCAATGCTGACCGGGCTGAAGCGTCGTCCTCGGGGTTCGCGCGAGCAGCGTTAGGCCGTCTTCAGCGTAGACAACGAACCTCCCTCGGACAGGACGGTCCAGGGGCAACAGCACGGCGTCGGGCCCTATCGCCTCCATGCCCTCGACCACTCTCCCGTCTTCGCACTCGAAGAGGACTCGCTTCTGGAGCCACTTGGCGAATAGCCTGTTCTCATTCAGCCCCGGCACGGCCCCCGCGCCGTAGAGAGCTCCAAGCAGCCGGTTGCCGTCGACCACCCATCCGATGGCAACGATGTACGCGTCGGCGGAATCGCGCGACTCGGTAAATAACTGCGAGGGCTCGAAGGCCATGCCGTCGCGTGACAGTGCATACCGTAGAAACTCTCGGTTCATGTGGAGGCCCATCAGAAACCAGCTCTCGCCCTCCACGTCGAAGCGGCGGACATCGTTCACAGCAAGGGCCTCGGGCAGGGCGACCCCGTCGAACCGGAACCTGCGGAAGTCGGCGCCGCTGCATCGGTAGACGTTTCCGAAGTTGGCGAAGTCACCGAAGTAGAGGCGGTACGTCCCCTCCTCGTGGAGCAGGGCGTTCATGCCGTTGATGTCCGCCGTGCGCCAGCCCTCGTACCCATCGATGGCCAGCAGATCGCCGTAGGCGGCGGTATGGGGTAGTTCGCCCTCCCAGTGCAGGCCATCGGGGCTTGAGAAGCCGACGGGCCGATTGAGCCCGTCAGCCTCGTGTGGGTAGGCAGTGGCAACCATGCGGTACTCGCCCGAGGGCAGTTTGATGACACAGCAGTTGCAGACGTGGATGAACGGCCCGTGCTCGATGACCGTCTGACGGTCCGAGAACTCCAGAAAGTCCTTCGTCCACGCCGTATAGATGCGGTCGTTACCCGTCTCGACGCCATCCCAAGCGCCGTAGTATAGCCGCCATCCCCTGCCTTCACGCACGGCCATGGGGGCGTAGATGTTCCGCATAGGGCCCTCGCGGGGTTCGAGCAAGGGGTGGCGGGCGTCGAACCTGAGGTTCAGTGTGCCCGCGGTCCATAGGGCGGGGTCAAAGGGCCCCGCTGCCACGCCGCTGACGGTGACGGAAGCCGGACCGCCTGAGCGGTCGACAAGCCGCATCGACCAGTCGGCACCGGCCGACGCCGCGAGCAGAGCGAGCAAAACCAAGAGCCAGAGACCGCTCACCGCAGGCAGATCGAACGCGCGTACCATCTCCGTATCCTCCCTGATAAGCTTTCGCGCGGAACCGCTCACTGCGCCAGCGCAGGCGCGAGCAGAGCCAGCTGGTCGGTCACTCCCTCCACATGCTCGGGTGGTGATCCGGGAACAGCCGGTTGCGCTGGGCCAGCTCACCAAAGTAGGCCCAGTCGCTCTCGGACAGCGTCTCGTGCCGGCCGTATCGGCGCGCGAGTTCGGCGACCGCCTTGAAGTCCGTATAGTGGGCATTGATGCGCCACTGGGCCGCCTCGACAGCGCCGCCGGTGGAGATCAGGAAGGGCAGATCCGAAGCCTGAAGCAGCAGGGCCTCGCGGCCCGCCTGGGCGAGGAGTTTCAGTAGGTGCTCATCCTGGGTATCGCCCCACTCTCGCGCCAGGGCCCGCATGTCCTGCTCCACATCGTAGATCCGCTGCCACACCCAGTGCGTGTCCTCGTTCAGCCAGACGCTATGCCCCCCCCCTGCGCCCCATGAGCCCTCGGGAAGGGTCACGGCGCTGGTAGGCGGGTGCTCGCGGAGGTAGTCGCGCACCGTCTTCACCTCTACGGCCGGGTCCTGATTCGCGTATCGGAGCAGATACCCGATGAACCGGGCGCCCTCATACCACCAGTGGCCGAACAACTCGGTATCGAAGGATGCCATGAGAACGGGAAGCCGGAACTCCCGGCTCTGGGCCGCGAGGGTACCCTTGATAATGCTCAGGAAGTGCCCCGCATGTTGGGGCACCTTGTTGTCCGCCCATTCCGGCTCGTACGCCCACTTGTGCCCCAGGTCCGCGCCCCGGCTGGTTACTCGCCAGTAGCGGTGGCGACCAGGGAACCGCCGCTTGTGGAACTCCAGGTAGTCCGGATCGCCAGGGTAACCGAGGTCCGCCGACCATACGTGGCGGCAAACCTCCTCGTCACGGAAGAGAGCTACGACCGGTGGGTGATCCTCGAATGCATCGCCGACGAAGTACGCGGAGTGGGCGGACTTCGGCCAACGTCCCTCGTTATCGGTAGGGCGCCGGCGGATCCGCTCGAACAGCCGGTCCCCCGGCTGCCCGGAACCCGCAGAGACGTCCACAGGCAGGGCGTAGTCGCCGCGGTTGAGCATGTGGTTATCGACGAAGAAGAACTCGATGCCGTGGTTCGCGAGCAGCTCCTCAACGCCCGGCCGGAAGACCAGGTCGCTGCCTCCTCGGATCGCCGGCGCCTCCCCCCACTCGCTCCGTGGACGGTAGGCGCACTCGGGCAACCAGAACCCCCGCGGCCGCCGCCCCATGAACCGCTGGAAGGTGGCGACGCCCTGGCGGATCTGAGCCAAGATACTGGTGTCTTCTCGCAGGAGCGGGAAGTAACCGTGAGTGGCCGCGGAGCCGGTCACCTCGATGTGGCCCTGCTCGTCGAGTTCCCTGAAGGCTCCCAGAATGTCGCCCTTCAGGTCCTCCTCGTAGAATCTCCGCATCGCGGTGAAGTGCTCCTGCCAGCGCCATGCCAGATGTTGGAGATGCCCCTCGCCCAGGCGCTGCCACTCCTCCTGGTCCCACGTCGCCGTGTTCACACGGAAACCCAGGTAGTCCAGGAACCAATGGTGGAA
The DNA here is from genome assembly GCA_002305165.1 of Armatimonadetes bacterium UBA1398. Classification (GTDB taxonomy): domain Bacteria; phylum Armatimonadota; class Zipacnadia; order UBA1398; family UBA1398; genus UBA1398. The sequence goes on from DBQI01000050.1 coordinate 6,199, forward strand.
TCGCTCATCAGAAAGTTGCTCCATGACTGTCGGGGTAATCCCGAATGTCACATTAGGTGAGATCCCGTCGCGTATCAGGGCGCGGAACTCCCATAGGAGCGGCAGGTACGAGTCCGCTGCCGCCTCGCAGATCATGTGATGTCCGTGGGGCCATTGGCCGTGCCCGAGCACATACGGGATGTGTGAGTGGAGCACGAGGCAGAAGGCGCCATCGGCCATGTGTGTCACCCTTCCATTCGCGGTTTCGCTTATGGCACTTCGCGCTTGTGCCCCCCGTGCCCTGCCCCTTGCACGTGAGTCTGGCGCCGAACGCTCGGATTGGGCACACTAGGGGAGGAGCGCCAAGGCACTTCTCCCCTGTGGCGATTGGACTGAGAGCATGAGCAGCCAAGAGACCCCGCCGACCGATGCGGGAAGCACCGGAGATGCCCCGGTTGCGGCAGAAGCTCGACCGCTATCCAAGGAGCTTCTAACCGACGAGGCCCATGGAATCCTGAGTCTGGATGTCATCGAGCTGGTCCGCGCCTCCGTCGCCGACAGTGAGGACCAGAGCCTGGCCATGGCCATACGCATGGTAACGGAGGTGCTCGAGGCGAACCGGGCCTGCTATCCCGCACGGTTAGCTCAGGGGCTGCTCCAGGAGCGTCTAGAGGATCCGACCCCTGCGGTCTCGACCTTCGTGGTCTTGGCTCGCGACCTCGTCGAGGCGGGCAACGCCGAGGCGGCACGGTGGGTGGCGCGCCGCGGAATGTCGCTCCGCGGCGACCATCGGCTCGTCGACGTGCTCCTTCGCATCGCGAGGCAAGCGCCTGAGTGGGCCGAGGAGGATGTCAGTTTCTGCCGCGAGCGCCTTCCGGACGCGCCCGAGCTGCTTTGGCACGACTCCCAGGCCGCAGACGCCGCCGAGGACTCGCTGCGAGCTGCGGATCTGGCCGTGGATGCGGCCTTGGGGTTTGTTCGCATCGGCTCCATCGACGACGCGGAGAACGCCATCCTGCGCGTCCTAGAGTGCGAGGACCGCGCTGTTATCGGCCGTCTGGTGGGGTCGTTGCCCTCTCTGGTCAGCCGCAAGCGGGGGCGTGAGGTCCTCGATCTGGCCCTGGAGCTAGGTACCACTACGTTCGAAGCCCTAGGCCTCCACGCTGAACTGGCTGACGCACTCCAAGCCGTGCTGCTGAAGCATGGGGACGACCCCTCCCTGCGTACGCTCTTCGTCTCGTCCTTGGCGGCATCCCTTGGCGGCGAGCGCGCCGTCCGCGGGCTGCTGGATAGGTCGGGGCTCACCGATCCTGCCGTGCCCTTCCCGGATGCGCTGGACCGCTACAGCGGTCTTGCCGTGTACCTCCCCGGAACGCACGTCCTCAACGCCGACTGGGGTGTTGGCCGCGTTACCGGCCATGACGGGGAGTTCCTCTCCATCGACTTCCAGCACAAACGGGACCACCGCTTGAGCCTGTCCATCGCTGAGACGGCCATCTCCGTTGTGCCTGAGAACCTGGTGGCAGTGGCTTACTTCGAGGATCCCGAGGGCATCGAGCGCGAGCGCGACGAGAACCCGGCCGCCCTCGTTCTGCGGGCCGTCCAGCAAGAAGGAGGGGCGATCAGCGTCAAGGAGCTCAAGGAGGTGCTGACACGGGACGTCGTGCCGTACGAGAACTGGGCGACGTGGTGGCGCAAGGCGCGCGAGGCTCTCACCAGCGAGCCGCGCATCGACCGTAGCCAGCGCTTCCGAGACGTGATCCGCCTTGCCCCCGAGGGTGGCTCCGAGGTGGACGCGCCACCGCTGGACCTCCCAATCCTCGACACCAAGAAGGGCATGAAGAGCGCCGCGGCTATGATCAACCGGTTGCTCAAGGACTACCCCGACATGGAGGATCGCGCCAAGGCGTCCTACGCGGCGGCCCTGGCAACGGGCCTCGCCGAGGAGCGCTCCGCCGACGCGCGGCTGGCTGTCCTACCTCTGCTAGCACGGTGGAGGCCCGATGAGCGAGAGACCTGGGTGCTAGAGACGGCGCGCGCGCTCCAGAAGGGCGGCGACGTCTGCGCGGTGACCGACGAACGCGGTCAGGAAGCGGTCATGGACCTCGCCCTGGAATCCGAGGAGTGGCAGACGGCGGCGGTGGCTGGCCTGAAGTCGAAGCGCGAAGCCGTGGTCGCTGCCGCCTGGGAAGCCCTCGCGTCGCGCGGTGAGCCGAGCCTCCGAGCCGCCCTGGAGGCCGAACTGACCAGCGCCCTACCGCCGGCGGCGGAGGTTCATATCTGCCAGGTGCTCCTCTCGGGTTGGAGCGACCTCGACCCCAGCCTGCGGCCAGAGCCCTGGCTAGTGGTGGCGGCACTCCTGAACGCGGCTACGCCGGGTGGCGCCCCCAAAGCGGCGGACGCTGCTCGGCGTCTGCTCACCTCCAGCGAGAGCCTGGAGGCTGCCCTCACCGAGGCATCCCCTCCATCGCGCGCTATGCGGGAACGGCTACGTGGCCTGGTTCGCCGAGGATTGGATGAGGCCGGCGCCGCGGCGGCGCTGGGCCTATTCGCTCGATCTAGGCACGACGAGCTCGTATTGGCCATAGAGGCCGAGGAGGAAGTCGCCGAGGGCCCGGATAGGAGCCTCCCCGAGTTCGACGAGGAGGTCACCCTGATGTCTCGATCCACTATGGCAGTGCTCGAGGAGCGGATGAGAACGAACCGCGAGCGCCTCCGGATCGTCTTGGATGACCTCGAGAAGGCGCGGGGCTTCGGGGATCTGAGCGAGAACTCAGAGTACGAGACCGCCCGGGATCAGCGCGCCCTGCTCGAGTCCACGATTGCGGCAACGGTGCAGGACATTGGTCGCGCGCGGTTCATCGAGGATCTGGAGGTCGAGCCCGATACGGTGCGGGTCGGCACTGAGGTGACGGTGCGCGACGACGCCGGGAAGCGGACCATCTGGCTTCTCGGTGAAGGCGATTCCCATCTGGGAAGTGACGTCGTCTCCTATCGCGCTCCGCTCGGCCAAGCCCTGGTAGGACGGCGAGCCGGTGACCGTGTTCGGTTCGTCCTGGGTGATGAAGCGCGCGATATCGAGATCCTCGCTGTCGAAAGGCGTTTGCCCACGTCTGACCGAATCGAGTAGCGGGCGACGGTGATCGCGACGCGCCGTGGTCCCAGATCGGCCCTCCGGGGTCCCAAGGTGGATGGATAATATGAGAGTCGCTGTCCTTCTGATGCTCGCCACGCTAGCAGCCCTTGCGCTCGTCATGGGCTGCGCTACGACCCCTGAGGCGCCAGAGGTGGATGATCCGGTGCTGCCTGACCTGAGCGGCGTGCAGCCGCGTGCCGGACATCTGGCCGAGGACGCAATGGCCGGTACCCAGTACGGCGGAGTCAACGTAACGGCGACGGCCGATGGCAACCCCGCCGCCGGGATCACCGTGTACCTGATCCCCAGCACGGTTGGGAGCAACCTCAACGCGTGGCCCCACATCGATACCGATGCCGCAGGCACTGCCAGTTTCCGTAATGTGCCGCCGGTCGCGGGCCTCCGCCTATGGGTGGTTGAGGGCGCTCGGTCCGCCTCGCGCCCCCTAGCGAAGCCCGTGGCGGGTCGGGTTGACAGCTACGAGGTCGACGTGGTCACCGGAGGCGGCTCGACGGGCACGGAGCTTGACGGTGTGACGGGCGCAAGTGGGCACCTGGGCGCCGATGCCATGGCGGGCTCGGCCCTGGCGGGCATCAATGTGACCGTGCTGGATGGAGGCAAGCCGCTCGCCAACCAGGTGGTCAACTTGATCCCTGATCCTATCGGCGATCAGCCCATCGGCACGTTCCCCAGCGCCGTCACGGATTCCCAGGGCCGCGTGAGTTTCCGCGATGTGCCGCTCAACGTCACCGTGAAGGTGCGCGTTCAGACCAGTGATCAGGTCGCTGAGACCGCGGTTACCGGCGCTGCCGCCGGCGTCGTCAGCCCGGTAACGGTCACACTGTAGGTGGATCTGACTGGCGGCCGTAGCGCCAATCTGAGCCCGGGACTGGTCCGAGCCCTGGATCAGTTCCGGGCAGTAGTCGATGCCCAGTCGGACGCCCTCGAGGCATCCGATGCTCGGTTCGTGTGCCCGATCCCCTGTAGCGGCTGCTGCACACCCAACCTCTTCTTCATTACCGGACTGGACTTCCTGGGTGTCTGTCACCACGTCCACCGCAGTCTCAGCGAGGAGGTCCGTGCCGACATCGTCCTCCGCGCACGCGCCCTCGTCGCAGAGTGCGGGCTGGAGGAGGCGCTGCGCCTCGATGGCGCTGGCGGTGATGGCGAACCCAACATCGTCCAGCGGTGCCCCCTGCTCGACGCCAGCGAGCGCTGCCTGGCCTATGTCGCCCGCCCGACGCCCTGCCGGTTCTTTGGGCGTTCGCGGTTCCAGGCGGGGGAAGCCAACCTCTGCGCGATCATCGCCGGCCGACTCGGTAGCGAACTGGCTCACACCGCGCTGCCCGTAGTGGAGCAGTACAGTCGGGCCCTGGCCGATGCGCTCGCCCGGAATCTCACAGCCGAGGAGATGGAGGCCGTGGAGCCGTTCATCGCCGTGAGCACCCTCCCTATCCTCATCTCAGAGACGGCCTTCGACCCCACCCTCATCCTGGAGGTCTGTGGCCGCACCGACTTCGCATAGGCTATGCCCCTAAGGCGACTCGATCGGCTGCGGTTCCACGGCGCCCGGCGCATTCACCGGTGGCGGCGCGCCATCGGGCCCCACCATGAACCGCTCATGTAGCCCCAGATCGCTCTCGACAGCCCCAGCAAGCGCCCGCGGAACGGGCGACGGGATCACGGCGATGGCGGCCACAGCGGTCGCGATTGCTCCGATCGTGGCATAGAGGGGACCGCGTCTCATTCGCTCGGCCACGGCGAACCGGCCCACTCGGACGCAGAGGCAGGCGCTAGGCGCGGCGAGAAGCAAGAGCGCTAGGAGACGCCACCAGCCCATGAACCGCCAGGGAAGCCACAACGCACCGGCTCCGAGAACCACGGCCGCACCCCATGCGGCCATGCGGTGCACCCTCGAGGCGCCCTCGTGCTCCCCGCTCATCGCCTCGCGTCCCGCGCTGGTCACCGCTAGGATGGCGACGCGAGCGAGAGGAACAGCGACGCTGAGGGCCACGCCGGCGCCGAACCCCGCCTGGGCGCGACCACCCGTCGCGAAGGCCAAGGGTATCCATAACCCCTGAGCGGCCAGCGCCCATGAGACCATGGCGCTGGGGCTTCGCGCGAGGCAGGCCGCGACCATGAACCCTACGGACGAGAGGGTGAGTGCCGGTATCATCCAACCGCGTCGCGCCAGTTCCCAGCCCTCAGCCCAAGGGAAGAGCCCGTACGCGCATCGTGTGAAGGTCCAGCCTACGGCCACCGCGCCGATGCCGTAAGCGGCTACGGTGGCCCCCATGGGGCGGCGAGATAGCAGGTCGGGCGAGAACCACGGCAGCAGCGGCAGGGACAGAAGCAAGCCGGCGCCTGCCGTGAGGGCCCTCAGAGCCTTGATGTTCGCCTCGGACTCCCCGGCGATGACTTGCTTGATCAGGCCCATGTCCGTGAGCCCGGCACGGCTTGCCGAGGACAGAACGGCCCATCCCAGCAGAACTACACCGGGTAGGCACGCGACCACGAAACGCCAAGCGGCTCGCCGAGACTCCGCTCGGTCCGCCCCGCGACCGAGGGCGACCGCCAAACATGCGAGCATCGCCGCGATGCACAGAACCGCCTGCCTGGCGTCCCGGGCCATGAAGCCGAGGGCCGCGAATCCACAGGCGAGCAGTACGCTGGCTTGGGGGGGCGATTCACCGGAGAGCTGGGGGAGCATCACGGCGCCGGCGAGCACTCCCAGCATCGAGACGAGCACCAAGCCGAGGGCGCCTGTGCGGTCTACGAGGATCCCCCAGTCACCCACCGCTACCTGAACGATGTCGGAGTCGCCGATGCGGGGCAACACGCTCGCGGAGAGGGCCAGAGCGACGGCAGATATCGCCATGGTCATCCAGGCTGCCGCCTCTCTAGGGTCCTCCTCCTCGCGCATCCGGCGTCCCAGGGCACCCAGCAGGGATGGCATGAGCGTCCCGGCGAGGGCCCCCATGGGGTAGACGGCAACGCTCAGCAGCAGGATCAGCGAGATCTCCAAGCACGACCTCCCACTATGTTCGGGCCCCTAACACATACCCACACCACTCGGCTAATACACGCCGAGGGCGCCGGATACCTGCGCCCCTGGCTGAAGGGACAGGCCGTTGGGACGCGAACTCGGGTGGGTGCGTCCAGAGCCTGAGAGGTGATGTCAGTGGATCTCGAGGAGATCGAGGCCCTACAGAAAGCCCGAGTGGACCCCTCTACGCTGACCGTCGTGGGCGGCGAGGAGGGCTTGACCCTGCGCGAGCGGTTCCGCCGAACGATGCAATATCAGAAGGTGGACCGGATCCCCTTCTTCGAGTTCGGGTACTGGGACGCAACACTCACCGAGTGGCATAAGCAGGGACTTCCTCCCGAGGTTGACAACGAGTGGCGAGCGTACGAGTACTTCGGCATCGAGAACTGGCATACAGCCCCCATCCACACTGGGCTCCTTCCCAGCTTCCCCGAGGAGGTGCTGCGGGCCGATGATGAGCGCATCGTCGCGCGCGATGGGGCGCGTTGCACTTACGAGGTGAACACCAAGGGGCACCGTTCGATCCCTCACTACATAGACTTCGGTCTGAAGACGAGGGAGGACTGGGTGGAATGGATCGACCGCCTAGACCCGACCACCCCGGGCCGCTACCCCGACAACTGGGACGAACTCGCGGCACGCTACAACAAGAGGGATTACCCCTTGGCGGTGCCCATCGGCTCGCTCATCGGCATACCTCGGAACTGGATCGGGTTCGAGAACATTGCGATGATGTGCTACGACGACCCCGGCCTGCTCGAGGAGATCATCGAGAAGCTGTGCGCGCTCGTGTGTGGCGTCCTCGAGCGGGCCTTGCGGGACGTGGAGTTCGACTTCGGGGCGGGCTGGGAGGATATCTGTTTCAACAGCGGGCCTATCATCTCGCCTCGCTTCTTCGATGCGTGGATCGTGCCGCGCTACAAACGCATCACCGACCTGCTCCACAAGCACGGATGCCATGTGGCCTGGACCGATTGTGACGGCAACATCGTGCCCATCATCCCCCACTTCCTTCGGGGCGGCATCAACTGCATGTTCCCCGTCGAGGTCGGCGGCGGATCGGACCCCGTCGCGATGCGCGAGCAGTTCGGGACGGAACTGCTCATGGTCGGCGGTGTCGATAAGCACAAGCTGGTGGAGGGGCCCGCGGCTATCGAGGCCGAGCTGATGCGGCTGCTGCCGGTGGTCGAGGAGGGTGGGTTTATCCCCACTGTCGACCACCGTGTGCCCGCAGACGTGAGCCTCGCCAACTACAAGCACTACCTCAAGGTGAAGCGCGCCCTCTTCGGCTGCGGGAAGAAGCGGCCCCAGTACGACGAGGCCCTCGTCTAAAACCGTGCTACGGCGGGCCGGCGGTGGCCGCACCGTCGGCCCCCTTCAGGTTGCCGAGCACCGGCAGCAACACGAGTAGGTTAGGCCCGCCGTCAAGCACGACGACGGTGGCGGTGTCATCAACCTCCAGCGTGATCACGGCGCCGCCATCTGGACCGACCTCAGCCCAGACAGCCACATCGGCGCCATCCCAATGGCCCTCACCGAGCTTCGGCCAGCCTTTGGTGTCCACCCACTCAAGCCACCGATCGATCCGCGCCTGCCTCTCGACCATAGTGCCGTCGTAGGTGTAGGCAGCGGCTGCACGCACCGGAGCCAGTAGCGCCGGGCTGACGGCGAAGAGTGTCTCCATGGGGCCCGGTTCCTCAGCACGCTCGACCCGAAGGCTCAGGTCTTGAGCGACGCGCCCGATCTCGTAGCTGCCCAGCCGTGTGCGCACGAAGAACGAGCCGCACGGTCCTTCATCGTGAAGCGACTCCATCGGAGGCACGGACTGCGGGGGAGTCATGTCAACCGGCACACGGGGCAGGCCGAGGAACTCCCCCAGCACAGGCCCGATGGGGATGTAGCCCTCCGCCCAGATCCAGTAGATCCTGTGGTTGACCCAGACCCACAGGAACACGCCCCCTTCACTCGAGGGGCGATGGTATGCGTCGGCCCAGTAGTAGGTCTCGGGGTTGTAGTCCACCTTGAGACCAGGGTCCAGGTGGGGGCGATGGTTGCTCTCAGGCCAGTTCGGAGGCGGCGGTTCGCCGCCCCGCAGCTCAACCACCAGGCGGTAGCCAGCGCGCTCGGCCCACTCCTGGTAGAAGGCGGCAACATCCTCAGGGCTGGGCTTTGGGAAGCCGTTGAGCTTTAGGAAGCGGGCTTTGACATCGCCCGGCATCTGCTCCACGTACCGCACGATCCGGGCCACGCCGTCGTTCGGAAGCCACCTCTTGACTATCGGCAGCATCCACTTGCCTACGTTGACACTGAGGCGCTTGTCCGAGCCTGGCCAGAGCGGCGGCGGATCGTCCTGCTCTGCCCACGCCAGGGGAGCGAGAAGGGCTACAGCCCACGCAAGCCACATCCAACGTAGCACCGCAAACCTCGCTTCGCCGTCGTGTCGGCCAGTCAGCGCGCCGGTCGACAGCACCGGCGCGCATAGACACGTGTGCTTCGCTCTCCCGTGGCGCGGGGGCGACTGCAACCCCCTACATGCCAGCGACCTCGCTCGTGATGGCGTCAAGTTCCTCGCCCTCGACGACCGCGAACTCAATAGTGCTGAGCCGTGACTCGCCGGACCCTATGAGCTCCAGCTCATCCTGGGCGCGCGCATCGGCCCTGCCTGTCGTGCGGCAGTTGGCGGGCTCGATCCCGCAGACGTAGTGCCCCTTCTCGTTCATCTTCCACTGGTTGAAGTAGGGCAGGTCCGCCTTCCGGTAGCGCAACGTCACTCCTACCCCGAGCTCATGGTTCAGCAGCCCCACGAGCGTCCTGCCTTCCGCGTCGGTCTTCAGGTCGTGCAGGAAGACCTGCTCGGGGAACTCGTCCGCCGGCGCCTCGAAGCCGGTGTGGCGATCGAGATGCGCCGCAGCGTCAGCGTCGCGGGGGAGGACGTCCCGACTGGGCGCCACCAATAGCGAATGCTCGGAGACGATCGGCCATCCGATGTTCATGTGGTAGATGACCATGAGTGGGCTGACTTTCGGGCCTCGGTTCTCGATGCGGTCCTCGATGAGAATCGAGTTGCCGCCCAACTTGGCCGTGAGCTTGCGGCACAGGACGAGATGCGGGCCGAAGACCGACGCTTCCTTCGCCTCGCCTGAGATGGACATGACGTACTCATCGCCCGCCCAACCCTCGGTCACCGATACCCGGGAGGCGGGGCATGTACCGATCCGCCCATGGAGGCCCAGTTCCTCTTCCCCATCGCGGTTCGGAGCCCCGGCCTGCGTCAGACCGCAGGTTGCCAGGATTCCGCCCGCGAAGGTCCGCAGCCAGCCAAGGCCCTCGGGTTCGTAGAAGGACGGATGGATGTCACCCACCGACGAACGCCAGCACAATGGGATGCCTTTGAAGCTGCCGTGCGTCAGGTCCAGGCACCGGTCAAGGGTAGCCTGGACCTCGAGCCCGGAGCCCGTGCGGATCTCCGCGGTTCGCACCCCCCGCGCCGGCCCATCGGTGAGTTCCGCCAGCCGTATGCCTCCGAACTGATCCACGTTCCCACAGCGCTCCAGGATCTGCGCTCTGGAGTAGGACTTACCGAACAGCCAAGCCAAAGGGACCATCCCCTATCCTCGAGCGGAAAACTGCCTCGTGCTACTCCTTGCGGAACACGTCGTGGCAGGCCTTGCAGCTTTCCTTCACCAGAGCCCCCGACTCGACCGCCTTGGCCAAGTCCCCCGCTTCCGCGGCGTCGATAACCGCGTTGGCGTCGGCAACCATGTCGTCTGAGTAGCCCGTGAACTCGTCGAGCTCAGCCTGATCTGTTGGGGCGCCTTCGAGGCTTGGGGATATGGAAGCAACGTCCCTGATGCAGACAGCCTCCACTATGGCTGCTTCAAGGTCGCCAGCTTCAAGGGCCGCTTGCAGCGCGCGGGAGCTCGGCCCGATCACGTCATCCATGGCCGCCTCGAGGGAGGCCGGCACCCCGCCGGCTTCCGTGGCCGCTGCCTCCGCCTCGCTCTCCGCGGCGGGCGCCGACTCGCCCGACGGACTAACCATGCCAGCCTGACTCTCGGGGGCCGCGGCGTCCGAGGACGGCGGCGGCGCGACTGGAGTCGGCGGGGGCATCACTTCCGCGTCATCGCTCTTGGAGCATCCGCCGGTCGAGAGGCCAATAGCGGCTACCATTACCAAAACGAGCAGGTAGAACCATGCTGTGCGCATCCAAATCCCTCCTGTGATGTCGTCCACGTCGTGTCAGCCTAGCCGCCGTGGGAATCCCGAAGCTCACGTTTGAGCACTATGCCCTTGAGTGACCGCGGGAGATCCTCGACGAACACGATCTCCTTCGGCACCTTGAAGTTCGCCAGTTTTTGCCGGCATAGTCTCAGGATACCGGCACGGTCGGGCTCCACTCCATCCTCGGGGATGATAAACGCTTTCACCTTCTCGCCGCGGATGTCGTCATAGACCCCGATGACCGCAGCTTCCCGCACGTGGGGATGGGTCAGGAGGACCTCCTCGACTTCGCGCGGGTACACGTTCAGCCCCCCGACGAGCACCATGTCCTTCTTGCGGTCGACGATGCTGAAGTAGCCATCCTCATCGCAGTATCCGAGGTCGCCCGTATGGAACCAGCCTCCCTTCATCGCCTCAGCGGTGGCCTCGGGCTGATTCAAGTAACCCAACATCACGTTAGGACCTCGGACGCAGATCTCCCCCACCTCTCCAACGGGGAGCTCGTTGTCATCGTCATCAACAATCCTCATCTCGACCCCCGGGATGGGCGGGCCGACCGTGCCCGGCTTGCGCATTCCATCGGCCGGGTTGGCGGAGCAGACGGGGCTACATTCGGTAGGGCCATCGCCCTCGATCACGATAAGATCGAACCGCTTCTCGAAGGCTTCCATCAGGGCCACCGGCATGGGAGCGCCCCCGCTCACCACCATGCGGAGACTGCGGAGAGCGCCCTCGGGCAACTCGTCCGCGGTGCGGAGGAGAGCCCCGCACATCGCCGGGACGCACGGCAGAACCGTGCACTGGTGCTTCTGGACGATCGCGGCCACCACCACGGGATTGAAGCGTTCCACCGCGACGCAGGCGGCTCCGCAGGTCAGGGGCAGCACCACACCCACCGTCGCGGCGTAGCTGTGGAACATGGGGAGCACCGCGACAATCCTGTCGTCGGGCGAGAAGAGGATCGCCTGCCGGCACGCCTCCGCATCCCAAACCAGGTTGTGGTGGGAGAGCATGGCTCCTTTGGGGCGACCGGTGGTGCCGGCTGTGTATAGGATGGCCGCCACGCTGTTCTCATCGACCTCGGGCGGCAGGAAGTCGTCGGGCCCCTCCTCGGGCCACCTGTCGAAGGCAGCGATACCCGGCACAGGGCTCTCGCCGACGGTGACAAGCATAGGCGGGCTCGACAGCCCCTCCCTCGCCGCCTCGACCAGGTTGGCGAGTTCGCCGAAGGCAATGGCCGCCTTGACGTCCGCATCGGTGAACATGAACCGGACCTCGTCGGGCTTGAGCATCGGGTTCACCGGCACCACGCTGGCACCCGCATGCATTATCCCGAGGTATGCGATGACATAGAGGTGACTGTTCGGCCCCACGAGCGCCACATGGTTACCAGGTTCTACACCTAGTGCACTCAGCTGCCCAGCTACGCGCCCGACCTGCGTCACCAAGTCCTGATAGCACAGCGTCAAGTCGCCGTGGATGACGGCGGGCCTCTCGGGGAATCGCTGGCTTACCTCAATAATCGCCCCTGGAACCGTCACTAAGCCGACCCCCAATCGTCCATTCGCGCTGCGAGGATGTTTGGCGTTCCGTATGGGCATACCTTCATACATCGGCCTTACGGGCTGCCCGAGCGATGAGGGTCACGCCCCACGGTAGGTTCACGCGCCGCAGGAGTGTGGCCTCTACGCGCAGAGTCCAAGCGAAAAGGGCGGAGATCGGTCGAGGCAGTATCACTAGCCCGGATTGCGGCTCGCCTCCGCCGCCGATATGGAGCGCCCGGGCCGCCTTCTGCAGGACTCGGAAGAGCACAGTGGTGGGCAGGAGGAGGGTCACGCAGTGGGAGAGACGCTCGATCTCGAACCCGGCATCCTCCAGTAGGCCGATCAACTCGCGCCGAGCGTATCGCCTGCGGTGCCCCAGGGCGACATCGTGCTCGCTCCACAGCCAGGCGTAGGCCGGAACGGTGACGAGCAGCTTCCCTCCGGGCTTCAGCACACGGTAGGCCTCGCGGGCCGCCAAGCGGTCGTTCTCAACGTGCTCGAAAACCTCGAAGGAGGTAACCAGGTCGTAGGCTTCATCCGGCGCCGTCAGGCCATCGCCAGAGCACTGGATCAGATCCTCTAGGCCGCGCTCGCGGCAGAAGGCGAGGGCTTCGGGGGCTATGTCACTGCCCGTGACGCGACCGAACTCCTGAAGCAGCATGGCGTTCCCGCCCGTCCCGCAGCCTACATCCAGGATCTGTGGGGTGGGTGGAAGGTCGGGGCGTAAGCCCTCCAGCCAGACGCGGATGACGTCGCGACGGCCGACGAACCACCAGTAGGTGGACTCCAACTCATACATTCGTCGGAGTTCACGAACATTCATGGGACGACACGGTCCTCCCAGGCCTCGTTGCCGCTTCTCACGACCCAGCGGTCCCCGCCCCGCCGAGGAGGCCGGGGATAACCATCCATGCTGACACTCCGGCCATGATGGTGCAGACGATCACCTTACCCACCGTCCCAAGCGCTCTACCGATGAACGCCCCCCAACCGGCTCGGATAGCATCATCGCGGTCGCGGCCGTGGCTCATTTCCCCTAGCACCGCGCCGGCGAAGCCTCCCAAGCAGCCTCCCACGACTGGCCCCACGATGAAGAGCAGCAGGGCGAAGAGAGGGCTTACAGCAATGCCGAACGCGGCGAGGATGGAGGTGAGGGCCCCACCGATCAGAGCGCCGGCCAGTCCGAGCAGGACCGCGCCCATTTGCCCCCGACCGGTACCTTCGTACTTCCTCACAGCCCATGCCGACAACACCGCATCACCGACCTCCGTCAGCGTTGCGATGAGGGCGAGCACGATCAGGAACCAGACGGGCCCGATGGAGAAGCCCGAAGCGATCGACACGATGAGCACGGTGATCAGGACGAGGAAGGTTCCCGGCAGTCCGAAGGCCGTCGCCAGCAGGGCGCACAACAGCCCGAGACAGAAGAGCACCACCCAGAGAATCTGCATAGGCGTCCTCCATGAGCGCCGTCAGCGCCGGCGCACCAAGCGGTAGAGCCTCCGCCAAGCCCGAGCGATCCTCACGGGCGCCGAGGGATGGGCCAGCGCGTGGGCCTCACGCTCGGTCAGCAGCTCCGGCGCGAGGGAGCTCTTCAGCTTGGCAAGAGCGAGCCAGTCTATACGCACCATACGCTCGAACAGCCACCGACGTAACGGGCCGAAGGACCCCTCGCGGCTGAATGCCGTGGCGAGATCGGTGATCCATATCCGGTCCTCAGGGCCTCGTATAAGGTTGCCGAAGGACTTCAAGTCACCATGCACCCAGCCAGCGGCATGCAGTTCGCTGATGGCTTCGGCCACGCCCTCGAAGAAGCGAGGGCTCACCGTCTCGGCAGCCAGGTAGTTGCAGGGTTCTCCCTCGACATACTCCATGAGATACGCGTACTTGTCTATCACAGCCACTACCCTGGGCACCGGCGCCCGGCCCTCAAGAGAGCGGAGCGCCCGGATCTCTCGCGAGACCACCCACGGACCTACCAGACGCCAGAAGAGCGACCGGCGCGCGAAGTCCTTCACAACGACGGGCCGGCCTTCATGCTCGATGACAATGAGTTCGGCGCTCTTGGGGCGATCCAGGGGCAGAGGGGCGGCAGTCTGAAGCTCCTCCAGTGCCTGTCGCGTGAGCTTGGGGGCTGCCGGTTCGCTCATTCCTCTACCCTCCCCCACCCGACATGCAATCGGAACACCAAGCCTACCCGGGCGGCTGTACTAGCGGCTGCCGATGGCGGGGTCAAGGACGCCTGGATCGAGGGGTTCACAGGCCTGCACGGCCCTCGCACACCTGAGCGAGAAGCTCCCGGTAGTAACGGTAGCTCTCGAAGGGAACGTTCGACCGCACGCGTCCATCGGCGAGAGGCACGTAGCCGCCCTGTTCGAGGAGGGGCGGCACCTTCGCCAGGATCTCACGCCGGATGGCCTCTTTGCCGCCGAGCAGGACGTCGAGATCGATGCCGCCGATCAGGCGAAGGTCCGGCCCGAATGCCTCGCGCAGGGACCGGTAGTCCATCGCCTCGGTGTTGACCTCGCATGCCCAAAGGCAATCGAACCCAGCCTCCAGGATCCCTTTCACTAGGGGTCTACCGTTGGCGTAGGTTATTAGGGTGATTGTGGGCACACCGTGGCGCCGGCATGCCTGCATGATGGGCTGGTAGCTCGCCAGGCAGGTGTCCGCATACTGGGCAGGGTCGAGCAGTGGGCCGTCGTTGCCTCCGATGGGCTCGGAGAAGCTGACCATGTCCACGTCCACGTCGCCCAGGACTCGCTCCGCGAGGGCAGCGTAGCAGTCGGCGAAGATGCTCATGATGGCGCGAGCCCGCGCGGGATCATCCTTCAGCAGGTAGATGGCGCCGGGGAAGCGCACCCACCCATGCACTCCCATGGATAGGAAGAAGCCCCTGTGCAGCGGCAGTTCCAGGACGTGCTCCCTGGCGCTCCAACGCGCTACGCAGGCATCCCAATCCTCCGGAAGTCGATGCGGGTCGTTCGGGTCGAGCCGGCGCCGCAGCTCGGACAGGGGCAGGTCGTAGGCCGGCGCATCGTCCAGAGCCGGGATAGGATCGAGATTGACGGCGATGCGCTCGCGGCGATCGGTGGGGAGAAGGCTCTGTCCGTCACCCGGGTCAGAGGGCATGCCCTCATCGCGCCACCGAGCCAGGACCTCGTCACGAAGCCCCTCCTCGAAGTAGGGCACTCTGTCGGGTTTTCCGTAGGCCATGGTCTCCCGGAACCGTTGCCTGGCTGTCATGCGTCACACTCCCGCTTCCTGTTGGTTCGCGCCGGCGCGCACAGGCCCTTGCGGAAACGCGGGAAGGGGGATGGAGGAATCCCCTTTGGCCCGGCCGTATGAGGAACATTGATTTGGAGACTTACCATTAGTTAGCTGATAGTCTGGCAACTAACTAGATGTGGAGGACGGCATGCTTCTCCCGAGGCGGGTCCCCGCCACTCCCGAGGAGATCGAGGCAGTCATGACCAGGTACCCAGGCACCGACCAGGGGCAGGTGGCTGGGTTGGCTGGCATCCTCGATTTCGCGGCCCTGTGGTTAGGGGTCCTCAGCGACTGGCTGGAATCCCGCGGCCTGAGTACGGGACGGTTCATGGCGCTCATGGTGCTCACGATCGTAGGGGAGGACGGCCTCGCTCCGTCGGAGATCGCGCGCCGCATTCGAGTCACCCGCGCCACAGTGACGGGGCTGATCGATGGGCTGGAGGCCGAGGGCTACGTTGAGCGCGCTCCCTCCCTCGAGGACCGCCGCAGGATCACTATCCACCTCACCGTTGAGGGCCGCGCCCTCATGGAGGAGCTCCTGCCCGCGCACCTCCATCGGATCAGCCAGGTCATGAAGGGCCTGACGTCGCAGGACCTCCAGGATCTACGGCGCCTGGCTGACCGCATGAGAGCACGCACGGAGGAGTTAGCCGATGCGTAGACGATCGCTCCTGCTCATCCCACTGTTGATGGCCCTTGCGCCCAGTTGCATCGCCCAGGAGGAGGTCGCCCCGCGCGAGCCCTGGGGCCTCGTGGAGTGCATCGAGTATGCCCTCGCGAACTCGCCGAGACTCAAGGCAGAGGAGCATCGGCTATCGGCTGCGGGAGAGACGGTCCGTGAGGCGGACTCCGCCGATGACCTCAAGCTGGGCCTCGACGCAGCCGCGGCGGTGCAGAGACCGGCACTCAACCTCAACATCCCCAACGTCGGGCCGGTGGTTGTGCGGCCACCGAGGCAAGGGAGCGTCTCAGTTCAGGCGGCTCTGCCTATCGATATATCGGGGCAGTACCGCTACATCCGTCGCGCGGCGCGTTACTCGGAGCGGGCGCAGCGCGAGCAGTACCGCCAGGCGATGCAGCAGCTCCTGCTGGAGGTGATCGACGGCTACTACGGGGTGCTCATGGGGGAGTCAACCGTGCGGGCTGCGGAGGCAGCCGCCTTGGAAGCCGAGGAGGGGCTGCGCGTCGCTCGGTCACTCCGTGACGCGGGGGCAGCCACAGACCTCGAGGTCACCTTAGCCGAGGCCGGTTTAGCATCGCGGATAGAGGATCTGGCCAAAGCCCAGGGCGCGGTGGCTGACGGACGCGCCCACCTCGCGGCCTTGATCGGACTGAGGGCCGACGAGTGCCCCGAACTCCGTGACGACGCCCTCAGCCTCGAGGTCTCCTTGGAGTTCGAGCAGGCGAGGGCCCTGGCGCTCGATGAGCGGCCCGAGATCCGAGCCCTCTCCTGGCTGGCGCTGTCCCTGGGGGCCTCAGCGGACGCCGTTCACCGCAGCACGCGGCCGAGTCTCTCCCTAGGCGCGCTAGCCCAGGCGGTGAACCCCACCACGGCCTTCACCTCTGATACCAACTGGCAGCTCGGCCTCAGCTTCTCGTGGCCCATCTCCGACGGCGGCGCCGCGGACGCGCGCGAGGCTCGCGAGCGGGAGAACCGCGACGCGGTGCTCCGCGACCTGGAGGACGTCCGGCTGCTGACGGAGGTGCAGGTGCATGCCGCTGGCACCCGGCTTGAGGTACTGACCCAGCGGATCGCCGCTGGGCGCGCCACGCTCAGCTCCGCGGACGCGGCCCTGGAGCGCATCCAGGCTCGGGAATCGGCTGGAGCCGCCCGGCCGTTGGAAGTTCTGAAGGCGCGCGCGGCGCGTGCCGGAGCGTCCGCGGCACTGGATCGCGACCTCTACGAGCGCTCGATCGCCCTGGCCGAGTGGGCTCGCGCTCTTGGGGTCATAGACAAGCTGATCGTTCCTGAGACCGCCCTCGAACCCGAGAGAGGGGATGCGCTATGAAACGGCCACCCGTACCCGTCATGGTGCTTGTAGCTGTCGCCTTGGGCGTCGGAGGCTTCTTCGTCTATCGGGGCGTGGCGATGCCGCGCGCCGAGACTGGCCTCGTTATGGCCAGCGGCACCGTCGAGGGACGCGAGATCGGCGTCGCGGCCGAGGCTGCGGGCGTTATACGAGCACTCCTCGTCGATGAGGGCGACCAAGTCAAGGCTGGCGACGTCATCGCCGAACTGGACCGCGAGATCATCGAGGCCGAGGTCGAGCGGGCAGAGGCCGCTGTCTTCACCGCGCAGATGCAGTATGCGGATCTCGCCAAGGGCGCGCGCGACGAGGAGGTCCGGGCCGCCTCGGCGACGCTCCGCGAGGCGCTCGCTGCGGCCGCAGGGGCACGCACCCTCGCCAAGACCGCCCGAGAGGCGTACGAACGCCCCACTCACCTGAAGGCTGGCGTTGACTCAGCGGAGGCTCAGCTGGCCGCGGCGCGAGCGAGCTATGACGCTGCCGTCGCACAGCAGCGCGAAGCGGTAGCCGGTCCTCGCTCACAGGAGATCGCGGCCGCACAGGCGACCCTGCGGCAGGCCGAGGCCGCCCTAGCAGGCGCCGAGGCGGAACTCGCCCAGATCAATCGCGCGTATGAGGAGCGGCGCGCGGCAGACACCCAGGTGGCGACGGCGGAGGTGGAGCGCGATATGGCGAGGGCGGCCGCAGAGGCCGCGGAGGCGCAGCGAGACCTGATCCAGGCGCCGCCTAGGGAGCATGCGAGGGAGCAGATCGTCGAGCGCATCTCGGGAGCGAGAGCAGCCCTCAGCCAAGCGGATAACAACCTGGACCGTATCCGGAGCCTCCACTCCAGCGCCGCCGCGACAGCCCAGGAGTTGGAGGCCGCCGAGGCGGCCTATGCGCAGGCGGTAGCAGGGCTCAATGAAGCCGAAGCCGCCCTGGCGGACCTTGACGCAGGCGCGCGCCCCATGGAGGTCCGCCAGGCGGAGGCGGCGCTCGCCCAGGCGACGGCCGCCAGCCATGGCGCCGACCGCATCGTCGAGAACGCCCGCCGGGAGCAGACCATTCTGGAGGCGACGACGCTCCAGCAACTGGAGCGGGCGCGCGCTGGAGTCCAGCAAGCCCGACACGCGCGTGACCAGGCCGCCGCGGTCTTGGATCTGGCCCTCGAGGGTACTCGCCGGGAGCAACTGGATCGTGCCGCTGCCCAGGTGGGAGGCGCGGAGGCGGGAGTGACGGGGGCTGAGCGCGCAGTGGATAACGCGGCGGCCATCCACGAGGACCGGTTCGAGCTGCGCGTTCAGCTTGAGAACGCGGAGCGTGCTGTTGAGACGGCGGATGCCCGAACCGATGCGGCGAAGGCGCAATTGGACTTGGCCCTCGCCGGAGCCACGGATGAGGCTCTCGAGACGGTCAGGGGGCAGGTGATGCAGGCGGAGGCGGCCCTTGCCGGAGCCCAGGCGCGGATGGCGGATACCATCGTGACCGCCCCGACCGACGGCACCATCAGCGAGGTCATCCTACGCGAGGGCGAGGCCGCCAACCCTGGGTCCGTGGTCGTGCGCATGCTCGACCTCGAACACCTGTGGGTGCGCGTATACCTACCCCTCATTGAGTTCGGTCGGATCTCCGTGGGACAGGCCTGCGACGTCTTCTCGGACGCGTACATCGGCAAGGCCTACCCGGGCAGCCTCATCACCGTCGCGGACGAGTCCGAGTTCACTCCGCGCAACACCCAGACAAGAGAGGAGCGCGTCAAGCAGGTCTTCTGGGCGAAGGTGGACATCGGGAATGGCCAGGGTGAGCTCAAGCCTGGCATGCCCGTCGATGTAGAAATCGACACGAGGGGGTCTCAGTGAGTTCCGCCGAGCCAGCCCTCAGGACAGATGGACTGACCAGACGCTTCGGTCAGACGGTGGCGGTCGACGGAGTGTCCCTGGAGGTGCCTACTGGGGACATCCTCGGCTTGATCGGGCCGGACGGCGCGGGCAAGACCACCTTCATGCGGCTCATCTCCGGAGTGCTGGTCGCCGACAGCGGCAGCGCCATCGTCGCGGGGCACGACGTCACCAAGGACCCCGAGGCGGTCAAGCGGCACATCGGCTACCTCCCTCAAGCGTTCTCCCTCTACGCGGATCTCTCCATCGAGGAGAACATCGATTTCCGCGGCGATCTCTACCTCGTGCCGCGTGACGAGGTGGAGGCTCTGAAGGAGGAGCTTCTGGAGATGACGGACCTGCTCCGCTTCCGGCGTCGCCTCGCTGGCCGGCTATCGGGTGGCATGAAGCAGAAGGTCGGGCTGATCTGCGCGCTGATCAACCGTCCCAAGGTTCTCATACTCGACGAGCCTACCACGGGCGTCGATCCCATCTCCCGCCGCGACTTCTGGCGAATCATCAGCCAACTGCCGGATCAGGGAGTGACCGTCGTCCTCAGCTCGCCCTACATGGACGAGGCGGCGCGCTGCAAGCACCTCGTCATGATCGGACGGGGCCGCGTACTCGCTAAGGGTACGCCCCCTGAGTTGCGTGGTCGGGTGCGCGGCCGCATCGTCGAGGTGCTCGCGGCGGACGTCCGCGCAGCGACGCGGGTTCTGAACGATCTTCCCTGTGTGCGCAGGATCACCCCCTTTGGCGATGCCCTCCACGTGCAGATTGAGGCTGGTGGCCAGGAGGTGGCGATCGCGCGCGACGCCCTCGGCCGCATCGGCATCGGCGATAGCGCCGTGCAAGAGGTCGCCCCCACGCTCGAGGATGCCTTCATGGATATCCTCGCCCAGGAGGGTCGCGTTGCCTGAGGACCTGGCCATTCGGACCGAGGGGCTAACGAAGCGCTTCGGCGACTTCACGGCTGTCGACCACATCGATCTCAAGGTGGAAACCGGCGAGATCTTCGGCTTCTTGGGCGCCAATGGCTGTGGGAAGTCCACCACTATCCGCATGCTCTGCGGCCTACTCGCCCCTACCGAAGGCAAGGCCTTCGTGGCTGGGATGGACGTCGAGCGCGAGCCAGAGCGGATCCGAGCCACGATCGGGTATGTAGCGCAGTTCTTCCACCTCTACGGCGACATGACTGTCCGCGAGAACATGGAGCTGTTCGGAGGCATCTACGGGGTGCCTGACGACGAGCTCGCGAGCCGCATCGGTTGGTGGATCGAGCGCCTCGACCTGACAGCGTACCGCGATGTGCTCGGGGCGGACCTCGCGATGGGCACCCAGCGACGCCTATCCCTCGCCTGCGCCGTCCTGCACGCCCCCAAGCTGCTGCTTCTGGATGAGCCCACGAGCGCGGTGGATCCTCTGGCGAGGCGGGAGTTCTTCGACGTTATCGGAGAGCTGCAGGACCAGGGCACCACGGTCCTTGTGACGACCCATGTCATGGATGAAGCGGAACGGTGCAACCGCCTGTCGTTGATGGACCGTGGACGAATCCGGGCGGTAGGCACCCCTGCGGAGATCAAGGCTATGAGCGGAGGGAGGATCTACAGCGTTGAGGTCTCCGACCTCTCGCGGGCTCTCGAGGCGCTGGAAGGTCGGCGAGACCTCCGCGGTGCTCAGCCCTTTGGCCGACAGGTCCAGTTCCAGCTACGCGACGGAGGCCAGGGCGAGGCAGACCAGATCGCGGCGTGGCTTGGTCGTCAGGGCGTGGAGTGCGGGCCCGCATCGCCGGTCCGTCCCACCATCGAGCACACATTTCTGAGCATCCTCGGGAGCGCCAGCGATGGGGGGGAAGGCGAGTGAGGCGTCTCATGGCGATCGCCCGCAAAGAGACCCTGCACCTCGTGCGCGATCCCCGCAGCCTCCTCGCGGCATTCGCCCTGCCGGTACTGTTGCTGATTCTCTACGGGTATGCTGTCAACTTCGATCTGGAGGAGGTCCCCTTCGCCGTTGTCGACCTCGACCAGACCCCGTCATCGAGGCGACTCATCGAGGCAGTGGACTCGGTCGACGGCTTCGTGAACCTCGGGTCCTACTACAGCGCCGATGTGGCCCATGATCTGTTTGCCCGCGACCAGGCTATGGCGGTCATCGTGGTGGACCGAGGCTTCGAGCAGGAACTGCAGTCGGGGCAGGAAGCCCGTGTGCAGATCATCATCGATGGGTCCAACTCGAGCCTCGCCTCGACGGCGGCGGCTTACTGCCAGGCCATCGTTGAGTCCGCCGGCCGTATCCTCGTGCGCGATGTGGCTCGGGCCAAGGGCCTGCCCCAGGCACTGCTGAAGCCGGCGATCGATGTCCGGCCGCGAGTGCTCTACAACCCCAACCTCCGGACCCAGGTGTTCCTCGTCCCCGGCCTCATCGGGGTCATCCTCATGCTGATGGCGGCGCTGCTCACCTCGGGGGTGGTGGTTCGGGAGAAGGAGCACGGGAGCTTCGAGATCCTAGCCGCGAGCCCCATCAGGCCGGCGGAGCTGATCGTTGGCAAGCTGCTGCCCTATCTGGTGCTCGCTACTCTCGATGTCGCCCTGGTCGTGATCGCTGGCCGAATCTTCTACGGCGTGACGCCTCAGGGGAGCCTGCTCCTGCTGTTTCTGGTCTCGATCGTCTTCCTGGGCTCAGCCCTCGCCTTGGGGCTGCTCTTCTCGTGCATCATGCCCACCCAGCAGCTTGCGATGCTGTTATCGTTCCTGGCGACCTCGGTACCGACTATGTTGCTCTCTGGCTTCGCCTTCCCCGTTCGGAACATGCCGTGGATCCTTCAGCAGATCGCCGTGGTGCTTCCGGCGACACACTACATCACCATGGTCCGCGCGATCATCCTGAAGGGCGTCGGGATCGACCTGATCTGGCGACCGCTCCTCGCTCTCTTGGCCATCACCCTCGTGCTCATCGCGATCTCTGTGCGGAGGTTCTCCAAGACGCTATGATCAGCGGCAGTCGCATCAAGCGGATGGTAGCGAAGGAGTTCCGGCAGTTCTTCCGGGACAAGCTCATGCTGGGGCTGTCCATCATGATCCCTATCCTCCAGACCCTCATCCTGTCCTATGCAGTCAACACCGATGCGGTGAATGTCCCCACCGTCGTGTGCGATATGGACCGCACGCGCGTGAGCCGGGACTTCCTTGCGAGCGTGACGTCTTCGGTGGCCTTCGCGGTCATCGGGGAGGAGCTGAGCGTCCATGACGTCGAGCGAGTCCTGGACAGGGGAGGGGCTGAGCTTGCCCTCTACATCCCCTCAGGCTTCTCTCGCGACCTACAGCATGGTGATGCCCAGGTGCTCATTCTGGTCAACGGAGCCGACTCGATCACGGCAACCGTAGCATCGGCGTACCTGATCCAGGCCGCGGCGTCCTACGATGTCGAGGTGAAGCGCGAGACGATCCTTCGGCAAGGTTACCGGGCCGACGCGCTGCCCTCGGTTCGAGGCGAGACTCGAGTGTTCTACAACCCCGACCTGCGGAGTCTGTGGTTCATGGGCCCTGGGATCATGGCGATATTGCTCTTAGTGCTCCTACAGAGCTTCGCGGCCTTTTCGATCTCCAAGGAGAAGGAACTCGGCACCTTCGAGCAGATGGTGATCACGCCTATTCGCCCAACGGAGATGCTGCTGGGCAAGATCATCCCCTATAGCCTCATCGGAGCCCTCGACGCCGCTGCCATCGGGGGCGTGGTGGTCTGGGTGTTGGGCGTCCCGGTGCGCGGGAGCATCCTGGTCCTCGCCGCGGCGATGGCTCTCTTCATCCTGGCTACGTTGGGTTCTGGGCTGCTGCTATCGGCCGCGTCAGCGAACCAGCAGCAGGCGCAGATGCTGAACCTCTTCCTCGCCTTTCCCTCCATTCTGCTCTCGGGTTTCATGTTCCCGCGAGAGAACCTCCCGCTGGTGTTCCTGTGGATCAGCGATGTCATTCCGATGACCTACCTCCTGCGGATCATCCGAGGGGTCTTTTTGAAGGGGACTGGCTTCGCGGAGCTTTGGCTCCCCAACCTCCTGCCCCTGGCGGTCCTCTCCGTGGTCTTCTTCGTGCTGGGCGTCATACGGTTCCACAAACGCCTGGACTAAGCGTGCAGCCGTGTGAGGATCAGGCTTCGCCGTGGTGTATGATTGCTCGAGTTCGACACGTCTGACCCCAACCGAGTGCAAGGAGCTGATTCGCATGCACGAGATGACAGCGAGCAACCTGAGGAGTTCCTACGGCGGGGAATCGATGGCGGCCATGCGCTACACGGTGTGGGCCTCGAAGGCGGGCAACGAGAACCTGCCCAACGTCCAGCGGCTTTTCCGCGCCACAGCCCATTCCGAGCAGATTCACGCGTGGAACCACTTCACCCAGCTAGCCAACGTGCCCGGCAATGCGACCGTGACCGCGGGTGCGGGCTTCGGCCTGGCCAAGACCGTTGACCACCTCGAGTGGGCCGCGGGCGGCGAGGGCTTCGAGATCGACGAGATGTACCCCATGTACATCCTGGCGGCAGAGGCTCAGGGCGAGAAAGGCGCCGTAAACAGCATGAAGAAGGCGCTCGAGGCGGAGAAGGTGCATCTGGCCCTGTTTCGCAAGGCCAAGGCTGCCGTGGAGGCGGGCGGCGACTTCGAGGACACACCGATCCACGTGTGCGACGTGTGCGGCTTCACCATGCACGGCGATGCGCCGGACGAGTGCCCGCTCTGCGGCGCGAAGAAGGCCGACTTCATCACCTTCTGAGGCGTCCGTGAGGGCGGGTTGGGCGCCGCCTCTCCTCGGGCCCAGCACACCCGGAATCAGAGCGAGGTGGCCAGGGCCTGGCCACCTCGCTCTGTACACGTGCGGGGAGCTGTGAACTACGCAGCTAGGAGCTACTACCATTCTTCCTGGTAGTAGCGGAGACCGCCGCCGCCCTGGATGGTCTTGATGGCGGGTCCGGTCAGGAACTTCGCGTGGCCATCCGCGAAAGCCAAGTTGGAGCCTCCGTTGTGCAGGGTGTACCTGTCCGCCTCGGCGTTCCAGCCACCAGCGCAGCATACGCCGCCAACGGACGGGGCATCGCGACGGGCCATCTGTACACGGGTCAGGGCGGCGCGGCCAGGC
>DBQI01000029.1 GCA_002305165.1 Armatimonadetes bacterium UBA1398
GGTAGGGTGCGGCTATGGTGCGGGGGGCCTTCGAGGAGCCTCCGCAGGCGCGCCCGGGATTGAGCCGCTGCCCGGGATGCCGGCGACGGTCGAGCGGCGCAGGGATCGCTGGTGAGCAATGAAACTGGACGAGGGATGTAGGTCTCGGCCGTGAGTATGGAGAAGAAGAAAGCCATAGTACAGCAGGATATGTGGAGCGTGATACGGTTGTAGGTAGCATTTCGTCGGCGCGTTGAGAGGAGATGTGTGTGATGGCCAAGCGGTTCTCGCTCGTTCCCTTCCTTCCTCTCTCCCTCCCTCTAGCGTCCTCGTGTCTAGTGCCCTTGTGTCTAGTCTTATTGGTTCTCCTGGCGCCTAAGACCCCTGCGCAGCTGCTTCCGCCAACGACGTCCTGGCAGCCTCCGGCCATGATCCCCGCTCAGGTCAACCCACCTGAGGTGATAGACGTCGTGGCGAGCAGTGTGATCACCCTCAGCGGTCCCACGATTCTTGATACGGACACGGTGAACGGCCAGCAAGTGCCCGACAACGATTGGACCTATGCCCTGAACACCGGTGACGCTGGGACGATCGTGGCCAGCGACACGAGCCTCGCGGGCGACCCGCCCTACTTCGCATGGCAGGCGCCTCCTACCGCGTGCGTGGTGAACATGACGATGACCGCCTGGGACGTAGGAAACAGCCCGACCTGCGACCCGGCCACCGGCACATGGACGTATGAGGTTCATGTGCATGAGCTTGCGGTGTATACCGTTCAGGGCGGCCTACCGTTCTGGCTGTCGACGAACTACGGGGACTGGATCTCGCCCCCATTCCTGTTCCGCGCGGTCGACAACCCATGGGACAACCACACGTCGACGAAGCACCCGACCCTGAGCTACAGCGCCAACCCGAACCACCAAGCCAGTGGGTGGCTACTGTTGGAGGGGGGCGGTACCCGGAGCATGCAGGTTCAGCTCTGTGTCAAGGGCAATCCGACCCAGTGGGTCGATGTGCGGGACACGACGGTGGTGTTAGAGATCCCATGGACCTCCGAGGGGGTGACCTTCACATCGGCGAGCGTGCCACTGACGGCACTGCCGTCCGGCGCGATCACGGTGACCAGCGGTACCGCTCTGAACAAGACGGTGAGTTTCGAAGAGGCGCCGAATTGGCAGTGGAAGGCGAAGGTCCCGGGCACTCCGCCCGCTGCGGGCACGCAGCGCACGGCGACGCTCACTCCCCCTGGGCTCGAGTGGGTCGCGACCTCGTATGGCACGCTGGATAAGTGGGGCGCGGGGGACAACGACATGCGGAAGCAGGTGACCGCCGACAGGGTTGAGTCGGTGTACGAGTATCTCCATGGCTGCTCGACGATCGCGGGCGCCGGAGGCATCGCGCTGAAGGCGGGCCAGTGGGCGGTGTCCGGGTGCAACTATGATGGAGCCATCGGCTGGGCCCAGATGCTCTACCCCGATGCGTGGCACCAGAAGAGCATCCAGTGGTACCAGTGTGACAGCGGGGCCGCGCTGGCGGTTGAGGCATGTAGGCTTGTAGGCGTCCTGGTCAACCCGGCGAGCGACGTGTGCCGGATCTGGCCTCAGTCCACGTGGTCGCCATGGGGCAGCTGGGTATCGTGGAGCGACGTGGGCGACAACTGCTGGGCCACCCCTACGCCGCACCCAGCCAAGCGCGTGTACTTCCGCGGAACGAGCACCGGGGCCCTCCACCTGTTCCAGGGCATCTATCGCATCGACGATGGGTCGGGAACCGCTCGCTTCTACGTGGTCTATCCGACGCCGGCGGAGTACGACACACTGCAACAGTTGGTATTGGCCTGCTTCCCTTCCCCGACCTTCGCGTGCTGGGCTGACCTCAACCTCAACAAGTGCATGGACGAATGGGAGATCGTCAATAGCGATACAGCGACTCACGATCTCACGCCGCAGTAAGACGAAGGAGGTAACGCTATGATCCTCTGCTTTGCCGGTTGTTCCGAGGCGCGGCGGCGCCGTGGCGTGGGGCCTGCCGCCGTATTGCTCGCCCTGGCGCTGCTCACGGCGTGGCCTCTCCAAGCGCAGGCCGGAGTGCGCCTACAGGAGGGCGTCCCCAACTGGGATGGGATCAACCTGGATACCCAGACGCTGTATGAGGCTGGATGGTCTACCTCAGGCCACCAGCCGCTCCACCCTTCAGAGAAGGCGGTGCCGGTCACATTGACCGCCGGTGACAATGAGCAGTTCACGGCGATCATGTCGTCCGTGTTCGACACGGTGTTCGGGCCAGGCTGCGGAGCGCCAGTGGGCGCATACAAAGCGGAGAACATCGAGACGGTTTCGGGGAGGGGGGGCACCTCCCGTGCGATGTGGGACCTGTCCATCGCCAAGCCCGAGGCCGGCCTCATGCTGGTCGGGTCGGTGATCGTCAACTGCGCAGGGCTGTGGGGGTCGTTTCGGCTAGCGGAGCCCATCAGTAGTGAACAGCCCGCGACCGATTTGACACTGGCTCTCGTGGACCTGCCGAGCCGGGCCCTATCGATCGGCATGGTTCAGAGCCGCCAGGTGGCGGGTGGCCAGGAATGGTCGATTCAGAACTGGCCCCACAACCGGGTCCTCTCCACCGAAGGATACCGGCCGTGGTCTCTAGGGGTATACGCCTGGAGCGATGGCCAGGTGTACCTGCTCAAGGCGGGGATGCGACGTCTCTCGCCGGACATCGCCGCGATGCCCGTGGGGGGGCCTCAGTTCGGGAAAGACCCGATCGAA
>DBQI01000006.1 GCA_002305165.1 Armatimonadetes bacterium UBA1398
GTTTTAGGGGGGAGGTTTCCGTACTGAGGCTCCAGGCCATGGGGCCCATGGCTTGGAGGCAGATTGGGAGGCCGGTGGCGATGGGTAATGGAGGGCAAAAAAAGGTGCTTGCGAGGAGGTTTCCGTACAGGGCCCCGCGAACTATTGGGGTATAAGGGTTCCCGGGAGGGTCCCCCTAGCACGCCGCCCTGATGAACAAGGGATTGAGACATCATGTAAGAGATGATCGGGACGTCTGCTTCTGGGTGGACCCTAGCACGCCGCCCTGATGAACAAGGGATTGAGACGCACCCTTGCCTACGGCAAACTTTCCTATAATCATCCCTAGCACGCCGCCCTGATGAACAAGGGATTGAGACTGGACGTACGACGACTCTAGGGCTTCAATTATCTTGTCCACCCTAGCACGCCGCCCTGATGAACAGAGGTCCCTTCGGCTGCGAAGGTGACTCGTCGGATGACCTCGAACGCGGCGAGCGTGGTTGAGGCGGGGGGCGCCATGCCGCAGCGCGGGACCAACGACCTGCTGCGCGCGATCGGCTCATCGGCCTCCTCGCCGAGCTGACCCACTAGCGTGAAGCGCGAGCAGAGAGAGGGGAACGTGCGCGTGAAGGCCGTCGCCGTCATACCCGCGAGGCTGCAGGCGTCACGCCTGCCCGGCAAGGTGCTCATCGACATCCACGGCAAGCCCATGGTGCAGCACGTCTACGAGCGGGCCATGAGCGCCTCCCGCATCTCCCAGGTCATCGTCGCCTGTGATGACCCGCGCATCGCCGAGGCCGTCGAGCGCTTCGGCGGCACGGCGAGGATCACATCCCCGGACCACGCCTCGGGCACCGACCGCATCGCCGAGGTCGCGCGGGATCTGGACGCCGATGTCGTCGTGAACGTCCAGGGCGATGAGCCCATGCTGGACCCTCGGGACATCGACCTCGCCGTGGATGGCCTGCTCGAAGATGACGCGTGGTCCATGTCCACCCTCATCACGCCCATCACCCTGGCCGAGGAGCTGGATGATCCCGCCTGCGTGAAGGCCGTCGTCGATCCCACGGGCCGCGCCCTCTACTTCTCCCGCTCGCGCATCCCCTTCTGCCGCGACATCCGGCCCATGGTCGACCACCCCGTCTACAAGCACATCGGCCTCTACGCCTTTCGTCGCGACTTCCTGCTCGAATACGCGACCTGGCCGCCCACGCCCCTGCAGATCGCCGAGGGCCTCGAACAGCTCCGGGTGCTGGAGAACGGCTGCGCCATCCGGTGTGTCCTGACCCCCCGCCACTCCATCGGGGTAGACACCGAGACCGACCTCGAGCGCGTGCGCGAGCTCATGGCCGAGGGCGCATAGCGTGTGTAGCGCTCGTCACTGGTCGCCCAGGGACGGGGTCAAGAGGGCGCGGGCAGAGTTCCGCGCGCTTCGCGGTAACGGTTAGCGCCGACGGCGCCGAGCCGTTGCGGCCTCAGCGTGCCAGGTCTAGAATGGCTTGGGTCGAGAGACTCACGGCACGTCAACCCCGCCTAGAGTGCTGGAACACGGCCGAGACCACGGGCCAGGCGGCTTCTTGGGAGGGTCCATGAGGACCGGACAAGGTCACTGTAGGAGACACGGAGGGGACTTCGGCCCCTGCACCTGCGCGATGGGGCGGCTGCCGCGCCTCGTCGAGCCCACGCTTCTGCTGCTCCTCGCAAAGGGCGACGGCAAGCACGGCTATCAGCTGCTCGAGGAGGCCAACGAACTCGTTGTCACCGATAGCGAGATCGACACCGGCATCGTCTACCGCACCCTGCGCGCCCTCGAGGCGAACGGCATGGTGACCTCCGAGTGGAGCCCCGGGACCCGGGGACCCGAGCGCCGGTGCTACCACATAACGCCTTCGGGCCGAAGCCACCTCTCCGACTGGGCCGTCACCCTCGGGCGGCTCTCCGAACGCACCACGGCCCTCGCCAAAGCAGTCAAGCGCGCCACCTCTGAGGGGTCCGAGTCCTGACGCTCACCGAGTCGACTCTACGGCACCTTGAGCAGAATCTCGCCATCGAGCGGCGCGAGGACCAGGCGGCGCACCAGCGATCCGTCGTGACGGCGGGCCGCGCTCTCGATGCGCACGGCGTCCGCCACGGTGATCCCCGTGCCACCGCTCTCTAGGGTGACTCGATAGACCTCGCCCTCGGTTAGGGGGGCCTCGAGGAGCATCACCCATCCACCCTCACCCTCGCGCTGGTCCACGACCACAGTCTGCCTGCCCGAGGGTCCCTCCAGCGCGAAGCGGGCGGCGTCCGTGAGGCCCTCCAGCTTCGGCGCGCAAGCCAGGATGGTGTACGTGTCGGTGCTCGGCGCCGTGAAGCTCCACGTGGCCGTCGCACCCGGTTTCAGAGCCTGGTGAGTGCTCGTCCCGCAGAAGCGGCCCAGGTCCGAGACCCGCTCCCACCCCGCCTCGGCCATGAAGCCTTCGTCGGCGTCATCGACCTCCATGATCCAACGAGGGCAAGAGGGGTCCTCGAACCGCCGGTACGCGCCGCCCAGATCGACCTCCACCTCCCGAGGCAGACGATTGAGCACCGCGATCCCGCCCTCGAACTCCCGCCGCAGGTAGGACTGCTCGACGGCGATCACCCGGATCTCCGTAAGCCGGATCCGACCCGCCCCGTTCAGGTGCCACTCCAGGGAGTAGTCCTCGAAGTCGTCGGGGATGAACACGTCACCGATCTCCCACGTACCGAGGGTGCCCGGCCATAGGTTGATGGCCTTGTCGTGGCGCTCCCAGCCGCCTGTGGGGGTGCGCGCCTGGAACTGAATCGTGGCCCCCGCAGCCCCCAGGACCTCCACCGTCGCGCGCACCTCGTAGGTCTCCCCCGGCGCAAGGGGCACGGACCGCGGGTCGGTTCCGAACAGCCGGCGCCACCCGGCCCCTGAGTCCAGGGATCCGCCCTCGATCCCCGCCTCCATAGCCGCCGCGCTATCCTCGAACGAGAGGGCGTCCGTGGGCTCGCCCGCCCGCCAATGGAACACCTCCCGATCCTCCGCCTGCTGGACCGTCTCCACGGGCCCGAGCGGCCGCCCCAGCGGCGCGTCGTACTCGGGGTACCAGAACGTCAGGCCGTACCACACAGTGCCCACGTCGTACGCGGCGTAGGTGTCGGACATGAGGCACAACAACAGCCCCAAGCGCATCCGGCGGAAGTCCCGGGCGACCCGATCCACCTCGGCCTCGGTGGTGACCGCGGGTCCTTGCCCGACGCGCCACGGTTGCCACCCCAAGGGATGGCTCATCAGGGCGAAAGTGACCGGCGGCTGGAGCGACTGCTCGCGCCACGCCGCGAGTGTCCGCAGGGCGAGATCGCAGCTCCTCGAGCCGTTGGCAACCCCATCCAAGAGCGGCCCGCCCTCGAAGAGCCGGCCGTGCAGGTGGGGGGCATGGCCGAGGTCCACGTCATTGGCGAGGATCAGCATCCCGGGGTAACGCGCCCGCAGCCGGTCGAAGAACTCGCACTGGCGCGCGTGCCAGCGGGGGTCCACCTCGGCCGGGTCATCGGCCACGCCGTCGCCGTCGGTGTCCACCGGCCCGAGCCACGTCGCCCGGCCCACAACGCTGTCGAAGAAGACGCCATCGATCCAGCCCTGCTCCAGCGCCGCCCCCAGGCTCTCCGCCGTCTGCGCCACCAGGGCCTCCAGGCAGCCATCAATCAGCAGGTTCGGGGTGTAGACCTGATCCGCCCACCAGGTGACCATCTCGCCGTCCGGTTTCCGGAGGAACCAGCTCTCCTCCATCCACGGCGTCGCCTCCGGTGAACCCAGGTTCATGAGCGGCGCGGTGCCCAGGAGGATCCCTCCGGGGTTGCGGCGCCGGTACTCGGCGCTGAAACGCTCCATCTGCGATGGGCTGCCGCCGGTGAGCACCAGGAGATCGTAGCGGCTCCAGGAGTCGTACTCCGTCGAGGCGGGGCTGCAGCCCCATAGGTTGGCGATGTGCGGCGGATCTCCCGTCGGTCCGAGCACCAATGCGCAGAGCGCCAAGGTCACCATGCGATCACCCCATCCCTCTGGATCCCAGCGGCCCCGCGTCAGGCCGCCTGGATAGGCACTGGCAATACGACCGAACCTGGAGAGTTCATTTGCGTCTGCAACCAACAGCCGTACCGTCAGGTAGTCGGCGCTTCCGTGGAGACCGACAAGGATGCGAGACACCATCGGGCGCCATGTGGCGGTCATTCACCGCTACGCGCGCCGGTTCTTTCATGTTGCCCTTGCCGAGTACGATCTCCCCTTCGGCGCGCCGCCGGTCCTCATGCAGGTTTTGCGGGGGCCGGCGCCGCGGCAGGAGCAGCTCGCTGTGCGCCTGGGGCTCGACGAGGGGACCATCTCCCGTCTCGTCACCCGGCTCGAGGCCGAGGGGCTCGTCGAGCGCCGGCCCGACCTGGGCGCCGCCTGGCACAGCGTTCGTACCCGCGCCCTGGTGTGCGAGCCGAAGATCATCATGGCCGATGAGCCGACTGGCAACCTGGACTCGACCCAGGGGCAGGAAATCATGGCCATCCTGCAGCGGCTCCACGACGAGGGAACGACCATCGTCATGGTGACCCATGAGGATGAGATCGCCCAACACGCGGAGCGTATAGTGACCTTCCATGACGGAGTGATCCACTCGGACAACCAGGTCGCCCAACGCCGCCTCGCCCGCCTGGCCTAACCTTCCGCCCTCGCCACTCGCCCGTCGCAGACACCCTCCGCCTCCTTCACGGCGGACGCGGCTCGGTGTATTGTAGAGCCCGATGTGAATGGGCTAACGAATTCGAATCGAGTGCCATGTTCGAGCAGCCAGAAGACGAACCCGTAGAACTCAGCAGAGCGTCCGAAGCCTTGACCTCCCCTCAGGCGACGGGCCAGAGCGTACGGGTCGAGGGCGCTGGCCGTAGCGACCGGATCACTTCCATGCCCTACGGCGAGCTGTACTGGTTCGAGGGTCGACGCGCAGGTTTCCCCTCTCCGACCCGCTGGTGGCGCTTCGAGGGCGCGGGGATCGTGGGCACCGCCGTGCAACCCACAGCCGCCTACGAGGCCGCCGCCGCGTCGGCCGTCGATGCTGCGCGTCAGTCCCTATCCCTCGGGTTCCAGGGGCCCCAGTCCGGCCCTGACATGCGAGGCGCCGTCCGCGTCGTGACCAAGGCGATACGCGCCGCGAACCAGGGCATCCGCGGCCGCGCGGCCTCGAGCGATCAGCCTGTGCCCCACACGTGCTCCCTCGCCGTCGCCGCCATCCAGCGGGGTGTCGCCGCGGTCGGGATCGTGGGGCAGGGTGGGGCGTACCTGATTCGCAAGGGTATGTGCGTTCCCATCCAGCAGATCGCTCAGAACTTCTCGCACGACGCCGACGACGAGGACGACGGGGTTGAGGAGTTGGGCGAGACGCGTGCCGGCGCCCTCCTCGGGGAGGACGAGACGGTGTCGCCCTCGCTGTGGTCCCTGGAAACCCGCAGCGGCGACCTTCTGCTGCTCCTCTCGGGCGGTGTACATGCGAGCGTCGGGGACCCTGATGAGCTCGAGGACTTCATCAGTGAATGCTCCACCCTGGAGGAGGCGTGCGAGCGCATCCTTGTCGAGGTGAAGCTCCGGCGGGCCGACGGCGCGAACTCCGTGGTGCTCCTGGGCGTCGACCTGGACCCCACGAGCTCCCTCTTTGTGGATCCCTCCCGCGATCGGCTGGCTTACTACATCGCCCTCCGGGGGGCCGAGATGCAGGGTACACCAGGGCAGCCGCAGCTTGCGAGCGGCCGGGACCTCCTGCAGCTGATGAACAGTGGCGGCTTACCCGGGAACCGCGCCCTCGGTCCATCATCGCCCTTACCGCGTGCCGACGACTTCCCGGCCGCGACGCCCATGACTGAGCCGCCCGAGCCCGATGCCCAGGTCTCCGAGCCGCTCCCGACGCCGACCCCTAGCCGCCAGCGCGCCAAGCCTGAAGGTGCGCCCCTGTGGCGGAAGATCCTGAACGGTTTCCTCGCCTTCCTGGGCCTGGCCATCGCGGCTGTTGCGATTTGGTGGACCATTACGCCACGGAAGCCGCCTCCATCGCTGGTCCCGCCCGAGGAGCCGGCCCAGACGACGCCCTCCCAGCCGACCGCAGAGACTCAGCCTGAGCCCAAGCCGGTCCAAGCGCCGGTGCCGCCTGCGCTCGGCGCTGAGGAGGAAGAGCCGGCATTCATGATTGATTTGAAGGGGCTAGGTTCCACTTTATATGCTGGTCTCGGAATGTATGCGCCCTTCCCGGTGGAAATAGTGATTCAGAGTGTGCGCAGCGGCGCTGACGGCACAGAGGAGGGGCTCGTCTGGAACGAGCTAGAGCGCCAGGTGCTCAAGCCGGGGCACTCGGTGATCTTTACCGCCGAGGCGCTGCGGGAAAGTGGCTTCGACTCAGCCTCTGGGGTCACGGCGAGTGTGCGCTACGTGGACGGCCAGCTCCAGTGGGCGGGTGATGAGCCGGCAACAGTGCCCGAAGGGGTTGTCGCGAGCATCTTCGCAGGTAAGGTCCACCTTGCGGACCGTCAGCGTGGGCTCTTCATCGTGCTCAGGCCCCTGGATGAGGGCCGGCCCGAGGTGGGAGTGCCGGCCGAGCACGAGGCCGAGAGGGATTGACATATTGACATGGTGAATGCGAAGGTTATCATCGCCGAGGGGGTATCCTCGCTCGAATGGGGTATAGAGGAGGGCATGCCTCAACGAGTCGGTCTGGCCCGCGGACGCCTGTGTGACCGTGGCGGATCCGATGCGCCCACAGCACCCAATTTCCGCCCTTAGTGGTAGTGAAGGGATTGTCCAAACGTTTGGATGATGTATGCGTGTCAGCTACGGACCGGGCACGCCACAGCGCACTCTACGGGGAGGTGTGACCCATAGAGGCCCTCAGTGAGCCCAGTGAGCAGCCTGCCGTTCCCGCCAGCCTCTCCGCCGTCGAG
Source organism: Armatimonadetes bacterium UBA1398 (assembly GCA_002305165.1). Taxonomy (GTDB): domain Bacteria; phylum Armatimonadota; class Zipacnadia; order UBA1398; family UBA1398; genus UBA1398. The sequence goes on from DBQI01000006.1 coordinate 6,946, forward strand.
CAGGACCAGCTCGTCCACCTCGCCGTCCAGCGCATCAACGGCATCGCCGGGGACATGATCCTTCGCGCCTACGAAGTGGGCCGCTACGTCTGGGAGGAGATCCTCCAGGAGGGCCGGGCGCCGTATGGCCACAATGTGGTCCAGCGCATCGCCGAGCACCCTCAGCTCGAGATCTCCCGCTCCTCCCTCTTCAACTGCATCTCCCTCGCGCGAGCGTACCCCGAGCTGGGCGCCGGGCGTGTCCCCGAGCGGCTCAAGGGGCTCGGGCTCTCTCACCTGTACATTCTGAGCCGGGTCGCTTTGCCCGACGACCGTCGCTGGTACGAGCGGCGTGCCCTCAAAAAGCGCTGGTCGGTGAGGCGGCTCGAGGCCTACGCGGCGAGCCACGACTACCAGCGGCCCGTGGAGGACAACGCTCCCTCCCTCGACGAGACCGACGACGCGAAGGCTATCGCCGCTCCTGTCTGGCTGGAGGAGGGCGAGTACTCCACGGACGCCATGGCCCGGACCCTGCGCGCCGTAGGGCCCGCCTCCTTCCGTGTGCTGCCCTCGCGCACCCAGCTCCGGGGCTGGGACCGGGTCCTCATGGATTGCGGCCTCGGCACCGTGCGGGCCGAGGACCTCTGCCTGCTACGTGCCTTCGTGGAGATCGCCGACGCCCGCGGACACGGCAACGTGAGCGTCTCGACCGAGGGGAACGCGATCGTCGTCTCCGCGGAAGGCATGTCCCTCCGCATCGACCGAGCGGAGCTGACCGGGTAGACCGGCCCGCAGGCTCTCGTTCGGTAAGCCCGTCTCACCGATACGATCCTGCTCAGCTCTGCCGCTGTCCTGGCCGAAGGCCAGGGGACACCGAAACGCCCTGGCCCAGCAGGATTGACGTCCTGCCTGTCCGGTCTCCGCGCTCACAGTCTCAAGTCGGAAGTCTGAAGCCCCCGACGTAGGATCCCCGCTCGTCACAACGAACATCCCAGCGTCCGCTGATCCCGGCGGCGAGGCGAACCTATCACATGCCAGAAACAACCCACGATAGCCTGACCACCAAAGCCCTGAAACGGCTCCACCGTCTCGGCTGGCCGGCGCGCTATGCCGCCCTGATCACCGCCGACCTCCTGGCCATCGTCCTAGCCCAGCTCCTCGCCTTCGCCCTGGCCCACAACACCGTCCGCGGGGAGGTCCTCTTCGACCTGCTGCGGCAACACCAGGCCAGCCTCCCGCTGAGCATGATCGGCTTCATCGGATTCTTCTTCGCCTTCCGGCTCTACCGGTGCGCCTGGCGCTTCGCGAGCCTCGGTACCCTCCGCGGAGTCATCATCGCCACCACCTGCGGAGTTTGCCTCTCGGTGCTACTCCAGTGGGCCCTGGACTCTGTCGTCCAGCGGCCCGCAACCCTCGTCATCTTCTGGATGCTCACCATCGGGCTCGTCGGCGGGATGCGTATCCTCCTGCGGCTTGCGGGCATCAGCCGCAGTCACGGCCTCCCCACCTTCCGCCAGTTCCGCCATGATCAGGCCCCCAAGCGGGTCATCATTCTGGGCTCCGACGCGGGCGCCGTGCGTATCCACCGCGCCCTCCTGGAGGACCCCCTCCGCCAGTACCGGGTCATCGGCTTCCTCGACGACGAGTCCCAGCGCCACGGGATGCTCATTCAGGACGTCCTCGTGCTCGGCCCCATAGCGCTCCTGGCCGAGTATGTTGCGAAGGGCAAAGTCGATGAGGTTCTCGTCGCCGCGCCCGATGTGCGGATAGAGAGCCTCAAGCGGCAGATCACCGCCGCCCGCGAATTGGGCGTGCCCGTGCGCATGGTCCCCGGCGTCCAGGACGTGCTCGAGGGCCGAACCTCGCTCCAGACCGAGGACATCCGCATCGAGGATCTCCTCCACCGGCCACCCGTCCACTGCGACATCCGCGAGGTGGGGCAGTATCTCGATGGCAAGCGCGTCATGGTCACTGGCGCCGGCGGCTCCATCGGCTCCGAACTCTGCCGCCAAGTCGCCGCGTTCAACCCCGAGGAGCTAGTGCTCTTCGGCCATGGCGAGAACTCCATTGACCGCATCTACTGGCAGTTGGTGCGCCGCTTCCCCAGCCTCAAGCGCCGGATCCACATGGTTATCGGCTCCGTTGCCGACGAGTCCCGAGTCGATGAGATCATGGCCCGGCACGAGCCTCAGGTCATCTTTCACGCCGCTGCCCATAAGCACGTGCCCATCATGGAGAGCAATATCAAGGAGGCCGTGCAAAACAACGCCATCGGCTCGTACAACCTCGCTGTAGCGGCGGGGCGCTACGGCGCCGAGCGGTTCGTGATGGTCTCCACCGACAAGGCGGTCTACCCCAGCAGCGTCATGGGGGCGACGAAATGGCTCGCTGAGGAGGCCGTTAGACACGTGGCGAGCCTTTACCCGGAGACCATCTATCTGACTACGCGTTTCGGCAACGTCCTCGGCAGCCGCGGCAGCGTGGTGAACATCTTTAGGGAGCAGATCGCGCGCGGCGGTCCTGTGACGGTGACCGACCCCGAGATGACCCGCTACTTCATGACCATCCCCGAGGCCGTCCAGTTGGTGCTCCAGTCGGGCGCCACAGGCAGGAGCGGCGACCTCTTCCTACTCGAGATGGGCGAGCCGATGCGGATCATCGACCTCGCCCACGACATGATTCGCCTCGCAGGCTACGTTCCGAATCGGGACATCGATGTTCTCTTCACCGGCCTCCGGCCGGGCGAGAAGCTCCATGAGTCTCTCGCCATGGACGATGAGCGTGTCGCCCCGACAGGTCGGGCAGGGCTCACCGTGGTTACGAGGCCCCAGCGGTTCGACGATGGCGCCTTCGGGCTATGCCTATTGCGTCTCCGCGAGCTACAGGCTGACCCCGACCCGGCCGCTAGCCTGCGTTACCTGGCCGAGGTAGTGCCTTTCCAGAACGGTCAGCCGGTTTTGGGAGCAGGAGTCCAGGCCCCGCGAGCGAAGAGGCCCTGGGTGCGGCCGGTACTGCGGGCCTGCGGCCGGGTGGGCGCGGTCGCCACCGGCCTTCCGCACAGCACCGCAAGCGAGGGAGATTCATGACGGACCACCACAGAGACAACCCCATCCCACCCCCCCCCCC
>DBQI01000019.1 GCA_002305165.1 Armatimonadetes bacterium UBA1398
GGCCACCTGAGCATCCCGGAACTGCACTCACTCAAGCACAAGTGGGGCCTGAGCATGCAGGCGTGGCTCCACCGTCTTCACGACCTGGAGGTCATCTCCGACAGCACCTACCGTCGCGCCATGATGCGGTTCCGGCAAGAAGGATGGCGGACGAAGGAACCGGGCAAGCAGGTCGAGGAGGTCAGAACGGACAGGCTCGTTCGCCTGGTGGAGCAGGCACTAGCAGAGGACCTCGTCTCTCCCTCACGGGCATCTGAACTGCTTGGCCAGCCACTGCACGCCGCTCGTGCAGCGTGGCCGCAGGGTCTGGAGGTCGGGGTCATCTGAAGCTGGTGGTGGACTCCAACGTGTGGATCCACCTCTGCCATGCCGGACTGCTCGACGAAGCCACGGCGCTGCCGTATGAGCTCGTGAGCCCTGACGCGGTGGTGGGGGAGCTTGAGGACCCGGCTGGTCACAACCTGGTCGCTGGCCGAGCACGCGTCGCCTCTTTGAGCCCCACCGGCATCGGTCGGGTCTGGGCCCTCGCTCAGCGGTACGCCGGCCCAAGCCCCGCCGACCTCGCAGCCCTTGTCGTCGCTGAGGATGAGCAATGTGCACTCGTTACCGGGGACAACAGCCTCCGGAAGGCCGCCGAGGCTGAGGGAGTGACGGTTCGCGGCGTACTCTGGGTCCTCGATGAGCTGGTGGCCGCAGCCGCAGTTACGCCGGCGCGCGCGGCCGAGGGGTTACGCGCGATGCTGGCGCAAGGCGCGCGTTTGCCTTCCGATGAGTGCAGAAGGAGGCTGGGGGCATGGCGATGACGGGAGGCGGCCGTGAGCATGGCCCGCTGGAGCTGCGGTTTGCGCCGAAGGAGACGCGATGAGCAGCCATAGTGATGCCATTGGCTATCTGCTCGAACTACGCGACGACCTCAACGCGCCGTGGTTCTCGTACCTGTGCGACCTGGCTGTGGTGGCCAGCGGCCCAGAGTTGAGCCCTCACTCCCTGGACCATCTGTTGCACCTGTTCAAGAGCGCGGAACCGTATGTACCGCGCGGCGCGGCGGCCGTTCATCACGAAACGCACGACGCCAGAGTGCCTAGCCCGCGCGAGCAGGTTCGGCTTCAGTCCCTGTCCGGCTTCTCGAACTTCCGAAGGCTAGCTCCGACAGTGCTGCTTGAAGTGGACACCACGAAGCGGCTCACACTCGTGTTTGGGACGAACGGTTCGGGCAAGTCGAGCATCTGTGACGCCATACGGGTGTTGGCTCAGCCCGGGGCGACCGTTGACTCATTGTCAAACGCCAGGGCGAAGTCCAGCGAACAGCCTCGCTTCGACTACTGCCTGGCGGGCGAGGCCCAACCGACAACGTGGGACGCGACTCAGGGATACGGGGGGCTCTCAGGACACGTCAAAGTGTTCGACTCAGGGCTGGCTACGCGGAGTGTGACCGACCACACCAGGCCTGGGGATGTCATCGAGGTGGCTGCGTTCCGGCTCGAAGTCTTCGAGTACTGCGGGAGCTTCGTGGGCGCACTGCGGGACGCGGTCAGACGCGAGATCGCCGATGCCAACGACAGAGCCAATGCCATGCTCGCACGGCTCGCGGGGGCCTGCGCCGACATACCTGAGGGCGCGAAACAGCCGGTCAGCCTGGCAGTGAAAGGTGACTTCGCGCCACTGCAAGCCATGAGTGAGTCGTTGCGCGTGCTAACTGCTGAGGAGACGGAGGCCCATCGCGAGGACGCAGCCGAGGCCCAGCGGATGGCTGAGGCCGTTACTGACGAGGGAGTGGCTCGACTCGCCCGTGAGCGGGACGCCCTACGCACAACTGGCGAGCTGGTCAGTACCTTCCTCGCACAGGTTCGGAAAGCCAACCCAGAGGGCTACATCGCGGTCACTCGCGCGCTGGATGCGAAGCGGACCCTGGTTGAGGGCCTGGCACTGCGCGTGCTTCCAGACGGAGTCGACTCCGAGGCATTCACGCGGTTCCTTGTTGCCGCCGACGAGGTCGGCGCGTACGAGAGTGAGCAGGGAAGCCCCTGCCCATTCTGCCGACGTCCGATGGACTCGGCGGTCCTGGAGCTTGTGCAGACCTACCACGCCTACTTGGCTGATTCCCTAAGGAGAGAGCTGGCGGAACTACAAGAGGAACACGCCTCAACCGAAGAGTCTCTCCGGAACGTTGCGAGATGGGAGGCAGACTCAGCGAGGCTCTGCCCGGACCTCTTGGGTGACGTGGCCTGCGAGGCTGCGGCTGAAGCGATGCGCCAGCAGGTGGAACGGATGTCGCGTGCTCTGGGCGGCGTTGCAGTGGCCGAGGACACACCGAGTGCAGGTCTTGAGGCACTGGTGCAGTTCCAGAACCGGGCGGGACAGGAGAGTGCCAAACGGGAAGAGGCCATCAGGCTCGCTCGAGATGACCGAGCCAAGCACGATGAGCGCCTGCGGGAGATACAGGCTAGGCTAGACGAGTTCTCCTTCCACCAACTGATGTTGGACAACGGCCAGGTGTTACACGATGTGGTCCAACTGGTTGAGCGGAACGCGGACCTGGAGAGCAGGACGGCGCAAGCTGGCTTCAGCCAACTTCTCAGGCGACTAACAGACACCGGCAAAGCAGCTTCCGAGCGGCTTGTGGTCTCTGAGTTCCAGAGGCGTCTGGACGATGAGTACGCCGCGTTGTCTGGACGGCGACTCAAGGACCACGGGGTCACACTCCGGGTTGTCGGCGGAGACCAATCAGTCGCGGTCGCTCCAGAGGTGGGTAGGACCCCGGTGCACCGCGTCCTGAGTGAGGGAGAGCGCAAGGTCCATGCTCTTGCTCTGTTCTTCTGTGAGCTCACCTCGCGACCATGCGATATTGTCGTGTTCGATGACCCTACCACCAGCTTCGACTACAACGGCGTGGCAGCGTTCGCAAAGCGTCTTCGTTCCCTGATACAGCAAGAGCCAGGGCCTCAGATAGTGGTGTTCACTCACAACTGGGACCTGTTCGTCGAAATGCAGCGTGTCATCAGCCGCTCCCGGCTAACGCGCCATCTCGATGTGCAGATTCTGGAGCACTGCGCATCCATCCGTTCCTACTGTGGCAACAGGGAGCAGCTCAAAAGGCGCGTAGAGAGTGAGCTCAGCGTTGAGGGTCAGCCCCCGTCCGAGCGCGTTGAGCTCGTGTGCTCACTCATGCGCCGCCTGATCGAAGCGATGGTGAACGAGTTAGTCTTTGCCAAGGAACGGCATCAGTACACCGCGACCACGCTACGCGTCTCCATGTGGCGGGAGTTCACCCGTCTCGTGCCTCTCAGGAGCGATGAAGCCGACTGCCTAAGCGACCTCTACGCGGACCTGTCACCCATGGAGCACGACGACCCAAGGACCATGTACACGTGCGTCACCAGAGAGCAGCTTCAGAACTGGTACGACCGGATACGACAGGTCGAGGGACAGCTAGCAGCGCGAGCACAGCAGAGGGCCGAGGAAGCCGAAGTCGTCACTCCGGCAAGCACATGAGGAGCGGGTGTAGGCGGCGGCAGCTCGGGGACGGTCCGTGAGGACGCAGGACAGAGGGCCGCTGGACGGCTGACATCAGCTGTTGGGCGAGGCACCTAGCTCCGACTGCGAGCCACTATCGCCCCCACCGTGTTCTTGTTGATGCCCAGCTCCCGCGCGATCCAGCGGTATGAGCGGCCCTCGGCGACCAGCTCCAGCACCTTCGGGGCCAGCCTGTCCGACTTCGGCCTCTGCCCCGGGCGTCGCCCGAAGACCTGCCCCTTCGCCTTCGCGGCCGCCATACCGGAGCGGATGCGCTCGCGAGTGAGGTCGCGCTCGAACTCCGCCAGCGCCGCCATGAGCGACGCGATGAGCTTCCCCTGCGGTGTCGACAGATCGAACTGCAGCCCCGTCTGCGCGATGAGAGAGACACCCCACGCCTGAAGCTCCTGGAGCGTGTGGACGAGGTCGATGGTCGAGCGCCCCCACCGGGTCAGCTCGGTCACCAGGATGGCGTCGAGCTGCCGTGCCTGCGCGAGCCTCATGGCTCGCTTGCGTTCGACGCGGTCGGTCTTCGCCCCCGATGCCGTCTCCTTGAAGACGCCCACGACCTCGTACCCCGCGCGCTCAGCGAAGTCACGGAGGTCGCGCTCCTGTCGGTCGCAGTTCTGGTCCGCGGTGGATACTCGGCAGTAGATGGCGGCTCGCGGCTGTCCCAATTGAAGTCCCTCGCAAATGGCTGTCCTCGATGCAGTCCCGGCGCGGGTTTGCGGGGTGCTGCTGCTGTATGATACAGACTAGTGTCTAAATGGGACAGAGGCTGTGTTCACAGGGATCCCCATAGCCCTGACGGAGACCATCGCTCTGAAGGGGGAGTGCCCTTGGACACGGCAGCCACGACGGGCAGCAGGAAGTCCCTGATCTGCGTAACCACCTCAGCGAAGTCAGGGGGGGCGCTCACACAACGCTTACGGAGGAATGCCGTCCACTGCGTCTGCTTCGCCTGGGAGCGAGCGAAGGCATCGGTGAGGGCGAGAGGCTCAGCAGGGACCTGGAGTCCACGCACCCCGAACGTCTCCCGGATCGCCTCGGCGAGCAGTGCTCCATCGAAGTCAAAGCTCCGCGATAGCGACCAGATGTCGAAGAAGTCCTTCATCCGGCTGTTGAGGGTGCCGAGCTGCACCATCGCATGGAACTTCTCGGCGATGGCGCTCTCACGGCTGTAGGCGCGCAGCCGCGGCGCTGGAAAGTCGAGAAGGGTCGGGTAGTCGAGCATCTCAGGCTCGGGGACCACTCGGTCGCCGAACCCGATGTCCACCCGGATGAGCACGCGCGTGTTCCCGAGCCGCCCGCGAAGGCTGACCCGCACGCCCTCGTAGGTCGCCTCACGAGTGATGACCTCCACGTCGACGGTCTCGGGGTCGAATGTCATACCGTCGGGAGTCACGTCCTCGGCGCAGATGCCCTGGAACATCGTGCGGACCAGCGCAGGGTCATTCGCCACTCGGCCGAGGAGGTCAATGTCCATCGTCTGCCGCGAGGGCTCCGGGTTCCACACGAAGAGCATGAGCGCGCCTTTCAGGACGAAGCGCTCAGCGTGCGGCGATACAGACAGCCGGTAGAGGAACCGTTCCATCGCGAAGCGTTGGCATAGGTCCTGGAATGCCAGCCCCTGTTCTCGCGCCTGGTTGAGGAGTCGCCGGTTCACCGATGCGGAAAGGTCCTTGATGGGGCGCTCGTTCACAGAAGGGCCTCCACGTAGGGTCTCATCACGCCGTCGACTCGACAGACAGCCGCCGCCTCCATCAGGGCGTCTGTGCTGGCGTCGCGTCGACGGAGGTAGAGCTTCAGCGCTTCGAGAGCCGTGTCGAGCCCGAGCTTGTTGCGGTACTTGAAGCAATCGGCGATGGTCTTCTCCCGGCTGTAGATGCGCACAGGGACCTCGTCGATCTCGTGGGTCTCGACTCCAGCGCTGAACGCCTCGCCCGTGAACCAGTAGACGCGGATCGGTGGGCTATCCAGGCGGGGCGGCGTCCCGCCGCGGCGTAGCGCGAGGTCAACGTGCCGGGGGATCTCGGTAGTCAGCTCGTGGTAGTAGAGAGCCGAGATGAGGCACACCACGCCCTGCGGGACGCGCAGGCCAACGGTGACGAGGTCTGGGTTCGACAGGGGAGGTAGGCTGGACAGCCGGTAGAGGCCGCGGCTGACGCACTCGATCTCCCCGGCATCGCGCATGGCGTAGAGGGTCGCTGGATGCACCCCAAGCCTAAGGGCCTCAGACGTGCGCAGAACTCCCCCGCGGGCCTCGAAGGCCTTGCGCGCTCTGGTTGACGGTAGCAGTGCGGCCATCGCGCTCCTCGATAAAGATACCCATGTATTGCTGTTGATGCTGGTCATATTATCAGAGAAACGACGCCAGGTCCAGGGCGACGCATGGTAGACATCTGGTCTTCCCCCCCTGTGGGCCAGAGGGGCGGTGGGGGGACGGCTGATCGAGTCCTGGCAGTAACGGGCACACTCCTACACGAGGCCATCAACAAGCGGTCGCAGCTCATCAAACACCAGGTCGCAAGAGGGCAGGGGAGAGACGAAGGAGCCCAGGCTGGCCTGCCAGTGGCGTCGAGCTTCGGCCATGAGGTCAGCGGAGAAGAAGCTGTCGAGCGAGCCGTAGCTGACGCCCCGGTGTCGGCACTTCGCCGTAACCAGCTCCGGGAGGATCGAGCGTTCCAGCCCCTCGCCATACTTGGTGAGGACCCGCCAGAGGTCGTAGTAGTCTCGGGCGCGCGGCCGAGTCCAGCCTCGGGCGTGGAGTCTCTGCTGGGTCTGGAGCAAAGCGCGGAGCTTCTCGGCCACGACCTCCTCCAGTCGGTAGCACCGGATCGTGCCCTCGATGGTCTCCTCGAAGGCGTGGAGGATCGGGCGCTCCTCTGGAGGGAGCAGCACCGGCTCGTCATGGGTGACCTCTAGCTTCACCCGGCAGAGCGGGGAAGGGTGCCACGGGAAGCGAACGCGGACGATGAACGCCTCCTGCCCAGTCGGGTGCGGTGAGTGCTCGGTGTAGCGCTCCAGGCTCACGTCGAAGGGGCCATGGGCGGCCAGCAGGCCGGCCGTGGCCGTGGCCACCTCGTGGAGCGCGGCCTCCAGCTCCGGCCCCGTCGGCGCGTCCAGGGCGGAGACATCGAGATCCTCGGAGAAGCGGTAGTCCCCGAAGTAGAGCTTCTTCAGCGTCGTGCCGCCCTTGAGGACGAATGCCGTCCGGAGGGTCTGCGTCCTGGCGATCGCGAGCAGGACGTAGCTGATGGCGTAGTCCTTCTCGACGACGGTCTGGGGCGCTCCGGTGCTCGCGCAGGCCGCCTGAATGCGTGCTCGGAGCGGCTTCACTTGGCATCGTCTCCTTGGAGGTTGTTCTGGACCATCCAGCGCTTGTCGCAGGGGCCCCGACGGGGACGTGACGGGTCGAGCACGCGATGGCCCGCGATCGGGTAGTCGAGAAGTGGCCGCAGGTCGTCCGACGGAGCGCCGGCTTCGTCGAGTGCCCACCCGAGGCGCTTGATGGTCGCGCCCTGGCCGAACCGCACTGCGTAGGCTACGAGCTTCGTGAGGTCGAGGCCAGTCCAGTACTCCGACAGGATGGCCAGGGCCTCCGAGAACCCGCCGATGAGGTGCGGGAACGCGAAGCAGTCGAGGACGGTGCGCTCGCCGTCCGTGATGGGCACACGGAAGCGCTCGTCAACCCAGACAAGCTCGTGCCCGAAGAACCGCTCAGACTTCACCGACACATACTCGTAGCGGGTGCCGGCCACTTCCCATGCGTGCTTCCGCTGAGGCATCTCGTCACTCGAACCGCGCATCGTGGGGGTCACAAACCGGCGGGGGGTGGTCGCGGACACGTCGCGAGGAACCTGCTCAGTGAAGCCATGATGGCTGAGCGCCGACCAGTGGCTGATGGCTGAGGGGCTCACGAGGCTGGTCGCCACGGCGTAGGGGTGGATGCTGACCGTCCCGGCGATCTCCCCAGTGCAACCGTAGAGGCCCCTCCGGAGACGAAGAAGCCAGCCACCTTCGACCAGGGCCGACAGCAGGCGGGGCAGGTAGCTCCCGGCCACGCCGAGTTCACCGGCCGCCGCGGCGGCGTCATCCGTGGTGAAGACGTACCGACCGGTCGCAAGGAGGTGCCGCACGAGGCGGATCCCTTCAGTCAGCGAGTAGGGAGCGGCGCTGTGAGTCTCGCCTGGCACCGAGAGACCCCTCTCTGCGAAAGAGAACCTCTCGCGTCATTATTGTAGCATGATCTCTACTGCGCGATAGGCCGGAGGGGGACGGCGGATCGCGCTCGGAAGCGTTCCCGGGGTCGCCCGATGGCCGAGACGCGCCAGAACGCCCTCAGAGCGCCTGCGAGAGGCCGGGGACACGTCGGGACGCCCCCTGACTAGCCATTCTAGGGACATCCGACCGGCAAGCGTTGCCGCTTCTTGCCGGAACACGGCAGGAGGTCGCCTGTCACCCGTGGATGGAATCCCCGACGACGGTCCAGCCAGCTGAGGCCTGGCGGGCGAAGAGCTCCACCTTGACGGCTTCAGGGTACAGAGCTTCGAGTATGGCCCGGACGCTCGCAGGCTTGGTGGAGTGCGTCGTCGAGGCCCTCGGCGATCACGGCTGGGATCGCGTCGCGCCCCAGGTGTCTGAAGGCTGCGATGCGGCGTTCCCAAGCAACGAGGGTGTTGTCCGGTCGAAGCACGATGGGCTGGAGGCGTCCAAGCCGCTCGATGCTCTCCGCGAGCCGGGGGATGTCCCCGAGATCCTGGCGTGAGCGAGCGCGGATGATGGTGTCCTCAAGCCTGACTTGCGGCATGCCGCTACGCCAACTCCCTGCAGTCTCCTGGAACGATGAGGGCTCACGGGGACGCCGCAAGGCCGTCCCGCGCGCCCCGCCGAGCCATCCGCTGGCAGGCCGCCAGGCGCTGGGGCCTTCCACCGGTTCGCCCCGAAGCGTTCGTGTGTGTGGCAGATGCCTCCTCTAGCTGCTGTCTCCGAGCATGGCGAGTTGGGCATCGCTACTGCCCCTTCCATGTGCCAATGCCGACGGAGGTGTGGCTGGGTCACCCGATACCAGGCTACCTGGACGCTCACCCCGTCGACCAACGAGCCGCAGGGCCCAAGGAGAGCGTCGGCTGAGCAGCGAAGCGGCCTGCTGCGTCGTGGACTGTGGACTAGGTCAGCTGGTGTCGCTTGGGTGACGCCGGTGTTCGAGGGAGGCCGACCAGTGTCAGAGAGAGGTAGACGGATCGGGATCGATTGGCCATGCCTGCCGAGCCGGCGCGCCGCGCTAGCCGTCGTAGCTCTACTGAGTCTACCGGCGTTTGCGCACGCCCAAGCCACCGGCGGTGCTGAGGCCCAGTTCCGCCAGCTATCGGCACGGGCCTCGGACTCATTCCTGACGTTCACTCTCGAAGGGTATCAGGAGTGCGAGCGACTACTCCTCCAGGCATCGCGGTTGGGTGCGCTGGATACCGGTCAGCTGGCGACGCTGTGCTACATCAGACGAGGGTTCCTCGACCGACCTGAGGACGCTCTGCCAGTGGCGGAGTTCATGTATCAGCGAGACCCTTGCCTCCGTACTGCGATCGAGGTCACCGAGTGCTATGCCGACAACTACGACTTCCCCAAGGCCCGCAGGTTCCTGGCCGACTTTCTGGGCATCCCTGACGGCTTGACTCCAGTCCAAGCTCTCGAGGCCATCCGGGGGGTGTACCAGTCGATCCCCAGCGGACCAGAGCGCACACCGCTGGGGCTGCTTCTGGACCGGATCGCCGTGAAGCAGTACGCGATCTCATTCGTACTGAACGATGACTACTGCCGGCAGAGCAGCAGGGACCTCATAGGCAGGCTCGGGTATCACCCGTTCAGCATCTACCCCGACTGCAGCACCCAACACGTCTCTTACGAGGTCCAAGGTGCCGAGCGGGTCGAGGAATCCTCCGACGGGGCCGGGAACCGCGAGCTCAAGGTGTTCAGTCGGCCCGGCGCGGCGCCCGTGCTCTATCTCAACGTCACACTGGTCCCTCAGGCGTATGACATCCGGCTGACAGAAGGCGACGCAACCGGCGTTCCGGCTGAAGTGCGGCGCTACATGCGGAGTAGGCCCCTCATTGACCCGACTGGTTCGCGCGCGGTAGCCGTGGCAGCGGAGGTCCAGGGCGGATCCCGGTACGAGACCCTCAAGAGACTGAACCAGTGGTGGACCGGGTTCAGGTATGCCGAGCCCGGTGGCGAGGACTCCGAGTCTATCATCGCCTACCGCAGCGGCAACTGCCGTCACTGGAGCCGGGCAGCGGCGGCCATCCTAGGGGCAGCAGGAATACCCGCCCGGCAGATTCAGACCTTCTGCCTGCAGGAGGCCGAGTTCGGGAATCCGTTCTCGAAGCTATCACTCGGTGGCCACTGGCTCATGGAGTTCTTCGACCCCGTGCACGGATGGATCCAGTGGGGCGTCAAGGCCCCGCCGGCCCCGGGCAGCGTCATACGCCAGCCTGAGCGGCGGATGACTGAGACGCCGGTGGACCTCATCCGCATGGAGGCCGAGGACCCGGACTACGCAGGGCCTCTTGGGAACCTCCCGGTGCACGAGGACGCCTGGTTCTACGGCTGGAAGGATGACACGACCGACCCACCGGACCTCAGGAACACGAGTGTCGAGCTCGTGGGCCTGACGCTCACCGAGCCCCAGTGGCCCGATGCCAAGGCCCAGCGTGCGGACGGTGACTAGGCTGACGGGCGGACTGTCGCTTCCAGTCGGCGTGAGCACACTCGGCACATCTGCGATGTCTGCCTCCTGCGGCCGAGCGGCCCCATGAAGGTGCCAGCCCGGACGTATGACTCCCCAACAGCGCTCGACCCAGAGCAACTGCGCCAGGGCTCCCTCAGAGCGCCTGCGCGGCAGGAGCGCTAATCGGGATACCCCCGTAGGCGCTCCAGAGGTTGCATGACCAGCAAGCGTTGCCGCTTCCTGCCGGAACAGCCGTCGGCCGCGCCACGCGCTGGCTGGTCCAGTCGTGCTACGCCTTACGGAACAGCACGACCCGGTTCGTATTCGTGCCGCCAGCGTTGTTCGCTACACCCCAGCAGCGGGAGGTCTTGGTAAAGCGTTGCGCGTTCACAAGGATGCCGACGCACTCGAGGCCGGCCCGCACCCCGAGCGGAGCGACCACCTCGTCGAGCCGGATGCTCCCGCGCCGGACCTCCCCGACCTCGAACGCCACCCAGCCGCCGGGGCGGAGCACGCGGCGCAGCTCCTCAAGGGTCCGGAGCATCACCTCGGACCACTGCCCCACCGAGCGCGACATCGTGATGCGTTGACCGATCCCGGCCGCGTCGTGGCCGTTGAACCAGGAGCGAAGCCAGTTGTCCTGCTCATACTGCACGACATCGAGGAAGGGCGGGGAAGTGACCACCAGCGCCACGCTGTCGTCGGGCATCGCGACTGTCTGGGAGGCGTCCCCGCAGAGGAGTCGTTCCGGATGGTAGGCCATCGCGAGGACTCGCCGCTCCTCGTCCGTCACGGCGCGGAGCAGGCTCATGCTCTTCCTCAGGATGAGCGCCGCCACATCCCGGTCCGGAGGGATCTGGCCGCGAACCGCGTTGATCCGCTGCTGTCCTGCGGGCGTGGTGGCCTGGTTCGGCGGGAGGGTGTAGACGGAGAAGAACCCGAGCGAGTGGCCGGTGAGTCGAGTCGTCGCGGCCATGCGTATCCAGCGGTCAACCCGGTTCTCCAGGCTGGCCAGCTTGCGCCCCTGAAGATACTCGCGCAGCAGAACCACCTGGCTCTCGGTCCTCGGGCTGAAGAACATGCTCAGGTCGATGTCTGCGCGAGCGTCGCCGCAGAGCTCGAGCGTGCAGAGCCGCTGGGCCACCTCCTCCAGGAGCGGCAGATCGAGCCGCGGCTCCAGCAGCACGCGGCTGAGCGGGTTCGCGTCGTTGCCGGCTGCACGCCTGCCAAGCAGCCCTGCCTCCAGGAGGGTAGTGCCCCGGCCCATGAACGGGTCGTAGACAAGGTCGCCAGGCTCCGTCAGGCGCGTGATGAAGAACCGAGGCAGCTCGGGCTTGAAGCAGGCGCGGTAGGGCACCTCGTGCAGGGGATGGCTGGCCCGTTGGACTGAGGTCCAGAACTCACCGACGTAGCGCGGCAGGGTAAGTCCCTCACAGAAGACCTCCTCGACACGCGCAGGGACCGGGCTTCCCGTGCCGCCGTCCGCAGCGAGCATCATCGGTCTGAGCTCCCAGCGGGCGCTGGGATGAGCCGGTGTCGTCGAGTCGTGTGGCATGGGGTGGAGCGTCCGCGCGGTACAGCCGGGGCAAGGGGAGGGGACGCCACCTGGCGATGCTCGCTCAGACCCGTCACAAGCTGTATCTGGAGAAGCCAGTGGAGTGCTTCAGGCTTTCTGCGTGCTGTAGAACCAAGGAAGCGAGGGCCTGCGTGACGCCGTCGCCTGGATCGTCTCCGGCACCAAGCCGTAAGGTGTTCCGGGCGGCGTCCAGAAGACAGCGGGGAGGAGGTGCGTATCCAGTGCAAGCCAGCAACTCACAGCCCGCCACTTCGCAGCCCACGACCGAGTACCGTGTGGTGCTGACGTTCGATCTCCCCACCGCTGGGAGCGTGACCTACAGGCAGGAACTCACTAAGGCCCTCGCCCAGCTGCGTTGGTACCCCTATCAGCCCACCGCCTTCGTGCGGGACACACACAGCCTGTCCGAGATCTGGGAGGCCTTTGACCTCGTGGTCAGAGTCATCGAGGCGCTCGGCAGCGTCAGCAACCTGACGCTGCAGGTCCAGCAGATCAGCGTTGGCCCCAAGGTCCCCAAGACGTATAGGAAGGACTGGGCGAAGTCGATCAGGGCGACGACGAACGACCCGTGGCCCTAGTGGGTGGTCAGTGGCCAGTGCTGCCTCCGCGTTCACGCCGCAGCCGCTACACGGGGCTCCTCGGGCATGAGAGCTTCGAGGATCGCCGCTGCTGTCTTCTGGATAGCGTCCAGGGACTCCGTCAGCGTCTCGGTGTTCCCTCGGTAGAGGTGGATGTAGTCGGCGGACGCGGTGTTCGTGTCGAGTCCGATGGCCTCTGAGACCACGAAGGCGACGGCCTCGGCCTCAAGCTCGCGGACCCGCCTGGGCACCTGGCCCTTCCGCTCTCCCTGGTGAAGTATCTCATGCGCCAGCTCGTGGACCAGGACGGAGAACTGCTCGGCGGGAGACAGACCCTCACGGAGGATGATGGTGCCTCCGGCGGACGCCCCGTCGGCTCCTTGGAGGTCCTCTGCGTAGCGCAGGCTGATGCCGCGCCAAGCGATCTCCTCCTTCAGCAGGTCGATGTAGCCGGCTGGGTCTCCGCGCACGGTCCCGAGTTCGGGGAGCGCCTCACCGTCTGTCTGGCTGACATCGAAGACGTAGGCGGCTTTGAAGGCGATGAAGGCGTTGTCCCTGTCGGGCTCGGGAGGGTCTTTCCGGCGCAGGGGCATGGGAGCGACGATCACGATGCCCTGCTCTCCACGCTTCACCCAGCGCTTGAGCTTCTGCCACGTCCGGAAGCCGGCCACGCGTGTGGCGTCCGGCCGCTGGCTCGCGATGAGAAGCTGGTTGCGGAAGCTGTAGCGCGGGAACCGCGCCATCACGGCGAGATAGGTCTTCATGGTCTCGCTGTGCCCTGCCTCAAGGGCCTTGGCGAGTCTGTCTACTTGATCGTCTGCGAGTTTTCGTGCTTGTTCGGCTTTCATAGTTCGTCCTCCAACAAAGGGTAGTTGCGTTTCCTCAAACCCGTTTGGGGAACGCAACGTGCCCGACTTGGAGGACCAAGCGGAGTGGGGCGCGACCGCGGCGCGGCCGCTTGGTAGGTTCCGTGACAACCCGCAGGGTTGGCGCGACAGGGATGGGGAGCCCTGAGCGTCGCGGCCCACGGAGCGATACGGCAAGGGCCGAACAAGGAGGAGGTCGCGGGCCTCAGGAAGCAAGGCGGCCAGGAGAGCGATGGATGGTGATCCCGTGGCAGTAGGGAAGGAAGAGGCGGTCTATCACGAGGCCGGGCACGCCACAGTGTCAGCGTTGGCCAGGATCCGCTTCCGGCAGGTAAGGGTGTTCCGGCGAGGTTACAGGCAGGGGTGGACGGGTCGATGCAGCTACCGCTGGGAGATCCCGGCCGGGAAGCGGGAATGGTTCTTGGTCTCCACGCTCGCGGGCCCGATCGCACCGGCAGTGGCACTGGGTATCCCTGTCGACTGGGATCAGGACGATACGGACAACGCCGCTTCCAGAGCGCTCAGGCTGAGCGAGGAGCTGGGCCTGCCATATGAGGAGTACATGCGCTGCGCCAGTGCGTCTGCACGGCTGGTGCTGACCTGGCATCTGCGGGCACTGAATAGGGTCGCGGAGGCTCTGGCCCGGCACGGAGCGCTTGACTATGCACAAGTGCGGCGGCTGGTAACGGCACGTCAGCACTCCCAACGCCAACTCGATCTGGAGGTCAAAGGGGAAGCCAATGGCGACGGCTAAGTAGTGGTAGTACCGGTCGCGGCCCCCAGCTTCCTCGTCTGGGTGACGTGTCCGCCTCCGGGTGGTACCAGCGATCGGGATCCGTGAGCTACGCGGAACTCGGTGTAACGGGGATGCCGGGGGAAGAGAGCTTCCCCCGGTACACCAATCTCATCGTGTGGGCTCTGTTTACTCCGCTTGTCACATGTTGACGGAGTGGGTGAGCGCGAAACGGGTCTTACTGCAGCGACCAGTCGGGGAGCTGTCCTTCGTACTCGACGTTGACCCACTCGATGCGAGTGCCGCTGACGAAGAACATGCCCAACGGCTCCCCTTCCTCAGGTTCTTCAAGCTCCCCCCATGGACCGACGATGTAGACCTCTGTGGGCTCCTCGGCGTCATCCGGATCGGGCAGGCGACTCACGAGGATCTCCAGTTCACCGTGGGCATCAAGACGGTGCGGCATGGCTTCGAGGTTCTGATGGCGGAGGTCCTGGACGGTCCGGTAGTCCTTCTCCGGTCCTGATTCGCATGGTCGCACCCCAGGGAGGTCCTTGATCCACTTGTAGATGGTCCCATGCATGGCTCCCACCAACTCGTACTCCAGGAGCATCCGGTTGAGTAGGCGGATCTGCAGGTTCGCCTCTGGATCCTGAGCAGGGGTCTCCAGTTCCTCAGGTCCGGGTTCCCCGTTCTTGTCAGTGTTGACCCGGAAGTTGGCCCAGGGGTCGGTAGTGCTCGACTGCTGCGCGATCACTGCAGCCGTCAGGTCAGGAGTGGCATCGGAGTTCGGGTCAACCCCGAGTTCCCATACAGTCTGCATCTGCTGCACGATCTGGACAGGGAGCTTTGCATCCTCTGGACTGGCACCCAGGCCATAGACCACGAAGCCTGGATCGTAGGCTTGGCGGCTGTACAGACTGGCCGCTACGGTCTCCGAGCCGATGGCGTTGTTCAGAAGCTCCGAAAGAACCTCCCTGAACTTCTGGGCGGCATCGGGGTCAATGCGCCAAGGTTCATTGGGGAACTCCTTCGGAGCAGAGGCTATTCCGTGGAGTACTTTCACGTGTTCGGGAAACCGGCGCATTATGACGGACTGTAGACGCGAGCCCATGAGCACTTTGTACACAGCCTCGGGGGAGGCCACGAGATCATCCAAGTCGATGTGAAGCAGTGGAGAGGGATCGTCCCTTACCTCTTCGAGTTCGTCGGGTGATAGGAAGGCATAGACACGGATGGCAGATCGGGTGGTGAGCGGAGGCTGCCGATCGCAGACGACTTCGGAGAAGTACACACCAGCATCTGGAGTCACTAGGCATAGGTACGGGGTATTGCCGAACGGAGGGACCTCGAAGCTGAGGATGGCTGCATCATCGACCTTGTCATAGATGGTGAGCCGGCGCAGCGCTCGGGCCGTGTCTTCCATGTGGACGACCCCCGGACCCTTGCTGCCGCACCAAGCGACGCCTTCGGGCCCTGCAACTGAGGCGAACCCCTCGCTCCCTTGGAGGTAGTAGTCCAGAGGGGGATCAGGCTGCGCTGAGCATCGCCCGCCAGTCACGCTCACGATGGCAATGGTCAGCACTACTCCGAGTTTGCCATATGTGTGTCGGGACCTTTCGAGCCCCATCCGCAACACCTACCTTCTGTAGTGACCAGTCACGCTGCTGTGTTCGGCGGGCGCTGGGGGA
This sequence comes from Armatimonadetes bacterium UBA1398, assembly GCA_002305165.1. GTDB lineage: Bacteria > Armatimonadota > Zipacnadia > UBA1398 > UBA1398 > UBA1398. The sequence continues at coordinate 15,682 of DBQI01000019.1, forward strand.
TTTCCGGCATGGGCACGAGGGTAATCTGCGGTCATGCCGACCGCATCAGGCCTCTCAGAATGCGCCCTGCCACGCTCCGGATGGATTCGAGAGACGAGAGGAGGGCCTCGACATCGCCCCGGTAGAGCTTGATGTAGTCCGTCGAGGCCGTGTTCGTGTCCAGCCCTACCGCCTCCGAGACGACGTACGAGACCGCCTCCGCCTGGATCTCTCGGGTGGAGCGGTCCACGAGAGGCTGCGCGTCGCCCTGATGGTGAAGTAGCTCATGGGCCAGCTCGTGGACGAGCACGGAGAACTCCTCCGCCGGCCTCATGCCAGGACGGAGGTGGATCAGACCCCCACGCGAGACCCCGTCGGCGCTTCCCAGCTCGTCTGAGTACTCCAGATCGATCGAGAGCTGCGCCACTAGCTGGCGGAGTCGCTCCGCATACTCGCCGGGATCGCCATCGGGCCGAGCGAAGTCCGGGAGCGGCTCCCCCTCGGTCTGGCTCACGTCGAAGACGTGGACCCCGCGAAAGGCGACCACGGCTTCGCCTGGTTCTGGGTCCGCGGGGGCCTCGGCGTCGGGCTCGATGGAGGCGGCGTCTCTCTTCACCCTTACTGGTGCAAGGATGAGAATGCCCTTCTCACCCCTTCTTACGTGGCGACCGAGGTTCTTCCAGGTCGAGTAGCCGGCCACGCGGGTTGCGTCCGGGCACTGGAGCAGGATCAGCATCAGGTTCCCAACACTGTAGTGGTGGAAGCGCGCCATGGTGTTGAGGTAGGCTCGCATCTTGTCGCTCTCGCCCTGGGCCAGGGCTGTCGAGAGCTGCTCGATCCCCTCGTCTACCAGCTGTCTTGCGCGGTCTGTCGATGTCGGCTGCGTGGTCTCTGTCATGTCTGCTTTTCCTCGAAACGGGGTCGTTCTCAGGTCCGTCCGAGGACAGTCGAAAACCCACAAGTAGCAAGGGCGTGCTGCGCGGTACGGCCATTCCCTTGGGTCCCGCTCTGTCGCACTGACACCGCCGCCGCCCCTGCATGTGTATCCGCAGGGGGCGACGATCTGCTTCACCCTTTTTCGGAATCGCCAGGCGGGCAGGGCTCGAGGAACTCAAGGTCCAGTTCCATCTGACCGGGGTCGACTTGGGGCGCATCGATGATGGCCAACCCGGCAGGGGTGTCGCGTAGGACGAAGCCGCTCACGCGAAACGACTCACGCCGGCAGCTCCGCAGTTCCTCAAGGACCTTCAGCTCCAGGGCGAAGAGAGTCTCCGCGAGCCGACGCCGGAAGAGGATCGATCGAACCAGATCCTCCCGAATGCGCGGCTTGGGCTCGATGCCCTCAGGAGGAGTGACGACTCCGACAGCAGCGGAGACAGAAGGACGGAGAGAGACATCGGACAGGCTCCCGCCGCCCGATGGGCCGGGGCGAACGGAAGACGGGGAGTCGTGGGTGAGCATGGCAGTGCCTACTGAAGAGGTTGTGAGCGGGCCGACAGAAGTGGCTGGCCGTCATCCTCTCATCCGCGGATCTCTGCGATCTGCTTCAGCAAGGCCGCGCACTCTGCAGACCTGGTCCGGGTCTATCTCTGCCTCCCGATGCCTGAGAGGACGCCGCCAACGGGAGGCGGTTCTGAGCCTGAGTCAGCTGGTGTCGGCTCCAAGGGAAGTGCCAGACGCTCTAGGTCGGTACGCTTCCAGCCCATGAGGTACTGGTGCTCCTCGGGTCTTGGATCCACGTCGAGGACGCTGTCCTCACGGGGCATGAGCCTTCGGTGAAGCGACGCTCCAGAGAGGGTGCTCACATAGGCCCCCGTGTAGGGGGTGACGTAGACGCCCGTCAGCCCAGTCGCGGAACTCGTCAGCGGTATCTCCATGAACTGCGATGCGAGAAGGGCGTCGCGCTTGTGAAGCTGCTCATTGGTCGAGTTGGTGGCATTCCCGCCCTGGTACCCTACGCTGGCGCTGAGACCCACTCGGTACTCGACCTGTTCGGCGGAACCAAGGAGCCGAGACGCCCACTGGGCGGTCTCGGGACTCTCCAGCCGCAGGATCGCCTTCTGGGCGCAGAGTCCCGTGATCTCGCCCGCTTCTCTATCTCCATAGGCAGCCTTGAGGCCCTCGATGTCCTGGAAGCCCAGCACGACGCAGGCTCCCTTTGACCGACCCTTGGTGAGGAGGCGATTCAGCCCATCAAGGTTGCCCGCTTCGCGTAGCTCATCGAGGAATACCCAGTTCCTCCGGCTGTCTGACTCGCTCTGGTTCAGGATCAGCTCGACGAGACGTCGGAACAGCACACGGTTCACTGAGTCAAGCGCCGATCGGGCCGCTTCATCGTTGCCGAGGACGAGAACGTACTCGTCATTGAGCCAACCTCGCAGGCTGATCTTCTGACTCGCATGCGCCCATGTGGCCGCGATGAACTCGAACCCGGCCATCTTGGTGGCGATGGTGCTGAGTACGCTCGCGAAGGTCTGGTCGGGCTCGAAGTAGCGGACCAGATCGGACGTCTCCGGCGTCCGTCGCAACACCTGGCCGAGGTGCTCCTTGGACCGCAGGGCCAGAACCACGTCTCGGAAGGTCCACTGACCGGGGCACGTCCGTACGAACGCGACCATCACGCCCGTGAGGAGATGGCGAGCCGCGTCTACGAAGTACGGTTGCGCGGAGTGTCGCTCCTCGGGGATGAGGATCGTCGCGACCTGCCTTGCGGTCGCGGGTGCGGTGATGTCGGCGGCCATGTCCCACGCCACCGAACGGCGGTCGAAAGGGTTCAGGGTCACGATGCGACACGGGAGGCTCATCCCGTGGAGCAGCGACAGAACGTCGCGCTTAGCGTCGTACACCAGCGCGCGGTGATCGCGTCCCGTGCCCACGAGAGGCAGAACCTCCTGCATGAGGAGCCGGAGGGTAAGGGTCTTGCCGCTGCCTGGAGCCCCCACCACCATGAAGTGAGTCGTGGCCGCCTTCGACGGCACGATGATCCCACCCCACTCGACTCCTGGATCGCCGGATGGCAGAGCGCGGGCGGCAAGGGCGGTCGCCTCCCTGGACCCGCGCAGGCGCCTCCCACGAAGGTGTTCGGTCAGCCGGGCGCTCGGGAAGAAGAACGCCAGAGAGATGAGTACCAGCAGGACGGTCACGGCGACGAAGAAGGTCTCGCGCCCCATCCCCCCCTGGTCCCGCCATGGGCCGATGGCACGGACTCCGAGCACGATGTAAGCCGGCCCCAGAACCGCGACGGCGAGCCGAAGCAGATGAACGGCATGGTCGAGTGAGTGGTGTCGGAGCTTCGCCGTGCGAGTCGATGCCCGAGAGGCCCCGAGGAAGGCGGTGCAGCACAGAACGCCTGTCGCCCAAACAGGCTGGCGGCCCAGTGAGCTGAGGACATGGCCCAAGGCGGCTGCCACGATGGACGCAGACAAGGAACGCGCCAAGAGCGGTGGAGTAGAAGGGGAACGCTGTTTCATGCCCCCCTATCCGCCGCGGCTCGCGATCTGCTTCAGGTCACCTCTTGGGTTTGTGCTGCACCCCGTCAAGAAGTCCTGGTCTCCTCGGTCGCGGTCCAAGCGGCTCGGTATGGGCATCCGCTGGATGCGCGGTCTCTCCCGTGGGGCCGGGCTCTGGGGCGGCGGCTACCACCGTTCCCCCTCCGTCCTCCGAGGATGGAGACTCAGCCGAGGACGGTGTCTCGACCGTAGTGCTGCTCGGGGCGCCGGCCGCAGTCTCGTCCTGCTCGGCCTCAAGCTCTCCCGCAGCACTATGGGCACTTGCCGCGTCAGCGCCTGCAAGCCCCAGTCGAATGAGGTCCGCTTCCGTCCATGGCTCCAGTTCCTGTTCGGATTGAGGGCGCGGGAGGAACGACGGGGTGTCGGGGTCATCTGTCGGGAGATCGAGGTCACGCCACCGAAGTCGTGAGATGTGCGCCTCGAACTTCCGGCGCAGATAGATCCCCTCGGGGCCGTACTCCTCATCCGGCGCACGAAACATCATGATCTGAGACGGCAGGTACGCCTGGCGCTTCTCTCGCTGTTCACTGTATGTGTTCGTCCAGCCAAAGAGCCCTTGCTGGGAGCGACTGCGCCTCTGGTCGATGGCCTCGTATTCCCCGATGACGGATACCGCCCATTCCGCTGTGCCAGGGCTCGCCACGCGAAGGATGGCTTTGTGCTCACACTGACCAATGAGGGAGTCCGCTTCTTTGTCCGAGTAGACGGCGCGCATGCCCTCGACGTCCTGGAAGCCCAGAACGACGCACATCCCCTTGGAACGACCTCGGTCGACGAGCGATGAAAGCCCATCGAGCTTGCCGGCGTACTTGGCTTCGTCGATGAAGAACCAGGTGCGGGCGGTTGTGTTCTCGAGTTCGTCCGTCGCGATCTCCGATAGGCGGCGGAACAACACGCGGTTGATGCTCTCCAGAGCCTCGCCGTATCGAGAGCGGCTCCCCAGCACCAGGATGGTATCGGTCTCGAACCATGACTCCAGGCTGATCGCCCGGTCGCAATGGCTCCATAGGGCCGCGATGACCCGGAAGGGCTCGATCTTCGTCGAGATGCTTCCCTCGACGTTGCCCCAGGTGTCCCGAACCGCTCGGTGTTTCCGAAGCAGCTCCTGGCCTTCGTCCGAGCAGCTTAGCACGCGCTTGAGGTTCTGAGTGCTGAGCATGGCGTTCACTACATCCCGAAGGGTCCACTTGCCGGGAGCGAATCGGATGAAGGTGCATAGCACCCCGATCAACAGATCGCGCGCGGCATGGCTGAAGTAGGGGGATGTCGAATGCTCATCGATCGGGCTCAGGATCGTCGCAAGCTGCACGGCGCTGCCTCGGTCCCGAATGTCGTTTGCCATATCCCAGGCGCAACTCCGCGCGTCAAATGGGTTCAGGATATGCACGCGGTCGGCCCCGAGGAGTCCCATACCTGCCAAAGCCGGAAGGGTGTCTCCTTTCGTGTCGTAGATCAGAGCTCTCTGGCAACGGGGCCCACCAAGCTGGGGAAACAGGGACTTCATGATCGCTCGCATGGTGACCGTCTTGCCGCTGCCTACGGCTCCCACAATAGCGAAGTGTGTCGTGGCGTCAGCTAGGGGTGTCTTGGCTCCTCCCCAGGGGATCCCGTCGGGATCATCCTTGGCTCGGCTTAGGGCCTCGGACAGTGACAGAACTCGGCGGCCCCGGACGTAGCGCTCTGTACTGGCGTTGGGGAATAGGATCGCCAAGCTCCCGAAGAAGAAGATGAGGGAGACTCCCAGAGCCAGGATCCCAGCCCAGAAGAGGCTTCGCGTCTGAAGGCCGACGCCCAAGTGGACCCCGACCGCCAGAAGGAAGGTCACCAGCAGCACAGCTCCGAGCTTCGTGAGGGTCCGGGGCAGCCGGCTCAGCGGTTCGTACTGGCTGACGGGCAGAACGCCCACCGTGACTCGGTGGATGTAGATGAGGATGACCAGTGCGACGTAGCCCATGTACCACCAACGAAGGCTGTCGTCGATGACCTTGGCTACATACGCACCCCCGATGGGTCGGAACAGGGCGAACACGACACAGGGCAGGACGAACACCGAGAGAGAGATCACGAGCGTGTAGCGCCCGACCTCCTTGAGCCGCTCACGAGCTGCGGCAGCCTCCTCGCGCAGCCAGTTGCCCAACCCACCAGCATCCCTTCTCGGCCGATGGACCTACATACGAAGCCGGGGCTCCACGCGCTGTTGCTCTTCTTGTTGCTGTTGCGGGCTCTCCTGGGCCTGAGTCCCGAGGATCTCCGCCCGCTTCCTCTCTTGCTCGGCCTCCGCCACACGACTCGCGAGCTGCTTCTCCCGAGATCTGCTCATGGCATCAACCAGGGACTTCAGCCGTCTGTCGTCGTGGCCATCTTGGACGAACAAGCGCGTCTCGCCTCGCGCCCGTGAGAGCTGGACATAGCTCAACTCGCGGTCCTGCATCCGCCCGCCAAGCAGGACATAGGCGTTCTCTACCGTAGCTCCCTGGGCCTTGTGGGCCGTGATGGCGTAGCCGAGTTGGATGTCGTTGTAACGCAGGAGGGGGATCGTCACCGTGTTCCCGTCATCGAGGCGCACCCGGATGTTCTGGGTCAAACGGCTGACGAACGTGACCCGTCCCATATCGCCATTCTCGACCTTGAAGAGCTTGTTCTTCCGAGTGAAGATCACCCGATCGCCAATGTGGACCCGTTGCCCCCCGATGTTGATGCCGCCCCCTCGGACGACGCCCGCACGCTTGCGCATCTCCTGGGCGCGCTCGTTCAGAACCGCCGTTTCCTCCCGGACACTGGCAATGATGAGGTGTTCGTCCGGACGCGCCAGGCCCCCGCGTCCCGTCCACTGCTGGATGAGAGCTTCCATCGCCTCGTCGCGATCATGGGTTACCGTGAACTGACCCCGCTTCGCATAAGCGGCCAGAGCCTCCGACGCTTGCCCTGCCACCACCGCTCGAACGGCATTCCGGGCCCACTCCTCGCGCTGACGTCGTATCTCGGTGAGTTCCGCGTATCCAAGGCGCTCCCCGAGTGCGGCGAAGGCCCCCCCGCGATCGATCGCCTGAAGCTGGCGGTTGTCGCCGACCAGGACTACCTTCGCCCCCGCTCTCCGGGCCGCATTCAACAGGGTCTGGAGTTCCCGAGTCCCGACCATGGACGCCTCATCCACTACGAGCACCGACTTCTTGTCCAGCGTCCAGAACCGGTCACGGAAATCGATCCGCTTCTTGCCCACAAGAGCGCGCCCGATCTGCTCCCACTCGTGGTCCCAACGTCCCTGAGTCAGATGCCACAACCTGCTCGCCACAGTTCCGGTCTCGATGCCCGTCTCGGCCTGCAGGCGCTTCCCCGCGGCCCCCGCAAGCGTCGCACCGTACACCTTGTAGCCTTGGTCCTCCCAGATCTGCCGAGCTGCGGTGAGGATCGTGGTCTTGCCTGTACCCGCGAAGCCTCGTAGGAGCTGGAGCGAGCCGGGTTCCCGTGTGATGTGCTTGATCGCGCGGCGCTGTTCGTCCGTGAGCGAAAAGCCGGGCTTCTCCAGAACGGAGGCTCGCTCGAACGAAGCGATCAGATAATCGACCGTGTACTCCGACGGGGGACTGGTCCACTCCCGGCGAGACTCGTCAGCCAGCGCCAACAGCTTCCGCTCACACTCCAGAACCTCACGCGTGGTGTAGGCCACTCCCTCCGGCACCTCGCCAAGCCGGACGATCTCCTTCCGCTCCGTCAGGAAGCTGTGGACTCGTTCGAAGGTCTGTGCCCATGCGTACCCTTCACCGAAGCCCAGATCCAGGGTTCGCCGCAGCAACTCGTACTCGGTTACGTAGTTGCTCGACTTCGTGAGCGAGTCCATGGCCCAACCGACACGCAGTTCGAGCATGTTGCGTCGGAACCAGCCGAGAGGTCGCTGGAACCCAGGCTCCTCATCCCATTCCGCGAAGACGCTCCTGAGATGCTCGTCCTGGTCCGGAACCACCGATTGCGGCGGTTCCGGCAATGGCCTGAGATCCGTGAAGATGTCTCGCGCTTCCACAAGCTCCTCGCGAGCCACCATCGTGATGTTCTCTTCCGTTGGCTGGTGGGTTTCCGCCAAGGGGCTGGAATCCCAGCGGCCCTGAAGCCATGCGAGTTCCTCGGGCTCCAACTCCACCGGCCCCGGCCCTCGACTCTGGATCAGGTTGCGAGTGCGCGCGGCTTCTCTCAGGAAAGCCTTCGCTTCCCGGGGGCCCCAACCAACGGCCTTCCCTGCCTCATGCCACTCCCTGAACAGCTCCTCGCGGGGTCGGGGAGTCAGGTCCTTCTTGTTCCGCGTATTGAGGGCAGCCACTGCGGCGGCCTCCGGGCTCGATACGCCCCTCTCTTCGAGCGCCGCCTCAATCTGCTGCCGACGCTTGGAGAAGTGGTCCATGACCTTCCTTGGCACCCCGGCGATCTCGTGCCAGGTCCGGTGCGCCTCCCACCGCACGCCCAAGTACTCGGTCAGGTTGCGGGCAAGCTCCGCCCGGTACATCGCCCCAAGAACCATCTTCTGTTGGTAGAACGGCTTGCTGACGATCGTGCCCGTCGTTCCGTCCCGACGGACTCCCAGATTCGTCACGATGACGTGGGTGTGTAGCTGTGGGTCACGAGCCCGCGAGGTCTGATGAGAGAAGGCCGCCATCACCAGGCCGGCCCGCTCATGAACTGCCCCTCCCCGCGTCCTACGGGAGTAGGTCACGTGCCCTTCCAGGTACTGGAGCGTGGAAGCTACGGCCGCGCGGTGGGCCTGCTGGATCCGTTGCCGATCCTCGCCTGACTCGGTCTGGCTCCAGAGCACGCTCACGCTCTTCGGCGCGGAGAACGTCAGATCCCAGCCCATCTGACGTTCCGCTCCTCGACGCTCCTGGACAAGCGCTACCGTCCCATCCGATGACTTCCCGTGGAGCAAGTTGCGGAGATCGTTGCCCTCCACCTCGGACCCCAGACCAAGGGCCAAGGCCCCATGGCCCAGCCACTCACCCGGCGCCTCCCCACCTTGCGTGTAGTAGTCCTCGCGAGCTAGGTTCAGGTAGTAGTTCTCGCGCCCCCTGCCGAGGGCTGACAGGGACATCATCTCAACCACCCCCATCCGGCGAGGCCAGGTTGGTGTTCACCCAAGCCAGAGCCTCGTCGGTATCGAGCCTGCCGCCGCCGACCAGCAGCGCCACAACCACCGTCCGGAACACGCTCGTGTACTCCCCGAACTCTGCCCGGAAGGAGCCGATCTGCTCCTTCAGCTCGTCCCGGACACGGTGGAACGCATCGCTCTTGGTGAGATTGGAGACGAGCTGACGAAGCTCCGCGACCTCCGTACGAAGCTCGGAGATCTCATCCCGGAGAACCGCCTGCTCCCCCCCAGAGAGACCGTCCACGACGAGTCGCCGAGCGCAATCACCCGCGCTCGTGTTGAGCCCCTTCGCCCGCTCTTGGAGCAGCGATAGGAAGTGGGCGTCGAGCCGAAAGCTCACCGGATCGGGCCGTCGCTCTGAGGTCTGTCGAGGCATCTTCTTGCTCTCCAACGGTCTGCTGCCAGCCCACTCACACTCTACTGAACGGGCGGCTCGCACGTCACATTCTGTATACCACAGAAATCAGCTATAATCAAGATGAAGAGTGGTATCCGGTAGGCCTAGGTGCACCAAAGGTGCATAAGGTGTGAAGATCAGTGAAGCTTGTGGTGAGGGGGCTGGGAGAGCGAGCGTGGAGAGGGGGGTAGCAAGGCGAGGTGGGTCCGCTCGAAGTGCGGACACGAGTCAGGGCGAGCATCAGCGTGCGGTCAGGCCAAGCTGTCCTGCAGGCTGGCCATGTGCATCTGCTTGGGTCCGGAGATGCTAGCAGGGATGGGTGGGGCGAGAGGGGGGAAACGAACGAAGAAGAAGCGCTGTGACATCAGGAACCCGGGGCGGTGGAGGTCCGTGCAGCCAAGCCCCGGGTCTCGACTGCACGGGGCGAATGGACCCTAGTCAATACTCGTCCGGAAGCAGAACCGTCGTCGCCGAACGGTCTGCTTCAGTGATGACCCAGAACTTGTGGCCCGTCCGGCTTCGGTATGCCGACAGGATGCGGAACCCCTCCTTGACCGAGAGGTCGTTCTCAGCCTGATCCTCCGCGCTGACTTCGCCCCAGTCTCCTCGACAGTGGCGACCCAGCGCTCCCATGATCTCCTCATGGGTCAGAGCCTGCTGGGCTCCTGGGGTGATGAACAGACTCCCCAGTCGGAAGTCCGCACCGCGTTTCTCTTCTCGTGTGTCTCTCATCGCTCGTTCTCCATGGAAAAGGGGGCCGACCCTCCGGCCGACCCCGTCGTTATTAGTCCTCCTTGACCTCAGTCTCCGAGGTGGGTGCTGTGTGCTGGCTGTACATCCACGTGTGCGCTTCATCCAGCGCCTTGATGGCCAGCGGGATGTCATCCCGCCACAGACTGTCCGTGCTCTTCATCTCGCCATTGGCCGTGTACAACCGGCTCAACGTCACAGTGTGCCGAAGGCCGTTCTGCGTCGTGTTGGCCCAGATAGAGGCGCGGATCTTGCCGTAGCGGATCTCGATGACGGGTTTGTTGGTTGTCATAGTGTTTCTCCTATAAGCGTGGACGGTCCATTCCATCCACCCCGCCCTGATGGGATGGCCGGCCACGCGGGAGAAACCGGAGCGCCGGCCGTAAGATGCGGCGGGAAGGCCCGATCTGCGGGGCGAGTGACAGCGAAGCTGGCGCGAAGCCCGCCGGGCCGACCAGAGCAACGGCCGGAGAACGCGACAAAGACAACCAACACCGTCAGCGAGAGAAGCAGGCAGGAGACGCGCTAACGGGCCAACCGACGGAACGGCGGCAACAATGAGGCTGAGCCGGACGGACAATGGCGATCGAGAGGACGCACGGACCATCTGGATGGATGACATCCCGCTGACGGCGCTGGACGCGCACACGCGGAACAGCGGCGCGCTACACCCCGGAAAAGAGGACCAAAGAGGACAGGACGGGGTCGGCCGGAGGGTCGGCCCCAAACCAGCGACGCGAGCGATGAGAGACACACGAGGACGCCAAGCAACCGTGCTGCCGACCGAGGGGTTACTGGTCTGTGTCATCCGCCCTCAGGAGTTGCAGGTGAGCCCCATATCGATCGGGGTTCTGGGAGCGGTCCCACTGCCAGAAGGTCAGCAGCAGACCCTGAGGCACGAAGTAGGACAGGAGACGTTCAAGACGGTGCTCGGGCATCGCGAGAGACGCCAGGCACTTCTCCACTCCCGCTCGTGAGATCGGCGCTGACTCACACGCCGCACGAGCCCGAGTCTCGGTCTCCTCGAACACCCGCCACACATCGGGATGGCTCTCACGCAACAGCGTGACCGTCTCGCTCACGTACGTCAGATACGCCGCCCGGTGCATGCGCTCATGGACCGCGCGGGCGTGCTGGGCTGCTCTCTCCTGCGCCGCGCGCTCACGCTGCTCTGACGCCTCTTGTGCCCGGCGGTAGCCAACCGGAGGACCATAGCCGCCTTCGATGGCGCACCGAAGCCATGCGCCCGGACTCCCACGCAGCTCCGCCAGCTTGAAGGGCAGATACGCGAGCTGCCGAGCGCACTCTTCCGGCTTCAGCCGCGCCAGACGAACCGCGTCGTCCCGGTTCATGTCGTGCGCAAGAAGCGCCGACACGAGTTCCGAAGAAGGGCCAGCAGCAGCCTGTGCTGCTGTTTCTTGGTCTGTCTCTTGATCTGTCTCTTGTGTCTCCGATTCTGGGAGTACCCCTACTCCTACAGTCGGAGGACCCCCCTCCCGCCATGGGAGGACGTCCTTCGATTCTGGGAGTACCCCCTCCCCCACCGCGGCCGGCACACACGTCAGGCGCTGAGACGGTGTTCGAGTCTCCTCCGATGGGGGCTCGCAATCCAGGTTCAGGCTGTAGCTCGTCTGGTCGTGCTCCCCCGTCCCCTCGTCGCGGTTCTGCCGACGAACCAGCAGGCCGCGCTCCTCCAGGCCCTTCGCCGCTCGCGCGATGCTCGACACCGACAGCCCCGTGCCCAGGTCGAGTACGCTCCCGTCCCGGCGGCGGATGCCCCGCGCGATCTGCTGCAGGCTGATCCGGTCGCTGCTCTTCCCGAACCCGTACGTCCGGCGAGCCACGTACAGCAGCACCTTCAGCTCCGCTCCGGTGAGCTGCGACATCCAGCGATCGAGGATCACATCGGGGATCTGGGTGCTGTTCGGAATGAGGCTGCGGGCCATACGCTTCAAGCTCCGAAGTTCGGGGGCTCATCACTCCACTTGCGATGCCGAAATGGGGGCGAAGGATTCGAGTTCTTGCGGCCGGCAAGCAGCCCGGTCCCCCGCCCGATGGATGGCCCACACCCCGAACATCGCACACCTCGCCACCCGATCGCAAGACCCAAACAGACTTCCCCCGGCGGTCCCCAGCGCACTCCCCTACCCTCTCCCGAGGATGCCGTTCCCGACGGCTCCGAGGGCGTGCTCGGAGCGGCCGTTCAGGCCGCTCTGAGCACGCTCCGACCTGCTCTATCGCTTCAGGGTCCTCCGTGGAGTGGGCTCCGAACGCCGGAGCCGCGAGACGCTCATCCAGAGCGGCGATGGCGGGCTCCCCGGCGTTCATGCCGGCGCCGATGCCGGCGGACGGTCCCAAGGAATCCTTATGCAGTCCGTCAGCATCACCCTCGGATGAACTGACGGCTACCTCCTGTGCTTGCGTCCGGCGCCGATGCTCCGCAAGTGCCGGACCAGCACGGTGAGTCGAGCACCGAGCCGCCTCACACAGCTCGCGCTGCGAAGGAAGCCGGTCGTGCTCCGACTCGAACTCGGCGATGGCCCGAGCGATGCGCTCGGCCGCCTCCTGGCGCAGCGCGACGTTGCGGGCCACCAGCGCGTCGTGACGCTTCTCCGAGGGCAACCACCCGAGGAACTCCTGCGCCGACAGAAGGCGGTCGACTTGGAGTCCGGGAACGGGGTCCCTGCTCTCGATGATGACCCGAACCGGACGGTCCTGCCGACACGCCCGCGCTCTGCCGATCGCCTGCCGAACGTCCGCTCCCCAGCGCCATGAGACCCAAGCCGCTACGTCCGGATCCGTCTCCTCGCCCGCCCCGGGCTTGCGGCCCTCGAACTCGGTGCCGGCGTAGGGGACGTAAGTGGCCGGGTCGCCGTCCGGAGGACGGCCGAACCGCCACATCTCGACATAGGCGCGGGCCTCGTCAACAGGCGGGCTGAAACGGTCCTCGACGATGACCGCCTCCGCCCCCTGGAAGTCGTTCACCGCCCGGTGGTGTCTACCCCACCAGCCTACCTGCAGGCGCTCTGCCTGCTCTGTCTCGTCGGCCTCCGCGATGTGCTTCCGAGTCAGCACGGCCACCGTGCCGGTCGTCTCGGACAAGACGCGCTCTCGCACCGCGAGGCGCGCTCCGTCCGACTGCCGCAGAGCGTTGGTGAACTGAGTCACGTGGAGCTGTTCCGGCACCTCTATGGAGTGGCGGACAAGGCCTGGGAATACGCGGACAAGCGTAGCGAAGTCCGGCGTCGCATCCAGGACGAGGACGCACCGAGAGCGGAGCGTCTCTATGAGGTCGCTGTTCGGCCGGTAGGCGAGGAGCCGCGCCCCACCCTCGCCCGACTCAAGCCAGAGTCGGGTGTCTTCGCGGTCCTTCCCGTCGATCTCGTCGGCGATCAGCTCGATGAGGTCGCGCAGAGCGCGAACGGGGACCTCGGCCCGAAGCTGGGTTCGTCCCTGGCTGTCGAGACTCCACGGACTCTCGAACTCGTAGCGGCCTCCCTTGGGCCTCCGAGCCCGCATGAGTCTGCCGACGATGGAGCAGAGGTCCAGCCCGAGCGAGCGAGCCGCGGCGGTGAGGAGCGGCAACGCGCGCGCGCGGCCGCGTGCTGCTGCTGCCCCCGAGCTGGTGAGCGCCGTCCGGAGGACGCGAACGAGGTCGGGATGGTCGCCCGAGCACTCCCCCACCCCACCCATCGCCGAGAGCCACGCCGAGCATGTCGAGGCGGTCAACTCCAGCACCTCGTAGAGGCTCGGCAGAACGTCCTCGTCCGAGACCACCAGGTCGAAGGACGAGAGGTCGCGGCCGTTCGTGAGGAGCGCCGGCTTCGTCGCGATCACCACCCGTGCTTCGCGAGCGGCATCACGCTGAGCCAGATACGCGCACTCGGCCGCGAACGGGCAGGACGAGCATAGGTCCTGCTCAGGGCTGTGACGACGCTCACCGAGCAGTCGGACCCGAGCGAAGTCCCTGCAGTTCTCTGCGTCACGACCCCGCAGCAGAACGGCGTCGCCAGGCTCCGCGTGAGCGAAGGCGAGCGCGATCTCCTCCGCCTTGGCCGTGGTATCCACCAGAAAAGCCACACGCACGGGCATCTTGTGGCCCTGCCGGTTCACGCTTGGCCAAGGGCCGAAGCGAAGCCTCCTGGCGAGGGTGTCGGCGACGGTGGAGGTCTTGCCGACACCGAGCCCCGCTTCGAGGATGTGGGCTGCGTGGGGAGTGGTGTTGAGGAGCGTGGAGGTGAGGTCGGCGATCACCGCAGCGGAGCCGACGAGCCCTGCTTCGCTCGTTGCTTCGGAGCGTGTTTCTGTGTTTGTGTCTTTCCGTGTTTCTGTGGTTCTGCGGATGCGCGGTTCCGGCTCGCCGGAGAAGCGCGCGAACGGGGTGCGATGCACCGTAGCGCCAGCGAGGAGGGCGTCGTCGACGCCCTTACCGAGCGCGGGGTCCCACGTCGCCACCTCGACCGTGTAGCCCGCTTCCGTGAGGCGGTGCCCGATGGAGACTAGAGCCTTCCGGACATGGGGGTTCGAGGCGAAGTCCGCGTCGAAGGCGAGGACGAGCCGTAGCTCATCCGACCAGCCGACTGCCTGGAGTTCGTCGACGACTCGCCTCCCCTGCCCCGAGTGGACGCCGGCTACAGCGAGGAAGCGGTGGCCGGAGAGGTGCGCCGCCACATCGGCCTTCAGGGCCCCCTCCGTGATCCACAGTCCGCCGCTGCGGTCGCCGGCGAGCGTCCAGTGGAGCGGAGAGCCGCTGCCCGTGCCGCCTCGCTTCCCTCCGGATGACAGCCAGCGGTACTTGCCGCCACTTCCCGCCTCGTCACAGCGGATCTGCGCGCCGCGGATGCGAGCCTGCTCATCGCGCACAGGGATGACCAGCCCTGGCGCGCCGGCCACAGCGCGGTAGTCACCATGGCGGTTCGAGTTCACGTACAGACCAGGAATGCCTCGTGCGTCGGAGCGGAGAGCCAGATCGCGAGCTGCTTCTGCACGATGGCCCCGAGGCAACGTGGCGTAGCCGCCGTCGGCGATCGCGGCCGCGGCGAGTCCGCGTTGAACCAGGGCCTCCCGATGGCGTTGGGAGAGTTGGAGGGTGGAGTGCGCGAGCAGGGCCGATAGGCCGCGATGAAGGGGCTCGGGTGGCGCGAGCTGCTGTTCGCGGCTGTCAGGCAGCGCGATGGGCTCTTCGCGCCGAAGCCTCCCCTCCCCCACACCGTGCCACCAGCCACCTGACCGTCCAGGCGACGATGACTCCACGCGCATGCACAGGACGCGCTCGGGAAACGAGAGACACCAGTCCCCTTGACCGCATACTGGGCACGGCGATCGCCGCGAGACGCGCGCGGCGCGAAGGGGAACGAGTGGTCCACCTGGGGACGGTGGGCCGGTGCTGTGGAACTCGGCTGCCAGGGACAAAGCGATACCCCTCCACCGGCTGAGGGGCATTGACGCCACACACTTGCCTTGCTACCATAAGCAAGACAAAGCACAGGGGCTCACATGCCCCGCCGGGTATGATGAGCCGCCGCCATCCTCGCCAAAGGTTTAGGGCGGCTCTCTGCTTTTCTGTGTAGCCCTCGCCTACGAGGGCCCCGAGACTACACTCCTCCTACAGCGAAGCTTCACTGCCCCGCTCATGTCGTAGCGGACACGCCCTGCACGGCACGGCCGCGCTTGCGGCGTGGCGTCACCGTTGGGGCTGGGGGTCTTCTCACAAGCAGTGCACGCGGGCTGGCTTTGGGGAGCGCGAACCCTTGGCCACCCGTGAGCCGGGCAATCTCGGGCGCGATAGCGTCGAGCGTCGCCTCAGCCTCGGCTCGAAGGCGTCTCTGAGCAACGGTCACGCGCTGCTGCCGGGCCTCGTCGGCCTCTGTCAGGGCGATGGTACGCCGAGCAGCCAGCGCCTGGCGGAAGAGGCACTGCTTCTTGAGTTCAGCCTCGATGGTGCCCGGCTCAGGGAGGGACTCGATGGCTTCGTTGCGCCACCGCTCCACGGTCCGGCGATGGGCTCCTACCAGCAGCGCCGTCGCCGAGACGGTCTCTCCAAGCGTTAGCCACTGAAGGGCCTGCTCGCGGGTCTCGGCTGGGTAGAGCTTCGGCATGGGGCGCTCCTTAAGAATCCAACTTGGCAGATTCTACAAGGAGCCCGTCGAGGTGTCTAGCTAGGTTCAAGCGCCAAAACCTGCAGGAAGCTCACCCTGAGCGGAGGCACGACGGTCAGCTCGCCGTCTCGTCACCGAAGTGCTGCTCAAGGAGCGCCCGAATCTCGTCAGCCATCTTGGTGCCGCGGAGCGCGCACTTGCTCTTGATGAGGGCATGGAGGGGCGCTGGCACGTCGATGGTGAGGCGCTTGAGGGGCACAGCATCTCGTTCCTCTGGTGCTGCCTCCGTGCTGGCCTGCGCACCGGCACCGACCCATTCGTCGGCGGAAGAGGGGCGCTGGCTGGCGGGCTTGGCCGGGAATGTGACCTTCTTCGTCATGGCTGCAACTCCAGAAGCTCGTCTACGAGGGACTGTATCTCCCTGCTGGCCAGGCTGTCGGGCTCCATCTCCAGCACAGTCTGTCCCTGCGCGGCGCTCTCGGCGAACGCAACTCGCTGGCAGATGTGTGAGTGGAGAACGGGCAGGGGATGCTCGGAAAGGGCTTCGGTGACATCCCTACCGATCGCCGTCTTTACGATTTTGCGATTGATCGCAAAAGCGGAGACGAGAGAGGGCTTGAACGCGGCCGCTTCCGAGAGGAGGTCCACAACCTCCTTGACGCCCCAGACATCGTAGGGGGATGGCTGCACGGGTACAAGGACCACGTCGCTTGCCATGATGGCGGAACGCGTCACGTCGTAGACCCTCGGGGGGCCGTCGATGACCACGTAGGCATAGTCCCCGGAAAGACCCGGTAGGTCTCTGTGCAGGGTAGGCTTGGGCATCCCCACAACAGGAAAGAGGGGGTCTCCCTGGCGGCTGGCAGCCCAGTCGAGGGCACTCCCCTGCTGGTCGGCGTCCACGAGCAGAACCCGATGCCCTCGACCGGCCAGTCCTGCGGCGATGTGTATGGCGAGCGTGGTCTTGCCGACGCCGCCCTTCTGGTTGAGCAATGCGATGATCATGCCGTATTCCCTGAAAAGCACTTTTACGACGAAGCGTATCTACAGATTTCAGCATAGACCAGCAACGCCGCGCTGTCAACACGCCAAGTCGCGCGCGCTACTCCAGCCGGAACTCCTCGCTGACCCCCTGAAGGAGCGCCTGTAGCCGCTCGACGGCATCGGGCGCGGAGGCGCTGTCGCCGCCGAGCTCGACGGTCACGGTGAAGCGAATGTCCATGCCGGCAGCGGCCTTCGTGATGTCGGACACGCGGTCGGCGAGGTCCTGTATCTGTCCCGACTTGAGCTGCGCATGTGCTGTTCTGGTGCCCTTCGGTGGCGTGGGAGGAGCAGGCGGCGGCGTGGGGGTCTGCGCAGGCAGCCTGAGGCAGACACGGCTCGCCTCAGCGAGGTCGCATGGCCAAGCGCTGGAATCAGCGACATGCTGCACGATCCCGGCCCGCAGAGCCCCGTCGATCGCGTCCCGCACCGTGCGCCAGGGAAGACGTTCCTCGACCTTCGCGGAGAGCGAATCGAGGATGGCCTCAGCTGTGGACGCGCCTTCGGCCCAGGCTGTCGGAATGCTGGCAGGAAGCACGTCGTTCGCGGGTATGGCCCTGGGCGGGGTTCGGAGCGCCGCGTCGTCCGTCAGGACCCCGGCCGGCACGTCCTCGCCGCAGAGGCTTGTCGGACCGACAGTGAGCCACAGCTTGCCTGCGCGAACGGCGGCACAGACGGATGCCTCGACGACCTCCTGCGCCGCGCGAGGAACCGCGACCGGCTCACCGTAGGCGTCGGGCACGGTATGGCCTCCGGCGAAGTACTCACGAAGCTTCCCGAACGTCGTCTCGGTGCCGAGCCAGACGCCGGGCAGCAGGCCAGGGGAGAGTAGGGGAGTCGGAAGGTCGGTAAGCTCGGCCGCCTCGGGCAGGACAAGCTCAAGACCGGGGTCGCGCTGAAGCTCAGGCTCCGGCACCTCCCGCCAGTAGGTCCGCGCGGTACCGTCCGGTCGGGGAAGGCGCAACACGAACGCCCCGTCCCTGACGCCGGAGAGGAGGGTCTCCAGGATCTCCCGCTGCCCGAGCATCTTGGGCAGCCGGGGAACCTGGGCGAACATGCCGGTCAGGTCGCGAACGCGTCGCGACTGGTCGCCCTCCGCCCACAGGTCGTATGGTCCACCAGGAAGCAGGGCATCGGCGCTCACGGCGGTGTCGCGGATGCGCGACCGAGGGTCCGCCTTGATGCGCGAGAACAGGGCCCCATCGCCGCCCTGGAGGCGGAACGCCTGGACCTCATTCGCTTCGGAGACGGTCACCACGATGCAGTAGGCCTGCTCGATGGTGTCTCGGATGGCCTTCTCCGACTCCTTCACCCTCTGGCGAAGCTGCTCGGCGCGCACGGGGTCAAGGTCCTGCTGCTTGAGCTGGTTCTCGACCTCAAGCCAGCCGAGGTGGTCCTTCACCCGCGCCCGGGCCGCTTCGAGCCCGTCCCGCGAAGGAACCGCGAGCACGACGGCGTTCCGATAGACGCGCGGCCGGTCGAGACCTGTCGTCTCCTCGATGAACCGGCGGGCTTCCGCGCTTGGCTTGCCCGACTCCGCTGCGGCAGACGGCCCCAGGAGCACGTAGTGGAACTCGCCCTCGTCCCCAACGTCGCGCGGCTTCTCGGGGAGGCTGTGGACCTTTGCCCCGGCCGCTGACGCGCCCTCCGTCAGGCGCTTCGCCTTCCCTATCTCGTCAAGCAAGCGGCCCTCGACCAGGCTGCCCACCCGCAGACAGGCGTCGTGGTGCATCTGCCGCAGGTTGGGCTTGGTGCCAAGCCGCCACCACTTGGGCATCCCGCGACCGTCCTTGGCTGCCTCGCTGATGGGCTCGTCGTCGAGCCACCACGAGAGCCCAGCCCACTGGACGAGAGCCTTCTCCAGCTCGATGCGGTCCGGACGGGTGTGTCCGAGGAGCAGGCTCAGCTCGCGGGTCTGCGCCTTCTGGCCGATGGGCTGCGAGTGGAGGAAGACGGCGAAGACCGCCTGCTCCAGCTCGCGATGGGCGAGAGACGGGAACTCCGCCTGCACCTCGCGGGCCCGCCCCAGCTCCCCTTCGAGGATGGCAGTCCACTCCTGCTTCTTGCCCTCGGTCTCCTCGGTCCCCGCGACGGTAGTCAGCTCTCGCGCGGCCTCGGAGACCCCGGCCTGTCCGGGCTCCGGCAGGAACACGTTCGCGGCGATCAGCGGGCAGTCGTCCCACGTCTCGGCCGCACGTAGGGCAAGCGCGAAGGTCCGGAGGATGCCTCGGGTGCGCTGGAAGCCCTCTAGG
The DNA here is from genome assembly GCA_002305165.1 of Armatimonadetes bacterium UBA1398. Classification (GTDB taxonomy): domain Bacteria; phylum Armatimonadota; class Zipacnadia; order UBA1398; family UBA1398; genus UBA1398. The sequence goes on from DBQI01000019.1 coordinate 34,839, forward strand.
CTGGTCCACTTGCTGTAGAACACGTCCGTGAGGTCGGGGTGGAAGGGGTAGCTTCGGACGTACCGGTCCTCGGCGCTGGCTCCAGCCTTGCGGGTGTCCTCATCGAGCGCGGCGATGCCCTGAAGCGCGGCGACAGCGTGCTTCTTGAAGGACTCCCTGTCCTGCAGGCTCTCCGGTGCGAAGAAGCGGCGTCGGAGGACCTCCGCCACGTCCTCCTGGAGGACGGGCTGCACGCCTTCCTCCCGCTCACGCCGGAACGTCGCGTACATCTCGCGCGTCAGCTCGCGGCCGAGTTCGTCGCTCTTGCTCGGGTCCGTCGCGAGAAGCGAGGCGACGACGGCGCACCGGTCCACCTTGGTGGCAGCCTGGGTGAGGTACTGGAAGAAGTTCTGGAGACGGCCGCGCCAGGCGGGGTCGAGGCCAACCTTCTCCCTGGCGTACATCAGCACTTCGTCCAGCAGCACCAGAGTCGAGAGGCCCTCCAGCCCAGGCAAGGCGAGCAGTGCTTCGAGCAGGTTCTCGGCAGGCGCGGACTCGCGCTCTTCGGCCTGGTCCTCCGCGTGGAGCGCCTTCAGGCCGTCGTCGCCGGCAAGCTGGTACGCGAGCACGCCCCACGGCGTCCGGAGCCATCGGCGCTCACCCGAGGGCGAGCAGACCTCCATGCCCTTCTCCACGTCGAGCTTGTCGAAGGCGAGCACGGCAACCCGCGCTCGGGGCGGCTCCGCCCCGATGTGCTGCACGAACTCGTCCACTGCCGGGATGCGGGGCAGGTGCGTCGGGTCGCTCACGAGGTGGTACAGCGTGATGAGCGAGTGCGTCTTGCCGCCCCCATAGGTCAGCTCTAGCTGACGGATGGCGCGGTCCGTCTTGCCCGCGAGCCGCAGGCAGACATCCTTGGCCAGCTCCCGCAGGTTGTACGTGGGGTAGGTGAGGGCGAAGAACTCGGCCGGGTCCTGGTAGACCCTCCTGGCCTTGCCCATGACCACGTCGTAGAGGTCGGCGGCGAACACGGCCAGCGAGAGCTCGCCCGTCCGAAGGTCGTCCCTGAGCGCGAGCGCTTTGTGCCACGGTACCCACGGTGTAGCTGCCATCCGGGAATCTCCTTTTACGGAAACACGCTTACACGCTTATACGACGAATATCGTCCGCGACCTGCGCTCAGTCAAGGTCGAGCATGGTCTGGTCCCTTCGCGCCAGCGGCCGGCCGCCGAGGTGGTTGCTGATGCTCTCCAGCAGCGAGCGCTCTTCGTCGCCGGTGGGGGCCAGCTCGATGAGGGCCTGGAGGACCTGGTGGAAGATGCCGCTCTCGCGGAGGCCGCGGCGGTCGATGTACTCGTCCACCTTCACCACGTCCCCCTCCCGCCAGAGGTGCATGAGCCGATGCGCCTGGTCGATGAGAGGAACCGGCCGGCCGCCGGGGGCCTCGTAGCCCATCGTCTTCCGTGTGCGCTGCTTCCAGGTCTTCAGCTTCGCTGTGCTGCCACCCGAGCCGGCCGCCTCGGCGGATTCCTCGTCACCCTCTGCTTCCTCGTCCTCGGAGTTGTCTTCGGCGTCCTCGTCAGTGGCGGCGGCCTCCTTGCCCGAGCGCTTCAGGAGGTCGAGCTTGTCAGCCAGGTCGGAGTCCGACAGCCCGCACGAGAGGGCGTAGAGGATGACCGCGCCGGCGGGAGCCTCGCCCATGCCGTAGTCGTGGCGGTGGAGGAGGTAGTAAGTGGTGACCTCGTCCAGTTCACTCTGGGCCTCGCCCGCACCCATCTCGGAGAGGACGCGGCCGACCACGAAGTCCACCACGATGCGGCGTACGTGGCCGAGGAACTCCGAAACCGACAGGACCTCGCCGGGTTCGTCGGCCTTCTTCACGATGGGGTGCTTGCTGTAGGCCTCCATCGCCGGTCCAGTGGCCGACCACACGAAGTCCGGGCCACGAATCCCCGTATCCCAGAAGTAGTGCAGGCGCTCCCCGATCCGCTCGCGCATCTCGCTGAGCACCTGATTGTCCCAGCCGGCGCGGGCGGTATCCGGCCGCTTCTTGCACACGAGCCATACGGAGGAGGCTAGTGCCGCCGACGAGAGCCCTCGCGTCCGGTTTGGCATCTCGGTCTCGATGGGCCAGCTTGCGGTGACGACGAAGCCGGCTCGGATGATGGCCGAGACGAGCGTCTCCCACGCGTCCGGCTGCTTGTTCGCGAAGACGATGACGAGTCTGCCGTCCGGGCCGAGCCCCTCGTGACACCGCACAAACGCCCGCGCCATGCCGTCCTCGTAGGCCAGCTTCGAAGCGGGGGCGTCGCCACCGAACCGGCTGGCGTCGTCGACAAGCTCGCCGTCCTGTGCCTCAGCGTCCCACTTGGGGGCCAACGGATCCCCGAAAGCTTCGTCTGTCTGCGGTGACAGCCCCTGAAGCGTCCGCCGTAGCCAGACGTAGAAGAAGTCCATCGCGTCGGAGTACGGGATAGCGTCATAGTAGGGGGGGTCTGTGAGGATGATGTCGCTGGTCGCAGCTCCAGCGATGACAGAGCGGCTTGCTGAACCTCGCTGCACGGAAGAAGCGGGTACGAACCGCTCGGCCTGGGCGAAGTGGCCTGCTGCCCTGGCAACCCAATCGACCGCACCAGAGAAGCCGCCAGTTGCCTCGCTTGTGAGAGGTATCTCGGCGAAGTCCCACTTCATCGGGAGGGCATATCGCTGGAACGTGTCCACGATGTACTCGCGTAGGTGCCAGTTACAGATACTGCTGTTGTAGTCAGCGAGACGATCCGCGCAGCTCGCGAGGAAGCTCGCGACTGCCTCCACCCACTCCTCCGGGTACCCCTCGGCCTGCATCGCATCCCGCGCCGCGCGGGTGTGCTTCACGAACGTGCCGAGCGCCACGAGCTGGCGCGGCGTGAAGAGGTCGCGCCACCGGGTGAAGCCGTACTTGGGGACCCGCATGCCCAGCGCGTCTTCCGACGGCATGGGTTCCTCGGGAACGCCGAACGGCACGGCCGCGAAGACGTTGTCTATCTCCCCCTCGGCCTCCGCGGCCGCAGCCAACTCGTCAGGGTGGGGGAGACGGTAGTCCTTGCCCTTCGCCCCCTCCACGACGACGGCCGTCATCGTGGTGCCGAGACGCTTCGCCTTCCCCTCGGCGCGGAGGTCCTCCATGGTCATGGCCGCCGGCAGGCCGCAGCAGGGGCACGCCGCACCCGAGCGGGACATCGTGCCCTTGCCCAGCTCCTTGTCCTGCGCGCGTCTCTGGGCGTTGTTCCCACCGATCACGGGCACGTCCTGTTCGATACCGAACACGACGCCCGTCTTGTCCTCGTTGGGCTCCATCGTGAGCCGCACGCGCTTCCCGGGCTTCTTGCAGAGCCAGCGGGTCTTGAGCAGGGGGATGGTCGCCCGGCACGCTTTGCAGGTCACCGTCCGCGCCCAGAGGTAGGCGACGGTGGGCTTGCCATCAATGGTGGGATAGAAGCGCTCCAGGTCCTTCTTCGCCCGCTCCAACACCCAGTGACCCCATGCTCGCACATGCCACGCGAGATCAGCCTCCGGCGGTTCTAGGCCCGTCAGAGTCTGCTGGGCAGCCTTCTGGACGCGCTTGCCTGTGAGGCCCAGGGCCTTCTTGTTGAACTCGGCCATGAACTCGGGCGACTCGACAGCGAACTGCGGCAGGGGGCGCGTCTGCCCCGCGAGCTTCTGGGGATACTCCAGCGTGCACTTCAGGATGAACCAGGCCACGGGGTTGATGTCGATCGCGGTGGCCTCACACCCGAGTCGCATCGCCTCCAGGGGGATGGCCCCGCCGCCGGCGAAGGGGTCGAGGACCTTCGGAGCTCTGTCTCCGTAGACCTTGCGGATCTCCTCCCGGAACCAGTCCATGTCAGGGCTCGACTCCTGCCCCCAGTGCAGCACCCCGCCCTCGGTCTCCTCGACGATGACGTCCTGGCCGTTCTTCCGCTTCGTCCGCTGAACGATGCGCCCGCCGATGCGCTCCAGGAGCTTCTTCCGCTCCTCGTCATCGCCCGGGTCGGGAAGCAGCGTGGCGATCAGCGCTGCCCGACACGCCGCGAGCGGCCGCCTCGCCGGCCAGATGTGCAGCGTCGAGATGTGCCCATGCCGAACGTTCTTCTCATGTACGGAGTCAAGCGAGGCCTGCTTCAGCGGGAACGCGACCTCGATGAGGCGGGGGGTGTCGGCCATCCTAGAATGTCTCCTTCGATGTGGACCAAACTCGGCGCGGGCTTCCAGCGCCGTCACGCAAGAGCTGGATGCCGATGTGGCCCGAGCGTCGGGTGGTGACGCACTTCACGACGGTGTGGTCGAGCCTGCCGGGACCGTTGTCTATACGGAGGCTCTTTACGTGTTCTGACTTGGAGTACTGGCTTGCCCGATGCTCATCGCGTGCTCGAATCGACGCGAGGACCACGGAGGGTCTGGCGGCCTCCATGAGGACCGAGGAGAAGGAAGACTTGTGCCCATGGTGCGGTGCCACAAGGATGTCGACATCCCCGACCAAGTGGGCCCACTCTTCGCGACGTTGTGATCGGCCCAGCAGGTGGTCCCAGGCGTTCGACTCGATGTCGCCGGGGAGCAAGATCGATGTTCCGCAGCAGTCTACTCGGGCGACCACGCCAGCATTGTTGGTCCTGCTGTTACTGCTCCCACCCAAGATGCGCGCCCTGGCCGGAGAAGATCGCATGGTGGTCACGCTGACGTCCGGGGGGCGAACACGTAGCCTGACTCCTCTGCGGCTCTGAACGGCGTTGTGATCCACTAGGCCCTGCAAAGCCCCAAGAACCTCCAGGCGACGACTGTCCTCCACGGAGTCTAGGGCATCATCGACGTAGTCGTCGTCCCAATCGACGGTCTCCACCGCACAGTCACAGTGGCGATGCATACGGTGCCAGTCCAGAAGATGGTCGCCGTGCCAGTGGCTAACCACGCACTTGGTGATCCGCAGATGATCGCCGAGGGAGAGTCCGCGGGGCCACCGGTTGCTGAAGTCGTCTGGCGGGCTGAAGTCCCCGCTTGCCTCCATGTGCGCCATGAGCCGCGTGGGCGATAGCCCCGGAGAGCAGCCCATGTCAAAGACCCACCACTCACCAGTCGAGAGCCTCAAAGCAGCGCACTGGCCATGGCCCACGTTGAACAGGTAGAAGCGTGCGCTCACTGAGCTTCCTCCTCGCCGCTTGGTTGTGGCAGCTGGAGGAACTCCACGAAGAGCCGCTTGGCGTAGTGGACAGCGAAGCGGTGCATTCGGTACCCAGCGATCAGCGTGCCGAGAGCCAATCCGACTAGAATGCGCCAATCGGTGTGGCCACTCGCGAGAGCGAACACCAAGAGGGCGATGAATGCGGTGGCGATCCCCCGGTGAAGACCATAGTGACCGTTGAAGACCTGGACCTTCTCGCCGGCCGCGCCCTGCTCTACCGCCGCCGATACCTGCCTCACGATTCGCTCCCAAGGGACGTACGCCGCGAGGGACGACTCGGGCTGGAGACCCAAGTGGTCGACGACCTTTGCACCGAGTAGATCATGCTGCTGTGATGACAAGAGCTGCTTCCGGCAACGCAGGGCCTTGTTCTCCTGCACCCACTCGGTGGGCATCCCTCCCCAACGTCCCCAGTAGACCTGCTCCAACAGATTGCCAAGTCCTTGGAGCAACTGGCCAGCGACGTAGGCGAGCACCAGGAACAGACCCAACTCGCCGAGCTCCATCCCGTCGCCCGAGAGGGCTTGTCGAACGCCCTTGAAGAGGAGCATAAGCCCGAATAGCAGGACTGCTCCAGGAGCCAGGACGCCGGTAAACTCGTAGAAGCGTAGGTCCTTCATCAGCATCACCTGTCGTATTCGCACTCGACCTGGATCCCGTATGTTCCCGAGATCGTGAAGGAGATGGTGCCCTTCCAGCGGGTAGACCACACGTTCTCGCTGTACTGGCGGTACTTATTGCTGGCGTCGGTCTCGGGCTTCTTGCCGACAGAAACGACGGTGTAGGTCGGTGACATGGCTTTCACCGATGGCTGGTGGTACCCTGAATCCCGGCCGTGGTGGCTCGCCTTCAGGATGTCGCACTTGAGTCGCCAGTCGTAGACGCCGTAGACGTCCTCCCACACCGCGCTCTCAGCGTCTCCTCCTAGGACGATGCTCTTGCCAGCGTAGGAGATCCGGAGCACGTAGCTGTGGTTGTTGGGATTCCCACCAGCGTCGGCGGCAGCGGCCAGCTCTGCGGTGGGAGCTAGGATGTCGATTCCGTCGCCGCCCGGCCTGCCGTCCTCTTCTTGGTTCCAGTAGGGTCCCTCTGCCCCGCGGGTCTTCCGTAGAACTCTGGGATCGTCGCTGCTCTTGCGGAGGCGCTGGTACTCCTCCCAGGTGGCCGTGTCGGAGTCGTTCTGTAGATCCGGCTCATAGGCATGGTCGGTGTCCCAGAAGTTCAGGAGAGCGACGCCGCTCCCGGTGAGTTCCTTCAGCCCACGCATGTGGTCGAGATGGGGGTGTGACTGGATGTACCGGAATAGAGAGCAACCAGGATACCGAGAACGGAGAAACGCCAGCGGGTTGGCCAGCTCGATGGAGTAACCCCGCTGCGCCAGGGGCTCAAGCCAGGTCTTGCCTGACTTGAGCTCTTGCACGAAGCTCTCGACCGTGAGCCCATAGGCCTGGAGGAGCTCAACGGTGGTGGCGCAGTCGACAGTTGCCCCGTTGTTGATGTCCACCATCGTGAGACGGCCGCTAGGGTGCTCGATAACGGTGCAGTCGCCGTCCCCCACATTAAGAAAGTGCACCCTGAGCATGTCACTCACCCGTCTCACGCGACGTGGCAACCGAGTCCGGCTCGATGACCACGCCGCCCTTGGCTCGCCCGATGCCCTTCCCGAACGGGTCCTGCACCCGCTCCAGGCGCGGGGCGTCACTCGCGCAGTCGTAGACCACGTACAGCCAGTACTTTGCGCGCAGGTTGTCGGCGCGCACCCACTCGTTCTCCGATAGCTCCACGTCGCCGACACCGGCGCGACCCTTGACCTCTATGGCGCGCTCCTCACCGTCCGGACGACGCGACAGGAGGTCGAAGCCCGGCCAGTCGGTCAGCCCAGCGGCCCGAGCGCCTGGGGGAGTGGAGACATCGAAGACCGTGGCCCCCGCGGCCTCTTCCCACGCCCTTACGACCTGCATCGCGATGCGCTCGACCTCCTCGTCCTGCTTGCGCAGGTCCTCGGGATCGGAGGATGGCACGACCAGAGCATGGGCGATGAAGACGGCCTCGCCCGCGGCTATCAGGTCAGGCTCGCGTTCGAGCATCGCAAGCGCCTGGTCGCGGTGGTACTCCAGCACGCGCTGGCGTTCCTTGATGGCGTTCAGGTCCGCCACAGCCCGCGCGTTGCCGGCCTGCGCCTTCTGCCTGAGCTTCGAGCGCCGCTCCGCCAGCTCGGCCTCCTGGAAGTCGTAGCCCTTCCGAAGGAAGTCGAGACGCTCGGGCAGGTCCGCCACGAGTGACTGGCGGCGAGCCTCGGCAAGGGGCGTGGCCACACGCCCGAGGGCGTAGCCGCGCGCTTCCTCCTGCAGGCGATCCACGGCATTGGCGAAGCCGTAACACGCCGTGGGAACACCGTCTCCGGGGCGCAGGAGCATGAGGCCCTCGGCCGGCGCTTGCCACAACGAACCGGACTCGCCCTGCGCCACCGCGACGAGGCGGTACTCCAGCACCTCCGCCTCGCGAAAGTCCCGGAGCCCGGGGTCCGCCCCACGCACGGCCGAGACCAGCCCGAAGTGGAGCATGTAAGGCCGGAGGGCAGCGGGGTCCACGAACACTGAGCCGCGCAAGGCGTCGTCGCCGAAACTGGCGCACGCCATCGCGCGAAGCCGCTCGAAGACGGGCTCACCCGGGTGGAGCCACACGGCATCATCGGCAGGGGAGGGCCGGGCACACGTCAGGCGCGCCCTCCTCCGTTCCGGGTACCGCTCCAGTACGGGCAGGAGTGGGTCGAGAGCTCCGGGCTTTGTGTTGGCGAAAGCGAAGACGCCATCGAGCGGTCCTTCGACCGCGATGTCCAGCGCTGGAGCTGCAGAGCCCACGAACCGCCGGACGTAGCCAGGCAACAAGCGCAGGTAGGCCTCCCGCTCGACGGTGGAACAGAGCCGGGGCAGCTCCCGCTTCACATCCCCGCCCTCGCCGAAGAGCTTCCGCTCGCGCTCTCGGAGCGCGACCATCTGCTCGTCGGTGAGAGTCCCCTCAACGCGGTCGGCAACGTCGTCGTCGGTCAGAGCCTGCTCCATGTAGTCGGTAAGCGAGCGCCCCTCGAAGAGGTAGCCGATGACATCGAAGACTTTGTCCGAGCCCAGCTCCTTGCGCATCCGCTCCAGCTTCTGGAGTAGGGCACGCAGAACCCGACCCTCCCGGGTCTTGCCGGCCACGAGGTTTGCGATGATGACGGGATCGTGGGCCTGGAGGTACCGGTGGATCCGGCCCATCCGCTGCTCCAGTCGGGCGGGGTTCCACGGGATGTCGTAGTTGACCATGAGCCAGCAGAACTGGAGGTTCACGCCCTCGCCGGCGGCGTCGGTGGCGACCAGGTACTTCGCTCCGCCCTCGGCTACCGGCGTCCGGAAGCGCTCGATCTGTTCCTCGCGTTCGCGGTAGTCCATCGCGCCGTGGATGGCCGCGACTTGCCCGGTGTACCCGATGCCCTCCAGCCGCCGGACGAGGAATGAGAGCGTGTCCCGATGCTCGGTGAAGAGGAGCATCTTCTCGTCGCGGTAGTCGGGGTGCTCCAGCAGCTCGCGGAGCTTCTCGAACTTCGACTCGCCGCCCTGGTCATGCACGTGCTGCGCGAGGGCGACAAGGTGCGCGACCTGCTGCCGTTCCTCCTCCAGCTCGTAGACCGTGCGGCCGGATACGCCGCTAAGGGCCTTGTCCTCGGCCGCCTCGTTCTCCTCAAGCTCGCCCAGGGCGTCCTCTTCGTCGGCCGTCATGTCGTCGAAGAGGCTCTTCGAGGCTCCCTGGCGGTCGAGAGCCTCCTCACGCACACGCCCGGAACGGATGCCCTCTATCCAACCGTCGAGCTTGGCGAGACGACGCTCCAGCGAACGCAGGAGGGCATAGGTGGAGCTTGCGAGACGGCGCTGGAAGACGCTCATCGCGAGGCGCGCGGCCGAGCGGTTCAGGAACCGGGCCTTGTTGTAGTGCTCCCGGATGTAGTCCGTGGTCTCGTCGTAGAGGGTCTGCTCGCTGCGAGCCCCCTGTGCGAGGTCATAGCTGAACGTGTCGGAGACGCGCTGGGGATAGATGGGGGTCCCGTCGTAGCGGACCATCTCCTCCTTCGTCCGGCGGATGAAGTGCCGTCGCCGCGCGTCCATCGGGTACTCAGTGAAGGCGTCGAAGGTGGAGAGCACCTCGGGCTCCAGGAGCCTCCAGAGGCAGTAGTAGGGGTAGTCCTTCCCCATGTGTGGGGTTGCTGTCAGCAGCAGCAGGTGGGAACTGCCCCACGACAGCTTCCAGCGGTCTTCATCCGCGGCTACGCCGGCAAGTGCCTCCGCCAGACGGTAGCGGTCGGTCTTGTTCACGGTCAGGTCGGCGTCGCGGGATGCGGAGAGCTTGTGGGCCTCGTCGAAGACCGCTAGGTCGTAGGGGGCGACCTCGGGCTCCTGGAGTCGCGCGAACGTGCGGTCGGCCGCGAGCGTGTCCACGCTGACGATGGCGAGGTTGCTCTCCGGACCGACGAAGGGGTTCGTGGCGCGGCTGTCGCCGCCCGTCACGACGCGAAACGGGAGGCTGAACAGGGTGCGCATCTCCCGCTCCCAGTTGCCGACCAGACCTGCGGGCGGCACCACCAGGACTCTCCGGACAAGGCGGCGCGCGAGCATCTCGCGGATGTAGAGCCCGGTCATGATGGTCTTGCCCGCGCCGGCGTCGTCTGCGAGCAGAAAGCGGAGCCGCGTCTGCGGGAGCATGTGCTCGTAGACGGCGATCCGCTGGTGGGGTAGGGGGTCGATCGCGGAGGTCTCGGTGGCGAACGCGGGGCTGAACAGGTGGCCTACTGAGAGCCGCTCGGCCTCCACGACCAAGCGAACCCTCTCGGGGTTAGCTGTGAAGTCGGTTCTCGGGTAGCTCCCCAACGCGGCCCTCCGCTTCTCGTGGCTAGTTCAGCAGGTCCCAATCCAGCCTTGACGAACCAAGAGCGCGGCGGAAGCGGGCCAACGCTTCCGCCGCCACAGGCGCTACCGTTCCTTTCGCACGCCCTTGAACGGGCCACCGGTCGTCTTGTCGTCCATGAACTGACCGGTGGCCGTGTTCCTCTTGACCCAGAGCCCAGTGACGGGGTTCTGCACCTGGGTGCGCCCCTTCACTGACCCCACGCGATGCCCGTCTCCGGGCTTACCGTTCTTAGCCATCAGACCTCACCTCCTTCCCACTAGATGGATGTTTTACAGTATGCGCCATGAGGGGTAGAATGTAAAACACGGAGGCGAGAGAAGATGCACACCATCGGAGAGCGCCTGAAGCAAGCACGTCTTGCGGCGGGGATGAGCCAGCGCCGCCTGGCCGAACTCGCGGCACCTCTCACCGCCATGGCCATCTCGAACTACGAGAACGACCGGTTCACCCCAGGGTCGGAGGTCTTGCTTCGGCTGGCCAAAGCCCTGAACGTCCGCTTCGAGTACTTCTTCCGGCCCGTGAGCGTCGTCCTGTCCCCCCCGCAGTACCGGAAGCACAGCCGGCTCGGTGCGAAGGCCCAGACCTCGCTGGAGAGTCGCATCGCCGACGCGGTTGAACGCTACCTCACGGTGGAAGGCGTCTTCGGGGAAGGTCGCTTCAAGCCGCCGGCGCTGAAGCCGGTACACGTGGAGAGCTTCGCCGAGGTGGAGGAGGCGAGTGAGAAGCTACGCGCCGCGTGGTCGCTGGGCCAGGACCCCATCGACGACCTGTGCGAGGTACTGGAGGACCGTGGGGTCAAGGTCCTGCTGCTCGACGGCGCAGACGACAAGTTCGACGGCTTCTCGTGCTGGGCGAACGAGACGGTGCCCGTGGTTGCGACCGGGATGGGCAAGCCTGGTGACCGGCAGCGGTTCACCCTGGCGCATGAGCTCGGGCACCTGGCCCTTGACCTGGAGGATGCCGAAGACCCAGAACGCCTGGCTCACCGCTTCGCCGGAGCGTTCCTTGTGCCCCGCGAAGCTGCACTTCGCGAGTTCGGGACTCGCCGCGGCCACCTGAGCATCCCGGAACTG